>NZ_NEGZ01000027.1 GCF_002127585.1 Janthinobacterium sp. GW458P
AAACCGTGACGCTGGGCGCATTGAGCGGCGCATTCAGTGACAAGAATGCCGGCAACGGCAAGACCGTGGCCGTGAGCGGCGGCCAGCTGGGCGACGGCACAGGCCTGGCGGCGAACTACAGCGTGAATGCGCCCGCCAGCGTGACGGCGGCCATCACGCCGAAGCCTGTTAGCGTGAGCGGTCTCGCCGTTGCCGATAAAACGGCTGATGGCACGACGGCGGCGACGATTTCAACGCCAGGAACGCTTGCAGGGCTCGTCGCCAACGATATCATTAACCTCGATGCCACGTCGGCCACGGCGAAATTCGCACAGTCAGCCCCCGGTATTGCCATTCCGGTCAGCGTCACTGGTCTCACGTTGATCGGTGCCGATGCCGGCAACTACGTCATGCCTGCGTCAAGCTCAAGCACAGGCAGCATATTGACGGCACCGGCCCGGGAAAACTCATCTGCTACTGCCGCAGCGGCGACGATCACGCCGCAGGCGGTAGGTATTGCGTCGTCGTTTGTCGCGCCCGCGGTAGGCGGGCTGGCTTATGTCGCCGTGGCTGAAAGCGTGACCGCGCCGCAGTCAGGCACAGCGCAGACTGCTATGGGCGGGGAGGCCGGTGCCAATGCAGCACCGGCCAGCACCCCGCAGCGTCGCCAATCGTCGAGCCAAGGTGCAGGTGCCAACCGTGATGTCAAGTATCTCGATGTGATGGTCGTATCTGGCGGCATCCGCATGCCTGCCAGCGCAAGCAGCGATACCGACAACTCCCCGGCGCCGAACAGTCTTTGACACACCCTGATCATGAGTACGCCATGAAGCATTCATCCACTCTTTTGCCGATGACGCTGTTCGTCACGACCTGCATGCCCGCGCTTGCCCAGCAAGTGCCTGACGCGGGCACACTGCTGCAGGAAAATGCGCGTACGCTGCCGCAGCCGACCAGCCGCGCGGCACCCACGCTGCGCGTGCTGCCTGCGCCTCAACCGGCGCAACAGGTTTCCGGTGGCATGCAAATAACGCTGCAGCGCGTGACGATAAACGGCAACACACAGATCCCGAGTACGGAGCTGCTCGCCGGCCTTGGCCCTGTCACTGGCAAGACATATGACTTCGCCGGCCTGTCCGCGCTCGCCACCCACATTACCTCCCGTTACCAGCAGGCCGGCTATCCATTCGCGCGAGCTTACCTGCCACAACAGGACCTGTCCGCTGGCGAACTGCGCATCGAGATCCTCGAAGGTCGCTATGGTCTTGTGCAGGCGACAGGTGATGGAGCATTGACGTCAGGGGCGCAAGGCTTCCTGTCGGCACTGCCGAAGGGCACCTTGATCGAGGCGCATATGCTGGAGCGCACGACCCTGCTATTGAACGATCAGCCAGGCATTGTCACGGCGCCGCTGATGCGCCCTGGAAAGGAGGTCGGCACCGGCGACTTGATCGTCGATGTGCAAAGGGACCATCGCTATAAGGGGGAAGCGGGGCTAGACAATTTTGGTACGCGGGCGACTGGCCGCATGCGTCTCCACGCGAGCCTGGATGCCGACAGTCCGTTCATGCTCGGTGATCAGCTTTCCCTGCAGGCGCTATATACGGATGCCCAAATGTGGTTCGGATCGGTGGCGTATGCGGCACCGCTCGGCTACAGCGGCTTGCGCGGACGCGCCAGTTACACGCATTCGTACTACGAACTTGCCGGCAGCTTCGCGGCCCTCGGTGCCCGCGGCACGGCGGACGTGGCGAGCGTCGGGATGAGCTATCCCATCATCCGCTCGCAGTCGCGCAATCTGATTGTCTCGGCAAGCGTCGACCGCAAGTCGCTGCAGGACCGCCAAGGGGCGACGTCGTCGTCCAGTGACAAGCGAAGTACAGTCGTGCCGGTCAGTGTCTCGTTTGACGTGCGCGACCAATTCATTTACGCCGGCATCACCTACGGCGTCGTCTCGTGGGTGCATGGGCGCCTCGGACTGGATAAGGCAAGCGAGGCCATGGACAGTGCAAGCGCCCGCACGGCCGGCGGTTTCTCCAAGCTGAACATCGATCTGGCGCGTCTTCAGTCCCTCAATAGCAAGATTGACCTCTATGGTCGCCTCTCGGTGCAGCGCGCGGGGAACAACCTCGACCCGTCTGAGAAGCTGGGCATTGGTGGCGTGAACGGTGTGCGCGCGTATCCGAACGGTGAAGCGTACGGTGACAGCGGCTGGCTGGCACAGGCCGAGGTACGCTACACAAGCGGGGCGGCGGTGCCGTTCGTCTTCTACGATATGGGGCGAATTGACATCAGCAAGGACGCCTGGGCGAGCACGAGCAACCGGCGCACGCTGGCCGGCACTGGCGTCGGCGTTCGGTACGCAGGCGCCGCATGGACTGGAGGCGTGACGCTGGCCTGGCGTACCCGCGGAGGGGCGTCGCAGACAGAATCGTCGACCCATACTCCGACCTTGCTGGCGAGCCTGGCGTACCGTTTTTGAGGCCGGCGAACACTTGACGCTACTTCGCCATGTTCGAGAAACGGCTCGTTGCGCGGCCGGCGAAGCGGCAGCAATGCGATTGGATTCGCGCCATGTCCGGGCAGCGGACCGGCTTGCCCCCATCTGCGCCAGGCCCCCAAATACGTGCGCGACGCGGGTGCCGGCCATGGCAACACGGTGCTTGCGACACTTACGGGCTGCGGAGATATCCCGGGCAGCGCAAGCTGCATGGCATGAGGCTGGAATGCCACAAGCGCCGGAGATTTGTAAATTGAAGTAAATAACAATGGTTCGCATTTGCTTTGCTCCTTGCAATCGTGGCATGCTTGGCATGTGCTCTCACGCTGCGGCGTAGTGCCTCATCCGTAGCGTCTCGATTATCTTTAGCCAAATGCATAAACTTTTTTTCCATTGCCTGGCGGGCGGCAGCCTGCTCGTCTCCGGCGCCGCTGTCCAGGCGCAAACCATTACCGGTGATACCGTCGTCAAGCCGCCTGCCAAGGCGCCCGCCGTGGACGCGCCGCCGTCCGTCAGCGTGACGGCCGAACGTCCCACGGGCCGCATCGACCGGCAAGTCTACGACGTCAAGTCCGATGTCGGCAGCAGCAACGGCACGGCAGCCGACGCCTTGAACAATGTGCCATCCGTTGCCGTCGATCCAGACGGTTCCGTGTCCCTGCGCGGCAGCAGCAATGTGCAGATATTGATCGATGGCAAGCCCTCGGCCATGCTGCAGGGCGATGCGCGCGGCGCCACCCTGAACGCCATGGCGGCCGACGATATCGAATCGGTGGAAGTGATCAACAATCCCGGCGCCCAGTTCGGCAACGAGGCGGGCGGCGGGCCTATCCTGAACCTGGTGATGCGGCGCAACCGCAAGCCGGGCGGCTTTGCCACCGTGAATGCGAATGCGGGCATTGCCGGGCGCTACAACAGCTCCGTCTCCGGCTCGTACAATGAAGGGCCGTGGGGCTACCAGGGCGGCATCAATGTGCGCCACGACGGGCGCAATTCCGTGGGCGAGGTCAGCCGTGAGCGCCTGGAACGCGGCACCGGTGCTTTCGCCCCCAGCAGCCAGCATTCCACCAGCAACGGCTTGAACGACTCGCTGGGTTTGCACGGCACCGTCAATTACAACCTGAACGCCAATGACACCCTGGCCGCCAGCGTCTCGTATAACGGGCGCAGCAACGACCAGCGCTCGCTCGACCGCTATATCAACGGTGACAGCACGGGCAGCACCATAGCCGACTATGTGCGCAGCACCGTGCGCAATGGCGACAGCCGCAACTACAGCTGGGGCGCGCGCTACGACCACAAGGGAGAATTGCCGGGCGAAACCCTCAAGATCGACCTGCGCGTGTCGTCCTCGACCAACGAGAGCGACAGCGATTACGCCAATACCTACGCGGTCGCGCCCGTGAACGCCTACGACAGCCGCGCGCGCCAGCACAGCGAGACGGGCAACCGCATCGTCGACTTCAGCGGCGACTACGAGCGCCCGCTGGCGGGCGGCACGGCCAAGCTCGGCTACAAGGTGGCCGACAACCAGAGCAGTTTCGACACCCTGTACGCGGACATCAAGCCGGGCGGCCTGCTTGAAACCGTCAACCGCATGCGCAGCAACCGTTTCGAGATGGATGAGCGCACCGTGGCCCTGTACGGCTCCTACCAGATGCGCCTGAGCGAGCGCTGGGGCGCGCTGGCCGGCGTGCGCGCCGAATACACGGACTTGACCGTGCGCCAGATCACCAGCGGCGTCGAGGCCGGCAACAATTACGTCAACTACATTCCCAGCCTGTTCGCCACGTACAAGGTCAGCGACGAGAGCAATCTGCGCTTCAGCTATGCGCACCGCATCCGCCGCCCGAACGCGGGCGATTTGAACCCGTATGTGGTTTACCGCGACGAATTTAATGTGTCGGCCGGCAATCCGAAGCTGAAACCCACGCAGACGGATTCGTTCGAGGTCGGCTATGAAACGAAGATCGCCGGCCTGGAAAGCAGCTTGCGCGCCTACCACCGCCGCGACACGGACGCTATCGTCGATTACCGCTACTTTATCAGCGATAACGTGCTGCTGACGACGCGCGAAAACGGCGAGGGCAGCCATTCGAGCGGCCTGGAGTTCAGCGTCAGCGGCAAGCTCACGCCTTCGCTGACCCTGAACACGAGCGGCAACCTGGCGCGCAGCCAGCAGACCAGTTCCGACGACCTGGGCAACCGCAGCACGCGCACGGCCAACGCCCTGAGCGGCCGCGCGCGCCTCAATTACCAGATCGATCCGGCCAACCAGCTGCAACTGGCCTTGCAAATGCAAGGCAAGATGCTGTCGGGACAGGGCTACCGTTCGCCGAACAATACCCTGAACCTCAGTCTACGCCACACGGTGACGCCGCAATTGAGCCTGGTCATGAATGTGACCGATGTGTTCAGCAGCAACAAGATGGAAACCGTCATCAACAGCGCTTCCCTGCGCGAGACGAGCACGCGGCGCTTCGATGGACGCATGATTTATGTGGGGCTGTCGTACCGCCTGGGCGGCGCCGCGTCGGCGGCGAAAGAGGGCGAGCGCGAACCGCGCTTCGGTCCGCCGGGCGGGCGGGGGCCAGGCGGCACGGGCGGTCCCGGCCCGGGAGGACCGGCAGGCGACGCGGGCTAGGCCGCCAGCGCGATCTCGTGCAGGAAGCCGATGAAATCGTCCGTATGGAGCTCGAAGCGCCATCCGCCCGTGCCATGTTCGGCGCGGTACACGGGCAAGTCGCCGTCGATGCTTCTTTCTTCCAGGTGCACGCAGTACGGATCGCCGCCCGCATCGGCAATGACCACCAGCTTCGGCGGCCAGGCCGCGATTGTGCGCAGGCTCACGGCATGGACGGAGTAGCCGTGCTGGGCCTTCACCAGCTCGGCCGCGCCGTACAGGTGCAGGCCCCGGGGGAAGCGTTTGCCGTCGACATGTACGCGCAGCGGCGAATACCATTCCAGGAAGCGGCGGTAGATCTCCGGCAAGACCCATTGCGCGTCGATCCCGGCCATGTCCTTGGCGCTGGCGACCGTCAGCCAGTTCGACGGTTGCGCCAGGTCCTGTTCGCGCTGGCGCCGCAGCGCCAGGTTGCGCTCCAGGAAGGCGGCTGCTATTTCCAGGCGCGACAGCGGCTGGGTCAGCGTCTCATGCGTGGCGGGCGCCTTGTAGCCTGCACCGTCAGGATAGCCGTCCGCTTGCCAGGCCAGCACGGCGCTTAGTCGCAGCTGTTCCGCCTTCCAGTGGCCGGGATCGGACGGCAAGCCCTGGTCAAACGGCTGGCGGCTGAACACGGCCAGGCTCTTGATCGCCCTGGCGCGCACGTCCAGGCGCGTGGCGCCGGACGCCGCCAGCGCCACCAGCGGCGCATACGCTTCCACGCCGATACTTTTCAGCAAGCCGTCGACGGCCCGGTAGGCCAGTTCCGGCTGCCCCAGTGCCCATGCAAAAAATGCCGCATGCTGGCTGCCTTCCACCAGATGCACGATATCGCTCATCAGGAAGGCGCGCCAGTGCAGCAGCTGGCCTTCCCTTGCGTAGGCGATCAGGATGTCGAGCACGGCTTGCCGCTCGTCGGCAGCATGCTTTTTCAGCAGCCGGTCTTTCAGTTTGGAAAACTTGACGCCGTCCGTTTCGTCAAACAGCTTGCGGTGCAGCGCGGCCAGCGGCGAGACCGCCATCAGACGGCCATCGCGGCCTTGATGGGCGCGTGGTGTTCATAGCCTTCCAGCGAGAAATCCGACGGTTCGATCTTTTCCAGCCATTCCGGCTCGTACTTGCCCGTCTTGGCGTAGTCGGGCACGCGTTCGGAAATGACGAAACGCGGCGCCGGGAACGGCGTGCGCTTGAGTTGCTCTTCCACCATGTCGAGGTGGTTTTCATAGATGTGCGCGTCGCCGATGAAATACGTGAACCAGCGCGGCGTGTAGCCGGTCAGGCGCGCCACCAGATGCAGCAGGGCGGCGCCTTCGGCGATATTGAACGGCGTGCCCAGGCCGATATCGTTGCTGCGCACATATAAGCACAGTGAAATTTCGCGCGTGCTGGCGTTCGGGATGAACTGGTACAGCAAGTGACAGGCGGGCAGGGCGACGGCGTCCAGCACGGCCGGATTCCAGCCGTGGAACAGGATGCGCCGGCTGCCCGGGTTCGTCATGATGGTGTCCAGGCATTCTCGCAACTGGTCGACGGCCTTGTACAGCAAGACTTTTTGCACGCCGTCTTCGACGATGGGGGCGACCAGTGTGTAACCGTTGGCTTGTGCGTCGGCAATTTGCGCCGGCTTGGCCGCGTCCAGCAATTTATATGCGGGCCATAGTCGCCACTGCACGCCGTACACGGGACCGAGGTCGTCCTCGCCCTCGCGGTAGGGGTTGGCCAGCCATTGCGCATTTTCATTGGCGTTCTGATCCCACACCTTGCAGCCCAGCGCGCGGAATTCGGCCGCATTGCGCGAGGCGCGCAGGAAGGCGCACAATTCGCCGATCACGGATTTGAAAGCCAGTTTCTTGGTCGTCACGGCAGGGAAATTGCCGTTAGCCAAGTCGAAACGCATCATGGCGCCCGGCACGCTCAGGGTGCGGATGCCCGTGCGGTTGTCCTGCCAGCTGCCCGTTTCGAGCACGGTCTTGATCAAATCTTGATATTGCTGCATGTATTTCTCCAACGGTAAGGATGGTGATTGTAACGCAGGCGCGACAGGCGGGATGCGGGATACGCACATAATTACACGCTCATATCCCCTGTAAACATGACTCTGTGGTAATTTGTGTGTCCCTAAAGAAATATAGAAACGGCAGATGCTGGCACCATGTTTTTGCGACAATTTGTAAATAATAATAACGCCGCCGTGGTGGAAATGAGCAGGGCCGACTTTCTCAAGGCTAACTTGCGCCTGATCCTCGCCTGGCCCATGCTGTGCCTGGCCCTGTGCGCCGTGCTGTGGACGGCCACCCTGCTGCAGCTGGAGGCGGAAAAAAAGGTGGCGCAGCAGCAGGCGCTCGACAGCGTGGCCTCGCAGTCGAAAGCCTACAGCCAGTATCTGCTGCGCACCCTGGAGCAGATGGACCAGCTGACCCTGCAGCTCAAGTATGAATGGGAAAACTCGCGCGGCCACCTGCGCCTGGATCAACTGAAGACGCAGGGCATGTATGCCTTGCCGCAATTTGCCATCGTTGCCATCCTCGACCGCAAGGGCCACCCCGTGACGGCTACGGCGCCTCTGACGCGGCTGCGCACGAACGAGCGCAGCGATTTCCTCTTGCGCCACTGGCGCAGCAATTCCAGCGCCTTGCGCATCGCCCTGGGACGGGCGAACGCGCTCCCGTCCGCCGCCGGCCCCGCCGACACCCTCGTGCACTTCACGCGCCGGCTGGAAGACGAGGATGGCAATTTTGACGGCGTGCTGCTCATTTCCATCCATTCCAGCTATTTCTCCGAGTTCTATGACAGCGTCAATTTCGGCAAGCTGGGCATGTCCGCCATGGTGGGCGAAGAGGGCGAGCTGTTCAGCATGCGCCTGGGCTCGCGCGTGCTGCCCGTGCATGGGGCGCATGGCGGCGCGCCCTTCCTCGATACGAGCTTCCTGGAAACGGACGGCGGCGCCATGGAGTCGGGCGGCCGCTTCGCTTTTTCCGACAAGCAAAACCGCTACGTGGGCTGGCAGGCGCTGAAAGCCTATCCATTCACGGCCGTCGTGGGCCTGGCCGACAGCGAAATGCTGCACCCCTACGAGGAAACGCGCACCATCTACACGGGCATCGCCCTGGCCGTGACCCTGCTGCTGCTGGCCTTTACCGTCGTCGCCACCGTGCTGTCGCTGCGCCTGGCCTGGCGCCACCACCAGTCCGAAGGCGTGCGCAACGCCTACCGCATGGCTACCGAGGGCACGAGCGACGGCTTTTACATCATTGCCGCCCTGCGCGACGGCGACGGCGCCATTGCCGACTTCGAGATCGTCGACTGCAACGAGCCGGGCGCCGGCTATTTCGGCGTGCGCCGCGAGCAGCTGCTGGGCATGCGCCTGCAGTCGCGCGCGCACGAACCGTATTTCCGCGACCTGATGCACAATTACCGGGCCGCCATGCAGTCGGGCTTTTCCGAGGAAGAGATTGAATTGCCGGATGGCAACCCATTCAAGCTGCGCTGGATACGCCGCCGGCTCGTGCGCAGCGGCGACCGCCTGGCCGTCACCCTGCAGGATATCAGCACGGCCAAGGAGCACGAGCGCGACCTGCGCCGCCTGGCCAACGAAGACGGCTTGACGGGCTTGCCCAACCGCTACTGGCTGCAGCAATTCCTGCCCGGGGCGCTGGCGCGCGCCGCCATCACGGGCCACATGCTGGCGCTGCTGTTCATCGACCTCGACGGCTTCAAGGATATCAACGACACGCAGGGGCACGCCGAGGGCGACAAGGTGCTGCGCGCCGCCTCCTTGCGCCTGAAGGCCGTGCTGCGGCCGGGCGACCACGTGGTGCGCCTGGGCGGCGACGAATTCGTCGTCGTGCTCGACCCGGTGGAGGACGACAGCCGCGCCGAGCAGGTGGCCCAGCGCATCGCCATCGCCTTCGACGAGCCGTTCTACCTGGGCAGCGAACGCCACAAGATGGGCGCCTCCATCGGCATCAGCCTGTATCCGCGCGACGGTGCCGAGACGGACGTGCTGCTGAAGAACGCCGATATCGCCATGTATGCCGTGAAAGTGGCGGGCAAGGGCCACCATCGCTTCTTCCAGCCCGAATTGTTCGAAACCATACGCAACCGCCGCGAACTGGAGCAAAGCCTGGTGGCGGCGCTGGAGCAGGACCAGTTCCTCGTCGTCTACCAGCCGAGGGTCGACGCCCTGAGCGGGCAGTTGTGCAGCATGGAGGCGCTGGTGCGCTGGCGCCATCCGCTGCACGGCATGGTGCCGCCGCTGGAATTCATTCCCGTGGCCGAGAGCAGCGGCCTCATTTCGCAGCTGGGCGAGGTGGTCATCGAAAAAGTGTGCCTGCAGATGGCGCACTGGCAGGCGGCAGGACAGGAGCTGGTGCCCGTGTCCATCAACGTCTCGGCGCGCCAGTTCGGCCGCGGCGACGTGCACCAGGTGCTGGCGTCCGCGCTGGCGCGCCACCGCATCGACGCGCGCATGATCGAGGTGGAGATCACGGAATCGGCCATGATGGATGAGCAGAACCGCGCCGTGGAGCAGCTGTCGGCCATCCGCGCGCTGGGCGTGCGCCTGCTGGTCGACGATTTCGGCACCGGCTATTCCTCGCTGTCGCAGCTGCAGAAGTTTGCCATGGACGGCCTGAAGATCGACCGCGCCTTCACCATGGAACTGGGCCGCTCGGAGCAGGGCGAGGTCTTCGTGCGCGCCATCCTGTCGATGGCGCATGCGCTGGGCATGAGCGTGGTGGCCGAAGGGGTGGAAACGCGCGAACAGCTCGATATCCTGCGCGGCCTGCAGTGCAATGAAGTGCAGGGCTATTTCATCTCGCGCCCCGTGCCGGCCGAGCAGATGCTGGCGCTGATGCGCAAGCGGTTTTTGATCCCGCTGCCGGCGCCGGTATTGCCGCCGTACAGCGTCGTGCAAGGTGAGGAAAACAACACTGTTTCGTAAAAAGAGCGATCGTTCGCTTTTTTTTCGAAAATATTATATGCTTCGCACATGCCGTCAGTGGATTGGAGTTCACGGCGGCAAGAACAGTGCAGGACGGGTGAGGTTGAGCCGCCCGGGACAATGTGACGAAGACCATCCATATAATAAAGAGAGACTAACTTGAAACATAAATATCTGCCCCTCCTCATCGCCGTCGCATGCGCCGGCATCGCTTCCACCGCCCAGGCATCGGGCTACCGTTTCGGCTCGCAAAGCGTGTCCGCCCAGGGCACGGCTGACGCCAGCGGCGCCGAAGCGGCCGACGCTTCCACCATTTTCTACAACCCGGCCGGCCTGTCGCGCCTGGAAGGCACGCAGTTCGTCGGCGGCGGCACCCTGGTGGTGCCGCATTCGACCTATACGGATTCGGGTTCGAAGTCCTTCTTCGCCCCCGTCCCTGACAATCACAAGCCGTTCAGCGCCACCAAGGACTATGCGCCGGACGCCGTATTCGCGCCTGCCCTGTACGCCAGCAAGAAAATCAACGATCAATGGACGGTCGGCGCGGGCCTGTTCGTGCCGTATGGCGCCAAGCTCGACTACGGCAATGACTGGTATGGCCGCTATGCGATCACCAATATCAAGCTCGAAGCCATCGCCCTGAATCCTTCCGTGTCGTTCAAGCTGGACCAGCATCACTCGTTCGGTTTCGGCGTGACGGCTGAATACATGAAGGCGGAACTGGGCCAGGGCGTGGACGTGCCTGGTTCGGTCGCTTTCCTGGGCAAATTTGCGCCGACCGCATCGCAGGCCTTCCTGGCCAATATCGCCAAGACCCAGGGCCTGGCAGCCGCACAAGCTGCCGGTGCCGCGCTGCAGGGCCCGATCAATGATGGTCACGCATCGATGGATGGCCATGACTGGGGCTTCGGCTTCAATTTGGGCTACCTGTACCAGCTGAACGAAGGCACGCGTTTCGGCATCGCCTACCGTTCGTCGATCTCGCACAAGCTCAAGGGCAGCACCATCTGGGATTTCTCGCAAGTGACGAGCAACCCGGCCGTGAACGCCTTCATCGCCAAGGCATCGAACAAGGTCAATTCCGAGGCGCTGGTGGAACTGCGCACGCCGGAAACCCTGTCGGTCAACGCCTTCCACCAGATGGATGACAAGTGGGCCCTGATGGGCGACGTCACCTGGACCCGTACTTCGCGCCTGCAGAACCTGGACATCCAGTTCCCGCCGACGGCCGAAGGCGCCGAGCGCATCCGCCAGAACTGGAAAGACACCTATCGCGTCTCGCTGGGCACCAACTACAAGTACAGCGACAGCCTGATGCTGCGCGCCGGTATCGCCCACGACCAGGCGCCAGTGCGCAGCGCGGAACTGCGCCACCCGGCCTTGCCGGACAGCGACCGCATGCAGTATTCGATCGGCGCGAACTGGAAGCTGAACGCCAATTCCTCGATCGACCTGGCCTACAGCTATATCGACTTCAAGGATGCTGACGTCAACTACACAAACGACTGCTCGCCTGTCAAGACTGGCTGCACCGGCAACGGTGAAACCACCAAGGGCCTGTTCAAGACCCGCATGCAGTTGATCGGTCTCGCTTATAACTACAAGTTCTAAGCAGGTAGTGGCGGCCGACCCGGCGGCCATGAATGAAAAAAGCGCCTCCGGGCGCTTTTTTTTGGTCACGATGGTGGCGGTGTCGGCTTGCGCGCCGTGCGCCAACCCGACCTGCGCGGGCCTGCGCGATTATGCGCTGGCGCGCATGGCCTGGTCCAGCAGGCGCAAGGCATGCCGCACGCTGTCGTCCGGCAGTTCCAGCAGGTTGTCTCCCACATACCATTCCACCACGCTGTGCCCGGGGAGTGCCGCGTGGCTGGCGCGGCCGAACAGCCAGATGCCGTGGTCTTCGGCCGCCTGGTTGCGGATGGCGATGGCCCGCTCGCGCGGCACGGGCAGGTGCAGGTGCAGCATGTTGGCCTGCGGCTGGGCGGGATTGACGGCGATGGCCGGAAAGTCGCGCAGCAGCGCGTACAGCCATTGCGTGCGCGCGAAATAGCGGGGCATGGCGGCCAGGCGCGCATCGAACTGCATGGCGGCGGCCACCACGTAGGGCGTGCGGTGGACGATGTTGCCGCCCTGGCGGCGGAACCATTCGCGCGCCCGCTCGACAAACGGGCGGCTGCCGGCCAGCATGGCGCCGCCGAGGCCGCCGATGCCTTTGTACAGCGACACGTAGACGGAGTCAAAGCCGTCGCAGATGGCGGACAGGGGCTGCTTGAAACCGGCCTGCGCTTCCCACAGGCGCGCGCCATCCATATGCAGATGGATATTGCGCTCGCGGCAGTGCCGCTTGATGTCGCTCAACTCCTCCCACGACGGACACTGGCCGCCGATTTCACGCATCGGCAGCTCGACCTGCGCGGCGCCCAGCGCATCGGGCACGGCGCGCAGGTCGTCTACCGTCCACGGACGGTGCGGGTCGCCCAGCATCAGGCCCTTGAAGTGGTCGAGCAATTCATGGTTGCCCCGCTCGTGGCGCAGGATGTGCGACGTCGGGTGCAGCGCCACCAGGGAAGACCCCCGGTCCTGGCAGGCCAGGCGCAGGGCCGTCACCTGCGCCATGGTGCCCGTGATGCAGAACACGGCCGCCTCGAAGCCGAGCAGGCCGGCGATCTTGTCCTCGAACTGTTCGATCAGCGCGCCTTCGCCGTAGGTGTCGTGCGCGATGCCGTTCGTCTCGCACCAGGCGGCCATGGCGGCGAAGGTGGCGCTTGGGGCGGGCTGGCGGTGGCCCGGCAGGACGGTGTGGCAACGCTGTCGCAGTTCAATCTCGGTCAAGGCGGTCACGGCGCATCTCCGGTACAGTTACAGTGTGGCCGTGGCCAGTTTCGCGCCAAAGCCGATGAACATGGCGCCCACGCCGCCGCCCATGCCTGCCGACAGGCGGCGACGGCGGCGGAAGGTCTCGGCCAGGCGGGCGCCGACAAAGATGATGGCCGTCAGATAGGTAAAACTGATCACCTGGCAGATCAGGCCCAGCCCGATGAAGGACAGCACGGGGTTCGGGAAGGCCGGATCGACGAACTGGATGAAAAACGAGATGAAGAACAGGATGGCCTTCGGATTCATCAGGCTGATGATCAGGGCCTTGCGGAACGGCTCGCTTTCCTTGACGGGGGCAGCCGCGGCCGCCGCCTCGCCTTCGGCGGGAGCGGGCGCGCGCAGCTTGCGCCAGCAGCCTATCAGCATCTGCAGGCCGATCCAGCCCAGGTAGGCCGCGCCGATGTATTTCACGACATAGAACAGGGCCGGGCTGGCTTTCAGCAGCGAGGCCACGCCGCAGGCCGACAGCACCATCAGTATCAGGTCGCCGGCGAAGATGCCGAAGGCGCCCTGGTAGGCGGGCCGCACGCCGCGCTGGGCGGCGACCGACAGCACGTACATGGAATTGGGGCCGGGCAGGATGACGATGAAGATGGTCCCCAGTAAAAAGGTCCAGAAATCGGTGATGCCCAGGTTGGCGTGGAAAAGTGCGTTCATGATTATTCCGCTGGATTGAGCTGTACGTGATGGAATTGCAGTGCGGCAAGATTGGCATAGATGCCCCCGAGCGCGACCAGCGACGCATGCGTGCCCGTTTCGACGATCCTGCCGTCTTCCATGACGACGATGCGGTCGGCCCGCTGCACGGTGGCCAGGCGGTGCGCGATGATGACGGTGGTGCGGCCCAGCATGGCCGCTTCCAGCGCCTTTTGCACCAGGCGTTCCGATTCCGCGTCCAGCGCGCTGGTCGCTTCGTCGAGCAGCAGCAGCGGCGGGTTTTTCAGCAGGGCGCGGGCGATGGCGATGCGCTGGCGCTGGCCGCCGGACAGGCGCACGCCCCGTTCGCCGAGGAAGGATTTGTAGCCGTTCGGCAGGCGCTCGATGAATTCGTGGGCGGCCGCCATTTTTGCGGCCGCGATGACTTCCTCGTCGCTGGCGCCGGCGCGGCCGTAGCGGATGTTTTCCATGGCATCGGCCGAGAAGATTACCGTATCCTGCGGCACGATGCCGATGGCATCGCGCAGGGTGTGCAGGTCGAGCTGCTTGATGTCGACGCCGTCGAGGCGGATGCTGCCGCTTTGCGGGTCATAAAAACGCAAAAACAGCTGGAAGAGGGTGGTCTTGCCGGCGCCGGAAGGGCCGACGACGGCCACCGTTTCGCCGGCGCGGATGTCGAGGCTGACGTGGTCGAGCGCGTGGGTGTCGGGGCGCGACGGATACGAAAACATGACGTCGGTCAATGTCAAGGCGGCGCCATTCGCGGCGCGCGCGGGCAGCGGCAGGGGCGTGGCCGGCGACTCGATTTCCGATTTGACGGCCATCAATTCCAGCAGGCGCTCGGTGGCGCCGGCGGCGCGCTGCGCTTCGCCCATGACTTCGGACAACGCACCGATGGCGCCGGCCACGATGGAGGCGTACAGGATGAACTGGCCCAGGTCGCCGCCCGTCATCGCGCCTTCCAGCACGGCGCGCGCGCCCAGCCACAGGACGAAGACGATGGTGCCGAAGACCAGCAAAATCGCGATCACGGTGAGCAGGGCGCGCGCGCGGATGCGGCGCATGGCCGTCATGAAAGCGCCTTCGACCGAGTCGCCAAAGCGCTTCGATTCGATCTTCTCGTGCGTAAACGCCTGCACGGTGGGCATGGCGTTGAGGATTTCGCCGGCCATGGCCGAGGCGTCGGCGATGCGGTCCTGCGAATCGCGCGACAGCTTGCGCACCTTGCGGCCAAAGACGATGATGGGCACGACGACGAGGATCAACAGGCCGATGATGATGCCGGCCAGCTTGGCGCTGGTGACGAAGAGCATCACCAGGCCGCCGAGGAACAGCAGCACGTTGCGCAGCGCCATGGAGATGCTGGTGCCGACGACGGCCTGTATCAGGGTCGTGTCGGTGGTGATGCGCGACAGGACTTCGCCCGTCTGCGTGGTTTCAAAGAATTGGGGGCTTTGCGTGACGACGTGGCGGTACACGGCGCTGCGGATGTCGGCCGTGACCCGTTCGCCCAGCCACGACACGGTATAAAAGCGCGCCGCCGTGGCCAAGGCCAGGATGGACGCCACGCCGAACAGGGCGAGGAACACCAGGTCGACATGCTGGATGCTTTTCGAGCCGGCCGCGCCGCCGAAACCGAGGTCGATCATCTGCTTGAAGGCGGCGGGGATGGCCAGGGTGGAGGCGGCGGCCACCACCAGCGCGATACCGGCCAGGAAGAACTGCTTGCGGTACGGCGTCAGAAAGGGCAGCAAGCCCTTGAAGGCCGCCAGGCTGCCTTTTTTCAGTTCACGGCTGGCGCCGGTGTCGGGGGAAGGGGCTGCGCTTGTCGCTGTGCTGCTGGTATTGCCTGTATCTGTACTGGTTGTCATTGGTTTTCGCTTGGTAGGTACTGTATCCGGTCTTACATGTTCACAATTGCTTATAACTTCATCGGCTGCACGTAGCCCGTCATTTCCAGGTAGGCGCGCCCCACGGGCTGGCCGTCGCGCGCCACCGTCACGGCGCCCTCCCAGTAGACGGCGCCCGTCGAGCGGCGCGAATCGAGTTCCTGGTCTGCCTGCAAGGGCTTGATCTGCCAGCGCATGGCGCCGGTGCGGATCTCGGTGGCGACCGGGTATTCGGCCTGCGTGCGCGGCGAGCGCCACAGCTGCGTGGGCGTGAAATCGACATCGCCGGGCGCGTACTGCGTCATCTTGCCGGACGCATCGCGCCATGTCGCGTGCGCCCATAGTTTAGCACCTGTCTTGCTGCGGATCTGGAAGGCCATCAGGGCGCCGCCGTCGTCGAGGTTGGCGCCTATCCAGTTCCAGCCGCTGGCATCCGCATCAAGCACCTGGCTCGACCACTCGTGATCGAGCCAGGTGGCGCCCGTCACGGCTTCTGCCTTGCCGCCCGCGCGGGCGATCGTGCCCGTGGTACGCAGCTGCGGCTCGCTGTAGTAGTAGCTCGATTGCGCGGGCCGGGCGCCCTTGCGCGAGTAGCCGCCAACGCCTTGCAGCAGCACGGCCTGCGTGGGCGCGAGGGTCAGCTGCAGTGAAAAATCGCGCGCGGCCAGGCTGACCCGGTAGCTGCCGTCCTTTTGCCGCTGCATGCGCCAGCCGTCGAGTTTCACGTCCGTGTCGCCCACCCTGGCGTAGGCCAGGCCGAAACCTTCGCGCGCGCTTTTCTCGTCGTGCAGCAGCTTGCCCACTTTCGGGTCGGACAGGGCGGCATGGCCGATGATCAGCTGTTTCGGCGCGAAGGCGCTGGGATTCATCGCATCGGCAGCGGTGGCGCTGCGAAAGAAGGTCACCTGGTAGCCCAGCTGCTCGCCGCCGGCGGTCTTGACCCAGCCCGTGGCGTACCACCACTCCGTCTTGTAGGCAGGGTGGGCGCCGAAATCGTGCGGCATGCGCAGGGTCTGGCCGGCCGCCAGCGGCGTGACGGGGGCGAAGGCGGGCGGCGCGGCGACGGCGGCGGCGCTGCAGAACAACAATAAACAAGTCAAACGGCGCATTACCAGTCCTCCCTGACGGCGCGGATGGGGCCAGCGGACAGCGCCTGGCGCCCCGCGATGAGGGCAGTGAGGGCGGCGGCCGCCAGCAGGGCCGCGGCCACGGTGGCGATCAACGGCCAGGGCAGGTGCAGCTGCATGGTCCAGTGGAACGATTGCGGATTGACGATGAACACCAGCACAAAGCTGATCAACAGGCCCAGGACAAAACCGGTGGCGATGCCCAGCGCCGTCAGCGCGCCCCCTTCCAGCGCCAGGATGGCTAAAATCTGCCCGCGCGTCACGCCCACATGGCGCAGCATGCCGAATTCTCGGGCGCGCGCCAGCGTTTGCGCCGAGAACGTGGCGGCCACGCCGAACAGACCGATGACGATGGCGATGGCTTCAAGCAGATAGGTGACGGCGAAGCTTCGGTCGAAGATCTGCAGGCTCAGGGCGCGGATGGCCGACGGGTTCGACACTTCCAGGCTGGCGCCGAAGGGCAGCGCTTTCAGGCGCTGCTGCAGCTGCTCGCCCGTGGCATCCTTGGCCAGCCACAGGGCCGCGTCGCTCACGTCCATGTCGCCCGTCAGCGCGCGGTAGTCGTCCAGCGGCATCTGGATGGCGCCGGAGGAGCGCGCATAGTCGCGCCAGACGCCGGCGATGAAGAACGTGTGCAGGCCGCCCGCCAGCGGCAATGCGATGCGCTCGCCCGGCCGGTGGCGGTACAGGTCGGCCGCCGCTTCGGACAGCCACACGGGCCTCTGGCCAGCCGGCACGGGCAGGGTGTCGCCCACCAGCACCATGCTCTTGCCCGGGTCCCGCAGATTGATGGGGCGTGCCAGCAGGATCACGTTCGGGCGCTCGGCGGCCAGGGACAGGCTGCGCACGCGCTGGAAATCCACCCTGGCCAGGCCGGGCAGGGCGCGGATGGCATCCTGTTCGCGCGGATTCAGGGCCGCCGTGCTGCTGGCCGAGGTGCGCGCATACACGTCGGCCGGCAAAATCTGCAGCAGCCAGTCGTCGACGGAGACGCGGAAACTCGACACCATGATGGCCATGGCCACCATCAGGCTAAAGCTTGACAGCACGCCGCCCAGCGCGATGCCGGCCTGGCCCGAGGCGTTCGCCAGGCGCGCCAGGGTCAGGCTGCGCACGGGCGCGTGCTGGCTCGCTTGCGTGCGCAGCCAGGCGGCTTGCAGGGCGCGGAAGACGACGGCCGCCAGCTGCGGCATCAGGGCGATGGCCCCGATCAGCAGCAGCGCGATGGACAGGTAGCCGAACAGGGGCAGCTCGAACACGGGCGGCAGCAGGGTCAATGCGCCGGCCAGCAGCAGGCAAGCCAGTGCGGGCCAGGTTTTCGCCAGGCGCGTCGTCACCACTTCCTCGCTGCCTGATTTCAGGGCGATGGCGGGGGCGGCGCGGGCCGCTTCCAGCGCGGGCGCAGCGCAGCCCAGCAAGGCCACGCCCAGGCCCAGGGCAAAGTAGACGAAGGCGGCGACGGGCGTGAACTGCACCTGCGGCTGCACGCCCGCGAAATAGCCGGCGCCCAGGTCGCCGCCGAAAAAGCGCAGGGCCACGGCGGCCATGGCATAGCCTGCCGCGATGCCCAGGCCAGCGCCGACGACGCCCAGGCTGGCGCCCTCGAGCAGCACCTGGCCTAGCAAGGTTCCCCGCTCCATGCCCAGCACGCGCAGCAGCGCGAACTGGCTGCGGCGACGGATGACGGACAGCGCCTGCGTGGAAAAGACCAGAAAGGCGCCCGTAAACAGGGCGACGAGGGCCAGCACCGTCAGGTTGACCCGGTAGGCGCGGCTGAGGTTATTGTTGCGGCTATTCTGCTTGTCGTCGTTGGGCTGGCCCACCTGGAAGCGTCCCGGGTACCGCGCTTCCAGTTCCTTCGCCAATGCGGCCTGGAAGGCGTCGCGGTTGACGCCCTGGCGCAGTTTCAAGTCGATGCGCGACAGCTTGCCCAGCTTGTTGAAGCGCCACTGCGCCGCGCCGATATCCATCACGGCGATGCGCTGGCCGGCGCGCGCGCGCTGCAGCGAACCGGCCACGCGCAGGGAGACGCTGCCCGCCCCCGCTTGCAGGGACAGATTGTCGCCCTGCGCCAGATTGAGCCAGCGCAAGGCGGCCGGCGACAGGAAGATGGCGTCGTCGGACAGGGTGTCGAAGGGCTGGCCCTCGGCCGGCGCGCCGATCAGGTCGGGCGAGATGAAGCCGGCGCGGAAGACGTCGAGCGCCAGGATGTGCAGCGGGGCGCCATCGTTGCTGCTTTTGCCGGTCACGCCCGCCTGCAGTTCCAGCACGGGCGAGGCCACGGCCACGCCGTCGCGCTGCGCCAGCCACGGATAGACGGCTTCGTCGAACAGCGCTTCGCGCCCTGCCACCTGCACGTCGGCCTGGCCGGACAGGCTTTTCACGGCCGTGGAAAATTCATTGAAGGCGGCCGCGTTGATCAAATGGATGGCAAAGCCCAGCGACACGCCGACGGCGATGGCCAGGATGGCGACGACGGCGCGCACGGGATGCGCGCGCCATTCGCCCAGCAGCAGCCAGCGCGACAGCAGGCCTTGCGACGTCCGCTTTGCCTCTGGCACGCTCAATTCAGGCATTCGACGGCCAGGCGCTCGCCGGCGCGCCGCGCCTTCAGCTGCGCCGCATTGCGGGTTTTATCACCGGCGCCGACGGCGTCCTGCGCCGCCCATTTCTGCTCAAGGCGCAGCTGGGCGCAGTGCTTGTCATATATTTCCTTCTGCCTGGCGGCCCGCTCGCGCGCCTGGTCTTCCAGCTGCTCGCGCTGCCTGCGCGCCGATTCCAGCTGGCTGGCCACCCGCTCCTGGCGCGTGGCCGCGCCCTTGTCGACGGCGGCCGGTGGCGGCGGCACTTCGATGATCTGCAGCTGCCCGTCCGTGCACGGCGTTTCGCTGTAGCTGGTCTGGCCGTCCTTCACGCATTTGTAGACGCCCTGCGCGCTGGCGGAGCCGGCCAGCAAGGCCATGGCGCAGAGCAGGATGGACGGCGCTTTCACAGGATTTTCCCCGGATTCATGATGTTTTGCGGGTCCAGCGCCTGCTTCACGGCGCGCATCAGCCGCAGTTCCAGCGGCGACTTGTAGTGGGCGAGATCGGCCTTTTTCAGGGCGCCGATGCCGTGTTCTGCCGAAATCGAGCCGCCAAAGCTGTCCACCCGGTCATGCACGATGCGGTTGATGGCGTCCTGGTTGGACAGGAATACCGTGTCCGTCATGCCGGCTGGCGGCGCCACGTTGTAATGCAGGTTGCCGTCGCCCAGGTGGCCGAAGCACACGAGCTGGCAGCCGGGGAAGGCTGACTCAAGGGCCGCATCCGCGACGGCGATGAAGTCGGCGATGCGGGAAATCGGCAGCGAGATATCGTGCTTGATGTTCTTGCCCGCCTGCGCCTGCGCCAGCGGAATATGTTCGCGCAGCTGCCACAGGCCTTCGGACTGCGCCACGGAGCTGGCGACGACGGCGTCGGCGATCAACTCTTCTTCCAGGGCCGCGCCGATGCTCGCTTCCAGCAGTTCCACGGCGTGCGCCTCGGACTGGCTGCTGGACAGCTCGAGCAGCACATACTGGCCGTGCTGCTGCGCGAAAGGGCGCGGCAGCTGGGGGAACTGCTCGGCTACCAGTTGCAAACAATACTGCGACATCAGTTCAAATCCCGTCAGGCTGGCGCCGCAATGGTCTTGCATCAGGCTTAACAAGCGCAGGGCGTGGGCGGGCGAGTCCATGGCGGCCAGCGCCGTGATGCAGGCCTTCGGCTGCGGATACAGTTTCATGACCGCGCCGGTAATGACCCCCAGGGTGCCTTCAGCGCCGATGTAGAGGTCGCGCAAGTCGTAGCCGGTATTGTCCTTGCGCAAACCGCGCAAGCCGCTCCAGATCTCGCCCTGCGGCGTGACCACTTCCAGGCCCAGGCACAGCTCGCGCGTATTGCCGTAGCGCAAGACGGCCGTGCCGCCCGCGTTGGTGGCCAGGTTGCCCCCGATGGTGCAGCTGCCTTCGGCCGCCAGCGACAAGGGGAACAAACAGCCGGCGGCGGCCGCCGCTTCCTGGATGGTTTGCAGGATGCAGCCGGCGTCGACCGTGATGGTGCGGTTGACGGGGTCGAGCGCGCGGATGGCGTTCAGGCGCGCCAGCGACAGCACGACGGCCGTGCCGGCCGCGTCGGGAATGCTGCCCAGCACCAGGCCCGTATTGCCGCCCTGCGGCACGACGGGAATCTTCCATTGCGCGCAGGCGCGCAGCACGCCGGCCACTTCGTCCACGCTGGCGGGACGCAGCACGGCCAGCGCCTTGCCCGTAAACCGGTCGCGCCAGTCGGTGAGGAAGGGTGCCATGTCGGCATGCTCGGTGAGGACGTAGCTGCCGCCCAGCAGGGCGCGGCAGGCGGCGAGGAAGTCGGCTTGGTCATGCATGGGCTGTAGACTCATTTCTTGATGCTCACTTTATTCACTTTTTCCAGCAGTTCCCTGGCCATGCGCCTGGCTGCCTTTTTATACGGGCGCAGATACAGCACGGCACAGACAAAATACAGGCAGACGATGGCCGCCTCGCCCCAGGCCATCAGGGCCGAGGCAGGGTTCGTGTCGCTGTAGCCGCGCACCACGCCCTCGGTAAAATACAGCAGGATCACCATCGACGACCATTGCAGGGTATACACGTCGCGCTTGATGACGCCATACAGGGGGATGAGCAGGGGCGCCGCTTTCAGGGCCACCCAGGAGCCGCCCGGATGCAGGGGCGCGACGACGGTTTCCCACGCCAGGCACCAGACGATCAGGGTGGCGAGGCTGGCGATGGCGCCCCAGTGAAAATACTTGTGCAGAACGCCGTGCATCATGCGCCCGCCAGTTTCACGGCGTTTTCCGCCAGGCGCCGGCCCAGGGCCACGGCCAGGCGCTTTTCATCGTCGCTGACGGCCTTGTCGCCGGCGATGCCCGACCAGTGCGTGGCGCCGTAGGGCGAGCCGCCGGTGGAGGTGGTCATCAGTTCCGGGTGCGTGTAGGGCAGGCCCATGACCAGCATGCCGTGGTGGAAGAGGGGGATCATCATCGACAGCAAGGTCGATTCCTGGCCGCCGTGCAGGCTGCCCGTGGACGTGAACACGCAGGCGGGCTTGCCGGACAGGCTGCCGGCCAGCCAGTCGCTGGCCGTGCCGTCCCAGAAGTACTTCATGGCGGCGGCCATGTTGCCGAAGCGCGTGGGCGAGCCCAGGGCCAGGCCTGCGCATTCCTGCAGGTCGTCCAGTTCCACGTAGGGCGCGCCGTCCGGCGGCACCTCGGGCGCCGTGGCCTCGGCCACCGTGGAGACGGCGGGCACGGTGCGCAGGCGGGCGTCGCAACCGGGCACGCTTTCCACTCCCTGGGCAATCAGCTCGGCCAACTGGCGCGTGGCGCCATGGCGTGAATAAAACAATACGAGAATAATCAGATTGGTTGGCTTCATCATTGGTATTATAGGGCGCTTTACAGCCTGATACGACTGCTGTCATGGCGCCGTTCTGATTTTGCACATGTTTTCAAAATATATATTCCCCATCTTTCAATACCTGTGGCGCGCCCTGAGCATGGGACTGGCCGCCGTGCGCGGCCTGACCTGGTCCGAAACGCGCGACCTGCTGCAGTTCGCGCGCCGCCGCGTGCGCGAGGAGAGCCTGCCGCAGGTGGCCGGCAGCCTGACGTTCGCCACCGTGTTCGCGCTGGTGCCCCTGCTCACGCTGGCGCTGGCCATTTTCACCACCTTCCCCCTGTTTAATACCTTCCGCCACGCGCTGGAAGACTATTTCGTGCAAAGCGTGATGCCCAAGGGCATCTCGAACACCATCCTCGGTTATTTGACGACATTTGCCTCGAAGGCCACGCGCTTGTCGGCCATCGGCGCGGGCGCCCTGATCGTCACGTCGGTAGGCATGATGGGCTTGATCGAGCGCGTCTTCAACCGCATCTGGCGCGTGCGCCAGGAACGCCGCTGGACCAAGCGTTTGCTTGTCTACTGGGCCATCGTCACCCTGGGCCCGCTGCTGGTGGGCGTGTCGCTGACGGTGACGTCGCGCGTCTTCATGGCCACCAGCGGCGTGGTGGGCGCCGTGCCTTTCCTCGGCGCCGTGTTTTATACGCTGGTGTCGGTCGGCCTGACCATGCTGGCCTTCACCTTGCTGTACATCGCCGTGCCGAACCGCGACGTGGACTGGCGCGACGCGGCCTGGGGCGGCTTGCTGGCAGCGCTGGCCTTTGAGGTGGCGAAACGCGGCTTCGGCGAGTTCATCCAGGAATTTCCCACGTATTCGCGCATCTACGGCGCACTGGCCGCCTTGCCGCTTTTCCTCGTGTGGATATACCTGAGCTGGATGATCACGCTGGTGGGCGCCTTGCTGGTGGCGGCGCTGCCCGTCGTGAAATACGAGCGCTGGTGGTACGAGGCGGCGCCCGGCAGCGAATTCGTCGACGCCGTCGCCATCCTGAAAGTGCTGCACCGCGCCTGCCACTGCGCCGACTCGGCCCTGGTGGGCGCGGCCGAGATCCGCCGCAGCACGCGCCTGGGCTTCGAGGAAATGGAAACCCTGCTCGACAAGATGGTGCAGCAGGGCTGGGTGGGACGAGTCAACGTGGATGGCGCCGTGCGCGTGCAGTGGGGCAAGCGCGTGGCCGACAGTTCCGACCACTGGGTCTTGCTGGGCAACGTCAACCGCATTACGCTGGCCGACGTCTACCGCCTGTTCGTCTTCGGCGGCATGCGCGTGAACTCCGGCTATCCGGCCGGCTCCACCAACGAGCGCGACATCAAGGCGGCGGAAGAGGCTGCCGCGCTGGCCGCGCAGGTGGAAAACGCCGTGGAGCAGGGACTGGGCCTGAGCCTGGCGCAGCATTTCGGGGAAGTGCGCTGCAATTGACGGGCCCGGGCGGTGCGCGCGCTGCCTGCATCTGCCCCGCGCGATAGCGACGCATGTCATAGACTGGTCACCGAAGGCCGGTAAGCTTTCCTCTCCATTCATCTTGTAGAGGAAGCAAATATGCGTTGTCATTTGAGCGGTTTGAATTGGTGCCGCGGCTTGGCCATCGTGATGGTCAGCGGCATGCTGGCTGCCTGCGGCGGCAGTTCCTCTGCAGCTCCCGACGCGGTGCCCAAGGAGGGGGAGGGACTGCCGCACCAGCTTGTCGGCTGGGCAGCGTTGCCTGACACGGCGCGCTGGCCGGGGCCGATTTCCGGACAGTTCACGGCCGCGGCGCTTGGCGTCAGCCCGCCGTTTGCCAATGGCGTGCCGATTCCTGGCTTTTCCGCTCTGCTGAGGAATGACGACGGCAACTGGACTGCCATGGCCGACAATGGCTACGGCGCCAAGGGCAATTCGGCCGATTTCGTGCTCGGCCTGTATAACGTCAGCATCAACTTCCGCACGGATGCAGACGCCAGCAAGACGCCGGGCAGCATCAAGATCAACAGCTTCCTGGCCTTCAACGACGCCAGGGGTTTCTTAAACGACGGCAAGGGCGTCGATCTGAAAATCACGGCCGACTATGTCAACTACCCGAGCAACACCTCCGGCGGGCTGGTCTTTTCCGACAGCGGTATCGCCGTCGATGCGCGCATTCGCGCGGGCCGCCTGCTGACCGGTTTTGACTTCGACATTGAATCGCTCGCGCGCGCCGCCGATGGCACTTACTTCGTGGGCGAGGAGTTCGGTCCGTATATCTTGCACTTCGACAAAAACGGCACGCTCATGGGCGATCCTGTTCCCCATCCCTTCCTGCGCAGCCCGGCCAATCCGGAAGTGCTGGCCAAGGGCACCAGCATCACCCTGTCAGGCAGCCGCGGCTTCGAAAGCCTGGCCTATAACGCCGACCGCAGCCTGCTCTACGCGGTGCCGGAAGCGGCGCCAAGCGACCCATCGCTGCGGCCCGTTGCCGCGGACGAGCGCTACCTGAACATCTTCGAGTTCGACCCCGCCGCCATGCGCTACACGGGCAAGAACCTCGTGTACCGCAAGGATGGCGCGGCCAAGGATAATGGCGTCGTGATCGGCGACATGAGCAATGTCGGCGGCAGCAAGTTCGTGCTGATCGAGCGCGACGGCTTCTGGGGCACCAAGGCCGTGATCAAGCGCCTGTACCTGGTCGACCTGAAGGAGAAAGAGGCTGATGGCGCCCTCAGGAAAACGCTGCTGGTGGACTTGCTGAACATCGCCGACCCCAAAGGCATCGGCGGGCAGGCGAGCAATATGCCCGTGGGTAAGTTCAGCATGCCTTTCGACTCGGTGGAGAGCGTTGAAGTCCTCGATGCCCACACGCTGGTCGTGGCAATTGACACGAACTACCCCGGTGAAGACGGCCGCAAGCCAGGCAAGCCGGACGATACCGAAGTCATTACCCTGCGTTTTGACAAGGCGCTGTTCGATCGCTCCGTCAAGTAAGGACGCCCCTGGCCGGCAACGGCGCGCCATGTTGCCGGCCGGGTGCAATATCAGCAGACGGGCTGGCAAGCCGTCACAGCAGCACCGGCCGCAGGGTCGCCTGCAAGGCCGCCTTGCTGAACGCGGCTGCGTCCTGCGCCCGCACCACGCCCAGATAATACGTGTCTTCGCCACCGTGCATGTTGACCAGGCGCAGATGATGGGGCGCCAGGTGGGCGGCGATGGCGGCCAGGCCGTCGGCCATCGCGTCGCCATCCTTGCGCTCCGTCCAGGCAAAATCGCGCAGTGCTGGCAGGCCGATATGCTGGGCGATGCGCGGCACTTCATCGACGGCTTTCCAGTCCAGGGTGGTGCCGTGGCCCAGCGCATCGGCGGCCGTGGACCAGAGCAGGAAGAAACAGGCCGCCTCGGGCGTATCGCCTTCGTATTCCTCTTCCGGGTCGTCTTCCGCCAGCTCTTCCAGGGTGATGTCCACGCAGCGCGCGGCCAGTGCCGCATCGCCCAGCAAGAGCATCGCGGCCAGGGCGCGCAGCTGCTCGCGGTCGGCCTGTGCCAGGATCTGCGCCGGCGTAAAGCTGCGGCGCTTGGCGGCCTGTTTCTCGGGCTTTTGCTTGCCCAGCCCCATGGCCTCGCTCAACTGGGCCGCGATGGCCGCCTTGAAGTTTTCCACCGTGTCGAACTGTTCCAGCAACTGGCCCGCGAAATCCATGCTCCAGGCCATGCCATCGTTGACCACGTATAAAAAGTCGCTTTGCACGGCCACGCCGCGCAGATGGTGGGCGGGCGGATACAAGGGCGTAAACGCCGGTTTTCCGTCCAGGGCCAGCATGCACGCGAGGCCCTGCGCATCGATGGCGAAGATCAGGTTCTTGCGCAATTTGGGCGGCGACGAGGTGGTGGCGCAGTCGATGGCTTCGTACTGGCAGGGCGCCAGCAGCTCGCCCTGGCTATTGATCAGCCCAAACAGGAAGCGCCCGGCCACGCGCTGGCTGACGATGGCGATTTTTTTCTTCGTGCCGAAATCCTGCACGGAGCAGTAAGCGGGCGGCACGATAACCTTGCCCATCTTGTCGATCACGCCATGCACATTGCGCCTGTCGTCATCGTTTGTCTCGCCTGTCTGGCGCTCGATGTCGATCAAGCCGTCGTCGCGCTGGCACATGTTATCCACCCTGTCGATGAGCGGCGCGCCGTCGGGCAGGCGCAGCAAGCGGCTGGCGCCGTCCAGGGCGATTTGCTGTACCAGATGGGGGCTGATGACGTACAGGGCGCCGGGGGACGGCGGCAGCACCACCGTGCCGTTGAGGTCCAGCACGCCGTGTGCATCGGGGGCGTCCGCCGTGGCAAAGGTGATCCATCCATCGTCCGCGTAGTAAACGCCCAGCTCCACATAGCGCTGCGACAGCGGCACGATCCAGCGGCCATAGGGCGTGACCAGGCCGGTGACGTCCGGTTCAGCGGCGGCGCTGACTGCATAGCACAGCGCGTCCTCCTCCCATCCCATCACTTCCAGGCCTTGCAGGAAAGGCAGTGCGTCCGCGCCGAGTTCCTCGACATCGGCCAGCTGCGCCTCGACCGTGGCCGACCAGTAGCCGGTGGCGGGCGAGGCGGCGCCGGCGGCCAGCAGGGGCGCCAGCGCTGCCTTGTCGCCGCGCAGCAGGGCGGCATGCAGGGCGTGCGCTTCGGCGCGCAGGGCGTCGAGTCCGGCCGCGTATTCCGGCGTGCCGATATCGTGGGGGATCAGCTGCACGCAATCGAGGATCAGCCACGGCTGGCCGCCCGCCAGCAGGCTGCTGATGGCGCCGCGCGCGACGATGGCGGCCGCGTCGCGCGGCCGGTCCATGAGCGTGGATAATGCTTGCCAGCTCGCCTGCGCCTGCGCCATCGGCGCGGCCAGCACGCAGGGGCAGTCTTCGCCATCGCCGTAGATGGGCCAGGCGACGGCTTGCGTGCCGGCGCCGATGAGCAGCTTGAACAGCACGGGCACGTCCAGCCGCCATTCAGCCAAGCCCGTGATCGTCTCGGTGTCGAAGCCGTCCTGGCCGGGTAAGAATGCGGTACTGAACAGGGCTGCGGTATTGATCATTGATATTTATCTAAAAGTAAACGGGGCATTCAGGGCGTGGGCGGCATCACCCAGTGGGCCAGCGCGCTGCGCTCTAGGCCAAGGTGCTTGGCCACGGCGGCTGCCTCGAAGGCCCACAGGCCGTAATAGCCGCCCAGGCCTTGCGCGCGCAAATGGCCGTTGAACCAGTCTTCGTGCACCAGCGCGCCATGCCAGCGGGCCAGGTAGTGCCGCAGGTGTTCGAGTCGCTGCGCTGGGTCGTCCGCGTCCAGGCACTCGAACAGGGCGGAATAGGGTTCGGCGAAATACCATTCGTCGACGGCGGGACGCTGCGCATCGATGGTCGACAGCAGCGCCTCAACCACGCCGTCTTCGCCATCGAAGGCCGTCTGCAGGGCGGCCAGGCGCTTGGCCAGGTCGTGGCGGCCGAACAGCAGGGCCGCGCCCAGCAACTGCAGGTTGCGCGCGTAATCCGTCAATTGTTCGAAATCAAAGGCGGGCAAGGCATCGTCATCGTAGGCGGCGGCCAGGGCCGCGCGCGCCGTTTCGCAGGCGGCGACGGCCGCTTCCAGCGCCGTCTCCACGTCAGGCAAGGGCAGGCCGGCCGTGTAGCGCAGCGAGAATATCTGGTAAGCCACGCTGGCGGCGGCGCACGCCCAGTAGGCGTCATCGCCGCCATCGATTTCCGCCTGTGCCTGCGCGCGTCCGTAGGCGGCCAGCAGGACGTCAAGATAGGCCAGGTTGCGGGCAAAATCGAAGGGGGTAGCGAAAGGCGCGGGCGGCGTCTGGCGCGGCGCGTGGGGCCACGGTTCCTGCGCTGGCAGACAGACATCGGCGCATTCGCGCTGGATGGCCCAGTCGGCGAAGATTTGCTGCAAATATGCCGCCGTCTCGTCGTCGTGGGCGATGGCGCCGGCGCCCACCAGGGTCGTGCCCAGCAGGGTGTAGCCTGGAAAGCGGCTGCTTTCGTAGGCGATGGTGGTCACGCTCTGGATGGCCTTGCCGTCGCTCAGGTCGCGCACGCGGAAGTACACATCGTCCCAGCCCGCCAGCGGCGGCGCTGGCGCTTCGTTCGGCAGGGTGCTCCAGCTGCCGTCCGCCTGCTCTTCATAGGCGTCGAGCAGTTCGTCCAGGCCTCCGGGGCGGTCGATGCGGTTGTTGGCATCGTATTGCAGGCCCAGTTCGGCCGCAAACGCGGCCGCGTGGCGGCCCGCGAAGACCAGGTACTGGGCGTTCAGGGTGCCGACCAGCAGGTCGCTCGCCTGGCCCGCCACTGTCAGCGCCTGCGGCAGCCGGAACCAGTGGTGGCCGGGGATGCCGGCCATGGGGCCGTTTTCGTCCGCCTGCGGGTTATTGAAACGCAGCTGTTGCAGCCAGTTGTAGCGTTCATGCCGCTCCGCCTCCGTGCCGCTGCCGCGGCCGGTCAATTCATCGAACAGGGTATTCAACAACATGTGCATCTATCCTAAAAAAAGCGTTCATGCCGCTGCCGTTTGCGCAAACGCAAACAGCGCGTCGAGCACGGCGTCCGGCTGCTCGGCCATCAATTCATGTCCGCTGTCGACCTGCACCACCGTGCCATGCGCGATGGCCGCTGTCAGCAGCCGGGTCGACTTGGGCGGCGTCATCATGTCGCGCGCGCCGAAAATGAATAAAGTCGGGCAGTGTACCGAAGCGGCGGCGATTTCGCCGTTCGCGTAGGCATTGCAGGCAAAAAAATCCGTATGAAACACGTGATCGGGGTTGAGGGCGGCGATGCGCTGCTTCAGGCGCCGCGCGCCGCCCATGGCGTAAAAGCCGGGGCCGGGAAACGACGGCTTTTGCGCGATCGACGAGTGCGACCAGATATTGACCATGTCGATGGCCGCCTGTTCATCGTTGAGCGACGTTTCCAGCAGGGCCGGCGAGACTTTCATCGGATAGGTGGCGCCCAGCATGGCCAGGTGGCTGACGCGATCCGGCGCCAGGTGCGCCGCTTCCAGCGCGATCAGTGAGCCCATGCTGTGGCCGATGAGCATGGCCCTGGCCGCGCCGGCGGTGTCCAGCACGGCCAGGACCCAGCGCGCCAGTTCTGCGACAGTATCCTTTGCCGCGCCGCCGCTGCGGCCGTGGCCCGGCAAGTCGACGGCCAGCACATTCCAGCCGTGGTGGGCGAAATAGCGCGTCTGCAGGGCCCATACGCTATGGTCATTCTGCGCGCCGTGGATGAAGACGGCCGTGGGTTGATTGGGATCAAACGCTTTGCCGCCCGTGTAGCAGTAGGCCGCGGTGTTGTCGATGGTGAGCAGCATGTCAGGCGCCTTTCTGCGACAGTTTCAGGCCACGGGCCAGGTCTTCGATCAAATCGTCGGCGTCTTCCAGGCCCACCGACAGGCGCATGGTGCCCTGCGTGATGCCGGCCTGTTCCAGCTGTTCGTCGGGCACGCGGAAATGCGTGGTGGAGGCGGGGTGGATGACGAGCGACTTGGCGTCGCCCACGTTGGCCAGGTGCGAGAATACTTTCAGGCTGTCGACGAAGCGCTGGCCCGCCGCGCGGTCGCCGCGCAGATTGAAGGTGAAGACGGCGCCCGCGCCTTTCGGCAGCAGGGTTTTGGCCAGTTCATAGTCGGGATGCGACGGCAGTTCCGGGTAGGACACCGATGCCACGGCCGGATTGGCCAGCAGGAAGTCGACCACCTTGCGCGTGTTGGCCACGTGGCGGTCCATGCGCAGGCCCAGGGTTTCGATGCCTTGCAGGATGGCGAAGGCGTTGTGCGGGCTCATGACGGCGCCGAAATCGCGCAAGCCTTCGCGCCGCGCGCGCAGGGCGAACGGCGCCACCGTCGATTCCTCGGCGAAGACCATGCCGTGGAAGCCCTCATACGGTTCGCACAGTTCGGCAAAGCGGCCCGTCTTGTCGTAGGCCGCCTGCCAATCAAAAATGCCGCCGTCGACCAGCAGGCCGCCGATGGCCGTGCCGTGCCCGCACAGGAACTTGGTGGCCGAGTGGAACACCAGGTCGGCGCCATGCTCGAAGGGGCGCAGCAAATAGGGAGTGGTAAACGTCGAGTCGACCATCAACGGCAGCTGGTGCTCGTGCGCCAGGGCGGCAATCTGGGGGATGTTCAGCACGTCGAGGCCGGGATTGCCCAGGGTTTCGCCGAACAGCACTTTCGTGTTCGGGCGGATGGCGCTGCGCCAGGCGTCCACGTCGCGCGGGTCGACGAAGGTGGTGTCGATGCCGAAGCGTTTTAATGTATATGCCAGCAGATTGTGCGAGCCGCCGTACAGGGCGCGCGAGGCAACGATGTGCGAGCCGGCGCCGGCGATGGTGGACAGGCCCAGGTGCATGGCGGCCTGGCCGCTGGCCGTGGCGATGCCGGCCACGCCGCCTTCGAGGGCGGCGATGCGCTCTTCGAGCACGGCGTTGGTGGGATTCGAGATGCGCGAGTACACATGGCCGGCCCGCTCCATATTAAATAGCGAGGCCGCGTGCTCCGAACTCTTGAAGGCGAACGAGGATGTGAAATGGATGGGCGTGGCGCGCGCGCCCGTGGCCGGGTCGGGCGCGGCGCCCGCATGCAGGGACAAGGTGTCAAAACCGGGGTATTTCGGGCCGCTCATGGTGTCTCCGCCAAGTTTTATAGTGGCAAGATCGTAACCTTTTTCAGGAAGGAACAAAAGGGCGGGCGTGCAGGGCGCATGGCGCCGTGGCGGCGCGCGCCCAGGGTAACCTGAAGTCGAAAAAAAGTGACTGGCGCGGCGCGGCGGTGGTAGGATATCGGGTCAGCGATTTTCGCGCTGCACCGGCCCTCGCGCGTGCGCCGCGAGGCGGGCAGCGGCACGTCAGCGAAATCCTGGACTTCAGGCGCACTCTCATTGCATGTCCACCAGGAAAATCGTATGCCCGCATTACCGTTCGACGGCGACCTTGCCGTACCCGGACCTTCCATAGTCGACGGCCTCTGCCACGCAGGCTGGGTCATGCAGGAGCATTTCATTCCCCCCGAACTGAGCCGCCAGCTGGCCGCCGAGTGCGTGCAATCCATGCTCAGCGGCAAGATGAAGGGCGCCGGCGTGGGCAGCGGCCATGCACCCCTGCTGCAGCCGGATATCCGCGGCGACCATATCGCATGGCTGGAAACGGGCAGGTCCGGCGCCTGCGACAGCTATCTGCAGCACATGGAAGCGCTGCGCCAGACCCTGAACCGGGAATTGTTCCTGGGGCTGGACGAGTACGAAAGCCATTTCGCCCTGTACGCACCGGGCGCCTTTTACCGGGCTCATCTGGACCGTTTCCGCGACGACGACAAGCGCACGGTGTCCGTCGTGCTCTACCTGAACGAGGACTGGCTGCCCGAGCACGGCGGCGCGCTGCGCTTGCACCCCGATGGCGGTCAGGTGGATATCTTGCCGCAAGCGGGGCGCATGGCCATGTTCCTGTCGGGCGAGATGCTGCACGAAGTGCTGCCGACGGCGCGCCAGCGTCTTTCCATTGCCGGTTGGTTCCGCCGCAGAGGCTGACGACGTCCAAGCAAAACCACTGCGCATCCCGGCCACGCCGCGCATCGGCTCGCTACGTTTTTGCCAGACGTCTTGATAGTGCATCTTGTTGCTTGCAATCCCCCTCGATTTGATTACGCGCAAGGCTGGATTTTTCCGCAGGCATAGGCTACAGTCGCAGTAAGGGCTTAGAATAACTAAAATACCAATCACGCGGACAGGACGGCCAATATGAAAGTATCTGAAATTCTCCAAGTCAAGGGCAACATCCTCTACACGGTCACGCCTGACCAGCCCCTGCTTGACGCGGCCAATACCATGGCTGAAAAAGACATCGGTTCGCTGGTGGTCATGGAATTTGGCGACCTGGTCGGCATGCTGACCTTCCGCGAGGTGCTCAACGCCTTGCATGAAAACGCGGGCCAGATCGGCGGCGGCACCGTGCGCAAGCACATGGACGATCACCCGATCACCGTCACGCCCGATACGGAAGTAAACGAAGTGCGCCGCATCATGCTGGAAAAGCATGCGCGCTACCTGCCTGTCATGAATGCCAAGACCTTGCTGGGCGTCATTTCCTTCTACGACGTGGCGCGCGCCGTGCTCGAAGCGCAGAGCTTTGAAAACCAGATGCTCAAGGCCTACATCCGCGACTGGCCGGCCGAAACAACAGACTGAAATGCAATAATGCAGTAAAAACAACGCCGGCAACCGCCGGCGTTTTGTATTGCAAAGGAGCAAGGCGGCGCCTACGCCGCCCCTTGCAGCGCCTCGTTGTTCAGCCAGGTGCCCAGCGCCGTGGCCGTCATGGGGCGGGCGAACAGGAAACCTTGCGCCATGGGGCAGCCCAGCGCCTGCAAAATCTGCGCCTGGCGCTCGTCTTCCACGCCTTCGGCGATGACGGCCAGGCCCAGGTTGCGGCCCAGCTGGATGACCATTTCGGCAATGCTGCTGCCGCGCGCGGAGCCGGTGATCTCGGTGACGAAGGCGCGGTCGATTTTCAGGCGGTCAACCTGCAGGCGCTGCAGGTAGGACAGTGACGAAAAGCCCGTGCCGAAGTCGTCGATGGCGATGCTCACGCCCGTCTGCTTGATCTGCCACAACATCTTGATCAATAAATCGGGCTCTTCCATGGCCATCGATTCCGTGATTTCCAGCTCGATGAACTCGGGCGGCGCCTGCGTCTCTTCCAGCGCCGCGCGCAGCATTTCCAAAAATAGCGGGTGGCGGAACTGCACTTGCGACACGTTGACGGACATGACGAAGTTGCGGTGGCCCTGTTCGCGCAGCAGCACCAGTTCACGGCAAGCCGTGCGCAGCACCCATTCGCCCAGGTCGATGATGATGCCCGAGTACTCGGCAATCGGGATGAAGCGGTCGGGCGAGATGAATTTGCCGTCCGGCGTCTGCCAGCGCAGCAGCGCTTCGGCGCCCACGGGGCGGCGCGTGGTCAGGTCGATCTGCGGCTGATAGACGACAAACAGCTGGTCCTGGCTGAAGGCCGTGCGCAGCGCGTGCATCATGCGCACGCGCTCGCGGATCTCGATGCCCATGCTGCGCGAGAAATAGAAGTGGCCGGCCCGCTGCTGGCTTTTCGCCCGTTTCAGGGCGATGTCGGCGTCTTTCAGCGCGTCGGCGCCCGTGCCCGTGTGTTCGCCCAGGCGCACCAGGCCCAGGGTGGCGGACAATTGCACGTCCTGCCCGTCGATGCTGAACGGGGTCTGGAACAGGGCCAGGATATTGGCCGGATTGACTTGCGAGGAGTCGCCCAGCACGCAGAAGATGTCGCCGCCCAGGCGCGCCACCGTCAGCTGCGGCCCGAGCTGGGTTTGCAGGCGGCCCGCCACGGCGACGAGCAGCATGTCGCCGAACTGGTGGCCCAGCGCGTCGTTGGTTTCGGCAAAGTGGTCGAGGTCGACCAGCGACAGGGTGGCGTCGTCGCGCGCCGGACCGGCCAGGGTGGCGTCGAGGATTTCCACCAGGCGCGTGCGGTTGGGCAGCTTCGACAATTGATCGTAGAAGGCCGCATTATGCAGGTGCGACACCAGCTCGACGTTGTCGAGACCCACGGCGACGTTGCTGCAGAACACTTCCAGCAGGCTTTCATCGATGGCCGAGAGGGGGCGCGGCAGCAGCAGGTAGGCGGCCGCGTCGCGGCTGGCCTTGCCGGCGAAATACAGCGTGGCATAGTCGTGCGCATACACATTGCGCCGCTGCGCCAGCGTATGCTCGATGGCGGCCATCACGCGGGGGTTCTGCACGCCGCACAGGGCGCTGTGCGGCAGGCCGGAAAAGCTGCCGGTGCAGGCCGCGACGAGCAGCTCCTTGCCGCCGCTGTCCTGCAAGTCCTGCACGCACAGCACGCCGTCGGCGCGGATGCCCAGCAGGTCGGCGATCTGCGCCAGCACGCCGGCCGAGAAATTCTGCACGCCGTGCAGCGCCATCAGCTGGGTGCTGGCGTGGACGATCTGGTCCAGGCCGCGCCGGCTGCTGCTGATCGAGCGTATCTGTTCGTAGGAGCGGATGGCCGCCGTCACCGTGGTAAACAGCTTTATGCGCGTCAACTCGGACTTGGTCTTGTAGTCGTTGATGTCGAAATCGCGGATGGCGTCGATTTCCGGCGCATAACCGGGCTGGCCCGTGCGCAGGATGATGCGCACATCCGTCATTTTCAGGGTTTCGCGGATGTAGCGCACCAGGTGCAGGCCCGCGTCGTCCTGCTCCATCACCACGTCGAGCAGGATGACGGCGATGTCGCTTTCATGCTTGAGCAGTTCGCGCGCCTGGCCGGCCGAATACGCATGCACGAATTCCAGCGGGCGGTGCTGCATTTCCAGGTTGCCCAGGGCGAAAGTGGTGGTGGAGTGGACGTCTTCATCGTCGTCGATGATCATCACCCGCCAGACGCTGCGCGCCGCGGCCGTCGTCGGCGCCGCTGGTTGTTCATCGAGGAATACCAGGTCGTCGTGATCGTCCTTGTTGGCGTCAAGGGGGATGATCGGTGCGGGCATGTATAGCTTCTCCAGGATGACTCAGTACGGGATGTGAGCACATCAGAAATGTCCATGGCGTTGTTGCACCGCCTCGCCGTACTTGCGTACTGTCTTCGGCGGTGCGCCTAGCCCTGGCCATTTCTGATGCACTCAGGTCGCATCGAAAATGTAGCACTCAGGTGCTGCCGAGGCTCGCACATTTTCTGATGGTCCATCGTCCAAGTATATAGCTATTTAATAAGCAAAATGTTTTTTTAAGCCTATTCCGTAGGGCAATATTTCTTGAATTGCATGATTGCAACTCATATTTGGTGTTTTTTATATGAAAAAAAACACGGTATTTGAAAATGGCGATTTTAGCGGGGCAATATCGGCCTTGCTGCGGCATTAGCGGCATGGCATGCCCCGCAGGCTGGTAGAATTGAGTTTTCCAGTCCTCACCACTTCCTACTATGTCCGGCAATTCTTTTGGCAAGCTGTTTACTGTTACCACTTTCGGCGAATCGCACGGTCCGGCCATCGGCTGCGTGATCGACGGCTGTCCGCCGGGATTGACCCTGTCCGAAGCCGACATCCAGCCCGAGCTGGACCGCCGCAAGCCGGGCACCTCGCGCCACGTGACGCAGCGCCAGGAATCGGATACGGTGGAAATCCTCTCCGGCGTGTACCAGGGCGTGACGACGGGCACGCCCATCGCGTTACTGATCCGCAATGAAGACCAGCGCAGCAAGGATTACGGCAATATCGCGGAAAGCTTCCGCCCCGGCCACGCCGACTACACCTACTGGCACAAATACGGCGTGCGCGACCCGCGCGGCGGCGGGCGCTCCTCGGCGCGCCTGACGGCGCCCGTGGTGGGCGCGGCGGCGATTGCCAAGAAATGGCTGCTGCAGCAGTACGGCACCACGTTCAAGGGCTGCATGAGCCAGCTGGGCGACATTGCCGTGCCGTTCCAGTCCTGGGACCACGTGCATGCGAACCCCTTCTTTGCCGCCAGCGCTGACGCCGATCTGATCGCGCGCATGGAAGCGGCCATGGATCAATTGCGCCGCGACGGCGACTCCATCGGCGCGCGCATCGACGTGATCGCGCAAAACGTGCCTGTCGGCCTGGGCCAGCCCATCTACGACAAGCTCGACGCCGACATCGCCTACGCCATGATGGGCATCAATGCCGTCAAGGGCGTGGAAATCGGCGCCGGCTTCGATTCGGTGGCGCAAAAGGGTTCCGAGCACGGCGACGAACTGACGCCGGAAGGCTTTATCGGCAATAACGCGGGCGGCGTACTGGGCGGCATCTCGACGGGGCAGGATGTCAGCGTCTCGATCGCCATCAAGCCGACGTCGTCGATCCGCACGCCGCGCCGCTCGATTGACAAGGAGGGCAATCCCGTGATGGTGGAAACGTTCGGCCGCCACGACCCCTGCGTGGGCATCCGCGCCACGCCGATCGCCGAAGCCATGCTGGCGCTGGTGCTGATCGACCACGCCCTGATGCACCGCGCGCAATGCGGCGATGTGTCGGTATCGACGCCTAAGTTGAAATAAGCTGAATGTTGTCGGATCACGGGCCTGCGGCCCTGATCCGACCTGCGACCTGGATGGTCGTTTTCTCGTTTAACAACGACACTTGCGACACCTGACAAAACCATAGCGAGCGGAAGGGAGAGGTGGCTAAGAAGCGCAACCGTACGATAGTACGGTGAGCATCGCAGGCCGCCTATCCCGACGCGCAGCAGGTTTGGTCAGGTGTTCTCACGCCACCTTATTTGCCACCAGCTCGAGCTGATGGCGCATCTCCACCGACTGCACCAATAACGCCCGGATATCGTTGATCAGGTTGAATTCCGTCTGGTTCAATTGAATCGGCGGGAAGCTGTCGTCCCAGTCGCCGTACAAGAATCCCGTGGGGTGGCCGTTGGCCGACAGCGGCAGCACGACGAAGCTGCGCGCTTCCGACAGCGTCGCTTTCCACCATTGCGGCAGCTTGGCGGCAAATTTCGGGTCGCGCGCATTGTCGATGAAGATCACGCGGTCGCTGTTGAGGGCCGCGTGGAACACGTTCGGCTCATACGCGTCGCCAAACACCATCAGGTCCTGCAGGTCGGACATGCCTTCGCCCATGCTGACGCGGGCCGAATACAGGTGATCCTTGTGATTGCGCACGAACGCCACCGAGCGCGAAAAATCGAAGCCCTGGTGCAGCGTTTCGAGCGCCATCGACACCATTTGCCCGGGGCTGGCGCTGCCGATGGCGCCGCGCAGGTCGGCCAGGCCGCCGATCAGCACGCGGTTGCCCTCGGCGCGCATGCGCGTCGACGCCAGCTGGCGCGCGCGCCGTTCCGCCGGTTTCGACAGGGGCGCGATCGACAGATCGGCCGCCGCCATGGCCTTGGCCTTGTCCACCGCCACCACCAGGTCCGTCGCCGCGATGCCCAGGGTGCCCGCATAATCGTCGATCAGCGCGTGCACCTGCGCCGCGCCGGCCGCGTCGTCGTGCCACAGCGAGTCGGCGCAGCGCGCCGCCATGGTCGACAGGCCCGCCATCCAGTCGGCGCCGCTGACGGGCGCGTTGTCCGGCGACGGGTCCATCGGGCGCATGCCGTTGATCAGGTGCTGCGGCAAGCCCCAGTGGGCGGCCGTGGCATAGCCCACTTCCGGCAGCGACAGGCCGAGGATTTCGCGCGCGGCGGCCGCCTCGTTGCCGGGCCCCGCGTGCGCCTGCATGCGGGCCCAGAAGTCCGTCATGTAGAACGTCACCATCATGCGTCCCAGGGTGTGCAGCATCGAGCAGACGACGGCCTGCTCGGCCTGCAGGCTGCCGGCGCTGGTGGCCACCTGCTGCGCCACCATCCCGGCCAGCACGGCCTTTTCCATTTCCACGTGGGCGCTGACGGAGTCGGGCGACGCCTGCGACAGCTCCTCGATCAGCTTCAGTCCCAGCGCCAGGTGGCCGATGGCGTCGATGCCCAGCACCAGCACGGCTTTCGATACCGTGTTGACGCGCTGGCCGAAGGCCGAGTACATGCCGCTGTTGGCCAGCCTGAGCACCTTGTGCGTGAGGACAGGGTCGGACAGCACCGTTTGCGTGATGTCGAATTCGTGGTCATCCTCGCCGCGCATGGCGCCCAGGATGGCGCTGATGGCTTTGGCGAAGCCGGGCATGTCGCCCTGCTGGCGCGTGCGCGCCCACAGCAGGTCAAGGGTGTTTTTGCCGAGCTGGGTCGGCGCCGTGAAATGACCGGGATTCATTGCACACCTCCGCGCGGTTCATTGGCAGGCGGCGTGGGCACCAGCGCCGCATAGGTTTTTTCGCTCAAGGCCGACAGCGCGGCGTGGGCCGGCATCGGCTTGCCCGTCAGGTAGCCTTGCACGTACTGGCAGCCGCGCGACTCCATGAAGTGCATCTGCTCCTCCGTTTCCACGCCTTCGGCCACCACCGACAGGTTCAAGTGCTTGGCCAGGTCGAGAATGGTGTTGCAGATGGCCGCGTCCTTGCTCGATTCGGGCAAGTCCTTGATGAAGGTGCGGTCGATCTTCAGCACGGAAATGGGGAAGCGCTTCAGGTAGGCCAGCGAGGAATAGCCGGTGCCGAAATCGTCGATGGCGATGCGCGCGCGGCGCTCCGTCATCTTGCACAGGATGGTTTCCGCATGCACGGGATCGATCATCAGCGTGCCTTCCGTGATCTCCAGCACCAGGTGTTCGCCCGAAAGCCCCGAAAAGGCGATGGCGTCGTCGAGCACGTCGAGGAATTTATCGTTGCGGAACTGGCGCGGGCTGATGTTGACGGAAATGTACAGCGCCCGCCTGGCCACTTCCTGGAACTGCTTGAGCTGCACGCAGGCCGCCTTCAGGGCCCAGGCGCCCAGCAGGTTGATCAGGCCGTTCGCCTCGGCGATCGGGATGAAGCGCACGGGCGGCACCAGGCCCAGGGTAGGGTGCTTCCAGCGCATCAGGGTTTCAAAGCCCTGGATCTGGCGCGTGTGCGCGTCGACGATGGGCTGGTAGAAGAGCAGGAATTCGCCTTCGCGCACGGCGTGGAACATGGCCGCTTCCAGAGAAATGTCGTGTTCCGACGGGCCATTCAGGCGCGGGCTGTAGACGAGGCAGCGGGCCTTGCCCGTCTCCTTGGCGCGCGACATGGCCGCATCGGCCAGCGCCACCAGGCGCACTTCGTCTTCCGCATGCAGCGGATAAATCGATACGCCGACGGACGCCCCCACGTAGATCGTATGTCCCTCGACTTCGAACGGCGCCTGCAGGGTGGCCAGCAGGCGCCCCGTCACCAGCTTGATCTGCGCGTCGGTGGCGCTGCCGGGCAGCACGGCGACAAATTCATCGCCGCCCACGCGGGCCAGGGTGTCGCTGTCGCGCAGGGTCTTGCGCAGGCGCGCCGCGGCCAGGCGCAGCACGGCGTCGCCGACCGGGTGCCCCAGGCCGTCGTTGACCTTTTTGAAGCCATCGAGGCCGATGGTGGCCACGGAAAAGCCCTGGCCCGAGCGGGCGGCCTGGGCGATCACCATGCGGATGCGGTCCGACAGCAGCAGCCGGTTCGGCAAGCCGGTCAGCGCATCGTGCGTGGCCATGTGGCGCAGGCGTTCTTCCGTATTGTGCTGGGCCGAGGTGTCGCGCCCGACCACCAGCAATTCGGCCACGCCGGCCGCGTTCATATAGGAAGACAGGCGCAGCTCGAACCAGATCTCCTGGTCCGGCGTCTGCAGCCGCACTTCCAGCCGCCCCGGTTCTTCCAGCGCGTCTTCCAGCGCCGCCTGCAGCGCCGCGCGCGACGCTTCGGCCGCCAATGGCAGCAGCAAATGGCCGGACAGGCCCAGTGGCGCGCCGAACAGGGTGGCCGCGCGTCTGCTGGCGAACAGGATCAGGCCGTCCGCATCGAGCCGGAACACGACGTCGCCAGCCTCTTCCATGAGGTTGTCCAACTCGTGGCGGGCCTCGCGGTGGGCGGCGGATGGGGTACTGGAAAACATCGTGCTGGATTTAACCTTTATCAGTGCCGGCGCCCGCGTATTGCATGGCGCCAACGGAAATAATGCATATTGCAGTGCGCCCGGGTATCGGGCAAGAGTGACTACGGGAACGCGATCCACACGAAATGTATCATTGAAAAGCACAGCAATACATGAAATAGAGCAACATTGCTTCAGGTTTTGTAAATATTCCTGTCTTTCATGAAAAAAATCAGCATGCTTTTAATCCGTCCGCAAACACCCGGCGGTGGCGCGCTTGCCCCGCTGGCGCGTTTGCGCTAGTCTGGCTGGCAGACGATGAGGACGGTGCGCCTGCCGCGGCAAGGCGCCATGATAACAAATCGCGATGGAGATACCCATGAATGCCTTTGACACGCATGAAGTTTTCAACCAGGCGACGCCGTTCGAAAACGTCAATCTGTTCGCCAGCGATCCGGCCCTGATCGAGGCCCTGCTGCGCGAGGGCGGCGGCGCGGCGCTGCAGGAACTCGATGCGCTGGGCGAGAAGCTGGGCCGCGCCGGGACGTATGCGCTGGCGCGCGAGGCGAACCGGCACGGTCCGGAATTGCAGCAGTTCGACCGCGCCGGCCGGCGCATCGACGAGGTGCTGTTCCACCCGGCCTGGCATGAACTGATGGCCATCCTCGTGGGCGCCGGCGCGCACGCTTCGCCGTGGGCCGCGCCCGGCCCCGGCGCCCAGGTGGCGCGCGCGGCCGCCTATCTATTAGTGGGGCAGGTGGAAAACGGCGCGCAATGTCCCGTGACGATGACGTATGCCTCGGTGCCGGCCCTGCGCCAGGCCCTTGATCTGCCGCAAATCGCCGCGCGCTGGCTGCCGAAGATCCTGTCGCGCGACTACGACCCCCGTTCGCTGCCCGTGGAGCAAAAGCGGGGCGCCCTGGTCGGCATGGGCATGACGGAAAAGCAGGGCGGCTCCGACGTGCGCAGCAATACCACGCGGGCCACGCCCGTGCCGCCGGCCGAGGCGCAAGCCCTGTTCGGCGAGCAGGCCGGCGGCGCCTGGCGCATCGTCGGCCACAAATGGTTCTTTTCGGCGCCGCAGTGCGACGCCCACCTGATCCTGGCGCAGGCGGACGAGGGCGGCTTGTCGTGCTTTTTCCTGCCCCGCTACCTGCCCGACGGCAGCCGCAACGCCATCCGCGTGCAGCGCCTGAAGGATAAGCTGGGCAACCGCTCGAATGCCTCGTCGGAAGTGGAGTTCGCCAACGCCTACGGCTGGCTGGTGGGCCCGCCGGGGCGGGGCATTCCCACCATCCTGGAAATGGCCAGCCACACGCGCCTCGATTGCGTGCTGGGCAGCGCCGGCATCATGCGCGCCGCCCTGACGCAGGCGCTGCACCATGCGCGCCAGCGGGCCGTCTTCGGCAAGCCGCTCGTCGCGCAGCCGCTGATGCAGAACGTGCTGGCCGACCTGGCGCTCGAATCGGAGGCCGCCACGGCGTTTGCGCTGCGCCTGGCCCGCTGTTTCGACGAAAAGGACGATGCGCAGCAGGCGATGCTGGCGCGCGTGCTCACGCCGGCCGGCAAATACTGGATCTGCAAGCGCGGCCCCGGCTTCGGCGCCGAGGCCATGGAAGTGCTGGGCGGCACCGGCTACGTGGAAGACGCGCCGCTGGCGCGCCTGTACCGGGAACTGCCCGTCAATTCCATCTGGGAAGGCTCGGGCAACGTCATGTGCCTCGATGTCCTGCGCGCCTTCGGCAAGTCGCCGGCCGCGCGCGACGCCCTGGCGGCCGAACTGGCGCTGGCCGGCGACGCGGATGCCGCCTTTGCCGGCTACCGCACGCGCCTGCTGGCTGACCTGGACGGCCCGCAAACGGACGAATTTGGCGCGAGGCAACTTTCCGAGCGCATCGTGCTGGCCGTGCAGGCCGGCCTGCTGCTGCGCCATGCGCCGCCGTTTGTCGCACAGGCCTTCATGGAGTCGCGGCTGGTGCAGGCGCCGGGCGGCGCATATGGGCGCTTGCCGGCCGGCACCGATTGCGCGGCCATCCTGGCGCGCGCCCTGCGCGAGTATTGACGGGCGCCGTCCGCAATTATTTCAAAATTCCGGCCACAGGCGGGCCGCGGGCTGGGATAATGCTGCAATCCATCATTTTATCGATACACAGCGCGCTTGCGGCCATGCTTGCCGCCGCGCCAGAGCAGAGAAAGAAAAACAATATGAAACAAGATCCGCGCTTCCCGAATTTGTTCATTACCGATCACCCTTTGATCCAGCACAAACTGAGCCACATGCGCGAGCACGACACGTCCACGCGCACCTTCCGTGAATTGCTCAAGGAAATCACCTTGCTGATGGGCTATGAAATCACGCGCGACCTGCCGCTGACCACGCGCGAAATCAGGACGCCGCTGGTGACCATCGATGCGCCCGTTATCGCCGGCAAGAAACTGGCCATCGTGCCGATTTTGCGCGCCGGCATCGGCATGAGCGACGGCCTGCTGAACCTGGTGCCATCGGCCCGGGTCGGCCATATCGGCGTGTACCGCGACCCGGCTACCCACATGCCCGTGGAATACCTGGTGCGCCTGCCGGACCTGAACGAGCGCACCTTCATTCTGTGCGACCCGATGGTGGCGACCGGCAATTCGGCCGTGTACGCCGTCGACGTGCTGAAGAAGCGCGGCGTGACGGACGAGCAGATCATCTTCCTGGCCCTGGTGGCCGCTCCGGAAGGCGTGACCGTGTTCCAGAACGCGCACCCAAACGTCAAGATGTTCTGCGCCTCGCTCGATTCGCACCTCGACGAGCACGCCTACATCGTGCCGGGTCTGGGCGACGCCGGCGACCGCATCTTCGGCACCAAGTAAGCGCATAGACGGCGAGTATCGCGATGGCAACCTTGATCGACCCGGATTTTCGCGCCCGTTTGCGCGCCCTGAACGATAAATATGCGGCTGGCGTGCCGGCCCTGATGCAGGCGATCGCGCAGGCGCAAGCGCGCTGCGACAGCGAAGGGCCGCGCCTGGAACCGCTGACGCAGCTGCACCGCGCCCTGCATGCGGTAGCCGGCTCGGCCGCCACCTTCGGTTTTGCCGCGCTGGGGCAGGAATGCCGGCGCATCGAGCAGCTGGTGCGCCTGCAGCTCAACGCGCCCGGACAGGTGCTGGCCGAGTGGCCGGCGCTGAGCGGGCAGGTGGGGGCGCTGCTGCGCTGGGCGGAGCGCGATGCGGCCGCCACCCATTTCAGCACTTGAGTGACCATTTTTCGATCTTGTGGTTGCAATGATTCATTTGATGCAACGCAAAGCATCCACGTCGCAGATTAGGATATAGTGTGTCCATGCCGCTGGTACAGGGCGCCGCAAGACGGGGATTTGGCTATTAAAGCAGTGTTCGCAAGTTTATTTTGCGAAAGAATGGTTTTTCTCAGTTTTGTTGGTATAATTGGGCATCGTTGGATTCGAGGTAGTAGTGCAGTTTGTCTGTCATTTCTTTCTTGCTTCAAACGATATAACGGGCGCAAGCCCAACTTAACTGAAATAGGAAATTGTAATGGCAACTGGCATCGTAAAATGGTTCAATGATTCGAAGGGTTTCGGCTTTATTACCCCTGACGAAGGCGGCGAAGATCTGTTCGCTCACTTCTCGGCTATCCAGTCGAACGGCTTCAAGTCCCTGCAAGAGAACCAACGCGTTTCTTTTGAAGTGACCGCTGGCCCTAAAGGCAAGCAAGCTTCGAACATTCAGCCAATCTAATACGCTGGATCAAACGAAATAAAGAAATCCTCGGTCTCCGGGGATTTTTTTTCGCCTGAATTTCCTTCAGGCAGGGGTTTTGTGGGCTTTTGCGGATGTTTGGCGCGTGCATTGTCGCTTGGCTTCGCTTCCGCGGCTGTCTGGTAGGTCGGCTTAGCGCTTGCGCGTAAGCCGACATGTATGCTCGCATTCTCTGTCGCTACCGTGCTGGCAGTTGTTGGCTTACGCTGCGCTAAGCCGACCAACGCCGGCCTACGCACCCACGTCTAGGCCGCGAGCGTCACGGCGCCCAATCGCCCCGTGACAAGCGCCGCGCGGCAGGTTTGGTCCCGCGTCTTCAAATAGCGCGTTCGCGCCAGTAGTCCGGCTGCGAATAACTGTGCCGTAAAAAATCCACGAACGCCCGTATGCGCAGCGGTAAATGGCGGCGCTGGGCGAACACGGCATAAATGTCGTTGCCCGGCGCGGCAAACTGGTCGAGCACCGTCACCAGCTGCCCCGATTCGATCTCCGCGCCGACTTCCCACATCGAACGCCATGCCAGCCCCTTGCCGGCCAGCGCCCAGTCGTGCAGCACTTCGCCGTCGTTGCAGACCATGTTGCCCGCCACCTTCAAAATCACGTTCTTGCCATTTTCGCGGAAAGTCCAGCCCCGCTGGCTGCCTTCGCTGCTGATGGCCAGGCAATTATGTTTCGCCAGGTCGGCCGGGGTGCGCGGCGTTCCCGCCCGTTTCAGATAGGCGGGCGAGCCGACCAGCACGCGCTGGTTGTCGGCCAGCTTGGTGCTCACCAGGGACGAGTCGGACAGGCTGGCGATGCGGATGGCCACGTCGATGCCTTCGCCGATCAGGTCGACGAGGCGGTCGTTCAGGTTCAGCGACACGGTCACGTCGCGGTGTTCGGCGACGAACGAGGGGATCAAGGGCGCCACATGCTGGCGTCCGAAGCCGGCCGGCGCGGAAATGAGCAAATGGCCGCTGGCCTTCACGCTGCGCTCGGCCACGGCCGCTTCCGCCTCTTCCAGTTCGCCCAGGATGCGCTGGCAGTCTTCGAGGAAGGCGGCGCCTTCATTCGTCAGCGCCAGCTTGCGCGTCGTGCGCTGCAGCAATTTCACGCCCAGGCGCTGTTCCAGCGCGTCGAGGCGTCGGCCTATCATGGCCGGGGCGATCCCTTCCGCGCGGGCGGCCGCCGACAGGCTGCCCCTGGCGACCACTTCCACGAAGGTTGATATTTGTCTGAACTGGCCCATGTGATGCTCCCGCTATGTCGTCACTTGTGATAAAAACGCATAGATGAAGTGATTTTTAATCTCGTTTCCATGCCTTATAGTGCAATACTATAGAACAAACGCGCGGCCCGGCAGAGTGTTTTTGCGCCTCTGCCCAGCTTGCCTGCGCAGTCGTTCCGCTTATACTTGGATCACCAGATTATTTTTGCTTATATTTATTAAAAACCGGAGAACTTCATGACGCAGAACACGATCGCACTTCCCGAAGGCATGCAAATCACGGGTGAAATCGCCCCCGGCTACGAACAGATCTTGACGCCCGCGGCGCTGGCGCTGGTGGCCAAGCTGACGCGTGAATTCGAGCCGCGCCGCCAGCAATTGCTGGCCGTGCGCGTGGAACGGGCCAAGCGCCTTGACGCGGGCGAGCGTCCTGATTTCCTGCCAGAAACCGCGCATATCCGCGACGGCGACTGGAAGATCGCGCCGATCCCGAAGGCGCTGGAATGCCGCCGCGTGGAAATCACCGGTCCCGTCGAGCGCAAGATGGTCATCAACGCCTTCAACTCGGGCGCGGACAGCTACATGACGGACTTCGAGGATTCGAACACGCCGAACTGGGATAACCAGATCACGGGCCAGATCAATATGTACGACGCCGTGCGCAAGACGATTTCGCTGGAGCAAAATGGCAAGTCGTACAAGCTGAACGACAAGATCGCCACCCTCGTCGTGCGTCCGCGCGGCTGGCACCTTGATGAAAAGCACGTGCTGGTCGACGGCAAACGCATCTCCGGCGGCATTTTCGATTTCGCCCTGTTCATGTTTCATAACGCCAAGGAACAGCTGGCGCGCGGCGCCGGCCCGTATTTCTACCTGCCGAAGATGGAATCGCACCTGGAAGCGCGCCTGTGGAACGATATCTTCGTCATGACGCAGAACGAGTTGGGCTTGCCACAAGGCACGATCAAGGCGACCGTGCTGATCGAAACCATCCTGGCCGCGTTTGAAATGGATGAAATCCTGTACGAACTGAAGGAGCACAGCTCGGGCCTGAACGCGGGCCGCTGGGATTACATCTTCTCGTGCATCAAGAAATTCAAGCTGGACAAGGATTTCTGCCTGGCCGACCGCGCCAAGGTCACGATGACGGCGCCGTTCATGCGCGCCTACGCCTTGCTGCTGCTGAAAACCTGCCATAAGCGGGGCGCGCCGGCCATCGGCGGCATGGCGGCTTTGATCCCGATCAAGAACGATCCGGAAAAGAACGACATCGCCATGGGCGGCGTGCGCAACGACAAGGCGCGCGACGCCACCGACGGCTACGACGGCGGCTGGGTCGCCCACCCGGGCCTGGTCGAGCTGGCCATGGGCGAGTTCACCAAAGTGCTCGGCGACAAGCCGAACCAGATCGACAAGCAGCGTCCCGACATCGATGTGAAGGCGTCGGATCTGCTGAATTTCCAGCCGGAAGCGCCGATCACGGAAGCGGGCTTGCGTTACAACATCAACGTGGGCATCCATTACCTGGGCAGCTGGCTGGCCGGCAACGGTTGCGTGCCCATCCACAACCTGATGGAAGACGCGGCCACGGCCGAGATCAGCCGCTCGCAAGTGTGGCAGTGGATTCGTTCCAGCAAGGGCGTGCTGGAAGACGGCCGCAAGGTGACGGCCGAGATGGTGCGCGCCATGATTCCGGAAGAGCTGGCCAAGGTGCAGCGCGATGCGCCGGGCGGCAACGGCCCTACCTATGTGCGCGCCGGCCAGATCTTCGAGGAAATGTCGACGTCGGAATCGTTCGCCGAATTCTTGACCTTGCCGCTGTACGAAGAAATCTGATCCTGATCAAATAACCGCATAAAAAAATCCCGGCAATGCTTTTTGGCACTGCCGGGATTTTTGTATTGAAGTCTGCAACGCCTGACAAAACCGTAGCGAGCGGAAGGAATAGGTGGTCGAGAAGCGCAACCGTACTTCTAGTGCGGCGAGCATCGCAGGCCGCCTATGTCGACGCGCAGCAGGCTTGCTCAGGTGTCCTCAGAAGTTGTTCTTCCACATCCGCAAGGCCGCGAATGCTTCCACGGGAGAGGCGTCGGCGGCCAGCTTGCCCTCGACCTTCAGGCTGTTCAGGATGGCCGGTTCGCGGTAGCGCAGGAAGGGGTTCGTGGCTTTCTCAATGGCAATGGTCGACGGTACGGTCGCTAAACCTTGCTGGCGTTTTTCCGTGTCGATGGCGATGCGTTCCTGCAAGGCCGCATTGCCCGGCTCGACGGCGTTGGCGAAGCGCAGATTGGACAAGGTGTACTCATGCGCGCAAAATACCTCGGTATCGTCGGGCAGGGCGGCCAGCTTGCCCAGCGAATCGGCCATCTGGCCCGGCGTGCCTTCGAACAGGCGGCCGCAGCCGCCGGCAAACAGGGTGTCGCCGGAAAACAGCCACGGCGCGCCGCTGCGCTCGTCGCGCTGGCGCACGTAGGCGATATGGCCTTTGGTATGGCCGGGCACGTCGATGACGGTCATCTGCAAGCCAAGTTCGGGCACGCAGGCGACATCGCCTTCGGCAAGCGCTTGCGTGATGGCTGTGATAGCCTCATTGCGTGGGCCGAATACGGGCACGGCGAAATGCTGCAACAATTCAGGTACGCCACCCGTGTGGTCGGCGTGGTGGTGCGTGAGTAAAATGGCGGACAAGGTCAGCTGATGGGCTTTGAGCGCGTCGAGGATGGCCATCGCGTCGCCGGGGTCGACCACGGCGGCGTGGCGGCCGTCATGGATCAGCCACAGGTAATTGTCGGCAAAGGCGGGCACGGCAAGTACCGATAAAGCGTGTTCAGGGGAGTGTGTCATGTATAAAAGAGAAAACTGAATGGACAGTGCGGCATCCGAAAAATCCATTATAGCGCTTGACGGCTGGCTGCAGACGCCGGCCGGTCTGTACGTGCGCGCCTGGGAGCAGCAATGCCTCGACAGCCTGACCGTCGACATCTTCGGTTTTAATGCCGTGCAGATCGGCTTGCCCCAGCTCGACGCGCTGGCCGCCAGCCGCATGCCGAACAAATGGCTGCTCGATGCGCGCCTGCCGTCGCGTCCGCCGCAGGAAAGCCGTTTGACCCTGGTGTCGGCCTTCGACGAGCTGCCGTTCGACTCGCAAAGCCTGGATCTCGTGGTCTTGCCGCATGTGCTTGAATTTGCCGCCGAGCCGCACCAGGTCTTGCGCGAAGTCGAGCGCGTGCTGATCCCGGAAGGGCGCGTGATCGTCTGCGGCTTCAATCCGGCCAGCCTGTGGGGCATGCGCCAGGGCGTGGGGCGGGTCACGGGACGCCATTACCTGCCGCGGGCTGGCGAACTGATCTCTATGCCGCGCATGAAAGACTGGTTAAAATTGCTCAACATGGGCGTCAGTCAAAGCCATTTTGGCTGCTACGCGCCCGCTTGTCGGACGGAAAAATGGCTGCGCCGCAACGCCTTCATGGACAAGGCCGGTGCGCGCTGGTGGCCATATCTGGGCGCAGTGTATATAGTGCAGGCGATCAAGCGCGTCAAAGGGATGCGTTTGATCGGTCCGGCGTGGACCAAAAAACCGGCGACGGCGCCCGCAGGCGCACCGGTCACGAATAAAAGGCGGGAACAGCAAGATGGATAAGGTAGAAACGAAGGTTGAGATTTATGCCGACGGCGCATGCAAGGGCAATCCCGGCACAGGCGGCTGGGGCGCACTGATGGTGGCCGATGGCGCCAAGAAAGAAATTTACGGCGGGGAAMTCAATACGACGAATAACCGGATGGAATTGAAGGCCGTGATCGAAGCCTTGACGGCGCTCAAACGTCCGTGCCAGGTAGTGATGTATACCGATAGCCAGTACGTGCAGAAGGGCATCAGCGAATGGATACACGGCTGGAAGGCGCGCGGCTGGAAAACGGCGGCCAAGGCGCCCGTGAAAAACGTCGACCTGTGGCAGGCACTCGACGCGGCCCAGGCCGTCCATGAAGTGGAATGGCGCTGGGTACGGGGCCACAATGGCCATCCGGGCAACGAGCGGGCCGATCAGCTGGCCAACCTGGGCGTGGAAACCGTGCGCGCGTAAGAACGCCCAACCAAACCTGGTGCGCGTCGCGCTTTGCGGCCTGTGATGCTCACCGTACTAGAGTACGCTTGCGCTTCTTGGCCACAAATCACTGCCGCTCGCTACGGTTTTGTTGGGCGTTCGAACATGTCTGGGCACGATTGCAGCACACAGGTTTGCTATACTGTGCCCTTCGCTTTTTGCTTTTACGAATGAATCCGCCATGCGTCAAATTGTTCTCGATACTGAAACCACCGGCCTGAACCCGCGCACGGGCGACCGCATCCTGGAGATCGGCGCGGTCGAACTGAACAACCGCATGTTGACGGGCAACAATTTTCACCATTACATCAATCCCGAGCGCGACTCGGAAGAGGGCGCGCTGGCCGTCCACGGCTTGACGACGGAATTCCTCAGCGATAAGCCGAAATTCGCGGAGATCGCCGACGAATTCCGCGCATTTATCGCCGGCGCCGAGCTGATCATCCACAACGCCCCGTTCGATATCGGCTTCCTCAATGCGGAATTCAAGCGCCTGAACCTGCCGCCCGTGCATGAGCAGGTGCACGGCGTGATCGATACCCTGGTGCAGGCGAAGGAAATGCATCCGGGCAAGCGCAACTCGCTCGACGCCCTGTGCGACCGCTACGGCGTCTCGAACGCCCACCGCAAGCTGCACGGCGCGCTGCTCGACTCCGAATTGCTGGCCGACGTCTACCTGGCCATGACGCGCGGGCAAAACAGCCTCAGCATGGAAGAGGAAGTGGAAGTGGCCGCCGACGGTGCCGCGCTGGAAATCGTGCCCCTGGCCGAAGTCATCTTCCAGAGCGCCAGTGCCGACGAACTGGCCGCCCACGCAGCCACCATCGCCGGCCTCGACAAGGCCGCCAAAGGCCAGTGCATCTGGACAGCCGTCACGGCCCCGCCAGCGGCAGCCTGAGAAAAAAGCGGGGCATGGCAAATTTCCTCCCGCCAGCCCTTGCAGATGCCGCAACACCTATGCGATAATTCGCCTCGCTTCGGGAGGTTAGCTCAGGGGTAGAGCACTGCATTCACACTGCAGGGGTCGCAAGTTCGAAACTTGCACTTCCCACCAAATTTTAGCTTTGAAATCAAGGTCTTGGCGTTCGCCGGCATGTTTCAAAGCAACGGCAAATGCCGGCATGATGGTGAAAAATAGGGGAATTCGACAAACGATTCCACCAACGCCAAAGGCCAATCATGGCATCATCCATTCCTCGCGGCATCCGGGTCATAGACTGGAAAAACGCAGACAAAACAAAATCCATACGTTACAGAGTGCGCGTTGAGCGCGGCGACTTCGTTGTCGACCGCTCATTCGGACAAGACGAGCTTGAGCGCGCCAAGATATTTTTGGCCGATACCAAGACTCCGCAGGGCCGGCTCCTTATCGCCCAAGGACGGGACCGCGCGACCATGATGGCCAGCGAGGTCCACCGCGCTGGCGTGGAGTTGATCACGGAAGGGCGCTGCACACTTGGCCACGCCATTGACAGCTACTTGCGCGCCTACGTCAATCCGCTGCTGGATTGCGGCGTCGACAAGGTCCAGCAAACAGCAAAGGCCGCCAGAGCGCGCTTGCAGAACTGCCGCGACATCGAGATCTCCCACATCAAGAGCGGTTTTTTCGTTCCGTCAGGGGCGCTTGCAAGCCTGCGAGAGCATGCCAAGGGCTTCGCCAAGCAGAAAATCGGGGATTTTTACATTGACGACCTGACCGAGCAGGATACGACCGAATACATCAATGTCCGATTGCGGCAGGGCCGGGCCAAGAGCACGGTCAAGCGCGAAATCTACGCGCTGCAAGGCGTCGTGAACAAGCTGCGCTTCACAGACAATAAAGCGTGGAAGCGCCTCAACGGCCACAATCCCTTTGCAGAAGCAGACAAGGCCAAGGTGAAGGGCGGCGAGCGGCGCCGACGGCGGATCATCTCGCCGGAGGAAGAGGAAGCGCTGCTTACGGAGCTGCGCAAATGCCGGAACAAGGAAATGCCGCTCATTTTTGCCGTCGCCATATCCACGGGCATGAGAAGGGCCGAGATCCTTGGCCTTCTATGGTCGCAGATCGATATCGAGCGCGGCGTCATCAATCTCGATGCGCATCAGACGAAAGCTGACGAGGAGCGCCTGGTCATCTTGCTCCCGGAGGCGGTGGCAGCCTTCAAGGTTATTCCGCGAGTGGACGATCGAGTCTTTCATTACAAGATCGAGGGCTTCAAGACGGTATTTCGCCGGGTGCTGGAGCGGGCGAAGCTTGATGGCATTCACATGCACGATACTCGTCGCTCTTTCATTTCCAGAGTGCTCAAAGACATCACCTCTTCGCCAGTGGCCATTGCAGACATGATTGGCGCCCGCAGTGTGGCGAACTTGCAGAAGCGGACCATCGAGCGCATCCGGCAAGGCAATATGATCGACGCTGGCTTCATTCAAACGGAGGAGGAGCTGCGTTCAGTCGTTGGGCACAAGGACGGGCAGACGACCGCGCGTTACGCGAACATGGCGCCGGAGAAGAAGGGCTCCGTAGAAAAATAGGATCGCTTGCCGACGGCGTCACCTCGATGATGCCCAGTGCGCCCATCTATCCAAGCATTCTGCGATGTCAGAGCTAGCACGACATTCAAGATGCTTGGCGTCGGCGTAAAAGAGCAGGAATGGCTCATGGGCTGCTGCGTAGCCGCTTATTGATGCGCATGCATGGAGGCATTGGCTATTGATTTTTTAAGATATAGAACATAATAATGTTTATATAAACGCCATTTTTCGCCAGCCGTGTTGTAGTATGGCAATTCGTAACTGGCGTTTGTCGATTGAGGCACTCAGGGGATTTCCCCGTTGTAAGCATGATTCCATGGCTGCGACCTTCGCGGCCATTTTCGTTTACGGGAAACCGTTGTTCGCTTTGCATAGATCCAGCGCTTGCCGAAGCATCGTCAAAATATCAAACTGGGAATCTGGAATGCCGAACTCGCTTGCCTATCACGTTGTCGTAAATGCGCTCGAGGACAAGGCTGGCTGGACGCCGATGTCCAGGTTCGTCTCCGCGGTGTCGCACGCCATCAGTGGCCACCTGCCGTATCAGCGCTACCATGCCGCCGGCCGCGCAAGAACGGCTGAGGGAGCCGGGGCCGGTGTCGTCGAGCGCATGGTCAACGACTTCCTCGCCACCGACATCAATCCAGGCTATCTGCTTCTCTCGTCATTCCAGCGCGAAGCCGATGTGCTTGTCGCGTTTAACGCCTATAACCAGTCCGCGAAACTCGGCGTGCAAACCAGCCTCGGCTCAAGTGGCTACGTGCGCCGGCTCAATAGCGGCTCGCGCAACAGTTCGCACAATGCCAATGCCAATGGCGCAGATGGATCGCTCATGGCTCATGGCGACGATCCTGATAGCTGTCGCCAAGGCACCTTGGCGATTGTGGAGACCATGATGGCGACCACACGACGCAATGCGCAGTTGCCGAGCGGAGCAGAGAGGCGCAGCTTGACCACCACTGCCAAGATCCTGGGTGTGGAGGCGTCCGCTGTCGGAGAAGTGGCTCTGGTGTTTGAAAGCGAGGGACACATTCCCATCGCAAGTGTTGCCCGCAAGCTTGGTTGTCATCAGCGGACTTTGGAGCGCCGGTTGAGGGAGTCAAATATAACGGCCGAAGCGCTTAGACAAGCGTCGCGCTTGGTTCGCGCATCGCATCGCCTCTCATCCTTGGATAGCCTTACGATGATTGCCTTTGACGAAGGTTTTTCTGATTTGGCCCACATGACCAGGGCATTTCAAACCGCATCGGGAATGCCTCCTAGTCTCATACGCAAGTTGATGCGCCTTAGCCAAAATACCTTGCCAGCGCTAAGCCCCAGCCTTTAACTGCCCATCTTGTCATATGCCCTTTATTGCTGAGGGTTTCGACAGCCTTGGGCTTTGATCGCTCTTAACGTGGGCTTTGACAGGCGTTAAAGGCCACATCCTTCTTTATTCCCTTCCATTTTCACTTCCAATTCCACTTTTTCTTACTGCCGACATAGTTCTATCTGATGGCGTGTAGGGCGCGCGCCAACGTTCGGTCGCCAGCGGTGACTCCGCATGCGCGGGTTCCGCGTTTGCTCGCTGGTTTGCCATCTACGTCCGCCTAGATCTACGCCGGACTCAACTCGCGAGCATTCGTTGCTCCTCTTGCGCCACGCCTCGCGCTCCGCAGACATCCCATTTCGCAGTCCCTCGCTTGGGATGGCATCTCGCTCTGAGGCCGATCTGAGTTCAACAGCGTCAATTTCAATATCGTCAATATTGCCAATCTGTTTGCTGGTGTCGCATAGATTCAATCTTTTCGACAGCCGTTGCGTTATTTTTCTGGTTGTCGGAGAGCAATGGAATGCTTAATCACCGGCGCAGGAGTTTGCGCTCTCTATTTCAAGATTTTTTTGTATTTTTCTTGTGCTGTCCCGTTGAGGGAGTGTCGGGGGAAGAAATGGTTGAGCAAAAGTAGTTGTTAGCCCTTTCCCGCAGGTAGACGGCAGTGGCGCGCGCCTGATCGACGACGAATGCTCGGTCCTCTGGGGAAAGGCCGCTGAGATGGGCTTCAATGGCCGCGGCCTGGTCGGTTTTGCGATCGCTGGATGTCAGCAGCAATTCATCCATTCTGCAATCAAAGAGCTCCGCAAGCTCTGACAGGCGCGGGATCGATGGCAAGACGATGCCGCGCTCAAGTCGCGAGATGGCCTCGTTGCCGATTCCCAAGCGCTCGGCAACATCCTCTTGCGTGAGGCCGACTCGGACTCTGTGGCTCGCGATGGCGGCGCCCACTGTTTGGGAAATTTTTTTGAGTCGTTGAGATTCCATGGGGCGTCCTTGTGATGGGTCAACCCGAATGGTGGCTACTAGGCTTATTTGTTTGAAGGACTTAAAAAGTTGAAACACAACTAAAATAGTTTATTATTCGTTCGCTGCATGTTTTTCTCTCATGCAATGTCCCGGAACCCCTAGGTTTGAACAGGCAACAAATTGAAAGGTGTAAGAATGTCTAATTCCCCGAAAAGCTTGCTCGCTAGCATCATATATTTCGCGATCAAAGTTTTGTGTTCGGTGGTAGCGGTAGTGACCACGCCCAAACCTGCGGTGTTAGCTGCGGTGTTTGTTTTCTGGATTTGGCAATTGGTCGCACACTACCGGCGCGGCCTCGTCGCCCTCAAAGCGGCATTGAAGCGGGGTGAAAGTGTGAATCCCAGAGCGGTGTGGTTCAGTAAATTCAAACACAAATTCGTGCTCTCAATCATGGCGTCGGTGGTCTACCCGATGCTTGGGATTCCCGCGGTGATTATTTTCTGGATCGTGGATTTGGCATTCCTCAACCGGCAAAAAGCTGCGGTTCGCGCCGCCGCGCCGCCTACTTACGCAGACAAGGCCGGCGTCGCCAGTGGCGACGTGAACGGGGCGGAGTGGGGCTATTCCTGTTCTCGGTTCGATTTGATGATCAATTTCGAGCGCGACGAGGCAAGGTTGGTATCCCATGTCGACAATGTCGGTGTAACTATCCTGGGTATTAAAGCTGACATTTCGACGCATTTTGATCGCACTTTCCGGCTGTCAGATTTGGCCTGTGCCGTCGAAGAAAATAGCACTAGCATTTACTTTTTTGCATTCTCTCAAGAGGTTGTGGTTGGAACACCTATCAGCGTGAAATGGCGAGGCGACGAGCTTGTCAGAGAAGGCTCTGCCCGCCTTGAACGAAAATGGCATTCCACGCCTGACTTTGGCGCATCCTTCTACGAGATCGGCCCGGTGCTGGCGAGCGACTTCAATCGTTACTGGATGCCGATTGAAAAAAGAATATTTTCAATGGGACACGCGAGAGCGGATGCCTATGTCACCGAGCATCAGGATAGCTTGGCTGCGGTGAGGCTTAGCGCACGCGCTGCATGGAAGGCTGAACGCGAAATCAGCATGGCGCGCGTGAGCGAGCTTAAAGAGCTTGCAGGTCTTGGAGAGGCATTTCTAGAAAATGCCCTGTATGACAACGGCTCGCTAGCATGGACCATTGCTGCCGACAAGAGTGGCCGCGCTGTCGTTGAGTTGAATGGCGACGTGTGGATCGGGTCACTCAAAGACGCTTGCGCGACGGCGAGCTTGGATGAAATTCCCGCAAAAACCGACGGCGCCGCGCCCACCTTTGCGCTGGGAATAGTCGTCAAGGATGACGAGTTTGAGCGCTCGCAGCTCCGCAAGCGCCGCTTCCAGCTCATGGTTGGCTATCCGAAGGCGCAAATTACAACCTGGATCGATCGAATTGAGATCCTTGCTCGATAGCAGGCGCTGGACTAGGACGCTGGGCAAGGCACACGCCTCGCCCAGTGATCGTTGCCGCTGCTGCGGCCACAGCATTCATCTGTTTTAATTAACTTATAGGAAATACTGATGCGTAAAATTTTATCCGCGCCTTTGATTGCGCTCGTCCCATTTGTGCTGTCCGCATGCGCCAACCCCGGAATGCCGGGCGGCTCGAATGTCCAGCTTCAGCAGGCCATCAACACGGTGGGCGCCATGCTTAATGGGACTGTGCCGACTTCGGCAACTGCCACTAACCCAACTAGCCGGCCAGCAGCCCCCACTATCGCTGCCGGTGAAGGCACTCCCAAGGTAATCAGTGGGTCAAGAATTATCATTGACGGTCCTCGCCCGAAAGATCCTCGCTGGGTAGGGAAGTCGATCGAGAGCACTCCGCTTTACAAGCTGTTTGAGCGCTACCCGTTGGAGAGCTATGGGAATTACTGGCCACGCGTGAGTATCCATGTTGATGACTATTCTGAAACACTAGCGTCAAGCGAGCATTCCAGCACCAGATATTCGCAATTAGCGAAGGAGGCGCGTCCGTTGGAGTGCATCAAATTCACTGCGATGATATGGACCTCTGAGAAGAAATCGCAAAAAATTGAGGGTGTTGTGATTTGCAGCGTGGATATCAAGCCAGATGACCGATATTTGTCCATTGGCGCCATGAACGCTTATCGCGGACTTATGTCTCCTTCAATGTATTCTTCCCGGCAACTCCGAACAGCAGGGCCACGAATTCCGGCGCAACTTTTGCCGCGGTCAACAGGCGAAGACGCTACATTTTATTCCAATGGGGATTACCTTTTTTCCTCCCTATTCGTCAAAATGGGATATCAGGGAGCCATTGATGGGGATGCGCGGCTCTGGTTCGTCAACCTCACTAATGCCAAGTTCTGATAAAAATGGAAGATTAGTGGGGCTGTCTACCCTGCTCCTATGAGAATGGTCGGTTTCGTCGCCATGACTTTCTCAAATAAGAATTGAGGGAGCCCCTCTGTTTGTCCAGATCACATGCGTGACGTGACGCCTCGCACGTTTCAAGTGGCTCATATCCCATTTTCGCCTTTAATCTGACTCGCACTTGATGTGCGATTGGATTTTTGAGATGCTGGAAATATGAAGAACAGCAAAAAAGTCAACAACAGTTACAGGGGCAAGTGCGGGGGCTCGGAGACCGAGGCCAAGCGGCTCGCTCGCTTGGCGAGCTACGCCATAGAACGTGGCCATGCCCACACACTGCGTCGCCATTTAAACTCTGGATTGGCTGCCGACGCCATGTTTTATCACTGGGGATCAGGTCATGGCCCGTGGACTTTGATTGAGACAGCTGCCCGGCGTGGGCAATTGGAATGCTTTAAGGCGTTGGAAGAGGCCGGAGCTTTGATCTCCGAGAATGCGATTTTGAGCGCTGTCGAAGATAAACTCGATCAAGGTGTGCTCGCTCACCTCCTAGCGCATAGGAAGTTCGATCCTCGGGACATCATGCAGGCTGGCTGCTCTTGGAGTGATTACGCCAACCGATGCTCACTCAGAGCCGCGCCGATCCTAGAAAGAGCCATCAGCGAGTTGGAGCGGGACGAATTGAATTCGGTATCCGCTCCTTCAATATCGAGGCGCTCGTGCCGATTCTTGTAATATTGAGGTTTTATCATAGAATAGCCAGATGGCCTCCCCCAAATACAAACGCACTAATCGCTCCTATTCGCCTACAGGAGGAACAGTTCGAGCTGCGTTGGATTTTGCGACGAGTTCGGCTTGTTTCAAGGGTTTTGGCAGCAATTTACAAGGTCTCTCTGTTGATAAGTTGCAAAAAATAGCCATAGAATTATTCGAGGATAGGAAAGTGGTGACAGCCACTTTTTCGACGATACTTCCTAAAGTGGAAACCGCTCGCCAGCCATTCATCATCACGTTCACACCTATGGAGAACGGATGTGCGAGCACGGTGGAAATCGATATCGAGTCGGTGGACGAGCTGCGAGCTAAGGCCAAAATGTATAAAGCCGATGCCACGGCTTACTCGGGAATTCGCAAGCCCAAGATTAAGCTCCGCAACATCGATAAGGCATTGTGAGCGAAGCATAGAGCCACGGGCGTCCGGGGCGATTCGTAAGTCCATTTTATACACCTGACGCACCGTTGGTATATGCTTTTGCTATGAGTGCTGAGATGGACCTCCCAGCACTCTCTAAGTCATATGTAGCCCCGTTTCTGAGCTGGGCTATGAAGGGGATTGCATGATTGATGATTTGACCGGAGAGCGACTGACAATTCAAAATGGCCATTTGATCCTTGCGGCTGCTCAACGCCCGCGCGTAGATTCTATTTTGAAGGAGCATCGTTGTCCTGCGGTCTGGTCCGCGGGCATATCCGCGGTGGAGCGCTATGTGGACACCTCGCCAGACGATATGCGCAATGTGGCTGTTTGGTCGGTGGCGTTTGACGAGAGCATGGACATTGACACGCTTCAGGCCGCGCTTGACGCTGAATAACAGGATTTGAGAGTGTCCAGCACCCCGCTGACGCTATTGGCGATGCCAAGCGAGTTGCTCGCCGAGCCCAGTTGCATTGTTTCTCCGGAAGGTGGCGATATGCCATCCGCCCTGAGCACTTTTTTTGCAAACAAGAGTAATTGGATCGAACGGGGCCTGCGCTATGCCAGCGGCTAGCGCGCATTGCGGGTCCATATTTTCCAGAACCACTCGCATCTCAGCGCCGTCGTCTACAGCGCATCCATCCACGTGCAAGGCCTCAACACTTAGCTCCAAGGTGATCTTGCCTAGGGCGCTGCCATCCGCCCTGGTGGCAATCCAGCAGGCTTGCAGCAACGCCAAGCTATACACTTCTAGGCCACCTTCCGCCATGGGCGAGTCGAGCCACGCGAGAAGTGATGGGGTCTCATATGACAGAATATCTTCTTTCGTTGGCGCAGCCAGGGCAGACTGCATGCCAGGATTGCTGTTGGCGCTTTCTTTTACCATTACTAAGTGATGAATCTGCCCTATGGATTGTTCCAGCCTGTCGATGCGGCCGCAAAGCAAGGAGCGCAGATCGTCAATGTCGCCGGTAGTGTCGAACTCCGTTGCCTTCAATGATCCGCGCGCGCCGTCCTGCGCCTCGTCAAGGTATGCGGCCAGCGCTTTGAGCGGGGAGTCCTCGATTCCTCTTGAGCGGGCAATTTCAAGAAGCCGCGCCTTTCGTTTGGGATTGAGTTGAAGATAGACGCCTCGGCTTTCCCATAGGTTGGGCTTGCTAGGCTGCTCGGATGCTTCCATAGGCATTTTCATATCGTTCATATGCTCCGCATGGTTTGTCACATTTCTCTCGTTCAACGCATCACCCCGTCATTTACACCAGTCATAGCAGTGCTCCTAGCAGCCATTTCGGTCATTTCGCACTTCCCCCCACAAGTAAAATCTCTATCGACTCAGCCCTAAGTCGTGCTCGCCGAGCAGGGTAGCCGGTGGCCTTTTATATGGAACTTGCCCGTGGACCGAGCCCCGAGAGCCAGTGTTGGAGTGCACAGCTAAACCTATGGGGGAAGAGGGCAGCCAGGTGGACAATGGAGAGAAGCGGATAGAGCATGGCGCTGGGGAGATGGCGCCGACATTGGCCATGATATTGGGACTGGCGATGCCGTTGGCAGTGGGGCCGAAAGGCCGGGAGCCCGAACGCATTCGCCGGATTGCCCTCGAAATGAGATTTCGGAACGATGTTGCCCAGCGTGGGGAAGATGCGCTCGCTGGCGCCTTTGGCGACTCATAATCGAGCGTGGTCCCCTTCGCGCGGCTGCGCCTCATGCCAAAGGCCAGGACATCCATCGCCTTGCTTCGTTCGCTTGGCGCTCCGTCCTGCTGTTGATGGGATTCGGGATCTCCAGCTCCCAAGGCGCCAAGGTTTGCGTAAATGGTGGTGGCGAAGCGGGAGCGGCTGGCGGCAACATAGCTCCATTCGCGATCCGCCATGCGTGGATTCACCAGGACATAGGCCGATTCGAATGTGCGCCCTTGGCTCTTGTGATTCGTCAGACAAAAGGCATGGTCAAAGCGCCCAAACGACGCGGGTATGCGAACAATCTTTTCCTGGCGCTCGTTTGGCTCGTCGAGCTCCACCACGAGCATGACGCCGGCCGCGGCGCGCTCAATTGCCGCAATGCTGGCAGCCACGCCATTTGAAATGCCCAGCGACCTGTCATTTTTGGTAAAGACGATGCGATCGCCAGGCGCGAAGCGCTTGATGTCGGTAGTGTCGTCGCGGTGGATGATCTCGGCCTCAATTCCATACGCATCGCGAACTATGCCCCTTTCGACAAGAGCGGCCCGGGCCTTGGCATTGAGCTCCGCAACCTCTGCCCGCGTGCCGGCGATGATCGCCTTCTGCGGCAAGGCCGCATTGTCTTGGTCCCATGCTGCGATCAGCTGGGCAACGGTCGCAGAGTGGCCTGAGACCAGCTTGAGCCGGCCACGCTCATCGAGCATCTCCAATCCGGCGCGAGCCTCGCCGGTGGCGAAGAGCTCCACGGCCTTGCGCATCCATTCGAAATCGTAACGGTCCCTCCATTTTTCAAAAGCCCGCGCCAGCTTTGCGTCGCCCGAGCAAATCGATTCGAGGGCCAGCAGCCGCGCCTCCTCCGGTGCCTCGCGCAAGGCTTGGCCTTGAAGCTTCGACAGGCTTCCGCGAGCGTCGAGCCATGTGAGCAGGGGAGCGAAGTCCGTCCGCTGTCGCTGAATGTTTGAGATTTCGGCCTTGCCGTGACGGATGGCGAGCGCCCGAAAGATCCCGCCCGCGTCGATGGGCTGAAGCTGCTTTGCGTCGCCGACCGAAACTAGCTTCGCGCCGGCCTTGATAGCCTCCGCTTGCAGGAGGCCAAATTCGCGGGAGCCGACCATGCCAGCCTCGTCGAGGATCAAGATGCTCTTGGAGTCGAGTTTCACTCTGCCCTTTTGAAGCGACAAGAGCAGGCTGGCGATCGTGCGCGAAGGTATGTCCGCCTCTCGCGCCAAGTTCAAGCTTGCTGCGGCCGACTGGCAGCAGCCTGAGACGTTGAACCCTGCGGCCGCATACGCGACACCCAAGGCCTTCAGCAGGGTCGTCTTGCCTGTTCCCGCCCAACCCTCAACGAAGGCATGCCGGCCTGTGTCGCAGGCGATGTGCAGGGCCGCGGCGCGCTGTTGGTCCAGGGAGACGTCGACTCCCAGCTTGGCTTTGAGCTCGTGTTCCAGGCGTTCGAACTCATCACCAACGACGGAGCGGGCGACCTGGTGCGCTCGATCCAGGGAGAGCTGCTCCACCGAGGCGCTGATCGAAGCCTCAAGATTCAATGTGGCCTTCGAAGTGAAGATCTCGGTAAGGTGCTCAGTGCGGCCAAGTTGAACGACATTGGAGTGAGCTAGGAACTTTTCGAGCTCCGCCAGGCATTCCTCCGCGTTCCAGCGGCCCATGGCCTTTTCGCAGATGAGGGCGAGGGCATCTTGGGTGGTCGCGCACGACCGGCTCTCCAATAGTTCGGCCAAGACTGCGTTGCGATCGATTTCAAAAGGTGCTTCAATGTCTGGATGCACAGTCTTGTCGCGGCCGGTCCGCATCGAGGCGACTGCTTCTGGCGTCAAGCCCAGCTTTGCGGCCATTTCCTTGAAGCTTTCAAGTAGAACCGGCAGCGAGGGCTCGGCCTTGGCGGAGCGGGTGTTGAGGGCGGCAATTTCCCGTGCGACAGCGCCATCCGCTTCAAGCATGCCGCACTCGCGCACATATTCTGCAATTTGCTTGGAGCGCGTCGATAGGGCGTCCCGTTGTGCCTGGTCGATTCCGCGAATTGTAAAGTAGGGGCCTGCTGGCTCCACTTCGAAGCCAAGGCCCCGCAGTCGGCTCGCGAGCTCGACGCGAAAGAGAATGCCTGTGGCAATCTTCGCCTCAAACTGGGCGCGGTGTTCCAGGGCGCTCCATTCCTTGCTATTTTTGCGCTTGGCCAAGTTGAAGAAGAAGCCATGGATATGCAACTGGGGTTCGCCGGCGCGGCTGCTGAAATGCGTATAGCAGGCTGATATTGTGGCGCCGGCCTGCTGCTTTATCCTGCCACCTTGGCCGTGCCTGGTGATCGAGTTTTTCTCAACATAGGCCAGAGCGCTTTTTGCCGAGTCCTGCAGGCAAGCGATGAGTGCGTCGCGCGTCCCTCTGTCTGCGGCGGCAAATATCGCCGAAACATCCTTGACCGCCGAGAAGGTCATGTCGAGCCCCATGACATGGTTGTCGCCGGCTCCCTTGACCAATGCCTCGCCAGTAAGCGGATGAAATCCCTTGGCCAAGCGCTCGACGTGCTCGCGCTCTGCCGGGCCGGAGAGCTCAAGCAGTGGCACTCCGCCACCAACCCAGAATGGCGGCGGCCCCAAGTCCTCGTCCCGGCCCCGAGCATAATCGTCGAAGTCGCCACGTTGTCGAGTGGTGTCTGTTGGGCCTCCGAGATAATGCAGGTAGCTCTTGGAGCCATGGCCCTTCTTAGATTGATTAGTTGAAGAATTTATTTTCGTGATTGAAAGCAAATGACGCCTCCTTTCTGAGGGGCAAGCTCGTTTGTTTCTGGCGCCTCTGATATCCAATGTCCCTTTCCCAGAAAGGGGAGAAAACAAGGGGCGGCTCGGAAGCCCCCCCAAGGCGAGCATTAGTCCATCCGTTCGGCTAGCTCATCGCCCCTAAGATTTGCGTATCGGACCAGCATGGACAAGTCGCTATGGCCAACAATCGCCATGATTTCAAAGACCGACAGCCTGCGCTTGTAGAGCACCATCCGACTGATCGCTTCGTGGCGAAGGTCATGGAACCTAAAATCAATCAGCCCTGTCTTTTTCACGAACTTGTGGAACCCCGCGGAGACGCTAAGAGGTTGGCCTAGACGGTGGAATACACGGGTATTGCCATCAAGTGCATCGCTCTGCAGTTCCCTCATATAGTCCAATGCCAAGGAGGAAAGTGGAACAGCGCGCTCCTTATTACACTTGGTTTTGGCTGCAGGTATGGTCCACAACTTCCTAGGCAGTGCAAATTCTGCCCAATCTGCAAGAACCAGCTCTTGAAGGCGAGCACCTGTCTCCAAAGCTAACCGCATTAGGAGGAGCCATTGATCTTTTGATGGGGCCTGGTGGCTGGAAATGGTCGCTTCTAGGCGTTTTTGCTCGTCGGCAGATAGCCGTCGAGACCGTTTGTTCTCCCAATGCTTGGGGAAGTGCCTTCTTGAAAAGTTGAGTTCGGGAGCGGGAATATCTAAACATTCAGCCCTCCACTTGCAGGCAATCGCCATAATTTGCAAGTGAACAGAAATTGTCTCATAGGAAAAAATTGTTTTTCGTCTTGTTTTTTCCCTGCGCATCCGTTCGACGTATTTTTTGTTCCAAGAGGATGTGATTTGGCGCAGAGAATTACAGCCGACACTTCCAGCAGTGCGCACAAGGCGGACAAATTTTATGATCGTCGGTAGATTTTTCCTTTGTCGTTCAGTCGAGTCGCCGCTTACGGAGTATTTTTGCAAAATTTCGTCCAAGCGTTCATCAAGCAGGCTTTCAACCCCTGCCTGTTTTGGCTTAAGGCGCGCCTTTTTCTTGGCTTCTGCAAGCGCAAGTTTTCTAAGCTCGGGTTCAATGCGTTGCGCGAACTTATCGGCGTCATCCCGGTTAGCAAAAGTTCGCGTTACGGGCAGTTGCCCCTTGATTCTAACTGTTGTTTGCCAAGTGCTTGGTTTGTTCTTGCGTGTTCTTTCTATGATGGTAGCCATATTTTTCTCCTTGGTTCGGCTATGAAAAGTGGGTTTATTCATTGCCGACGAAAGGGCTTTTCAGCCACCCGCTCGTCGGAGCTTAGAACAGTGTTTCTGCAGCACATTTGCAGCGCAGCAGTCCACACGGAACCGATCCCGTAAACAACCAAGGTTTGCAAGAGTTTACAAAGACATCATTTTTTTATGTATGGTCGGAGAAGTTGCTGCCGCTGGCACCAAATTCCTGCTAGAAAGACAGAAAAATACGTTCCGTTGCAACAAAATATGGCCTTTTGAGCACCAAAACGTCTTGTATTGCACATTTTTTGGAGTATTTAGAGCAAATGTTTTTTCCGCTGCAGTCCGCTGCAGCGGAAAAGTTTCGGACAAGCGGTATTTATCGACACATCCTTAGATCTGGTCGAGCGTCGGTTTTCGTTGATCGCGCGGGGTTTGGATTCCAATAAATTCGCGGCGATGGCGCCGCGGAAGCTTGGAACTGGGTATATAGGCTAGACGCGGCTTGCCCAAGGCAAGGCCGCAGTCGACGGTCTTCTATTTTTATATTTATTAACATCTATAGATGTGGGCCGTGCGTCCCAGTTAAACCCGAGGAACTTCCTGGTTAAACCCGAGCATCTTCCCGGTTAAACCCGAGCTGTCTGGCTGAACTTCCCCCTTAAACCCGAGAAACCTCCCAGTTACACCCGAGATGGCGAGCATTCGCAAAGTCATCTGCTCCGTTAAACCCGTCAGCCTGGCTTGTCGATGAGCAGATTCCGGCAAGGCAGGTCGGACATTCAAAGCGCGACCCTGCGACACTTTGGAATACATAGGCTTTCCATCCCGTCGAAGGCTTTGGGCGATGACGGACCGGAGAATGATGGCTGTTCTGGGCCGCGCACAATGACTACAGTCCAAGCGTCGCTGGATCTGCCGTTTTTGATAATCTCAAAGTCTGCGACAAGCGCAGCTGCGGAGATTTTCAGCTCGCTCAGGGCGGTGCGAATCGCCGCTGGAAATTTCCTATTTTGTCCATCGAAGCCGCACAGTGAACGCAGGTAGCCGACCGAGAGGCCCGGAGAACTCTGGTGGGTCGACAAAAAATCATGAAGCCACTGAGCTAGCGAGGTGGCCAGTCCGTTGCGGCGCTCGCAGTCTATTTTGAATTGATAATCCAAGCACATGGCCGCGGCCATCCATTGCATGTCCAGCTCAACGAAATACTTCTTTTCTTGACGATATGCGGCCGAGAGCAGCTTGCCCTCGTGGACTTGACCGTCGCTAAGCTTCACCTGAATGGCTGCGCGCGACAATCTTTCCACGCTTTGCCAGATTCGCCTCAGGGCTCCGCCGCAGTGGTCGGATGAACCCATCAGTGTTGCGATCGCCGCCAACTCAATCCGTATAGGAATATCGTGGCGAGGCGCTCGTTTGACGATGCTGATCACCGCTTGCCACACCTGTTTGTCCCGCATATACAGCCGTTCCCCCGACAGCGTCAAATCATAGCTTCCTTGTCCCTTTACAGGGCCATCGTGGCTTACCCCTAAAACGATCCTGCCAGCCCGGAAAAGGGCGCTTCTAACCATGAATGCGGGACATCGGTCGAGGCCTCTTTGGCTTGGCAGGCGCGATGGCAGATTTTCAATCACGGGTCGCGCAATTTCCCCTGATGCTGGCGACTGCTCGTGCTTGATCGGCGGGGGAGGTAGGTCTTCGCGTCTTGGCGGCTGCCGAGGCGGCTGAGGAAGGTCCCAGTCGTCTTCTGGCGCCAAGGCGTCCAATGGAGCGCCATCTTTTCCGTAGTGGTTGAGCATGTTTTCGTCGCGTCGGTTGATTGGCCTCGTCAGCTTTCTGAAGCGGAAAGCGCCGTTGGCCAGATGTTCCCCGCCGTGTCTTGCGCAGGCAAGGGCAACTGAGCCTTTAAAGCTTGCCGGGCCGCGAGTGGATCTTCCGCTCAGTGTCTCGTATTGGACAGGCGGTGCCGAGCCGTCGCCTGTCTGCATGGCGACAGAAACCCCTGTTCGTTTGCCGTCCTAATGCCGCGAAGCCATCTGGCCACGGCTAAGGCCTATTTTTCGCCTTCTCCAAATGTTATATGTGTTCAACACAATTAGTGCACGCTGACTTGATCTGGACAGCCCGTGGCTGCTAGCGATGTGCTTGGCATATTTACTCTACGCTGCCAAAATTCGTTGAAGATCGCACAGCGGAAAGCCATAAAAAAGCCGGTTGGAAACCGGCTTTTTTATGGCTTTCTATTTTTTTGCTTATTTATTCCATGGCATCTTCTTCGGGCCCCGACAGATAATCTCTGAAATTAAATCGCAAATGCTGCTCAATCAATGTCGCGTCCCAGCGAAGAGCAGGTAGTGCTTGCTGGTCCAAGATGATAGAAAAATTTTCCGCCAGAATTTTTTCTCGTGACGTCTTAGCTTCACCCTTTTCCACCTTGATGTTTGCCGTTGAAAAAAGTTCTGCGAGCTTAGTTCTCACATCCTTTAATGTTGCTTCTTTTGACACCACGACTCGTAAATCCATGTCACATGGCGGCTTAACATGCTCTGGTGAGTTCTTGTTATTATCTGAGACCTTGATGAAAATCCCGAAAATATCCGCCTCGTGAGCTGCAAGCAATTTGTCGATGGCCGACATGAATTTCCCTTTAGTGAGGGCTGTGTTCAACTCATCGGACAGCTCTAATCGTGTATAGCCTCGTGCGAGCCACGCGGAGAAGTTGTCTTTATGTTGCTCGGACTGCCCCAATGCTGGGATGTTCTTAAGCGCCATGCACGGTGCTAACAGAGCTAAGTTTTCGCGTCGACCCCAGTGGCGTTCCTGCGTGTCGCATATCAACCATGTCTCTCCTCCGGAGCTAGACGCTTTGGTCTCCAGCAATCGAGGATTGCGCCCGCCTCGGCACGCGGTCGCGCTTTGTTTCACGACGTTGGCGGCGATCCACTCGACCTTACTTATTTTTTGAAAATCATTATTGTAAAGATTGCATGTTTGGCTTGCCATGATCCAATAAGCAAAACCTTCGGGAAGGTTGGGCTCGACCGAGCGGAGCGTTCCGTCTTCAACTACTGAGCCTTGCCACCATTCCGCGTTTTTGATTTTGCTTACAATGACATCAGAGGTATCTATATTCATCATGGTTGTGGAGGTGAGAAACCGCGGTCTCGTCGAGACTTGACCGAATCTTTGCAACGTAATTGCCAATGGGGCCAGACAGCGCGCTCAACGCACCACGAGCGGTCGCGAGCCGCCTCGCGTCACCCGACTTCAAAATATCTACCAGAGCCTCGCCTCCGGCCTCGTCAAAATTCCAAAATTGCCTAAGGTAGGGACGCAATTCGGCTCGAAGCTCTTGCTCTATCATCGTTTTTACCGAAGCAATGTAGCTGGCGTTTGTCGCTCTTGCTCCATTCGTCCAATCGTAGACCGCCTTGCGAGTAACTCCAAATAACGAGGCGATTTCGCTCATGCTGATCTCAAGGTTTGTGCGCAACCAAGCGATGTCGCTGACGGTGTTGATTGCATCATCGATTTTGGAGGCTTGTTCAAAAGTCGTTTTTTTCGAGCTTGATTGTGCCGTGCAAACAAATCTTGAAAGCTCGTCGAATATTCCGATAACCCATCCAGAATGTTCGACGTCAGTAGCCAGTGCTGCGGACGTTGTTTCTTCCACGATCACAAGCTGGTAGCCGCGAGAGATTGATGGGGATGTTGAGTAAAAGTCGAGCACCGGGCGTGACCCTGATTCTGCCATTGCTCCGACGCCGGACGTCGTCAGCGAGCGATTCAAGGCCCGCAATGAGCGAGAACCCTCATATTCCATGACAGCTAATGACATTACGCTTCTCCTCTCCATACAGCGAAGGCTTTTTCCGCACAAACGGTCCGGAAAAACTCATTGGAATGCGAGTGCAGGGCACTGAGTTTTGCGACCGCCTCGTCCACGTCGATCCTCACGGGAATCAAACTTGTCCAGATTGAATCCGAATCCAACACGCCATGTCCCATCTCTAAAGGAGGAAGCGCCGGCCCCGCAGGACCGAACTCTTGTGTCAGCACAAACAAGGGCACCAAGTCGTCTGGGACCGACACATACTGTCGGCCAGCCCAGAATCGAGCTTGCAGCATCCCTGTTTTCGTCCGGTAGACAGTTTGCGATAGGCCGCTTTCCACGCTAAATTCGGCAGTTTGAAGAGGTTTGGGCAGGTATTCGGCAGGCAGATAATCGGATAGATTTTCTCCTTGGCGGGGCGCGATCCGATCCAAATATCGGATGCCTATGGCGCCAACGTCGAAATGTTTCATATGCGGTTGGATTGCTTCCAAGACAAATCGAAACGTTTCCGCAAATTCAGTGAACCGTGTATAGCGCGTTGTATGCACCACGATTTGCTCGTGCATGATCTGGCAGCCCATGCTCCTGTCAGCGGTGTGAAACGCCCAAGCTGCCGGCTCGGACGATGGCATGCGCGTGGAGGACTCTTGCGAACGGTCCCCATAATGGATCTGGTTAATTAAGGGAAACCGCTCGCGCAGTGCGTCTTGAAGTTCGGCAATCTTATGCGGTAGCGAGAGCCACCGTTGAAAGCGCAACGACGCCAAGACATAAAAGAGCGGTTGGTTTGGCAGAACGCCTGTCCGATCAATCACTTAAAACTCACTTTGAAAATGACTATACACGAACTATACATCACCGGCTGCACAACGCAACACTTGTATGAATTAAGTTGGATGTGCCGTCAAATTGTAAGTTTTCAACAAACAGGATGCTCTGATAACCAACAGCCATCAAGTGGTTGTGGGAGGTTCATACTGAACGAAGGATGTAAGAGTCGATCTAACCCAACGGTGTCGATGGCATGTTTGCCAACAGCAATGTGGTGGACCTCGACAGAAGGTCTCAGAGCTACCTTCTGTCGGCGAAGAGTCTGAGCTCGCTAACTCTGAGCAGTGCTATTGGCTGCCGCAGCCAACCGGCCACGGCCATTCACTCAACGGAGAAAAGATGAGCTGCTTTTATGGAAAACAATGCAATTGCGTAGGACAATGTGACTGCTCAAAAGATGACGCCGCCGACAATCCCTCGCTTGCAGACATTGCGGAAGCTGAGCGCATGCGCGTTAAGCTTATGATCATCAAGGATTATCAGGTGGAATCAGCGTTCATCAATGTCACCAAGCTAGCCCGAATCCTGGGCATTTCACCCTCGACTATTTGGAGACTAATTCGCAATAGGCAATTTTTCATTCCCTATCAAATCTTTAATTTCACACCTATGGTCTGCATAGACGACCTGGTCGAGTGGTATTGCGCGCGCGATTGCCTTTCGGCACTCGAGGCTGCCGAGACCGAGGCACTCGAGAAAAACGAGCAGGAAGAGACCGCCCACGCTCGCAAGATGAAAGAGGAGGCCATGGCGCGGGCGCGGGCAACATCGATTGTCGATGATGCCTTGGCTGCGATGGGGCTGGCTGATAGCAGTCCACGCTCTAGGGTTTTTCGGCCGAGGCGATGACTTTTACTAAAAAATGGCATGGGGGTTTGGNGCATGGGGCTTGGGAGATGACGCTCTCCCAAGCCCCATGCCATTTTACGGATGAGATCAATGAATACTGCTAGGAGGAGTGATCACGATGCCCAAGATGCGCATGTGCGATTTTTCGATGATCGAAATGGCCTTAAATGCCGGGTTTGCTGCGGTCAAGATATGGGCGCCGCCTATGATTCTTAGTGTTCTAACAATCCTGCCAATGCCCATTACATCCGCGCACACGATGTCGCCATCCTTTGGCTCGGCATTGAGCTCGACGTCGACCATGTCGCCGTCCTTGATTCCAAGGTCGCGCATCGAGTCGCCATTAATGCGCACTTGTTTTTTTGCATGGGTAATTGCCGAGGCGATGCGCGCAACATACTTCTCCTCAGCGGTCATGCCAGCGATCATCGTCGATGGGATCTGAATCGTGGAGGGCATTTGAGTCGGAGAGGGCTCGTCATCGCGGTTTTTTCTGGCGCTGAGCCACTGCTCATAGGGCTCCAAAGGCGCTTCCGCAGATGTTTCCTTTTGGGGCAAGGTGTCGTCGCTCGTCATTGACGCAATGTCATCGGCGGAAAATTCGCCACTAGCAATGATGAATGCCTCGAGTGGCGAGAGCCCGGCGCTTGCGGGCTTGGCCTTGCTGGGGTTTGAACGGGGCGCGGGCTTCCCCGCGCCATTTTTCTTAGTGTTTCGAATCATCGGAGAGAGCCTCTTTGTTTCGCCATGCGCCGCGATCTCAGCGTGGCATGAGCGGCAGGAAGAGTGCTTCCGCCGTCACAGCCGGATCAGAGTCTCTCCGACTTTTTAAACTTTCGCAAGACCCGCTTTCTTGCCGCGTCATATGCGCCAACGGTGAGGCCGAGCGAGGATCTGATTTCCCGAGCCGGCATGTCCGACAGAAGGCATGCAAGAACGTCCCCCGCGACTCTGTCGGCCCCGGCACGGAGCTGGCCTAGTATCGTCTTTGTGGAGATGCTATCGGCCAAGCGCTCCTCGGCGCGAAGGACAGTCTCTTCGGCGGAGATGTGAAAGTTCTCGCCCAGGAAAGACCACTCAAGAATGTCCTCGACTGGAATGCCCGATGCCGCCTGCGTCAACTGCTTGTTGCGATCGGCGCCGGCAATGCTGCGCATGGTCATGACCAGGTAGATTTCAAAATTAACGCTTTTGGGCCAGCGGCGGCGCTGCTCCACCGTCAGGTATAGAGCTTCATGCATCAGATCCAAGGGCTCGGTGAAATGGGTTCCCTTTATGTATCTTCTGGCCACTCCTTGCAAGATTTGCCTCTCGCGTGCGTTGATGTTGGTATAAGCGAGCATCGTTTCTTCCGGCGTTCCATATTGATTCATAGCTGTCATTGCTTCCTCCGAGTGATTGTCTTCCTGCCTTCGACTGCAAACTGGAAGGGCCTTCTGCCTAGCCGGATTTGTTTGTCTGACTAGCGGCGAGGCTAGCCGCTCGTCAAGACGGCCGGCGCCCATGTCGGAAGCCGATTTCCCTCCGCAGTGCCCTGATTGGCATTGGGAGAAGCGATGAACAGCGACAACGGTCGGACCGAATTTGACTGGGGCATTTCAGCCCCCGCCGCGCCATCCGTGGGGCGGGTGAATGTGGTGGGATGGATCGGCGCCAGCGCGACGCTTGGAGCTTTTCTCGGGATTTTGGCGCTGATGTTGTCTTGGCGGGCGCTGCCTTGGCTGAATGACCCTCCGGGCTCCATCTCGCTGCACTTCAGCTATCTGATTCGCTCGGCCCTGCATGGCGTTTGGAGCTGGGCATTTTCAGATGCGGCCCGCAGCTATGCCCAATTTCTGGAATCGCTGTCTGCGGGGGAGAGGGTTGCTCTGATCTCTCGCTTGATGTTTGCGCTGTGGGTCGCGTGCCTGCCCGCGGTGTTTCTGGCGAAAATCTACCTCGCTCCGCGCAATGGCCTGCTTGTGCTGAGAGGATCGGCGCGCCATGTTGGCGCCCAAGCGGTCGAGGCGCTGAATCTGATGCTCGCGGACCGGGTCAAGCGCCGGCCTGATCATCCGATTGCCCCGGACGTGCCTTATCCAGCTGATATGTGGACTAGGCACGTCCTGGTGGTGGGAGGCGTGGGCTCTGGCAAATCGACGGCGCTCAAGCCGATGATCCAAGCGGTGATCGAGGCGGGCGAGAGCCTGCTCCTTTTCGATCCGAAGGGAGAGTTCACAAAGGGCTTTGGCGAACCCGAGATCATGGCGCCGTGGGATGCCCGGTCCCTGGCGTGGGACATCGCGAAGGACATGCGGAACATCGGGGACATGCGGCGCTTTGCCGCGGCCATGATCAGGGAGGCCCAAGATCCGATGTGGTCCAACGCGGCGCGGCAGATTGTTGTCGGCTTCATGATCTATTTGAAGACGACGCGAGGGAATGGGTGGGGATGGCGCGAGCTGGCAGAGATGATGTCCATCCCGCAGGCCAATATTCTGCAAATCATGGAGGCGTGCCACCCAGAGGCAATGCGGTCGGTGGAGAGGGCGTCCGTCACCACGCAGGGCATTTTGATCAATCTGTCCTCATTTTGCGCGTCGATCTTTGATCTGGCCGAGGCTTGGGGCGAAACACCGGAGGATCGCCGTGTCAGCTTTGTGGAATGGGCGCATGGCGGGATACCAGCCAATGATGTTGGCGAGGCCATTGAAGGTCGCGGCGCCATAGATGATGGTGAGCCCGTTGAGGGCGGTGCGGGCCGGAAAGGTAAAAGGAAGGGCGGGGAGGCAGTTGAAGGGGAAGCCCGTCGGAAAGGTAGCTCGAAAGGAGCCAGTGAAGTTGAGCGGGAAGGTGGCCGTAGAAGTAGCGGGAAACATTCCCGGGGCGTGCGCCGGCAAATCATTCTTCAAGGGCATGGCGCCTATCCGGAGCTCACCAAGGGCTATTTGGAGGGAATCATTGGCACCGTCTCTGCGATTGTGAACAGCGTGGAGATGGATGACGACGAGAGCCGCAAGCTGTGGATCATCGCGGACGAGTCGGCGCAGATGGGCAAGGTTCCGATCCGGCCGCTTTTGGAGGTCGGCCGCTCGCGAGGCGTGCGCTGCATCCTGGCCTGCCAAGACTTGGCGCAGCTGGAGGAGATCCATGGCGCGCTCATGGTGAAGGCGATGGTGTCGATGGCCGGCACCGTCCTGGTCGGGCAGCTCATGCAGGGAGACACCGCGGAGCAAATGTGCAAGGCCTTGGGCTCCCGAGAGGTCGAGCGCTCAAATATTTCCTACGGCGGCAGCGGCGGGAGTGGCTCAGGCAGCTCGACGACGCTTTCGTTCGCGCGTGACGAGATTGCAATTTACAAGCCATCGGAGCTGGGTTCCCGCCTCGGCCCAACCCCCGATGGCAAAGGTGTTCGCTTGGCGCTCTTTACCGGTGGCCAAGCATACGAGCTGTTCTGGCCCCATTACAAGATGAAAAAGGCGCGGGCGGCTCACGTGCCGGCTGCATGGACTCAAGATGTCAGCCGAGGTGCGGGCTATGTTGGCAGCCCTGCGGCGTCCTGCCCGGCCCCGATCGCAGCATCAACCCTAGCCGCAGCTCCAATCCCAGCCGCAACCCCAGCAGAAACCCTAGCCGCAACCCCAGTTGCAACAAAATCGCGAGCCGCAAAGGCAGCTCCAATCTCTGGCACAACCTCAGTGGCAGCTCCTGCATCCGCAGTGCCAGCAGCAGGCACTGCTCTAATTCCAGCCGGGCACACTGAGCCAAACACTTTTTATCCCGATTCGTCTGGCTCGTTCGCTTTTTCCCGTGTTCCACTTGGGGCCAGCGTTGACTCGCCAGCATCGAGGACAGATTTTCGCCCGGAACTTGCGCCATTGACCAAAATTGAGCCGGTGCGCAGTGAGCTGCCCAGCGATTTGCACGACTTGCCCGGCGTGGAGGAGCTGTCAGCAATGCTGAACGAAGCTCTTGATCTTAAAAAAAAGAGGGCATCCAAAAAGACTGGCGATGCGAGGAGCGATGCGATCAATGACTGATGAATTTGCATCTTGGCCGAACGATGGCGGCGACCGTTCGTCGCAGTCTTGCCAATTTCCTGGCAAGCAATCGGCGAATAACCACGCGCCAAAGCAGTCCCGTGCATAGCTGAACGGAAGAAGCATATCTAATGCTGCCGGCAAGGGCCGCAAGGAATGGTGCGGGGACGTGGACAGCATCAGCGGCGAAGGCGGTGGGAGGGCAGGGCCGGAGCAAGAAGCCAGGTGTTGGATGTCGAAAACATGCTGTATGGGAGGTTTGATGAAAAAAATGAAATCAAGACGAGAAAACGGTTTCAATTGCTCGGGTTTCATCATCAATAGGCTGTGCCTTGCGGAGGTGCGCGAAAGCCCACGAGGTGCCTCGTTAGCCACTCAAGCCATTGCTAACGAAGACGAGGTCCTCGCTGATCTGGATGTCGACCTTGTTGGGGACTTGGGCAACGACCAGGATTTGGCGTCTTCAAGTGACCGAGTAGGTATTGGCGCACCCATTGAAGCCCACATTGAAGCCCCTATTGAAGAGGAGGTCCCCATTGAAGAGCTCAATACTAAATTTCGAAAGAGCTGCATTCAAGATCGGCAAGCTGACAAGGAAAAATACGCGGGGATGCTTTTTGTAAAGCTGGAACTCTGCGTTTACGTGCACAGCAAGTTAAAGGAACGTGGCGGTGTGGAGCGAACCAGCTTGTCGCGGGAACTGGTAAATGTGATCCGAAAAATGCTAACGGAACAGGCGCACATGGATCGAGTTCATCAAAGAATTTGCGGGGCAAGCCTGGCGCCGCGCGCGTTTTCCCAAGACCAGAAGGGCGGCCATCAGGATATTGATCCCCAATAGGTCTTTGTAATGTAGGGGGGGACGAACTGATCAGGTCTTCATAGTGGCAAAAATAAGAGGTGAGACATGCGTGTCGAAAACCCAGCTGTGCAATTTAACGGACATGCTCGCTCTGCAGGCGAAAATGTTGGAAATAAAGCAGACGTGAAATCTGAGATCGCTCTCACACTGATTGAAGCGATGAAGAGCGGGAATACCCCCTGGCAAAGACCTTGGGCGGCGCAAGCTCTCAGGCCAGTGAATCTCGCCACGAACAACGGATATCGAGGCATAAATAGGCTGTTGCTTGCTTTGGGGAGCTGTCTTGATGCCGAGGGACGCTCCGATCCTCGGTGGGCGACCTATCAGCAGGCGCAAGCAAATGGCTGGCAGGTCAGGCGAGGTGAGAAAGGGACACCGATCGTGAAGTTGGTTGAAGTCGGGAAATCTGCGAGCCCGGATGCACATCAAAGCTCTTCTGCTGGCAATCGTCAACCTGCCGGCAGCGTCAGATCTAATGCCAATGCAAATGCCGGAAGTGGAAGTGGAAGTGGAAGTGGAAGTGGAAGTGGAAGTGGAGGGGGCGGGGGCGGGGGAGGCGCGGGCGGTGGACTTTCAGGTGCGCTGAATGCGCAGGCGGGAGAGACCGAGCGCAAGGCTTTCGCGCTGCGCCGATACGTCGTCTTCAATGCTCAGCAAATGGATGGCGTGCCACCTCTTGAAGCCCCATCTGAAAAGCTGTTCGATCCTGTTGCCCGGGCGGAGGCGGTGATCCAGGCTCTTAAAGAAAAGACGGGCTTACTCGTCGTTCATGGTGGCACCGATGCATGCTACGTGCCGGCCCTGGATGAAATACGTCTGCCGGCCAAAAAGTCATTCCATAGCGTCTATGACTACTATGCGACGGCCCTTCACGAGGGGGCGCACAGCACGTTGCACAAGAAGCGTCTGGACCGGCAGGAGGCGATCGCCAAGCGTTGGGGCGACGAGGCATATGCCGTGGAAGAGCTGAGGGCGGAGATCTGCTCGGCGATCCTGGCGGCCGAGACAGGCGTGCCAATGTCTCAAAGCCACATCGACAACCACGCGGCCTACCTCCAACACTGGATCAAGGCTGTGAGCACTGACCCGATGGTCATTTTCTCCGCAGCGAAGGACGCCGAGCTAATGGCGGAATACATGCTTGGACTGGAAAAGCTGATGACCTCCATGGAGGTGCACAAGGAATGGGTCGAAGAGTATGACAATGTTAGGTGCGCTTAAGTTCTTGATAAAATATTTTGTTGTCAAGAGTGTCATGTTGATGCCATTTGTTATTTTTAAGATGGACTTCGCACCGTTTAGGCCACGCAAGTTGGACGGCTACTGAGGCATCTCAATTTGCGCCCGTCCGGCTCAGCTAATGTGGTGGAACGGGGTGGGTGGTCATGGATGCGTTTCAGGAAGAGCTGATGTTGCTGTTAGCTGTCAGCTTCACACGTGACATTGTTCGCTGCATGGCTGTTGGCCGACATGAAGTGCCGTTGCCGCTAGCATTGGCCGCTTTGGCTTGTCGACTTTGCACGAGAAATTTCATGGTGGTGAAAGAGCGTATGGTAGAAGGGTAGGACAACGAGCGTTTGGCTGCATGCAAGCTAGACATCTTGCTTGATCCAACTTAACAGGCTGACGGCCGTGAGTATCTGAACTCGCTGCGAATGCGATTTGACTTCATAGCTTAATGCCTCCCTTGCAGGGAAAGAGGCTTGGTCGCTGCTGGTCTCGATGCGAGGTTGCGCCCATTTCAGGAGGCATCGCCTCCATGACTGTTGCCTACGTGACATAATTTAACCCGTGTGCAAGAATGCCTGTATTGGAGGCGCCCTTGCGCCTCATCGGGAGGCAAGGTAAAAGTCTTCACGACCATAGGTGATGCTTCGGATGTGCTAAAACGCTGTGATTACTGTTGTGTGTATCGGATTTTTAGCCTATTGTCTAGCCGGAACACATGAGTATCATGGTATGGATATAAATAGGAGCAATAATGAGCGTCACCTTGGTAAATGCCCCCTTAGTTGAACTGATTGCTGAGATCCGCTGGCGGAGTGCTTCCGAAGGTGGGGCTTCGGTCTCAGAATTGGCGCCGCTAGGTCCAGTCCTTATCATGGACACCGGAGGGTTGGATGAGTTTTATATGCACTTTGGCGGCAGGGCCTTTGCAATGAACTTCGCAAGTAGCGAGCGACTATCTCCGGCGGGAGTTCCCACTTTCTTGCATCAACCGGTTTATAGATTCAAAAAAACGACCGACGGCGTCGTGGACTGCCTTTATCAGGTGGGGCCTGGAATTTTTTCGGCAAATGCCATTCCTCCCTATAAATCATGGGAGCAGTTTGCGCCTGTCATTCGTGCGGGCTTAGAGGCACTCTTGGCATCCCGTCCATCCAGTGAGGTCGATGAGCCGATCATGGCAGTAAGTTTGCGCTACATTGATTTGTTTGGCCCGGCCCTCATGGGAGACCAAACCCCTGCTGCTTTTATTCGCGATGTATTAGGGCTTCGTCTGGAAATTCCGCCAGCTCTTTCGGGACTAGCTTCAAGTGAAGCGGAGGTGAAGCCTTTTCTTCAGTTGCAGATTCCTATGAGAGATGGCATGGCAATGTCTTTCAGTGTTGGCGAGGGGGGAGCGGCCGGACGGCAGGGTGTCATTATGGACACTTCCGTGGCGACCACGGTTGACGTCGCTCCTTCCGTGGACGCTGTAATGCAGGCGTTCAATGTGGCACATGAAGCAATCGATGCGTCATTTCGCAAGTTGATTGCGCCGTTGTCTAAACTGTTGCCGGCGGAAAAAGGAGAGTGATATGAACGTTACAATTGAAGGGGCATTATCCTCGGCGCCGTTCTTCTCCCGTGCATTTCAGGGCCAGACCGGGATTCGGACCATATCGGCCCCGGCGGCCTCTCAAGCGTTGCAAGGCTTAAACCAGTCAGGGAGGTCGCACAGCGCATTAAGCGGTGTTCGTTTTTATAGCTCGAGTCCCGCAGCGCGGACTTCGCCATTGGACTCGCCTGCATATCTTGCCGCGAGATTGGAGATAAAAATGCAGATCGATGAATTCACCAGCGAATGGAAGAAGGGAGTGCTTGATCCAGACGCTGAGGTGAGCGCAAACGCATTGACAAGAACGGCGAGGCCGGTTTTTCGCGCGATGTTAGAGCTTGGGGATTGGGCGGTTGATTTATCGGGCCTTGATCCTAAGCAAGTAAGTGCGATACATCTGGCAGTCATTTTACGAGCGACTTTGCGTAGAAAAGAAAAAGTAAAAGGTTGGTCGGATGCCTTGCGAGTTGCTCGCGAATCGCTCGCTCAGAGTGGCGTCGATGAACGTAAGATCCTCTCGGGATTGATTTAAGTTTAGGGGATTAGATGGCCTATGAAGATGTGAAAAATGTGCAGCTGGGCCCCGATAACATCGCGGTATGCTTGGCCCATGGTCTTTTTGGCAGCCATTTGGGGATGGCGTTTTATTCGGAGGAAGGTGATGCGAAGATGCTTCATCTGGCCAACCATCGGCGGCTTAAACTCGACACATACGAAAAAGAATCTCATCCAGGCGGGAATTGGATTGCTCATGTCGTCGCCATGGAGCCTCTGCACGCGATACAACTCATTGCGCTGGCTCGGCTCTATGCTGAGCGTCATGAAGCGAAAGAGAATAATCACTCCCGGAGCCCCAATTACGGCATGAATCTATTGGCGGGGCGGGGAACCATCGATTCCATGGGCGCATATACGCCCACAGAAAATTCGGATGGCTTCACTTGCGCATCTATTATTGCAGAAATATTTAGCGCATCGGGATATGGGCTCGTCAATCTTGATAATTGGAGTTGTAGCGATGAAAATCGCATCTGGGGTGAAGCGATTATTTGCATGCTCAAGGCTAGCGAGGTCCCCAAGAGTCATATAGAACATGTATCTAAATCGTTCCAGGGATTGCGCTTGTTACCAGAGGAGGTAGCCGCCGCCGCAGAACTTCAGTGCGACGATCTCCCCGCCGAATACTTACAATTGGGTGTTAGGTCATTGGAGCTGACGCAAGAGATCCTCAAAAAATGCGGAACTCCATTGCAGATTCCTGCCGGGCATGTTTTGGCAAAATGCGTCCAATTGTATCAAAAGACACGGCGCCCCGCCGCTCAAATTATAGCTCCGGCGTTGACTGTGCAAGGGTTGATGGCTTCCATTGCCTCACAACCGGCCACCAAGCCTATTTGCCGATTTGTTCCTGTGGGGCGAAATGATCCGTGCCCATGCGGTAGTGCTAAAAAATATAAAAAATGCCACGGCGCCTAAGCCGATGTAATCGATACGTGAGTCGCCTACGTTAGACTGGAGCTATGCAGCTTTTGTTTTTTTGTTTTTGATTGTTTGCTTATTCGTTATGCCTCGTATCAACCAGCCAGTAGCACGTCCTTCAGGTGTAATCCATTTCTCTCGTCCTTATTGTCGAGGCGCTTCCCCGCCATGACTAGCGTCGGCAATTTGTGCCGCTCCGGCGGTGAAAAGCGCAAGGTCCTGTTGGTGTGCGTCCGCATAAGCGATCTCGTGCAGGCTATGTTCCAATAGTCTATCAGGAACATCAACGCGCTGGCATCCTGATGTTGCGCTTGATGGCTGCGGAGGCCAAAAGATCGAGCGGGAAAATTTGGGAAGTTGTTATGCCTGATGCCATCTTTCCATCGTTCGAGCGTGGCGCCGCTGTCAACATTTAGGTCAGCGATTCAGTCAGTATTGGCGAAAGTCGGTTTCGTCGACTTCAAAGGTGCCGGAGATGGGCTTTGCTTGGTGGGCTTGGGGAGCCCCAAGAAGCGATGGGGGCTCTCGGCCTCCCGCGAGGCCGAGCGGAGGTATTGGAGCTGCGCGGAGTCCATGCCAAGGGGGGGCATGGTGAGGACGGGTTCGAAGTCTTTTTCGGTCATGGCGCACGCCAAAGCGATGCCACAATTAAATGCCTGAATGAACGTTCCCACCTTTAATCAGAACAGAGCCAATAATCTTATTTTATAAAACTGCAATGGCTTGAAGATCATGGAAGGAGTGCCCTATCGAGTCGATATATTCTCTCGCTAAAGCGCGTCGATCGGTGAGCTCAGAGTGTTTGAAATTTTGACTATCGAATTTTATGTAGCTACCGACGGCATCATACATATTTAATTGGTAGATTCCACACAGTCCAACAATGTTGTTCGCGATGCTGTCTTGTAGTCCGCGAACTTTCGAGTTGAATGATCTAAGAGGGCTAGTATGCCAAAAGTCTCGAATATTCGCAAGTGTATCGAGCATATCTGCGTCGATACGGAAAGCGAGCTCCTCGTATTCGTTGAACAGGTATTCGAACATCGGGCCGAATTCTTTTAGATAGGTCCGCGTTTCTTGGATATCTTCTTGGCTAAAGTTTGTTGAGTTGAAATGGAGATACAAGTTGTCCCTATACGTCCTCACTTCAATCGGTGTGTAGTTTTTGGTTTGACTCGTGGTCGAGTCGAACTTGTCATGATGTTCTAAGCAGAGCCAAACCAGATTTCCGAATTGGGAGTTCTGATTGTTGCCATCCAGATGCGCAATTTGTCCTACACGTTCGTTTAGGTTCTGGTCTAATCCAAAGCAAAGAGCGCACCTGCGTTTGCTTTTTATGACGACATCAGCTTGAGTTACTGGGGTTGCAGATTTTCGAGGCATCTTTAATTCTCATTGAAATTGTATCGACAAAAGAAGGTTGCGTGCACAACTATACTGGGTTAACGCCATATCGTTATACACATCTTTTTTAAATAATAAAATCAATGACTTGCAGCCAGCTTCTCTGGGTGTGACGGCCATGGCGACGAGACCTATTTTCGTCGATCCCAAGAGGGCGCTNGGGCGGCAGGCAAGGGCCGCTCCAACAAGAATTGGGTGGTCTTGGTCGTCCGAGCCCGTGGCCAGGAAGAGGGCAAGGTCCTGCCGAAGTTTTGTGGAGAGGAGATCGCCAAGGCCTTGGCCGGCTCGATCGCCGCCCGCGAAGCGGTCATTTGTGTGGACGGCCTTGGGCGTGTCGGTCAAGAGTTTCGTGGCCAGCTATAAATGCCTGGGCCTGAGTAAGGCGTGGCACGTGCAGTCAGTTAACAATTCTACCACGAGAGGCTCAAACGTAGATCCCTAGGGGCCTTCGCGACGTCACCACGATGCATTTTCCGAGCTTTTGGCGTGGATGCGCTTGAAGTGCTAGGGCTCGGGCGCGGCCCGAGCCGAGGACCTCGCGTCGGCCCTCAGAAGACCAATCCTTCACCATTAACCTGAACAGAGCCGATGCGACACTGAGCTGGCTCGCCCGAAAGACCTTTATGCTGACTGAGAGAGTTTGTTATAAAGTATGGAAGACAAAGTCAACGCTAAGCAAAGAATGCCGCCTCGGGTCTTTAGCGGGTTTGTTTACTGGAAATTTGCCTTTCCTGAAATTAAATTACCGCTGCTGTTGTGATTGATGATGTAGCTTGCCCGCTCATAGAGCTCGTCGAAAGTGATGATTTCCGGCCATGCTGTATTGCGGCGATACAGCTCGAAGGAGCGGTATTGTTCGACATTGACTCCGTGTGGCCCCATGAATTTCGACAGGCTTCCAATGACCAGAAATGACCTCGGCTGAAAGTTGAAGGCCTCCTCCCCAGTCGGTGCACCTTTCTCATCCTGCCCTACGAATTTCGCACCGATCTGGGAGACGGCCCCATGCACAGTGCCTTGCACTTGGGCTACCGCGCCGACAAGCTCCTTTGACGGCGCCCAGCATCCGGCGCGGTATGGATCGTCTCCAAGCAGCTTAGTCGAGTGCGTTTTGATCTCGATGAAGCACAGGCTTGCGATGAGGCCGCGCGTCTTCATGAGGGCATCAACGCGCTTGCCGTGAGAAGCTACTGAGTGACCTTGAACCACGTTCTCGAGCTTCTTGTCGTCGAGGGATGATAAGAAGAGGTAGCCCAAGCCATAGCCGAAGACATGGGGAATTGGACTGGCAAAAAAATGAACCTTTCACGTATGATTGAGCAATTGTTTCAGTCGGCAGCATTAGCGAGCGAACATCCACCAGGCGGGCTGCGTAAAGCCTGATCGCAGGACCCGCATAACGAAAAGATTAAATATGAGTCGATACAATCCAAAAGGTCACGCGGCTGCAGTCTTTGCTGCTGCGGAAAAATTCAAAAAACAGGCTCTTATTGATGGCGAATCCATCCTGGATGTCGGGCATCAGAAAATCTGGATTCCCCAGAACTTCGATCCTCTCATCAAGCATTACGTCAACAATCCTCTCATCGACGATGAGAGGAACATGGTGACTAAGCTTGGTCAGCAGTTGAAGCCGTGCCCCGCTGAAAGCGTAGCTTTGTTTGCTGAGATTTACTGGATTCTTTTGCTGGGACCAACCAATCTACGAGCCTCGAAAAAACGCGAGCGTGTGCATTATGTCTGGAATATGACATCCACGCCGATTTCTACGTTGCCCAGTGACGACGCAAACTCTCAGTTCTTAAATGACTCTGCACTGTCTGGCATAGGCAGTGCAGGTCCAGGTTTTAATATGTATCAGTGGAAGGAACTTCAATTCGCCGTCGTCGCGTTTAAAAATTTGATGGAAATGGATTTGGATGTTCGTTCTTTATTGCTCGCCGAGCCTTGGGCTTTTGCCGAGTGGCTGGACCATTTCGATGAGGCGAACGGCAGGCAGTTCTATCACTGCTTATGCCATCTCATGTTTCCTGATGAATTCGAGAGAATTTTTTCGGAAAAGGACAAAGCCAAGTTAGCCCGTTCTTCTATGCTTGGCATTTCGCCATCGAGTTTGAAGGATAGACCCTCTCGAGATCAAGCACTCTTCACAGCAAGGCAAGCCTTGGAGACTGCCAAGGGTAGTTTAGAGGTGGACTTCTACAAAGATCCTCCGATTCTTGTCCGCAGCAAAATCCTGAAACGTCCGAAGACTGCTGCGAATTTATTCGATTTGACGGTCGACAGTCCTTCTGACGCTGCTGAGGAGCCGCTCGACGAGTCAGAAGATGCGGAAAGTGTTCCATTTTCCGATTGGATACCCATCAATCGAATTTACTTTGGGCCTCCTGGCACCGGTAAAACTTACGAGATGTCAAAATTACGCAGTGAACGTTTTGATGACGGGGAGCAGATTGAATTTCTATCATTCCATCCAAGTTACTCCTATGAGGATTTCGTAGAAGGTTTTCGTCCAGAACCAGGTAAAAATGGACAGCTCAGTGATAGACCTGTTAAAGGACCATTTAGAAGGATTTGTGAACAAGCTCATGCAAATCCCGACATACGACACACGCTGTTTATTGATGAGATCAATCGAGCCAACGTAGCGAAAGTTTTTGGCGAGCTCATTACAATTTTGGAAGAAAGTAAGCGATGTGATCCCGGTGTAAAGTTCGAGGACTTTTCATCGTCTGTAACGCTGCAATACAGTGGGGATAAGCTGGCCGTGCCGCGTAACTTGGACATCATCGCGTCGATGAACACAGCAGATCGTTCGGTGACTGCGATCGACCATGCCTTGCGGCGTCGCTTCGAATTCATCGAGTGCCCGGCGATGCCGGAATTGATCGAGCCGCCGATGGTGGGAGAGATTGATTTGAGGAAGCTTCTGAGTGCTGTCAACGATCGTGTGGAGTTTCTGCGAGACCGGGATCATGCCATCGGGCATGCAATTCTCATGAATATCGACGACATCGAAGGACTGAGAAGAGCCTTCTCTACTCGCATCATTCCGTTATTGATGGAGTATTTTTTTGAAGACACGCATCAGGCCAAAATCGCATTGACTGGGAAGACGGGGGCCACGGTGTTCTTTGATGAACGACCTTTAACTCCAAGTGCGCTCTTTGACGGGTGTGAAGATTTAGTGGGCACTGAGAAGCGCCTTGCCATTAGTCCTGCTAAGAAGATCGAGAAATGGACTGAGCTCGATTTCAGGCTGCTCTACGACCGTTCAGCCAAGGCGTCGGACGAACCTATACGGGCCGAACCAAGCGTAGTTAAGGTGCAGCATGGCGCCGCCGCAGCTACTGAAGCATCTTCGGTGCTCTAATGCAATCCATCTCGGTGTTTGAACGCGAGACGATTGCCGTAGTTCGTGCGGGTGACGTCCGCCTACATAAGCCTCGCGAGGCTGGCGGTCGCCTATGCATAGATGAAGCCTCAGCTGCTGCGTTAGAAGGTATGAATCAAACACGCCCAAGATTTTGCCGTAGAGTCGTCGGCGGTATTCAGCTTTATCAGATGTGCGGGATTGTGCGATTGCCTAGTGGTCAGGTGTTGGAAATATTGCCCAAAATTTGGTCGGCAGACGATATGCAGAATCCGGAGCGATCAAAAGAGGAAGAGCGGGCGAGGCTGGCTCTGTTGCGGATGCTGGCGAGTAATCAGGATTTGAAACTCTCGATTTTGGATAGCGCCGCCCAGGACTTGGCGAAACTATCGTTGCTGGACGTATTTGTCCGGGCATTTCTTAATGAGGTGCTTCGGATCGCTCATGGCGGGCTAAAGTCTGGCTACGTCGAAAAAATTTCTGATTCGCCGGCATTGCGTGGGCGGCTGATGTTTGTAGAGACGCAGCTTTCGGGCGTTGGTAGAAACGGTCTGATCAGGTGCATCCATGATGATTTTTCCTCGGACAATCCATATAACCAAGCACTGCTTGCTGCCTTGCTTGTGTGCCGTAAATTTGTGCTATCGGCAAAGACCCATCGCTTATGGCTTGAGGCTAGGTCCATGCTGTCCGCGATTTCAGGGAGGAGCATTACGGTCGCTGTTATCAACCGATTTGCACGTAACCGATCTACCAAACGATACGACGAGGCACTGAGTTGGGCTAAGGTCATTCTAGGCCTTCAAAGCCCCACCTTATCTTCCGGTGTCAGCGAGGCTCCATCACTGCTCTTTGATATGGAGAAGCTGTTTGAGCGTTGGGTTGAAATCCACACTCAGAAAAATCTTGAAGACCATCTGGTCGCGAGACGCCATTGCACCGCAAGGCACTTGGCGAGTATTAATCCACCAATGGGCTCAGTGGCAGCATCGAATGCCGGCATACCAGTCTTCAGGCTCACCCCTGATGTGATTGTGTGGAGAAAAGATGATCAGTCTGCTGGGGCAGTGCCGGAGCAGGTTGTCGACGCAAAGTGGAAAACGATAGAGCCTGCGGCAAAAGATTGGGGAGTGCAAGAAAGCGATGTTTACCAAATGCTTGCCTATGCCACTCGCTTTGGATGTGGGAAGGGGGTCCTTGCGTATCCTGTATTTCAGGGCGGCAATTTTGTTCTACCAATTCCACCTGTTTTTCATATAGAGAAACATCATAATTCATTTGTTGAACTGAAGCTTTTGCTGATTCCTATTGATATATAACCTTGGAAAAAACATTCGCACTACTACCTCGTGGATGTCCAATAGCTTACATGCAACGGCGTCGAAGAAGAGGGCGCCCTTGGAGTCCAAGCAGAAGACCTTGCTGCCCTTCGATACGATGAAGTCGGGTAGGGATGAGGCAGTGTCAGCTTCGGTCGGCAATGGCATATGGGAGCTGACCGTTGCTATAATGCTCGATTACGCAAGTCGAACTTTGGAATTGAGGGCTACATGGTGCAAAAAATCGGGGCGGCGCTCTTGGCGAATGCCGAGACGATCTGGAAGACGGCGGACACGCTTCGCGGCGCGGGAATCAAAGAAGGGGACTTCCCTAGCTATATGATGCCATTTTTCGCGCTGATGCTTCTTGAATCGCGGCTTCGCCGCTTCAAGGCCGAAAAACTGGTGGAATTCCAATTGGCCACGGGCGTGGATTTCGATGACGGCAATCAGGATCATCAAGATTGGCTCGAAGCTGCAGCCAAGGCGGCCAACAAGGGCTACCATCCCGAATTGCTTCTCTTGGATAAAGGATTGAAAGAGACCTGCGCCGTGCCGGGCGGGAATTTCCGCAACCGGCTCATATCGCACCTCAACCTATACGATCCGGACACCAAACGATTGCTCGGCCTTGGGTATGCCGAGGGGACGCCGAAATATTTGGATATTCAAGGCAAGGCTTCCGACTTATTTTCCCGGCCGAATAGCCCGCTTTACGCATTTGCTGCAAGATGGGCCGCGATCGACTTGACGCCGTTCACCAATTCGGAAGTCACTACGATCGAGGAGCATATCAAGCGGAAATGGGGCGATATTTCGGCGGAAACTGCTGGTGAGCAATACACCCCAAGCGACGTCATCGAACTCTCCAACGACCTCGTGGTTGAGATGTGGAAGCGCGACAGCCATCCCCGGGATGGGATCGCCAAAATATACGACATGACGTGTGGCGGGGGCAACTTCTTGTTCGCCTCCGAGGACGCCATGCGCGACGCTTTTCCGCAGCTCTCTGTTCGCACCTACGGGCAGGAGCTCAACGACACGCTGTTCGCCCTGTCCGCGATCGAAGCTAGATTTCGCCATGACGCCCGCATCGAACACGACAATACCCTGACGAACGACCTGTTCCTGTCCGAAAAGTTCGATATAATCGTTGCTAATCCCCCTTACGGCGGTGACTGGAAGGATCACAAAAGCGTGATCGAGGCAGATGCGTCCGGTCGCTTTGCAAAACACCGCATGCCTCCTGTATCGGATGGCCAACTCTTGTTTCTCCAGCACGCTGCCTATCACCTAGCTGAGCGCGGAATCGCGACGGTTGTCCACAATGGTTCAACCCTCTTCTCGGGCGGCGCCGGGGGAGGGGAATCGGAGACTCGACGATGGCTGATCCAGGAGTTGGACTTGGTCGAAGCGATCATCCAACTCCCGCGCGGCGAATTCTTCAACACCGACATCTCTACGTATGTATGGGTCTTGAACAAAGCCAAGCCGGAAAATCGCAAGGGCAAGGTCATTTTGATTAACGCGGAGGGGGCATTCACGAAGCTCAAGCGGAACCTCAACAAGAAGAACTGCGAGATCGATGCGGGCAATCGTGCTCGGATTGTTGGCGCCTTCCTCGATTACGCGGACGGGCCGATCTCGCGCGTGATGACCGTTGACCAGCTCCTACACAACAAGGTGGAAATTCTCGTCCGTAGGCTTGACGAGAAGGGGCGCTCAATCAGCGAGGTGGCTCCCGTCCCCTTCGATGAATTCGAATTGCTCATCGATGCGCATGAAGTGCGCGTCCGGAATGGCCGGATTGAAAACCATTCCGATATTGCCTCGTCGGTCGAGTCCGCATGCGCTCTCGTCAACGTATGGATCAAAACTGCCGCGCGAATTGACGTGCGGGCTTTGGATAGCGAGGATGGATACATCGCGGACACGGAGAGTGGGCATGTCGTCCGAATTATGTCCGGGCGCGCCAAGGAGTTGGGGCTGGGGCGCATATCGATCAAGGCGAAGGCTACGTCGACCAAGAAAGGCAAATTTGCGACGATCTCTGTCTCAACCACGCCTTTGCTCGAAAAGGACTTCGAATCTACGCAATTCTCATCCGATCCAGTTGAGAACGAGGAATTGATCGGCGCGTTTTTGAGCGAATGGGTGCCCGAACCCTGCTCGCGCGTCGCATCCAAAGTTGGATGCGATGTCAATTTCAATCGAGTATTCCCAAAGCCGCCTAGGGTCATGTCAAGCGTCGATCTCTCCCGAAAAATTGGCGAGTTCAGCGCGGAGATGATCAGGTTGCAGGCGGCGTTCGAAGAACCACGCAAGGGAACGCGTTGATGGTGGCGCTGCATCGTTTGCCGCCGCCGGCTTGGATGGCGTCGATTCCGACTGGTTGGCAGGACGTCAGGCTCAAGGATGTGGTCCACCTTCCACGAGTGTCGAAGTTGGGAAAGCCTCGGCTCTATGCCGGCCTTGAACACGTCCAAGCCCTGACCGGCGTCGCCTCCCCGGTTCCTCTCGACGAGGACGTATCTACATTCAACGTCGTGGCGCCAGGGACCATTTGCTTTGGAAAATTGCGTCCATACCTTGCTAAGGTCTTCATGGCGGGGGACACGCTCGCGGTCTCGACCGAGTTCCTTCCCATGATCCCGACGCCTGCTGTCGATCCGATGTTTCTTTGTTTCCTTCTGCTGTCGAAGGGCTTTATCGACCATATCAGCGACGAGGTCGCGGGGGCTAAGATGCCGCGGGTGGATTGGGGCATCCTTAGCTCGCGACGGATCCCGCTGCCACCCAAACCTGTGCAAGCGCAAATCGTGCGCGACCTCAAATTCAAGCTCATCTCGGTCGACCGGCAGTTGGAATTGCTTGCCCTGCGTCGCGAGGCCGTTTCCGACATCAAGAAGAGCCTCCGTGAGGAAGTCCTGTTGACTCATCCGCCGCGCAATCCTGGAGGACTGGATGCGCCTGCTTGGCACGGCGAAGTGCCCAAGGGTTGGCATTTGGATCGAATAGGACATCTGTTTAAGCAGGTGGCGATCTTTGGCGGGGAAGGACTCCCGGTGCTGAGTGTGTCGATCCATCGTGGCATCAGTGACAAGGAGCTCGTCGATGGCGAGCAGGACCGAAAAGTGGCTCGCAGCGAGAATCGCGGCAAATACAAGAGGGTCAGGCCCGACGACATCGTCTACAACCAAATGCGGGCTTGGCAGGGCGGCTTTGGCGTCTCCCGCGTGGATGGCTTGGTCAGCCCTGCCTATGTCGTTTCCCGTCCACGTCGCAAGGTCGAGCCGCGCTTCATCGAGCACATGCTAAGGACAAGCTCGGGCGTTGAGGAGATGCGACGGCGTTCACGCGGCATCATCGATTTTCGCCTCCGCCTCTACTGGGACGAGTTCAAGGACATTCGAATTCCTCTCCCGCCATTGGCCGAGCAGATTCGACTTTCCGACGAGCTTGACCGAAGGTTGAAGGCGATCGATTTGCAAGACGAAGCCATCGTCGAAATGGCCAAGCTCGTGACGGAACAGCGCCGAGCTCTGATTCATGAGGCGGTTACTGGACTTTCCAACGCCGCGCCGTCCAGTCGCTCACCGAAAATTGCGCGACATCCCGCCGCAGCATAGAAAGGAAGTTATGGCTTCTCACGGATTCAAAGAAAGCGACTTTCAGAACGGCGTGTTCCTCCCGTTTCTCACCGGAAGCTCGGCTGGACAGTTGGATTGGATCTTAGGGAAGGCCTCTGACATCGATGGACGGCGGTGGATTGTCGGCTCGGACCTGTTGGCATTTCTTAGGGCGGGTAACGAGCTCAATGCCTTGGCGTTCAGAGAGGTCGCCAAGCGCTTTGACACGGACGAGGAGTGCCTAGATGCGTTCATCGACGAGGCGCTGTTGCCGAAGCTCGAAAGCGCTGCGAACGCCGCGTTCGTCTTGCGAGAGTCGATCATTTTTTGCGAACAGCCTTTCTCGCTTTGGAACGAGGCACCGCGCGCGGGAGCGAGCTCCGAAGCTTCGGATGCCTTCGCGCGCAATGCGCTCCGGGCCATTCCAGAAGCCACGTTTGAACGACTCTTCCCGTTCACCAAGGGTCGCGTTCGACGTCGACCTGATTGCGTCTTTTTCGTCAATGGCGTCTATTTCGCCTATTCCGAGTTGAAGACTGCGCAGACGGGACAGACCGCCGCGACGCACGGTCGCAAGAAGATCGCTCACAACTGCGTAGAAGCCTCGGTTGCCGCGTTGCGTGAGGCGAGGGCGCGATGGGAGCATGCGGGAGGAAAATGGCCAGGTTTTCGAAGCCGCTCGATGCCGGTCGGCGAAAAGAATCGCATCCGGCAGGACATTTGCCTTTACGAGAAGGCAGTCCATATCAGCAGCGTCGACATGGGCAGCCTGTTGACCATCCAAGATATGGACTGGGTGCTGGCCGACGTGGATGACGCCATTGAACGCGACAACCGCGTCGAGCTTGACTCGGGCATTCCTTCGCGCTTGGTCGACGCGTTTTCGCCGGCAGCGGACATTCGGGACAAGTCGCCAAGCGTTTCGTTGGCCGATCACTTGGCCGCGCTCTTCCACCCAATCGACGGGATCGACCGGGAGGTCTTCTACTTTAACCAGGTGCGCCCAAAGCGAACGACCACCGGGGTAGAAATACTCCGACCGCGCGCTGCCCAGCGGGCCATGTTGTTTCAATCGTTGAGGCGGGTCGAGGAGCTCTATGCCCATGAGCAGGTGCCGAAGCTCAGCGAGACGGTGATCCGCGACCGTCTCGCCGTCGATTTGCCCGAGCTCGATCCGGCCAAGGTCGACAAGGTCGTGTCCGACACAATGCTGCATCGAAATGGGGCTGATTCGCATTCGATTCTCCTGCAGGGCGCGGCCGGCTTGGGCAAGACAAATGTGATGGTTTGGCTCGCCCAAGCCCTCGCCGACATGCCCGATGCGCGCAGCAAGGCTGCGGCCCCGCTTTTCGACGCGTGCATCTTGCTTACCGATCGCACCGAACTGCGCAAGAACGTTGCGGAAGAAGCCGCGCGGCTTAAATCGACCCGCGGCATCGTGTCTGAGGCGGAGACTTTCTCCCAGTTGAGGGAAGCTCTCGAGGATGGCGCGCGCGTTGTCGTCGTGAACATCCAGAAATTCCCATCGCTCAAGCGCTTTGCGGCGGACGACCCAAAGCTGGCTGCGCTAATGCTGTCCAAGCGTGTCGCCTTTGTGATCGACGAAGTTCACCGTTCGCAAAACGGGGTGCTGCACGATGCGGCCATTGAGGTCTTTGACGAGTGGGGGACCATTCGGCCGGTGGGGGCGAAGCGCAATTTGATCATCGGGCTTACCGCTACGCCTAAAGACGAAATACTTGCCCGGATCGGCGAGTGGCGCTCGCCAGCGTCGCCTGGCGACGACATCCGATGGGCTCCTTACTTCGCTTACACTATGGCGCAAGCCATCCGGGAGAAGGTGATTCTCAATCCCATTCAGAACATCGTTCGTTTTGGGGACCATATCGACTACAAGGTAACCGCTTCGATTGCCGGCCTTGGCCCCGACGATATGCTTCGGCCACCATCGGTCGACGAGATTTACGGCAGCGAGGCGCGCCAGCGCATGGTGGCCAGACAGGCCGCGCTGGTTTTTGCTGCGAAGACCATGATGGCGATTCGTCCCGTGGGCGGGCGCGCGCTCGGCGAAGGAAAGGCTCTCTTTGCCGCCCATTCCATCAAAGCCGCTATCGCGTATCAATCCGCGCTGCAAGTAGAAATCCGCGCCTTGGCTCACGATCCGCGCTTTGCGGGGCATGCCATGACCTTGGCAAAGATCGAGGTCCTCGTCCTCTTCACGGACAAGCAAGGCGAGCCCAGTTGCGCGTCCCGGAACGGTGGGCGCAATCAAGAGCAGATCATCGATGCGTTCCGACGCAAGGGCATCGAAAGCGAGTCGGGGCTTAAAATCCGCAATTCCATTATCGTCGTGGTGGACAAACTTTTGACCGGTTTCGACGAGCCGACCTTGCATACGGTCTTCATCGATCGCGGAATGGATGACGTTCTCTTGTTTCAAACGGCCTGTCGGATCAATCGATCCCGCAAGTGGAAGAATGATTGCCTCATCGTCGATTTCTCCCACGATGGTGTCGTCTCAAAAAATCTTCCGAAAGTTTTTGCGAAATACGGGGGGCTGACCGTTTCGGCTTTCGACGCTTTGGACTTGATGAAGAAAATGGATGCGGCCTATTGCGCGTTCTTCAAAGATGCGGACTTGCTGGTCCATTGGAAGGCTTGGAAAGCCGCGCCCGATGGCGGAAAAGATGGAGCGTCGGCCACTGCGTTGTCCGACTTTCTCGAGCGGTTGGTGGATCGCGACAGGCCACGCGCAATTTTTTTACGGCAGATGGGCGCGTCTTGGCTGTCGTCGCGGTCAAGGCTCAGGGGCATCCTGGACTTCGCGCGTCCAGAGTTGGCGCGCCACGGCGACGAACAACGCGCAGCATTCGCTGCCCAGGTCGTCGCGCATCTGGCGGCCAGAACCCGGGATGCGGACGACCGAATAGCCGCCGTGTTCGAAGTCGATATGGTCGAGGAGGCGGAGGGCTGGGGCCTCGAAGAATTGCCCGAACCGAAGGAGCCTAGAAAGAAGAAAGAGGGAGGGAAGCCCTCGGAGCCCCGGACGCCTCGACAGATCGCGGAGTCGCTCGAACTTCTAACGTCCCTCCAGTTTACAGAGCAGCAAAAGCTCGCCCTCATCGAAAAGCTCAAAGCTTTTCTCCTAGCGCTCTTCAAGGCCATGGACAAAGTAGGGCAAAGTCGCAATCAAGACATCCACCGAAAGATGATCCTAGCGATGGCCGCCGAGGGGGAAGACATGCCTTGGGAGGAGCGTTTCGTCAAATTCAAGGAGCTGCTCGACGCTGCAAATGCTGCGCCCGAAATCTACACTCATCCAGATCGGAAGGCGTTCATGGCTCCGATGATGAAGCGCGCCGAATTGGTAATGGCCGATTACGAAGAATGGATTGTGGATCCGCCGGCCTAGGACCGTGATGTGGTGCAGCGAGTTGTTTGCCTTCGTTTGCATCCGGAGCATCCCGTCAACGGCCAATCCGGAGTCAGCCATGTTCATCCGTGGTGGCCACGCGTGCGCTGCAAGCCGCTATAATTTGAATCGCTAATCATCCGAGGCCATTCCATGCCACCACGCGACAAGAAAGTCGAGCAAATCTTCGGCTCGCTGTTCGAGGACGATTACCTTGTAAGAAATCTGGGCCGTATTGCCTAGGATCCTGAGGGCGCCTTGACCGAATTGGTGGCCAATGCCTGGGACGCCGGCGCGTCCTCGGTTGACATAACCATCCCACCGACGCGCCTGTTCAACCTAGTGATCGTCGACGATGCCATGGCATGAGTTCGACGCAATTCCAGGGGAGTTGGATGAAGCTCTCCTACGACCGGATCAAGCATCAAAGCCAAAACGTCGAGTTTCCGCTGGAGCGCGCCGAATGGCGCAGGCGCGCCTTTGGTCGCAATGGAGTCGGGGTCCACGGAATGTTGTGCTTCTCGAACCTTTACGAGGTCGAGACTTGGCACGGAGGCAAGGGGCCAAGTTTGTCGTCAGCACCCATAGCCAGGAAACGCCGTTCAAGATTGACAGCGAGATAGCCTTCGCCCGCGCGGGCCACGGCACCCGCCTGACGGTGCGCGTCGATCGCCATTTGCCGGATCCAGACCGGGTGCGCGACATTCTTTCAGCCCGGTTTCTGCATGCCCCTCAGTTCTTGGTTCGTGTCAACGGAACTTCGATCGCATTGCCAGATCACAGCGGTCTGGTCGAGTCAACCGCCAAACTACGTCGGCTTTCGATACGGTGGAAAGCTGCAAGCCGTCCACCATGACGGGAGCTTCGAAGTCGTCGGGGACCTGTCGAAGGCGAATCGACATTGGCCAAAGACCGTGAAGGATAATTTCGTCTACAAACTGGGACCGGCGATGTGGCCTCCGTCCGAGGTGAGGACGGGTAATATTTTCAAGAACGGCCGCGTCTATTGCGCGATCGATACGCTGCTGTCCGGCGCGTTCCCCGCGATTAGCGCCGCTCGCGGCGAAACAGAGCGTCGAATTGAACTTGGCGAATGATTCGCAGACGCCGATCTTGTCCGTCGCGCCGACCGCCTTATCGCGAGGGGGATCCATGCAAAAATAGGTCGCTTTTCCAGTCACTTTCCACGGTTGTGATTCGATGTAACAAAGCATTGCTGAGCGCGTCGGATATGTCGATGAGTTTGCCAAAGAGCTTTAGGTTTTGAGACTGGGTGGAAGTCAGATCTTTGCGCTTACGAAGCAACACCTGAATGGGTGTTTTCTCGATGTAGGAGAAGTATTTGCCCAAAAAACCGACGATCACGTCCGACAATTGTATTTCGTCGACGGCCTTCGAGTTGACGAACGAAAAGTCTATTACGCGCTCGCCGTCCATGATTTGGTAATGGCCAATCCCTGCCTGCACCTCCTCCTCTTCATCGAACACGTGGCGGGAGTTCTTGAACATGCATATGCGATTGAGGAAAAATACGTCGAAGCTGTCGATTAGCACTCCTTCCTTCTCGTCAACAAGGAACGCGAGTTCCGGCAAGGATTGCGCTTTCAACAGGATTTCGTCCAACGTCGTGATCCACTGGCTGGCGTGGGGTGGCCAATGTGTCTGGATGAACCGCCTCAAATCGACCAAGAACGCCGATGTGGAGCTTCGTTGTATGTTCGGGTAGGCATAGCTTCTCATGATGGACAGGAAGGCCGGCAAGTCGGTCATCGCGACTTGGTAGAGTTCGTTTTGCAATTCGCGATGGACAACCATGAACTGCCTGAATTTCTCGTTTGAGAGGATGGAATCAACGATGTCCAAGATCGACCAGTTCAACAGGTTGAGGTTCACATAGTGGATGCCGATGTCTTGCTCGATAAGCCATGAAAACACCTTTGTCAGTTTTCTAGAATCGAGGATGCGTTCAAAACTACCCCATGCGACAAGGTCGAATTTGATCTCATCGGCGTTGTCCTGAATGTAGAGAATTTTTCGTAGGTTTTTGATATCCGCCATGACTTGGCCAGGTTTCAACACGATGCCGCCGAGCACGAAATTGTCGTTCTTGTCGTCGTTGAGACCAGATGCTTTTAGACGCAGTTTTCGAATGTTGTTCGTCTCGTCGTAAAACAGAGTGAGGTCCGCGTCGTTGCCATAGACCCTTGGGTCTTCTGTGCCAAATGTATTTGCTTGCACCTTCATACTTGATTTCCAATCAATTGCGGATATGTCTGCATGGATTGCGAAATCGCAAGTAGAGCCTGTAAGGGGGATTTCCCCGTTCCTCAATACAGCTTCGGCTCGCGACCTTCTAATTAATGTTCTTAATCAACAATCTGTGAAGCGCGAGCAAGGTTCAACAAATAAGCCAAGGCCCGCTCGCGCGCGTTATTCAGCTGCGTCGCCAGTGAGCGGGACAATGATTTGTGCTCCTCGATTGCGGCGATCGCCTCCGCATCGGGCATGCCGCCGGTGAAAACCAGCCACTCCAAAAGATCGGGCACTGTATGAGATGCGACGATTCCACGGTCGACGGCCAAATTCAATGCCTTCTTGTCGTCGGACAGAAACCCCTGGCGAATTTTCAAAGCGAACGCGATGGATGACAGTTCGCCTATTCCAAGCGCGCGCCGATCTTCAAGAAGCCCGATGGCCTGTAGATCGTCAATCGTGCAGGGGTGGGTTTCAAAACGGCCGGCGGTCTGCTCCCGACGCAAACGGCGCTTCAGCTCGTGGTCGGCCTCATGGCTCGTTTTTCTGGGTTTGTCGAGGAGCTCATAGCGCACGAAAGCCGTCACGCAGAACAGGCAACCCGCGTTTCTTGCAGCTTCATAAAGAGCATTCGACGATAGCACGTTCCAAACCGAACAAGTGTCGGTCACGTTGACGGGATGGAAGTGGGACGGGTCAGTGGACATTGATCGACCGCCCATAGAGAGAGGAGAGCTCCGCCATTTCAGACGGGCTGCACAGCAACGCTTCGCAGAGGCGCCCAAGACTAATGCGATGGGCCTGGTATGCGTCGAAGCAGACTTCCACGTAGAAATCCGAAAGCCCAAGATTAAGTAATGTCATTTTTCGATCCAGTTGAGCCGCCGTCAGGTTTGGCGGCAATTCGGGATCCACCTTCCGTTCGCGCGAGACGCGATAACCCACCATGGCGTCGCATTGCGCGTTGGTGATGCGCCGAGCCGATTTGAGCGCGTAAGCGAGGGCAGAGCAGCTTACCTTGAGCTTGTTGGCCCATTCCTTCGACTCCGCTTCCGACCATTGCTGCGGGTTCGGCAGTTTTTCCAGCAGCGTCTTTGGCAGCAGGAAGTAGGACGCGAACTTGTTCGCGCGGATCTCGCGTTGATCGCCGTGGACAGATTTGAGGGAGACGCTTGCGGCCTGGTCGGCGTCGAAAAGGGCGTGCGCAAGTTCGTGGGCGGCGCTGAACCTTTGCCGATAGATGTCCTCGCTGCTGTTCACCAAGATGCACTTGCCCGCTACCGGGTGCATGATGAAAAGGCCCGAGATGTTCGAGTTGCCCAACTTGCGGCGGAACACCCTGACGCCAAGCGCACGAGCGGCCTTGTAGATGTCGGGGAGCTCAAGATTGTTGACCTGGCCGCAAGCGGCGCGCGCCTGAGCGGCCGCCACCTCGGGTGTCTGTGCAGCGCCGCCGGCACCGGAGGGAAGTTCGAACACCGACTGCGATCGCCCCAGCGCGGCAATCAAAAAGGCTTCCGTGTCGCAGAGGTATAGAAATTCCTGGATAGCTTGCTTGTCCTCCGGCGTGAACTCGTTGCTGGCCGATCGATACAGCGTTTCGGTCTGCTCGAAGGGCGCGACATTGTCGTTCGAGATGAAGAATTTGTAGTCGCACTTGAAATGATCGGCGAGGATGAGCACCTCGTCCCCGGTCGGCTCCAACTGGCCGGCTTCAATTTGGCCAAGCCGTTTGGGTTCGATCCCGGTCGCGCTGCCAGTGGCCGCAACCGTCTCGCCAAGCTGTTCGCGATACTTCGCGAGCTTGAGACCAAGGGTTTTGAGATGGATAGCCATGGCGAGTCATCATAGATAACAAGTGTGCAATGGTCAATGCATAGTTCCCTAGCCCAGCGCATTCGGACTACGGGCCATCGGGTGGTCTTCCACAAGTGCTGGCGGAACGCGACTTGCCGACGGCGAAAACCGTGGATGATGTCGCGGCGTTGCTGCGGTGGAATATGAGGGCTTGGCAGGCCCGATGGCACATTTTCAATCACAGTCAGTGCTATTTTTGTTGGTGTTGGCGACGGCTCGCGCTGGGCGCGTAGAATTGTGTAATGAGTAATCATGTGAAACGGGTAGGCAATGGCTAATGAAGAAGACGATTCGATTGTTTTTAAAGCAGTGCTGCAGTGGCTATTTGAAGTTTGCGACGATCCAGTTCAGTTACATAACCGAATACACGCAGCGAGAGTCCACTATCGCCATTCAACAGATTTTTCCGACGGGCGCTGGGCGTCGCGAGATCCATTTGAGGGATTCGCCGATCGAATGGCGATAATTTTGTCCCAAGTGGTGGCTGAACTTGCTGACCGCCGAACTCGTGACGTGTTCTTGGCATCTGAAATACTTCCGTTCATGAAGATCATTGGAGCCAACATTGAATTGGCTCGCGACATTCCGGGCGCTGCCGAGAGAGCTAGACGCATGCTTCGACCTGCTGAGCAGCATCCCGATGGTGGGATCTTCGAACTAGCTGTGGCCCTGCGATACGCTAGGGAGCCGGGACTTTTGGTGGAATTCATTCCAGAGCAAACCGATCGAATGGCGGACTTACTCGTCAAGGATGCTTACGAACTCGGTCTAGAGGGCATACACGTTGAGTGCAAACGGTTGCAGCCTAGTGTGTATGAAAAGACAGAAAAAAAACGAGCCCTTGAGATCCTCGAGCGCGTGGACAATTTCATCCACTCTCAGAAATTGAGCTTTTCGATCGATATAACTTTTTCATCCGAGTTGAGCAGTATTCCACTCGATTACATGATTAGCCGATTAGAAACTTTCACATCATCTCAATTTTTGTCATCGGGAGACTTTTCTTGGAAGGACGAGCATGGCCACGGGGCCATTCGCGTCTCTGACTTGGACGCCGTGCGACGCGATACGGATGAAACATATTTGATCATTGGGAGCAAGCTGGCGAGATTGCTCGCCGGGGGGGAAAGGCACGAAGAGCATTTCCATTTGGTTTGCGGGGGGAAACCCTACCATGGCGATCCTCGCTTCATCGATGAGATACATTATGGGACTGTGCTTTTTTGGCGATGTTCATCTGCACGCTCAGTCAATGCCCGCGCTCGCCATGTCAGGTCTAAGCTTGCGGATATCGATAGGCAGGTCGCGCATGCTCCCATCGCGATCGCCCACATCGGGATGGATGTGGAACGGGATAATCTAACTGCCGATCTGCGTCGAAAGCGGAATTTGGAAACGGTTGCCAGCTTCCGCCCGCACTCCAAACTGATCGAAGTGGATCTTCATTATTTCATGCCTCGGGCATCGGAAGAGGTAAGCTGGATGATCGACGAAACAGTGGAGCCATGCAGCAGAACAGAGGAGCCGTTTTTGGAAATGCCGCGTATTCTTGGCGGGACTGGAGACGGCTTAGTAGAAGATCAGCCAGCGTGGCGACAGCAGGTGCCGCGGTAGCTATAACTCACAGGTGGGGCAAGATGGTCGGCATCTTTGACGATAAATCATTCAAGTTAGCTTTAATCACCGAGGACTTGCAAGGCGACCAGTCTAAAGACGGTTTCGCGGCCGTGTGCGAGCAAGCGCGGGCGGCGATGAGCTCGCACGATATTGGCAGCGATTTCCGTCGTGCCTACCTCAGTTGCATGAGCGATCCTAAGATCCTTATGAGCCAAATCCAGGCTGACATGATGGACAACTACATGATCGCCGCCTTCGCATGCATGGAGCTGGGCGTCCCGAAGCATTTTCCATTGATCGCATGGGCCGCGCTGAATAAGATGGACTTCGAGGGCCTGCGCGGTGAGATTGCCTGCATGCGCGCGCTGATGTGGGGCGGCTTCGATGTGAACGGACAAACACCGGAAGGCGGTATTTCCGCGCTCCATGCAATGTGCAATTTGAAATGGGGTAGGGGAGCGCATCCAAGGGCTGTGCATCACCTCATTGAGAACGGTGCAGACGTAAACATTCAATCTGCCACGGGCGACACGCCAATGATCACTCTATGCGGCCATGCGGCTTGGAACGAAGACATCGACAGAACGTTTTATTTACTGTTCGATGCTGGTGCGGACCTAGAGGTGGAGGCCGAGGATGGCGTTTCAGCATGGCTCTTGCTTCAAGGCCAGCAGAAGGAAAATCCACATCCACTGCGTGAGCAGCTTATTTCTGAATTGTCAGAATAGTTCCGAGCTCAGCCCGTTCGGAAAAACTCGACCTCTGACACGAGGTTGAGATTGCGTCGATCGACCGTGTGTTCGAACTCTTGGAGATAGATGCTGTGCGAGGATGGCCCCGCGATGATTGATGCGCGCGGGGCCGTCGTGCTGAGAACGACACCACCTTTTCCGACTTTGTTTAAACCCCCGGCAAACATTTGAGCCGTTTCAAGTTTTGGTGTCCAGCCACTCCCGACAGAGCCATCTTCCCAACGCTCGATGCTTTCGCCTCTATACAGGACTCGGTCCTGTCCAATGTAAGCTGGCAACCAAATTCTCAGCATATCCAGAAGCAAATGGTCATTGGCCACTAGCTCGCGTATTTTGTGAGCGCTCTCCGTCCACCTGACGTGAAAGGTCTTTGAGTCCTCCGGTTTCATAGGAGGCGTGTTTATCATCTGCCCCATGAGCTCTTGCCAGCGCTGCTTGGTCTTCGCCTTGTCCGGATTTTCAATGTGAGGGTTGTAATACATTCCTTCCAAGATGTTGGAAAGGAGAGGGGCGTATCCATTCTTTGGCATATTTTTTGATGTGTCTGGTGTGCGTGAGAGGTCGGTCTGGCGATCTTAGGCGCCCAAGGTTTATTTAAGCCGCAACCAGTATCCATGGCGATAGCTCAAAAGGCAACCGAGGTCCAGATGCCTGCAGTGTTAGTCCTTGGCAACGTGGTATCAAGAATTGTCACCCGCTCTTTGCCGTTGAGGCAGCAAGGCGTCGCCCTGTAGGCAGGCGAGGAGGGGGCGCAAATTCAATTCGACAAACATTCCACCAAAATGATATTATTCACGCGCTCAGCGCATGTTTCCCCTATGAAGGCGACGAATCGGCGCACTGCATTCACACTGCAGGGGTCGCAAGTTCGAAACTTGCACTTCCCACCAAGAATTCGTTTGATATCAAAGGCTTACACTGATCCGGTGTAGGCCTTTTTTGTTTGGTACGGGAAAAGTACGGGAAACAGACTTGGACCTTTGCGGACGACGCTGGACATTGAGAGGATCGCTGCGCTGGCGTTACGATTCTGACGGCGGCGTGTTCAGGAGAGCTTAGGCGCGCGCGGTAACATGAGTCCGATCTGGAGGCGGCGCTGTGGACGATTCCAGCGCAGAGCATGAAGGCCGGCAAGGAGCATCACGTGCCGCTGTCTGGTGAGCCGCCTGCGCTGCTGTGCGCAGTGCCGCGTCAAGGGGACGTCATCTTTTCAGGTCGCAAGCGTGGCGCTCAGTTGTCGGACATGAGTTTGACGGCAGTCTTGCGCCCCATGCAGTTTGACGGCATCACCGTACATGGTTTCCGTTCTTCGTTCCGCGACTGGTGCGCCGAGGCGGCAGCCAATACCTTTTCGCGCGAGGTATGTGAACATGCGCTGGCGCACCCCTTGCCGGACAGCGTGGAAGCGGCCTATAGGCGCGGCGACCTGTTCGACAAGCGTATCGTGCTGATGCAGGCATGGTCTGACTTTTGCACCATTTCCCTGCCGCCTGCTGTCTAAGGGGGGGGGGCGCAGGGACATCCTTACGCAGGCTGGCGCTTGGCGCGCCTGTTTGAACCAGTCGCACCCACCGTTTGCATCGGAGGAGCCTGTTTTGCAACAGTGACAAGATGCCGTGCGGCAACGCACGCCTGCATCCAGTACAAGATTTCACTCTTGAGCCAGGCCGATGAGCGGCCTTTGAGCTTAACCGGGGCAGGGAAGGTGCCATCCTTGATGCCTTCATAAACGCTGCTGCGCGATTTCCCGCAGGTGGCCAGCACTTCAGCCAAGCGGATGAAACGCTCTTCATTGAGCGTTGGAATTGCGGGTGGCTCTGGGTTGGAAGGAAATGTGACTTGGGTCATGGGAGGCTCCTTTTGCTCCTCAGCGAGTGATACAGGTTCGGTGTCAGCATGGCGGCAATGATTCAGATCGGATCGTTGAGGTCGTGTCGCCAGTGGCGGTGTGTCGACATTGTATTCACAATCATTATTCCGAAAATACGCAGTCAGTATCGATGGCGCATACGGCCAATGCAACTGGAATCGGGCGGGTATATCGACTAGATCAAAGGTGTTTGCAAGTCGCTGCCACAAGGGCATCTGATGGTCTGCGCAGTTTTAGCTGCTAAAAATAGGTGTATGCAAGTGCACCGGTTTAATCCAGATCAAGATGGGAGCAGCTGTGTCGCGCAACTATATATGCTGTGTTTCAGCGCGGCGATGAGTTGCGCGCGACAGATGAGGAGGTCAGCATGGCCGACATTATTCAGTTTCCAGCCGTTACCAAGAGCAAGGACAAGGCATGCTCGCCTGCGCCTGGACGACGATCTGCGTCACAGCCATCGGCAAATGGCCCTAGCGTACGCCAGATAACATGGGTTCTGACCGTGATGTGCTGGCCAGTGCTGCGCTTCATCATGGTGTGCGACGTGCTGTTCCAGCTGCTGCACGCGCTGGTGCTGTGGGATACGCCTGGCGCGCATGCCGGATGGACCTTGCTGCTGCACTACGCCTTTTTCTGCTACCTGACCTGGTTCGTGGCGTACGGCAAGCCGGACCAGCCCCAATGAAGAAGGCATCCGCGCCGCCGGGCGCCGCCAGCGGCCGCGCGCCGGAGGGCAGGCCGCTGGCGCTGCCGCTTGAGCATCTCGATGAAGACCCGCTGCAGCCGCGCTCGGCCACGAAGCCGGGCTTTACGGCGCATAGCCTGGCCGAACTCGCTGCCTCGATCCGCCTGCGCGGGAACAAGACGCCGATCTCCTTGCGCCATCATCCCGAACGGCCCGGCCACTACATCATCAATCACAGCGCGCGCCGCTACCGCGCATCGCGGCTGGCGCAATTGGCGACCATCCCCGGCTTTATCGACGACGACTACAGCGAGACCGACCAGGTGGTGGAAAACCTGCAGCGCAACGAGCTGACGGCGCGCGAGATTGCCAACTATATTGGCCGTGAACTGTCGAAGGGGCTGAAGCGGGGGCAGATCGCCAGCAACATCAGCAAGTCCGCCGCCTTCGTGACGCAGCATGCGGCCCTGCTGGACCTGCCCGAACCCATCGCCCTGGCGTTCAACGAGGGCAGGGTACGCGACGTGACTTCGGTGAATGAACTGGTGACGGCCTACAAGTCGCACCCGGGCGAGGTGGCGGCCTGGCTGCGCGAAGGCGAACCGGAGATCACGCGCAGCGCCGTCAAGCTCCTGCGCGCATTCCTCGGGGCTAAGTTTGGCGAGGAAGAAGCGGCTGCACCCGATATCGGCGACGCCGCTGCGCAGCCATTGGCGTCAGATCCTTCGCCATCTGCGCATGCCGCTCCTACCGCGTAGGCTTGCGGTGATCTCGGCGTGCACCGCGTCGACCAGGATCGCGTCAGCAGGTTGATGAAACGTTTGTACGGTGCGACCATCGACCCAATCGGCGGACCGAATCATCATTTGCGAAACATGCGAGCCCGCTGCACCAAGGGCAGAACAAACCGGCTTCACTGGTCGTCCTTGCCCGACAAGGGCGAGCGCGCAATCCACTTTTTTCGCGAGTGAACTCGACAGCCTCCTTGAGAATTTCCGCCTCCATCGTCTTCTTGCCAGGCATGCGCTGCAGCTGAGCGATTTGGGCGCGTGCAGCGGCTAGTTCGCTCGCCGGCCCGACAGACTCGCCAGCAGTCACCGCCGTCAACGCACCTTCGCGCTCGCGCATTCGCCAGTTAAGCAACTGGCTCGCGCCCACGCCGTGTTTGCGAGCGACCAGCGACACATTTATCCCCGGCTCGTAAGTCTCGCGCACCAGCGCCGCTTTTCCTCGGCAGACCAGCGCCTGCGGTGCTCGTGGTTCACCGTCACCACCTCGATTGTTTGCTTGTTCCTAGTCATATGCACAGTCCTATTCCTATCCATAAGAATAACGCATAGGCTGTCTCCGGGGAATCAGGGGGCTATCTCACTGCCTTTTGTGGCTTTCGTCCCTTTTTGCCTACGTCCTTGGTGGATTGTGGACAGAATGCTTTAGGATTGGCTGGCCAGAGCGTCTGACCTTTGCTGTTAAGTACCTGCTCGGCGCCGCAGGCGATGCGGCTAAGCTGGAAGCTTGGCGTTCCGTCAAGGCGGTAGACTGCCTTCAGGGTTCCAGGCTGGTCAGAATCCATACGTTCATAAGCGAAAACTACTCCACGCGCTTCATTGATCACAAGTTCTTGCCACTTGGCCGGGACCAGTTGTTTTCCGCTTAGGTTATACAGAGCCAAGGCTGACTGGGCCGTCGTATTTTCCATGGCGATCAGGTAATGGCCGGTGGCATCGAGCCGGATGTCGATGTACTGCCCCGGCTCGATCAGTACCTTGCCTGCGGCGTCCATGACCCCGACTGGCGGGGTTTGCGTTGCCTGACCAAACATGGTTGTTTTTTTGAGCGGCATATCGGGTTTGGTAAAGACAAAGAGGTTATCGTTAAGGACACCTATTTGTAAGTAGTCAGGCTGAAACACCACAACGCCCTTGTTGACGTTAAAGATGCCGTATCTATAATCACCTTGCCGCATGGCGATGCTATTGTAGCCGGGCACGTTTCTGAGCATACCCATGACGCTATGACCCGCCGGGCCTGCCCAATCATAGGTCGGCTGGATCAGCCATTCACCGGAGCGGTTGATCAACCCCGCTTTTCCGTAGTTTCCATATGTGCCATCGCTAGTCTTGGTCATGACCAGCGCACCTTGCTGGCCAAATACTTCGCAGGACGAAAAAGTAGCCGGAATCGCGACCCTGCCTTGATAGTCCAGGTAACCACACGGACTGAGGGATTCCTCGTGAAAAGCCACCAAGCCGTTGCCCGGCAGACCCAGTCGCTGGTATTTGAGCTCGGTCAGCAAATTGCCATTGGCATCTGCCAGGCCTTGCCCGCCATCATTCATAGCGACCACCATGTGTCCGTCTGCAAACGAAGAAATCTTGTCAAACGTGACCTTCTTCTGTTCGTGGGTGTTGATATTGACGATCCATTTTTCGTTACCGCGCAGAGCAGTCAACCAGCCGCCTGTTTGGGCCAAGTTCGTCCAGATACTAGCGGAGTCGAACAGCAGTTCGGTGATCAATATCCCGGTTGTACTCAAAAAGCCGAGCTTGCCGTCGATTTCATATACGATGAATTCTTTGTTCCCACCGAGATACAGGGTATCGAACTTGGCAGGCTGGATTTCATCGCCTTGCGCATTCATGACACTGAATTTTCCGTCATGGCCAATGCCGTAGTAGCCAGGCGTCAAAAACAATAGTTCGCCATCGGAAAAGCGTTCCTTGATGATCCGCTTGCCATTGGCACTAGCCAGGTTCCAGAAGCCGTCTTTGGCAAAGAGGAAGGTGTTGTGGGAAGGTGCGGAAGCGATGTTGTCATAGTCATTGTCGGGGCTAACTAGAATGGCGCCGTTTTGGTCCAGCACACCGCACTGTTCGTTGATGCACAAAGGAATGGTCATCGGAGGCAAAGCCGCGATGGGCGCAATTGTCGCGGCCACTGCTTGCCTCAGTATCTCGCAACTGGCCAACAAGAAAAAAGGTAAGGAACGTACTAAGGGGGTGAGACGGGTGTAATGGTTTTTTTTCATGGGTATCGTATCGATTTTTCTAGAATTCCTCATTCCAACATTAAATATTGTTGGTGGAAATCAGCGTATGCCTAAAGTGCACGGCCTTGTTGCCTAAATAACCTGAGAGTGTACTACCACGGGAGTACATATATTAAAGCCCAGGAGGAAGCGCCTGTGGGTCGCGCTCGCGTACCATCGTCAGGAATTTCGCAAGCAATTCATCATGCTCCTTCACTTCTGCTGGCGCACAAGTAATGGCCGCGTAGGGCGTTTTCATGAGGGCGTGATTGATCATCTGAGGGTTCGGCAAGCCAAGTAGGTCACGCAAGCGCAGTACTGCAAGGATTTCTGTGGGATACACTGCGAGAAATTCCGAGTCAAATTCAAATTTTCCGGAATTGCTTTCACGGTCATTTAATGCAATGCGCGCCACGTGTGTATCACAGGCAAGCCGCAGCGAGGACAGCACTACATCGTTATCGGTGCTGCGCCAGTTGGCGACCAATGGTTCCCATTCCGGGTCAGATGGCAATGCATATCTTTTCAAATCGAGCGGCTGCCCCAACCAGTCGCCGACGATCGATAGGGCGAAGGCTGCGTAACGTAGCGTTGTGTCATACTGCCGATCATGGCCATCACGCATGCCGTATCCGCCTTCGATGGCGTCGAATATGGTTTGATGCAAAGGTTTAACGAGTTCCGGGCGGCCCATCGCAATGGCGCCGAGCATCAGGTGTGCAGATCCATTGAGGTCGCAGTATGTCGTCCGTTGCGAGTTCTTCATGCTGAATACATCAATCGCTTCGGCATAAATCATGCGGCTGAAACCGAAAGCCATATGCCGATTCGCCGATTCCAATTGATTCGCCGCTGCCGCTAGCAGACCTTGCTTGCACTCCTGCAGTCCCAGTGAAAACAGTCCAAATATTCCGTCGACCGAGGCTGCAACACTTCCCTTGCCGGCCATATAGTTGTCAAAGTGATCGGTCGGGAACGAACGGCCTGATGCCCATTCGGGTGTCTTCTTAAGGATCTTTACCAGTCTTCCTATTGTTTCTTTTGTCATAATGTATTAACTAATACTATTTTTTAGGAGTAGTGTCTAGTGTGCTCGTGGCGATTCACTATTGATCTATTCTTGATCTCGTCGTGGCTACCACCGCACGCGGCGCGCAAGGTCGAAAGCGTATCCGGGCCGCGCGCCCCGATTAAGTCTAAGAAAGCTGAGCGATCTCTTCATCGAGTATATTGACGAAGAGATCGAAATTCAGGATGCCCGTACCGATGCACGAAAATACCGTACTGCCCGCCGCATCCGTGATGGTCAGTTTCTCAGTCCAGTTACTTAGATTCATGCACTTCAGGCTGGCAAGAGGCCACCTTGCTCCGTCCACATGTAAGCTTTCGGTCGATATCGCCAATTCCTGGGTCTTGAAATTCAGGAAATCACCGAAGAATCGTTTCTTGTAAACTTCGCCACCACTAATATAATGAAAGTTAACGCGTTCACCGTCTGCCAGCTTCTGTTTTAAAACGGGCATGCGGTGCGACACGTAACGGGAACGAAACTCATCCATGAAATCATCAAACCCCTTAAGTTCTCCAGTTGCCCATATCCATGGCTGGTCGGCGCCTGTGCGGTAGGCAAAATTGTTGATCATGCCGGTCATGGCGGTGGTGCCCCCMGCGAATAGATACAGGTCCTGTATATCTGCAAATGCAGCGTAGCTGCGAATGCCATCAGATTCGTGGATCACACCGTCTTCATGCAGTTCAAAACGGCTCTTCTGCCGCTTAAGCATCACCGCGCGCATCACCAGCACCAGCAGTGCGAGCAGCAATAAAAAAGCCGCAGCACCATAGAGAATATGTATGTTGCTGTGTGTACCTAATTTTGTGCCGTTACGCAGCGACATGGCAGAGGTGTCACTCAGCGTCTTTTGGGGCAGGGTCGTACTCAGATACAGCACAAAACCCGATACCGCCGCTAGGATCGCTGCGAATACCGCAAATAATACTGGCACCGTCCGGCTATGGAAAAACACTGCGAGCGCTTTACTGGTGTGCGGTATGTTTAAATGGCTCATGTAATCTTCCTTTTTAATGATAGGGGAGGAGTATTGCCCGGATGTCGAAACATACTCGGGCCGCATTGTGTCCTATCTGCTGCCGGAATGACCACACACGTGTACACTTAAATGCCCTCGACGCTTGAATTGAAACGTCTCTTCTATATAAGAAACATGGTCATTTCCACTTGGCCCGTTTTAGAACCGGAAAGGTACGCCAGCGTGTCGGGGGAGGCCTGAATCAATTGAATACGACGAGCCACTCTAGTCCGTTCATATGCTGAGTGTCGACCTGTTCGCCAATACGATTGACGAAGAAATCAGTCAGGCACTTTACGCTTGATAGGGGCTGCGTGAGCCGAGCCTCACTGTGCGTGAACTGGATCTGGACGGTCCAAGCAAGGCTGGGAGTCCCTAAGAACCTCATCACCGGCCTCGCGCGCGACTGGATCATGCTCTGCCACGAGAGGGGGCACATGTTCTGGTCCGGCCAGATGAGCAGCGAACCACGCACTTCAACGCCGTGTTGTACTCCGTCCAGTTGGTCGTTCGATACGTCGGTTTGCTGGGTGTACACCTGCCGACAGTTTCCCCGAGCCGCGATTCAGGCGTCGCTGGCGGAAAATTGTGCAACAGAGCCACGACGAAGTGCGCGCCCTGATCGCCAGACTGGAACTGTGCCTGGCGCGATCTCCATCGCAAGCCGATGCCGGCCCATCCGCCCAGGGCGAGAATTAGGCCAAACTAGGCCGGACGCAGCGCGATGCCGTCGAAGAGGGCGTCGATCAGCTGATCGGCGTGCAATTCCGCCTGCTGCGCCGTCATCGTATCGATGCCGTAGATGCCCTTGAGCAGGTTCATCGACGATTGCACGGAGGTCAGCATGCCGGTCATCATGATGCTGCCATACTCGACAGGATAGCGCTTGAGCAGCCCCTGTTCCTGGCATTCGAGGATCAGCGCGTCGAGCCGCGCGTGGAAGGGCTTCATGTAGGTGGCGATGATCCAGTCCAGCCGGGGACCGCCCTGGGCCACTTCCTTGAAGACCAGCGTATGCGCGGCCGGGTGCAGCACATTGATCACGGCAAAGGTTTTCAATTGCGCTTTCAAGTGCGTCAGCGGGTCGGCCGACGCTAATGTCTGGTCTACTGTGCGGGAAAACTCTTCCGCTTCCGCATACGCGCCCGCCACGACGGCGCGCCACAAGCCCTCCTTGCTGCCGAAGTGGTAATTCAATAGCGGCTGCTTGACGCCGGCCCGCTGCGCGATCGACAGCACCGACGCGCCTTCATAGCCCTTCTGCGAGAACTCGATCTCGGCCGCCTGTATCAGCCTTTGCTTGCCATTCGCTTCCGGCGCCGCCGTCGGCGGCGTGTCGGCATTGAACAGCGTGGCTCTCCAGGCGGGGCCGGCTTGTGTGGATTGCTTGTCGTCTGCTGTCATATTTTTCATTGAAGGTCACGCCACCGGGCTGTTCTGCCCGGTTCTTATTTCATCCTGTCGCGCAGCCGCAACGCTGCCCGCTTGCGCGCCATTATACGGCGCGCGCGCCGACCGCCGTCGTCCGATGCATGTCGTGGAATTGCTGTTGACTTCAACCTTATAACTATATAAGCTGCGCTGATACTTATATAAATTGACGTGGCGGACCGACCGTCATGACAGGAGACAGATATGCATGAAACAGACGTACCGGTGCTCATCGTGGGCGCCGGCCCCATAGGCATGCTCATGGCCGCCTTGCTGGCGGACCGGGGCATCGCATCCCTGATCGTGGAGCAGCGCGACGATCTGCACCTGGCGCCGCAAGCCCATGTCATCAACAGCCGCACGCTGGAAATCCTCGCGGAAATCGGCATCGGCGACGCCGAGCTGGCCGGCATCGCCACGCATGCGGATGGCGCCAGCCATGTGACGTGGCGCCGCACCCTGGCCGGCGGCGACCTGGCCAGCATCGATATCGGCGGCTCCGCGTATGCGGCAAAGCTGGCGCGCTCCAGCGGCAAATTCACGCGCAATATCCCGCAGCACCAGCTGGAGCGCCTGCTGTTCCAGCACCTGTCGCGGCGCGTGCCGTGCCGCACGGCCTTCGGCCAGACCTGGCTGGGCGCGCAGCACTACGAAGATCACGCCATCTCGCGCCTGAAGGATGGCGCCACGGGCAAGGAATACCGCGTGCGCAGCAGCTGGATCATCGCGGCCGATGGCGCCGGCAGCCGCGTGCGGCGCGAGTGCGGCATCGCGATGGAGGGCCAGACGGACCTGGCCAATTTGATTACTATCAATTTCGAGGGCGATATCCGCCACCTGGTGCAAGACCGGCCATCGATCCTGTTCTGGATCATGTCGGCCCGCTGTCCCGGCACCTTCATCGTGCACGACGCGGCCCGCTACTCGGTGTTCATGACACCGTATTTTCCCGCCTGCGAATCGCCGCGCGACTATCCCGTCGAGCGCTGCGAGCGCATCTTGCGGGCCGCGCTGGGCGACGACGCCATGCCGCTGCGCGTTACCTCCACTTCCAGCTGGACCATGCAGTCGCACACGGCGCAACGCTACGCCCACGGCCGGGTTTTCCTCGTCGGCGATGCGGCGCACCGTTTCCCGCCCACGGGCGGCCTGGGCCTGAACACAGGCGCGGCCGACGCGCACAACCTGGGCTGGAAGCTGGCGCTGGTCATCCAGGGCAAGGCGGGGCAGGCGCTGCTGCAGACCTATGAAGAGGAAAGGCGGCCGGTGGCGCTGGCGAATGGCCAGGCCAGCACGGTGAACCACCACAAGATGCGCGAAGTGAGCGACGCCCTGGGCTTGAACATGGACCATTTACCGCGTCTGGCCAGGCTGCGCGCCAGCCTGGCGGCGCGGATCCTGCCGCGCGCCGTGCGCAGCGGCGTCAAGAAGCTGCTGGTGGCTCCCATCGAGGCGCGCACGGACAAGGTGCAACTGGCGGCCGGCGGCCCGCATGCATTGCAAAGACAGCGCGTGCAGCAGGCGGCGGAAAACCAGTTCGCCCATTTCAATACCATAGGTCTGGATCTGGGCTACCTGTACCGCAGCGCGGCCGTGCGCGGTGACGGCAGCCGCGCGCCGCAGGCCGGCGACCCGGTGCTGGAGCACCTGCCGTCGTTCCACCCCGGCGCGCGCTTTCCCCACTTTCATCTGGCGGCGCCGGTTGGCGTAAAACTGTCGTCGCACAGCCTGCTCGGCGGTGAACGCTTCGTATTGGCGGGCATGGGGCGCCACGCCGGCGCCGTGCATGACCTGGCGCGCCAGGCCGCCGCGGTGCTGGGCGTGGCGCTGCACGCGGCCGATCTCGACGCGCTCGTTCATCCGGACGAGGCCGGCCGCCTGGCCGCCTTCAACCAGCAGCAGCCCGATGGCCTGTTCCTCGTGCGCCCGGACGGCCATATCGCCTGGCGCCATGCGCACGTCGACCTGCCGCAAGCCGATGACCTGATCGGCATCTTTGCCAGCCTGTTCCATCTCGGTTTGCCCGCCCGGGCGGCCGTTCTTCACTGAAGGTATCGCCGTGATTTCAACTCAAACAGATAGCCACCGCGCGCGCGGTGGCGAAACGGCGCCTGTCGCCATCGTCGGCGCCGGTACGGCCGGCTCCGTGCTGGCGCTGCTGCTGGCCCAATATGGCATCCGCAGCGTGCTGGTGGAACGCGGCACGCAAGCGGACCCGCATCCGCGCGGCAACGTCTGGTCGATACGCTCGATGGAAGTGCTGCGTTCGATCGCGCCCGAGCTGGCGGACGACTTCAGGGAAGCGAGCGCGCCGCCGCTCAAGCTGCGCTACATCACCTGGTGTACGTCGCTGGCCGGCGTGGACCTGGGCCGCTGCGTACCGCTCGGCGATCCCGCCCACACGGCGGCCTTGCTGGCATGCAGTCCGTGCCGTCCCTTGCACCTGTCGCAGAACGTGGCAGACCCCATCCTGCGCGCGCAGGTGCTGGCGCAGCCCCTGATCGAATTTTTGCCCGGGCATGCGCTGGTCGCGCTGTCGCAGGACGCGCAAGCCGCCACGCTGACCCTGGCGCACTGCGCGAGCGGCAAGAAGGCGCAGCGGGCGGCGCGCTACGTGATCGGCGCCGATGGCGCGGCCAGCGGCACGCGCCAGGCGCTGGGCATCGCCTCGGCGGCGACGCCGCTGCAAGCGGTGGTGCAGATACATTTCCGGGCAAATCTGGCGCACCTGACGTCGGCCCGGCCCAGCCCCCTGTACTGGATACTCAACGCCGGCGTCGCCGGCGCGCTGTCCGCGCACACGGCCGACGACAGCGAATGGGTACTCAGCTGCGCCGTGCTGCCGCCGCTGTTGACGGCGGCCGACATCGGCGACGCGCAGGCGCTGGCCATGGTGCGTGCGGCCATCGGCGACGCAGAAGTGCCGGTGGAGCTGATGTCGGTGCGGCCGTGGAACATGGAATTGCGCCGCGCGGCGACGCTGCGGCGTGGCCGCGCGCTGCTGATCGGCGACGCGGCGGCCGGTTTTTCCGCCATCGGCGGCTTCGGCATGAACCACGGCATCCAGGATGCGGCCAGCCTGGCCTGGCGCCTGGCGCTGCTGCTGCGCGCCGGCGATGCGGCCGCCTTGCGCGACGTCTTGCTGGACAGTTATGCGAGCGAGCGCCGGCAGAGCATCGACGACCATGCGCGCCGCACGCGCGAGCTGTCCGGCCTGTCGGACCAGGTGATGGCGGCGGCGGGGCTCGATCCCGCGGGACTGGGCAAGCTGGCCGCGCTGTCGGCATCGGCCCCCGTGCGCCTGCTGCCGCGCGCGCTG
>NZ_NEGZ01000028.1 GCF_002127585.1 Janthinobacterium sp. GW458P
GGCCCGCCCCCGCGCGCAAGGCCGTGGCCGCCGCGCCGGCGCGCCGCAGCAACGCGGCCGCCGAGAGCGAATGGGAAGAGTTTTAACCCATAGCAACATCCTCGCCACACGAAAGCCAGGCAGGAAGTTGCTGCCTGGCTTTTTTTCGTCCGCCATCGCCACTTTTTTTGCCGCAAACCCCGCGCAATAGACAAAAGTGCAAAACGTGCAGCGTGCATACGCTTTACAATCCTCGCTCGCTTTACAAAATAATTGGTCATCATGAATCAGGCAGAACAGCAGCGCCTCCTGGCTATCCTGGAGTATTGGCACAAGATCGAATTCTTTATCCCGTTTGACCTGAATCAAATCACGGACGTTGAAGACCCGTCCACCGTGCGCCTCCTGCAGCGCGAACAGCTGGCGCAATTGCCGCCGCAGTTCGCCACGCAATGGCAAGTGCCGTCCGACCGCGAGATCGACGGCTTTAGCCTGTTCCTCGGCGTCTTCGACAAGGCGGAAATCAACAAGGCTTGCCCGCCGGCCAGCGGCCCGGAAAACATTGCCGAAACAGAAAAAACAGAGCTGCTGGGACGCTCGTGCTTTGCCCGCCTGTCCCTCAATGCGCTGGGCGAGCCGCAATTCGACCCCGTCTCCGTGTCGACCTTGCCATGGGCCCTGGGCCGCGCCCGCACGCCGGACTGGTCGGGCCTGAGCCTGGACGCCTTCAGCGACAGCCAGCTGGCGCTGCAGGACAGCCTGCGCAACTTTGCGGCAAGCCGCGCCCCGCAGCCCGTGACGGACGAGACAGGCAATGTCTCGTCGCCCCTGTCCGGCATGGAAATCGCGGCCCTGGCCGACCTGCTCATGGACTGGGCCGGTTTCCGCCCGTCGGCAGGCCAGCCGCTGGCCGTGCTGGAATTGCGCACGCGCAAGAAGCGCGCGGCCGTGGCGGACGCAGACCTGGCCGAGGCCAGCCAGAACCGCAGCCTGGACTTCGGCGACGCGGTGGAACCGTCGATCGATATCCTCAACAGTTTTTACCTCGATGACCTGGAACAGATCATCCGCGCCTTGCGTGGAGGCAAGTTGCCCGCCACCGTCGCCGCCTATCTGACGCCGCTGGCCCAGGACGAGCGCATCGACCTGTACAGCCCGGCCGGACGCCAGGCGCTGGCCGCCATGCTCAATCCGGCGAACATGAACCGGGGCCACTGGCTGGAGGACGCCAGCTACGCCATGAGCCTGATGCAGCAATTCGCCATCCACGGCGCGCGCACCAGTTTGCATGAGCGCGGCATCTTTTCCGTCAACGGTCCGCCCGGCACGGGCAAGACGACCTTGCTGCGCGAATTGTTTGCCGACAACATCGTGCGCCGCGCCGCCGTGCTGTCCTGCCTGGACCGCGCCGGCGACGCCTTCATCGGCAAGGTGGCCGTGGCCTTCGAGGGCGTGCGCGACCCCATCACGATTGCCCGCTTGCGCCCGGAACTGACGGGCTTTGAAATGGTCGTCGCCTCGTCGAACAATGCAGCGGTGGAAAACATTTCCGGCGACCTGCCGAAACCGAAACAGCTGGGCAAGGAATGGGCGCGCACGCGTTACTTTGAAAGCGTGGCGCGCCGCGTGGTGGCCGACGGCAATGGCGCCAACCGCGCCTTGGCCGAGCAGGACGCGCCATGGGGCCTGATGTCCTGCGCGCTGGGCAACAGCGCCAACCGCCGCCGCTTCGTCAGCAATTTCTATGACGACGACTGGGATAAAACGACGGCGCGCAAGACGCCGAATGCGCAGAACATCCGCCAGTGGCTGGCCAGCTACCAGGGCGTCAGCTTCGCCCAGGCCGCGCGCGAGTTCCGCGAGACGGAACACGTGGTGGAAAAGGCCCTGGCCGAGCACGCGCAATATGCGGCCCTGTGGCAAGCCGTGGGCACCTGCACGGAAACCGATTTTATCCAGGCCAGCCAGCAGGCGCTAATTGCAGCCGAGCAAGAAATGGATGCGGCCAACGGCGCCCTGGCCGGCGCGCTGGCGCAGCAGGACACCTTGCTCGCCAGCAAGAAAGAATTGCTGGAAGAAGAACGCCTGGTGGCGCTGACGCAGCCCGGTTTCTTTGCCCGCCTGTTCCGCACGGCACCGGCGCGCGCCTACAAGGATGCCGTCATCGCCAATGCCGAGGCACAGCGCCAGGCCGCGCGCGACGTCTCCGCCATCAAGCTGCTGCTGAAGGGCGAACTGGAGCCGCGCTGCGAACGGGCCCGCCACGGCCTGCACATCGCGCTGCGCACGGCGCAGTCGCGCCAGCGCGAATGGGATGACAGCACGGAACTGCTGCGCCGCGCGCGCATGCGCTTCCCCACCATCCTCGCGCCGGCCGCCCTGGACGAGCTGGACGGCGACGCCCTGCAAATCGGCGGCCTGTGGCATGAACCGGCGCTGGCGCGCCTGCGCTCGCGCCTGTTTGCCAAGGCCCTGGCCCTGCACGAAGCATGGCTGGCCGAAGTGGCAAAGAAGGGCGGCCCCGGCTTTGGCGGCAACTTGCTGGCCGTGTCGAAATTGCTGAAAAACAAGCGTGCCTACGACCAGTCGCACATCGCCATGGTCTGGCACAGCCTGTTCATAGTGGTGCCTGTCGTGTCGACCACGTTTGCCTCGTTCGCGCGCCAGTTCCAGGGCATGGGCCCCGAATCGCTGGGCTGGCTGTTCATTGATGAGGCGGGCCAGGCCGTGCCGCAGGCGGCGCTGGGCAGCCTGTGGCGCGCCAGGCGCGCCGTCATCGTGGGCGACCCGCTGCAGATCGAACCCGTGTTCACGGTGCCGGGCCGCCTCGTGCAGACCCTGTCCGCCCTGTCGCCGCATACGCAGGACGGCAGCTACGCGCCGACTGCCGTTTCCGTGCAGATCCTGGCCGACAAGGCCAACCGCCATGGCGCGACGGTGGCGGCCAGCAGCGCCCAGCCCTTGTGGATAGGCAGCCCCCTGCGCGTGCACCGCCGCTGCGTGGAACCGATGTTCTCGCTGGCCAACAGCATCGCGTATGAGGACAAGATGGTCTACGGTTTACCTGACCGCACGCCGCCGGCCGGCGCGCGCGGCCTGACGCGTGGCCCCAGCCGCTGGATCGACGCCGTCGGCCCCGTCAGCTACAAGCAGGTGGTGCCCGTGCAGCTCGATTTCGTGCTGGAAGTGTTATTAAAGCTGTACCGCCGCGACGGCAAGCTGCCGGACATGTATGTGATCACGCCATTCAAGGCCGTGCGCAACGAATTGCGCTCGCGCATCGTCGACATGGACTGGGACCGCCGCCTCGGCTACGGCAAGGCGCCGACGGCGCGCGAACTGCGCCAGTGGAGCAGCCAGATGGTGGGCACCGTGCACACCTTCCAGGGCAAGGAACAAAGCGTGGTGATGCTGGTCCTGGGCGCCGACGACAGCACGGTGGGCGCCGCGCAGTGGGCGGCCGCCACGCCGAATTTGCTCAACGTGGCCCTGACGCGCGCGCAGCATTATGTGTACATCGTCGGCAACCCGCTGCTGTGGGGGCAAATGCCGCATTTTGCTCCCGCCTGTGCACAGCTGCCGCACACGGGCATGCATGAATTTTTGGTGGAAATGGGGTAGAACACCGGATCAAACCTGCTGCGCGTCGGTACAGGTGGCCTGCGATGCTCACTGCCTCGGCGGCCCCGTGCAAAGCACCGTTGCGCTTCTCAACCACCTCTCCCTTGCGTTCGCTACGGTTTTATCAGGCGTTCTCAACGGGGAAAACTAGGGTAAACGTCGTGGCGGCCGCGTCCGACGCCACCGTCGCGCTGCCGCCATGCAGCTGCATGATGGCCGTGACGATGGCCAGCCCCAGCCCTGTGGAGGCGGCCGAGTCGCTGCGGGCCGGGTCGGCGCGGTAAAAGCGTTCGAACAGGTGCGGCAAGTGGCGGGCGGGGATGGCGGGGCCCAGGTTGCTCACGCTCAGTTCCACACCCCCGTTCGCCGCGTGCGAGCGCAGCAGGATCGTGCTGCCCGGCGCCGCGTGGCGGATGGCGTTCGACAGCAGATTGCCCAGTGCGCGGCGCAGCAGTTGCGGCTCGGCCGTCACCGTGCCGCTGCCGTGGCAAGCCAGCGCCAGCTCGCGCTCCTCGGCCAGGCCTTCAAAGAAATCGGCCAGGCGCAAGAATTCGTCCTGCACGGGCAGGGCTTGCTTGATCAGGATCATCTCGTCCTGCTGCGCCCGCGCCAGGAACAGCATGCTGTCGATCATGCGCGACAGCCGTTCCAGCTCTTCCACATTCGACGACACCAGCTGTTCATACTCGTGCGCGCTGCGCGGGCGGGCCAGCATCACCTGGCTTTGCCCCAGCAAATTGGTGACGGGCGTGCGAAATTCATGCGCCAGGTCGGCGGAAAACTGCGACAGCCGCGCATACCCCTCCTGCAGGCGCGCCAGCATGGCGTTCAAGGCCTGGATCAAGGGCAGCAATTCCGTCGGCGCGCCGCGCGCCTCCAGCTGCTGCCCGAGCTTGCCGGGCCGCACGAGGGCCGCATGGGCGGCGATATTGCGCAGCGGCCGCAATCCCCGCAGCAGCATCACGCTGGCCAGCAGCGCCGCCACCAGCGCGCTGACGGCCACGGACACGACGATCTGCCAGCGGTAGGCGGCAAACATGGCCGTGCGGTCGCCGTAGACCCGGGCCACGAAAATATCGGCCATCTGCGCCGGCTCGCCGATGCGCGCGCTGGCCGCCACCACCCTGGCCGGATAGCCGTCGCGGCTGGTCCAGCTGACGATATCGCTGGCCGTCACGGGCGCGTCGACAGCCACGGGAACAGCATGCGCCACCATCTCGCCGTTCGGATTGACATCGATCAAACGCGTGCCATCGGCGCGCACGATGCGCACCAGGGAATTTTCTTGCCCGCTCATGGTGTCGCGGAAATACTGGGGCCGCTCGCGGATGATGTCGAGGGTGCCGGCATTGCCTAAGAGTTGCTGGATCTGCCGCAATTTGCCCAGCAATAAAATATCGTCGCGGCGCTCGATTTCCGCCACGAAAGAACGGTACAGATGCATGCCCAGGCCGGCCGACACGAGGGCCACGATCAATACGAACACGAGCGTGACGCGCAGGGTCAGCGAGCGCCGCAGTTGCGCCAGCTTCATGCGGCGGCGCCGTGCTCGGGCGCGGCGGGCGCGCGCAATTCGCAGACATAGCCCATGCCCCGCAAGGTGTGGATCAGCTTGGGCTCGAAGGGGTCGTCGAGCTTGCTGCGCAGGCGGCGGATGGCCGCGTCGATGACGTTGGTGTCGCTCTCGAAATTGATGTCCCACACTTGCGAGGCGATGATGGAGCGCGACAGCACTTCGCCCTGGCGTCGCGCCAGCAGATGCAGCAAGCCGAATTCCTTGGCCGTCAGGGTGATGCGCTGGCCTTGCCGGCTGACCTTGCGTTTCATCACGTCGATTTCCATGTCGCCGATGCGGATCACGTCGTCTTCACGGGGCGGCCCGCGCCGCAGCAGGGTGCGGATGCGCGCCACCAGTTCCGCAAAGGCGAACGGTTTCACCAGATAATCGTCGGCGCCCAGTTCCAGGCCCTTGACGCGGTCCTGCACCTCGTCGCGCGCCGTCAGGAAAATCACGGGCACGTCGGCGCCGCCCTCCTGCAGGCGCAGCGCGCGCAGCACTTGCCAGCCATCCATGATGGGCAGCATCACGTCGAGCACGATCAAATCGGGCGCGTCCGTACTCGCCATGTGCAGGCCGTCGCGGCCATTGCGCGCCAGGCTGACCGTAAAGCCGGACTCGGCCAGGCCGCGCAGCAAATAGTCGCCCGTCTTCGGTTCGTCTTCAATGACCAGGATGCGCATGGCGGCTTTCTAAGGGAAATATACAACCATTTTACGCCGCGCGCCGGGCGCCGCGGATGATAAAAATGTCATGCGGCGATCATCTTCTCGTAGGGCAAGACTGGCCATACTGGCGCCATTCTTTGACATGGAGGCCAGATGAAAACCCTGATGTTCTGCAGTACCCTGCTGTGCCTGCTGGCCAGCCCGGCACAGGCCCAGTTGCGCAATATCAATGACATCTCGCTGGCGGCGGCCAACAAGCTGGCGAATGCGGCCATGGCCGCGTGCCAGGCGCAGGGCCGGCACATCGCCGTCACTGTGCTCGACCGTGGCGGCAATGTCGTGGCCGTGCAGCGGGCCGACGGCGTCGGCCCGCACAACACGGACGCCAGCCGGCGCAAGGCGTACACGGCCCTGTCCACCAAAAGCGACACCTACACGCTGGCCGTGGCAGCGAACGCCAACCCGGACATGCGCAACCTGGCCACCGTGCCGGAACTGTTGCTGCTGGGCGGCGGCCTGCCCTTGCGCGCCAAGGGCGAAGTCGTCGGCGCCATCGGCGTGGCCGGTGGCGGTGGCGGTGGCGCCCTGCCAGACCGCGCCTGCGCCCTGGCCGCCCTGGCCGCCATCCCTGAACTCGATTCGCCCACCCTGTGAAAGCCACGACGATGACTTATTTGAAAAAAACCGCTGCCGCCCTGGCCTTCGCCAGCCTGTCTGGCATGGCCCTGGCCGCCAATCCCCTGAGCGTGCACATCCTCGACCTGCAAAGCGGCCAGCCGACGGCGGGCGTGACGGTCACGCTGGAGCAAAAGAAAGGAGATGCTTGGCAACCATTGGGCAGCGCCGTGACGAACGCGCAGGGGCGCATCGCGGCCATGTATCCAGCCGAGACGCCCATGCAGGCAGGCGACTACCGCATCGTGTTCAAGACGGGCGAACACTATGCGCGGCTGAAACAGGAAACATTCTTCCCGGAAATTCCCGTGCAATTCCACGTAGAAAAGACCGAGCAGCACTATCACATTCCGCTGCTGCTCAGTCCTTTCGGCTTTTCCACGTATCGCGGCAACTGAGGGGAACTAAGCCTAGCCGAGCGTCTTCGCCGTCTGCCCGAACAGCACGCTTTTCGCGTCGCCGCTGACGGTGGGCTGCACATTGATTTCGGCCGCGCGGGCATACGCGCGCACCGTGGCGGGACGGGCGGCGATGGCCGCGAACCAGCGCGCCAGGTGCGGGAAATCCTCCAGCTTCTGGCGCTGGCGCGCGTGCGGCACGATCCACGGGTAGATCGCCATGTCGGCGATGGAATAGTTGTCGCCGGCAACGAATGCGCGGTCCGCCAAACGCTTGTTCAGCACGCCGTATAGACGGTTGGTTTCATTGACATAGCGCGTGATGGCGTAATCGATGGGTTCGGGCGCGTACTGCACGAAATGGTGGTTCTGTCCGGCCATGGGGCCAAGGCCGCCCATTTGCCAGAACAGCCATTGCATCACTTCGGCGCGGCCGCGCACATCCATCGGCAGGAATTGCCCGCTTTTTTCAGCCAGGTATTGCAGGATGGCGCCCGACTCGAACAGCGACAGCGGCGCGCCGCCGTCTGCCGGCGCCTGGTCGACGATGGCGGGGATGCGGTTGTTCGGCGCGATGGCGAGAAACTCGGGCTTGAACTGCTCGCCCTTGCCGATGTGTACGGGAATGATGTTGTAGGGAATGCCCGCTTCTTCCAGGAACATCGTCACCTTGTGCCCGTTGGGCGTGGTCCAGTAATACAGGTCGATCATCGTCGTCTTTCAGCTCGTTGGCATGGGGTGGGCGTAACTATTGTCGCGCCGCAACTGGTGTGCATGGATATAATGCCACGTCAGCGGAAAACAAGACGCCGGGCGACGCACGGGCCATGCAAGCAAGCGCCCACTCTCGCCACAGGCACTCCATTCCGCCATTCCCGAGAACCACCAAAGAAAGCCGACCATGCGCAAACTCCTGATCGTCATGCTGTCCGTCCTGCTGTCAGGCTGTGTCCAGGACTTCGCCATCTATATGTTCGACGGCCAGGAGCATTCCCTGACCGTGCGCCGCCAGCAAAGTTATTTTTGGCAAGATACGGTGGAAGTGCAGCTGATGGCGACCAATCTGCCGCACTGCCAGCGCCTGCATACCCTGTCGACGGCGGCCCGGCCCGACATCAAGGTCGAGCTGTTCTCGGCCGGCGATGGCCTGTGGAACATCCGCATGGGCAAGCAGCTGTGGCAGGCGGAAACGAATACCTGCAATGAGCTGACGGAAATGGAAAACGACCCGAGAGCCGACCTGGGCCAGCCGGTCGGGCAATTCGTCGTCGTCGATGACAAGCTGGAATTCGAGCCGGCACCGCAAGCGGCGGCGCCAGCCCAGTAAGACCTTAGTGCGCGGCCAGGCTGCGCGCCGGCTTGCGGGCCACGGCGCGCGGCGCGCCAGCCGAACTGGCCGCCAGGCGCGGCGCCGCGGCGCCACCCTCATGCGCCGACAGCTTGAAGCGCGCCACCAGCTGCGCCAGCACGGCCGCCTGGTCCTGCATGCTCGACGCCGCCGCTGCCGCCTCTTCCACCAGGGCCGCGTTTTGCTGCGTCACGCTGTCCATCTCCGTGATCGCCTGGTTGACGTGGCCGATGCCCGTGCTTTGCTCGTGCGAGGCGGCCGTGATGTCGGCCATGATGTCGGTCACGCGCGAGACGGAAGCGACCACCTGATCCATGGTCGTGCCCGCCTGTGCGACGAGGGTGCTGCCGGCCGCGATGCTGTCGACGGAAGCGCCGATCAGTTCCTTGATTTCCTTCGCCGCGCCCGCGGACCGTTGGGCCAGGTTGCGCACTTCGGAGGCGACGACGGCGAAGCCGCGTCCCTGTTCCCCGGCGCGCGCCGCTTCCACGGCCGCGTTCAGGGCCAGGATGTTCGTCTGGAAGGCGATGCCGTCGATGACGCCGATGATATCGACGATCTTGCGCGACGAGGCGTTGATGGTGTCCATGGTGCCGATCACTTGCGCCACCACGGCGCCGCCCTGGCGCGCCACGCTGGACGCCGACTGCGCCAGTTCATTCGCCTGCACGGCGTTGCCCGTGTTTTGCGATACGGTCGAGGTCAGCTCCTCCATCGAGGCGGCCGTTTCTTCCAGCGAGCTGGCCTGCATTTCCGTGCGCGCCGACAAGTCCATATTGCCGCTGGCAATCTCGCTCGACGCCGTGGCGATCGTCTCGGCGCTATGGCGGATTTCGCTGATCGCATCGACCAGGTTGGCCTGCATGGTTTTCATCGCATACAGCACGCTGTGCTTGTCGCTGGCGTGCGTGCGCACGCTGCCGCTCAGGTCGTTGTTCGCGATTTTTTCCGCCACCTCGGCCGCATACTCGGGGTCGCCGCCCAGCGCATGGCGCAGGCTGCGGTTGATCACGACGACAACGGCCGACAGCAAGCCGCACACGAGCACCAGCACGCCCAGCGAAGTGAGCAGCGACTGGCGGAAGGCGGCGTCGATATCGTCCATGTACACGCCCACCACGAGGGTCCAGCTCCACGGCTTGTAGGCGACCACGCGGCTCATCTTCGGTTCGGCGTTCTTCTGGCCGGGACGGGGGAAATGATAGTGGACAAAGCCCTTGCCCGCATCGCTCTTGCCGACGGCGACAATGTCGCGGTACAGATAGGTGCCGTTGGCGTCCTTGAAGTCCGACATGTTCTTGCCGTTCGTTTGCGGCGCGGCGGGATTCATCACGACGACGGCGTCGAGGTTGATGATGGACAAATAACCGGTCTCGCCAAAGCGCATGCTCTTGATGACGGCGGTCGCCTGCTTCTGCGCCTCTTCCTGCGTCAGGGCGCCGCTGGCGGCCAGGTCGCCAAACATCTTCACGGCGCCCAGGCCCAGGTCGGCAGCATTGCTCAGGTCGGCGCTACGTTCCTCGATGCGGATCTTGCGGATTTCCAGGGCGTTATAGACAAAGATGACAGTGATGCACAACAAGCTGCAAATCAGGGGTATCCATAACTTCTGCCGGAACGTCAATTTCTTCATGTGCTGTCTCCAACTGTATATGTGCGGCGAAGGGGCATGGTCCGTACCCGGCGCTGCGGCCGGGAATGCGGCGGCGACGGCGCTCTGGCGGCACCGTTCAGACATATCCAGCATACGCTTGATCTACCGATATTTACAATGCCGGAAGGCAATGATTTTGCCCGGTGTTGTTAATGCGTTGCGACAATTGATGAGAATTGATGTTGCGTTGCAATAAGTTATTGCCAGCACCCGCCGTTCTTTTGCGCTACAGTCACTGCAGTTCCCCACCGCGCAAGGAGCCCCATGTCGACACCCCTTACCTGGCAAGGCTTTGCCATCCTGTCGGCCGTCTTCGCGGCCCTGACGGCCATCCTGGGCAAGCTGGGCGTGGCCCACCTGAACAGCAATATGGCCACCCTGATACGCACGGGCGTCATCCTGCTGGTGACGGCCGCCATCATTTCGCTGCGCGCGGAATGGCAGCGCCCCGGCGGCGGCAACTGGGTGGGCTGGACTTGCCTGATCGCCTCGGGCGTGGCCACGGGGCTGTCGTGGCTGTGCTATTTCCGCGCGCTGCAACTGGGGCCCGTCTCGCTGGTGGCGCCCGTCGACAAGCTCAGCGTGGCGCTGGTGATGCTGGCCGGCTGGCTGGTGCTGGGCGAGCCGTTCACCGTGAAAGCGGCACTCGGCGGCGGCCTGATCGTGCTCGGCTCGCTGATTTTGCTGCGGTGAGGCGATACACGGCACGCGGCGGCGCGCCTGTGTCAGAATGCACGCCGCATAGAATGAATCACGAAAGAACAGCATGACCAAGAACGAAGCCATGAAACGCATCAACGACCGCCTGGGCAAACCCACGCTGACGGACAAGAACACGCACTTTGCCAGCGTCGCCAGCTACGGCACGGACGAAGGCTGGTGGCTGAAGATCCCTTTTCTCACCTTCAAGCAGGAATTGCATTTCATCCTCAACAATGAAAAGACGAAAAGCTTCCAGCACCTGAAAATCGGCGCCAACCAGATCCTCAGCCCCGGCATGAAGTTCCGCAGCACGGGCGGCGCGGCCGACGCCTTCATGTCGGCCTCGCCGCCGAAGCGCCTGGTCGACCTGCTCGACGGCGGCAGCAAGTACAACTTCACCAAACATTTCGTCAACGACTACCGCTACTAAAACACCTGACCAAACCTACTGCGCGGCGCGCTTTGCGGCCTGCGAGGCTCACCGTACTAGAGTACGGTTGCGCTTCTTAGCCACAAATCACTACCGCTCGCTACGGTTTTGTCAGGTGCTCTTCATGTCGTTAGTCTTCCCTTGGCGGCAGCCACACCCTGAGCAAATGCCGGGCGATGTCGAGCGCGTCGTCGCGGCTGGTGCCAAAGTGTAAAGGGTAGCCCCAGAACTGGCCGAACGTGGCGGCAAAGGCCTTGCCGGCCAGGCGCTTGGCCGCGCTCGGCTCGACGAGCACCATGCCCTGGATGTAGGCGCGCAGGGCGGCCTTGTGCCGCTTCATCCACAGCACGGCGCGCTTGCGCGCTTCCTGCGGATGGTCATGTCCGTCCTCGTCGAGGCCTTGCTCGCTGAGGATGACGAACGCCTGGCGGCGCGCCAGCAAGTCTTCGAACTGGGCGAACAGGGCCTCGTCCGGGCTGCCGGCGGCAGGGTCGCGGCGCATCCAGACGAGGGGGAAATCGGTGATATCGAGTTGCATGGGGGACTCCTTCAAAGGGGGTTGCCGTTCCTCCTGGCCTTCATCAGAACACGGGCGGCGGCGGTTGCCGTTGAAGCGGGGCTGCGGATAGCCATACGATACCGATGACGGCGCCCGGCGTCATTGCATACAATAGCCACAATATTATTCAATCCAGCCAAAGTCCCCGCCATGCCCTATCCCTTGCTGCCGAGCATGCTCTCCACCCAGCTGGGCCTCGACGCCGCCGCCTCCATCATCGATTTCGACGTCGATGGCGTGCTGCGCCCCGTACTGGCGCTGGGCCTGGCCAGCGTGCGCGAGGAATGGGAACAGGCGCCGCACCAGCACCGCAAGGGACAGCTGCTGTACGCCATACGCGGCGTGATTCATTGCGAGGTGGAAAGTGGCGTGTGGATCGTGCCGCCCCAGTGCGCCGTATGGATACCGGGCGGCCTGATGCACGCGGCCCAGGGCGTGGGCGAAGCCGAGTGCTATTGCCTGTTCGTCGAGCCGGCCATGGCGCCGGCCTTGCCGGCCGTCTGCTGCACCCTGGCCGTCTCACCGCTGCTGCGCGAACTGATCGTCAAGGCGGCCGGCTTTCCCACCCTGACCACCTTGCATGGCGCGCAAGAGCGGCTGGTGGCGACCCTGCTCGATGAACTGGCGGCGGCGCCCGTGGAAGACCTGCATCTGCCGATGCCGCGCGACGCGCGCCTGCGCCGCCTGGCCGCCCTGCTGCTGGCGCAGCCGGCCGACAAGGGCACGCTGGCCGAGTGGGCCAGCCGCATCGGCATGAGCGAGCGCAGCATGACCAGGCAGTCATTGGCGGAAATGGGCATGAGCGTGGGCCGCTGGCGCCGGCAGCTGCATGTGATCATCGCCCTGCAACGGCTGGCGCAGGGCCACAGCGTCAAGAAGATCGCGCTGGAACTGGGCTACGAAAACACCAGCGGTTTCGTCACCATGTTCCGCAAGGCCGTCGGCAAGCCGCCGGCGCGCTACCTGGCGGAACGGGAAACCCATTAAAAAAGGCGGCATATGCCGCCTTCGTCACGCATCGTCGCTTAAAACGATCAGCTTTCGCGTGCCAGCGCCAGAAATTCCGTGCGCAGCGCCAGGTTCGGCTGCATCTCGCCCAGCATGGCCGAGGTGATGGTTTCCTCGCCCGGCGTGCGGATGCCGCGGCTTTCCATGCACAGGTGGCGGCAGCGCACGACCACGCCCACCGACTTCGGTTCCAGCACTTCCATCAGCGCGTTGGCGATCTGCATCGTCATGCGTTCCTGCACCTGCAGGCGCTTGGAGAAGCAATCGACGAGGCGCGTCAGTTTCGACAGGCCGACGATCTTGCCATTTGGCACATAACCGATGGTGGCCTTGCCGAAGAACGGCGCCAGATGGTGCTCGCAATGGCTGTAGACGGGGATGCCGCGCACGACGATGAGCTCGTTGTACTGTTCCGCGCCGTCTTCAAAGGCTTTCAGCAAGTCCACCGGGTCCTGGCCATAGCCGGAAGTCCAGTGCTTCCAGGCTTTCGCCACGCGCGCCGGCGTTTCCAGCAAGCCAGGACGCTGCGGGTCTTCGCCAAAGCTGCTGATCAGCCGGCGCCAGTCGTTTTCGGAGAATTCTTCTTGAGACATGCTAAAACACCCTAAAATTTTCAATTGCCGCCAGTATATAGAAAATGTGGCAGGCTGCCTGAGCCGCCCTACTTTCCCGCTACGCCGGCGGCCGGTGCGCGCCGACCAGCAACGCGGAGATCGACACGCTCGAACTCGCTTCCGGCCAGACATCACCGGGGCCGAACCAGCGCGCCTCGGCAATCTCGTTCTCGTCGAGGCGGATCTCGCCGTCGAGGTAGTCAGCCGTAAACGCGATCATCAGCGAATGGGGAAACGGCCAGGATTGGCTCATGAAGTACTGCAGATTATGCACGCGCAAGCCCACCTCTTCCATCACTTCGCGGTGCACGGCTTCCTCGATCGATTCGCCCGCTTCCAGGAAACCGGCCAGCGGACTGAAACGCTGCGACGGTGAATGCCTGTGCATGGCCAGCAGCACGTGCTGGCCCTTGCGGATGAGCACCATCATGGCCGGCGAAATGCGCGGATAGGCGAGCATGCCGCAGGCGGCGCAGGTAAAGCAGCGTTCGCCGCGCGTGCGCTGCATGGGCGTGGCGCACACGCCGCAATGGCGGTGCGTGCGCGCCCATTCGGCCAGCTGCGCGGCGCGGCTGGCCAGGCCCAGGAAGGCGTCGTCGACGGCATGGAACAGCGAGCGCATGGGGTGATACGCCAGGCCGCTGTCGGCCGGCAGCTGCTCCACATCCGTCCAGACCGTCTGGCAATAGCGGCCTTGCCACAGGCCGACGGGCTGGGCACGGCTCAGGTCGATATCGAGCGCCGCCGCCTCGGCGGCAGTGGGCAGGGTCAGCCCGGGCGCACGCAGCAGCAGGCGTCCGCGGTGGAAGACAAAGGTCAGCGTCTGCTCGGCGGCCGGGGCCGGTTCGGGCGCATCGATCAGGGGGACAAAGGCATCGGGAGTCTGCAGCATGCTTGGCGGTCAATTGTAAAGGTTGCTCATCATACTCCCGCCGCCCGACGCTTGCGCGCGTAGCAGCGGCCGGCCAGCAAAGCAAGCACGCATGCGGCATGACCGTGTTTTTTTTGCGGCACGCCCAATTCGTTGCGTAAACGAGACTGATAACGATTCTCATTTACGAATAAGCGCCCAATAATTACAATGTCGCTCTATTCGTCCACCGCCAGCCACTTGCCCGTGTGCCAACGCACCGCCGCGCAGCGCCAGCCAGGAACCACTACCCTGACCTTATCGAGAGAGCAAGATGGCAATCAAGAGCCGCAAACACGCCCCATCCCGTTTCAACCAGCACGTCGGCGCCGCCCTGGCCGTGATGCTGCTGCCCGTCGCCGCCCAGGCGGCCGACCCGGCAGGCCAGAGCGCGCCCGCATCGCAGCAAACCCTCAATGAAATCAAGGTCGTCAGTTCCAAGGAAAATGATTTCAAGGCCGAGAAAGCCTCGTCGCCGAAGTACACGGAAGAGCTCGTCAACACGGCGCAAACCATCGTCGTGATCAAGAAAGAATTGATCGAACAGCAAGGCGCGCTGACCCTGACGGATGCGCTGCGCAACACGCCGGGCGTGGGCACCTTCTTCCTCGGCGAGAATGGCAACACGAACACGGGCGACGCCGTCTACATGCGCGGCTTCGACGCCTCGGGCAGCATCTATGTCGATGGCGTGCGCGACGTCGGCTCCATCTCGCGCGACGTCTTCAACATCGAACAGATCGACGTGCTGAAGGGCCCGGCGGGCACGGACAGCGGCCGCGGTTCGCCGACGGGCTCGATCAACCTGGTCAGCAAGACGGCGACCATGGAAAACAAGTTCAATTCCCTGCTGACGGCCGGCAGCGGCAAGCAGAAACGCGCCACGGCCGACTGGAACCGCATCCTCGACAGCGATACCGGCACGGCATTGCGCCTGAACCTGATGACGCAGGACAGCGGCAATCCGGCGCGCGATGAAGTCAAGAACAAGCGCTGGGCCTTCGCGCCCACCGTCACCTTCGGCATCGGCAAGCCGACGCGCGTCACGGCCAGCTACCTGCACGTGGATCAAAACAACGTGCCCGACGGCTTCGTGCCCACCATCGGCCTGCCCGGCTACAGCACGCCGGACAGCATCACGCCGACGAACAAGGTCATCCGCACCTTCCTGAACGGCGCGGCCAGGGTCGATCCGAAGAACTTCTACGGCTCCACCGCGGACCACGACAAGGTCAAGGCCGACATGGGCACCTTGCGCATCGACCATGATTTCTCGCCCACGCTGCAGCTGCAAAACACCACGCGCTACGGCAAGACCCAGCAGGATTACCTGCTGACGGCCTTCATGGGCAGCACCGCCAACCTGAAGACGCCGGTCGCCACCGACCCGTCGACCTGGACCCTGGCGCGCTCGCTGCGCACGGTGAAGGACCAGGAAAACACGATCCTGACCAACCAGACCGTCATCAGCGCGCAATTCGACACGGGCGTGCTCAAGCACTCCGTGGTGGCCGGCGCCGAGTTCACCAGCGAAAAGCAGACCAACTACGGCTATGTGCCCGCCAGCCTGGGCACCATGCCGGACGCCAATCTCTACCATCCGAACCCGCGCGACCCCGTCACTGGCTACCAGCCCGTGCGCAGCGGCGCCTACAGCCAGGGCGAAGTCAACACGCAAAGCGCGTATGTCTTCGACACCATCAAGTTCGGCGACAAATGGATCTTCAACGGCGGCGTGCGCTTCGACCATTTCAACACCAGCTATGACTCCGTCACCCTGCAAACGGCCGTCGCCCCGGGCCAGGTGCAAAAATTGCCGGTGGGCACGCCTATTCCTGTTCACATCACCCTGAACGACACCTTCGCCAACGGCAAGATCTCGGCCCTGTACAAGCCGACGCCGGACAGCAGCGTGTATGCGCTGTGGGCCACGTCGAAGGCGCCGCCGGGCACCAACTTTACGCTGAGCACGGGCGCCAGCAGCGCGCAAAATCCGATCTATGATCCGCAGGAAACCACGACCAAGGAAATCGGCACCAAGTGGGATTTCCTGAAACAAAAACTGTCGCTGTCGGCCGCCATCTACCAGACGGACGTGAAAAATGAAGTGGAACAAGATCCCGTCGACCTGGTCTACTATCAGAATGGCAAGAAACGCGTGCAGGGCGTCGAAATCGGCATGGTGGGCGAAATCATGCCGAACTGGCTGGTCAGCGCCGGCTACACGCGCATGAATACCAAGGTCGAGTCGGGCAAGGTCGTCACGGCCAGCGGCATCAATAACCTCAGCTACACGCCGAAACAGGCGTTCACGGGCTGGACGTCGTACACCCTGCCCTTCGGCCTGAAGATCGGCGGCGGCGCCCGTTACGTCGGTGAAATGCTGCGCGGCACCGACGGCGCCGTCGGCACGCCGGCCCGCGTCGATGCCTACTGGGTCTTCGACGCCATGGCAAGCTATACCGTCAACAAGAACCTCGACTTGCAGTTGAACGCCTACAACCTGGCCGACAAGACCTATGTGGCGGCCATCAACAAGTCCGGCTTCCGCTACACGCCCGGCCAGCCCCGTTCGTTCAGCCTGACGGCCAATATCAAGTTCTAAACACGCATTGCGCCATATCAAGCCCCTCTTCGGAGGGGCTTTTTTATTGTCCTGATAATCTTGTCTTTTTGGCGCGGCGCCACCCTGCCGTGACTAGCGTATGAAAAGTCATACAGCGATGGCCTGCCGCGTCCAATATTTCGCGCAAACGTGCAAAGTTGCGACATCTAAGCAACAAAAAAAGCTTCCTCAAATCAACAACTTAAGAAGTTCGGTCCCAAATTCCCATTTCAGGCATATCCTTTGCTATGTACAGGTTTTGCTGCAAATAATCGCTGGCACGCAAGGGCTTGTTTTTGAGAAATATTGACTCCAAGCTTGAGTTGCTCGCAATCAATAATCCGCTCACAGCGGCGTTTCACCGGAGGAGTCATAATGAAAAAGAAACGGCCATTAACCCTGTACATCCTGATTGCCATGATCCTCGGCATTGCCGTGGGCTATGGATGCAACACCGCCTTCCCTGATGCCAAGCTCAGCGCTCAAATCGCTGGCAATATTTCCATCGTCACCGACGTCTTCTTGCGCCTGATCAAGATGATCATTGCGCTGCTGGTGTTCTCCACCCTGACGGTCGGCATCGCCCACATGGGCGACGGCAAGACGGCCGGCCGCATCGGCCTGAAAGCCATGTGCTGGTTCGTCGTCGCCTCGCTGGTCTCGCTGGCGCTGGGCATGGTGCTGTCGAACCTGATGCAGCTCGGTACCAACCTGGGCTTGCCATTGCCGGACGTACACGCTTCAACGAATTTGAAAACGGCCGCCTTCACCTTGAAAGATTTCTTCACGCATCTGGTGCCGAAGTCGCCGATCGAGGCCATGGCCAACAATGAAATCCTGCAAGTGCTGGTGTTCTCGATCTTCTTCGGCGGCGCACTGGCCGGCCTGGGCGAATCGGGCAAGACCCTGACGGCCGTCGTCGATCAGCTGGCGCAAGTCATGCTGCGCATCACCGGCACCATCATGAACCTGGCCCCGCTGGCCGTGTTCGCCGCCATGGCGTCCGTCATCACCACGCACGGCCTGGGCGTGCTGGTCACGTTTGCCAAGTTCATGGGCGGCTTCTACCTGGGCCTGATGTGCCTGTGGGCCCTGCTGATCGGCGCCGGCTTCATCGTCATCGGCCCCCGCGTCTTCAAGCTCGTGGGCCTGATCCGCGAACCGTTCCTGCTGGCATTCTCGACGGCCAGTTCGGAAGCGGCCTATCCAAAACTGCTGACGGCGCTCGACCAGTTCGGCGTGGACCGCAAGATTTCCAGCTTCGTGTTGCCGATGGGCTACTCCTTCAATCTGGACGGCTCGATGATGTACTGCACCTTCGCCGTGCTGTTCATTGCGCAAGCCTATGGTATCGACCTGTCGATCGGCACGCAGATCACCATGCTGCTGCTGCTGATGCTGACCTCGAAAGGCATGGCCGGCGTACCGCGCGCCTCGCTGGTAGTCATTGCGGCAACATTGAACCAATTCAACATCCCGGAAGCGGGCCTGCTGCTGCTGATGGGTGTCGACCAGTTCCTCGACATGGGCCGTTCGGCTACCAATGCGGTCGGCAACGCCGTCGCCACGGCAGTCGTCGCCAAGTGGGAAGGTGGCCTGGCCACGGAAGAAGAAGCAGCCGCGGCCAACGCCGCCAACCAGAACACGGAAAGCCATTGGGGCGAAGCTGACCACGCTAGCAAAGCCTGATAGCGCCATGGCCCGCCACAAGCGGGCTATTTATTTGTTGTCCATGTTGAGTAACAAGCAGTCAGGTAGTGCGATCAGTAGTCATTCCAACCTATTAGAGAGATTTTCATGAAAAAAGTCCTGTTTACCCTGTTGGCCCTCGGCGCAGCTTCCGGCGGCGCATTGGCACAATCGAGCGTGACCATCTACGGCGTGGCAGACGCCGGCCTCGTGTTCGACAAGGATGCGGCCGGCGACCGCCTGAACCGCGTCGCTTCCGGCGTCGCCTCCGGCTCGCGCATCGGCTTCAAAGGCAAGGAAGACCTGGGCGGCGGCCTGGCCGCTACCTTCGTGCTGGAAAGCGGTTTCAATATCGATACCGGCACCTCGGGCCAGGGCGGCCTGCTGTTCGGCCGCCAGGCCTATGTCGGCCTGACCGGCAGCGCCGGCGCCGTCACCCTGGGCCGCCAATATTCTCCGTACTACCTGGCCCTGCGCGACGTGGCCGATCCGTTCGTCATCGGCCTGGCCGGCACGGCGTCGAACCTGATGGTGACGAATATCCGCGTCGATAACATGGTGCAATACAGCACGCCGACCTGGAGCAAGCTGTCGGCCGACCTGGCGTACGGCTTCGGCGAAGTGGCCGGCGACAACGCGAAAAACCGCAGCATGGGCGGCGCCGTGCACTACATCGACGGTCCGCTGAACGTGACCCTGACGCATCACCGCAAGGAAAATTCGCTGGCGACCCAGCAGACCCGCAACACCCTGCTGGCCACGCGCTACGATTTTGGCGTACTGCAAGGTAACTTCGGCTACGCCGACAACCGCGCCCTCGACGACAGCAAGAGCAATGACATCCTGGTCGGCTTCAGCGCCCCGTTCGGCGCCACCAAGCTGGTCGCGTCGTACATCCGCCACAACGACAAGAGCAGCCTGAACCGTGACGCCCAGCAATGGGCCATCGGCGCCTTCTACGCCCTGTCCAAGCGCACCGACCTGTACACCGGCTACGGCCACATCAGCAACAAGAACGGCGCCACCTTCGTCGTCGGCAACGCCACCGACAATGGCACCGGCAACAGCGGTTTCAACTTAGGTATGCGTCACACGTTCTAAGGACGTCGGCCAAAATCTACTGCGCGGCGCGCCTTGCGGCCGGCGATGCTCACCGGCTCGGCGCCACCGTACTAGCGTACGGTGGCGCTTCTCGGCCACAAGGGGGCGCCGAGCCCCACTGCCGCTCGCTACGGTTTTGTCGGACGTCGGAATGTCCGTGAAATATAAGCGTGAGCCGCCGGATGCATATCCGGCGGCTTTTTCTTTTGACGCAATATTTAAATGCGATACTGTGGGTTCTTGCAAGTTGGCAGCTGATTTTATGAATAGCAGTACTACCAAACCCTCCCTTTCCTGGCGCCAGCGCCTGTCGCAACGGTCGGGCCGCGAAACGCTGGCCTGGGGCGTGGTGCTGGCCGCCTGCCTGGCCACCGTCTGGCTCGTGTACTTCTGGACCGAACGCATCGCCATCGGCAAGCTGCAGGCCAGCGGCGCGCAGCGCCTCGAGGTGTATGTGAGCAGCCTGGAAAATGCGCTGGAGAAATACGACTTCCTGCCCAAGACCCTGGAGCTGAACCGCGACGTCATCCGTTTGCTGCAGCACCCGGAAGACCCGGTGCTGGTCGACACGGTCAACCATTACCTCGAGCAGATGAACGCCCAGGCGAAATCGTCAACGATTTTCATCAGCAACCTCGACGGCAACACGCGGGCCGCCAGCAACTGGCAGGGGCCCGACAGCTTTATTGGCGACAATATCTCATTCCGCCCGTATGCCCAGGATGCGCTGCGCGGCACGCCGGGGCGTTTTTATGGCGTCGGCACGACGCGGCTGGAGCCCGGCTACTTCTTTGCCCACGGCATCTACCAGAATGGCCACATGCTGGGCCTGGCAACGGTGAAGGTCAACCTGGAAACGCTGGAAAAGCGCTGGGTGCAGGGCGCCGACAAGGTCATGCTGGCCGACGAACACGGCGTCATCTTCCTCAGCTCCATGGCGGACTGGAAATACAAGACCCTGGCGCCCCTGTCGCCCGCCGTGCTGGCCGAACTGAACCGCACGCGCCAGTATTACTCGAAACAGCTGGAAGCCATCCCCTTCGTGTCGGACCGCCAGTTGGGCAATGGCGCGCGCGTGATCAGCGTGCGCGAACACGAGCATGCCGACGCGCCGCCGAAGATCAGCTCCAGCGTCATGACGCAGATCAAGCTCAAGTCGCCGCAAGGCTGGACCTTCATTTACCTGTCCGACCTGGCGCAAGCGAAGGCCAGCGCCCGCGCCGCGGCCGCCTTCTCGTGCGTGCTGCTGGGCTTTTTCATGCTGCTGTTCTTTTACCTGCGCCAGCGCCGCGCCGCCGTGGCGCAAAAACTGCGCGCCCGCGAAGACTTGCAGCACGCCTATGACAACCTGGAAGCCATGGTCGAGGAACGCACGTCGGAACTGAACGCCATGACGCAAAGCCTGAGCCAGGAAATCGAGGTGCGCAGCAAGGCCGAGCAAAAGCTGCACATCACGCAGAATGAACTATTTCAGGCCGGCAAGATGGCCGTGCTGGGGCAGATGTCGGCCAGCATCACGCACGAACTGAACCAGCCGCTGACGGCGCTGCGCACCATGTCCGACAATGCCGTCATCCTGCTCGAACGGGGCCGGCTCGACGACGCGCGGCGCAATCTGGCGAAGATCTCGCAAATTGCGGCCAGGATGGGGACAATTACAGGCCAATTGAAAGTTTTTGCGCGCAAATCGACGACCAGCCTGACTTCCGTCTCGATTCCCACGGCGATCAGCAACGCCCTGTTCCTCGTCGAGCGCCGCCTGCAGGTGGAAAATGTGCGTTTTACTTTGCAACTGCCGCCCGACGACATCTTCGCCATGTGCGAAAGCAACCGCCTGGAGCAGGTGCTGGTGAACCTGTATGCCAATGCGCTCGACGCCATGAACGGCAGCGACGTGCGCAGCCTGCGCGTGTCCGTCGAATGCACGCAGGAGCATGTGCTGATCCACGTGGCCGACACGGGCCCCGGCCTGTCGACGGAAGTGTATGAACACCTGTTCGAGCCGTTCTTCACGACCAAACCGCAGGGGCTGGGGCTGGGCCTGGGACTGGCCATCTCCGAACAGATCACGCGCCAGTTCGGCGGCGTGCTGCGCGCCGAAAACGCCCCCGGCGGCGGCGCCGTCTTCACCATCGAACTACAGATTGCAACGCAGGAGGAAAAACATGTTTGACGGCTTGAAGGTCTTGCTGGTCGAGGACGACCCCACCGTGCGCGAGGGCAGCGAGCAGGCATTGCAGCTGGCCGGCCTGGACGTGCTGGCGTTTCACTCGGCCGAACTGGCCTATAAACTGCTGACGCCGGATTTTCCCGGCATCATCGTCAGCGACGTGCGCCTGCCCGGCATGAGCGGCCTGGAGCTGCTGCAAGCGGTCAAGACGCTGGACCCGCACCTGCCCGTGATCCTCGTCACGGGCCACGGCGACATCACCATGGCCGTGCACGCCATGCGCACGGGCGCCTACGACTTCATCGAAAAACCGTATTCCTCCGACCAGCTGGTCGACGTCATCCTGCGCGCGCTGGAAACGCGCAGGCTCATGCTGGAAGTGCACAGCCTGCGCCGCCAGCTCGAGGACGGCGGCGGCATCGAAGCGCGCTTACTGGGCAATTCCGTGGCGATGCGCGACATACGGCGCTTGATACTCGACGTTGCCGACGAACCGGCTGACGTGCTGATCTACGGCGACACGGGCACGGGCAAGGAAATGGTGGCCCGCTGCCTGCACGACTTCAGCCACCGCCGCAAGCACAACTTTGTCGCCGTCAACTGCGGCGCGATTCCCGAAAGCATTTTTGAAAGTGAAGTCTTCGGCCACGAACCGGGCGCGTTCACGGGCGCGGCCAAGCGGCAGGTGGGCAAGATCGAGCATGCCGACCACGGCACTTTCTTCCTCGATGAAATTGAATCGCTGCCCCTGTCGCTGCAAGTCAAATTGCTGCGCGTGCTGCAGGAGCGCTATATCGAGCGCCTCGGTTCAAACGTGCCCACGCCCGTCGACGTGCGCGTCATCGCGGCTGCCAAGCTGGACCTGGAAGACTTGTCGCAGCAGCAGAAATTCCGCAGCGACCTGTACTATCGCCTGAACCTGATCGTGCTGCATCTGCCGCCGCTGCGCGAACGGCGCGAGGATATTCCCATCCTGTTCGAGCACTTCGTGCTGGCCGCCGCCGCCCGCTACAACCGCGCCGCACCCGTGGTTTCCAGCGCGCAGATGCGCAACCTGATGGCCCATTCCTGGCCCGGCAATGTGCGCGAACTGCGCAATATCGCCGACCGCTTCGTGCTGGGCATTGCCGGCGGCGCCTCGAGCCTGCTGGCGGGCGGCCAGGCCAGCCCCCTGTCGCTGGCGGAACAGGTGAACGGCTTTGAGCGCGCCCTGATCGAACAGGAACTGCGCGCATATTCGGGCAACGTCAGTGACGTGAGCGCGGTGCTGGGCTTGCCGAAACAGACCCTGTATCACAAGATGCAGAAGTACAACCTGGTGGCGGAAGAGTTCCGCTAGGGAACGGCACGGTGACAGGCTTGTCAAAAAGAGCAGCAATGTATTGCCTTATGGTATATATTGTTTCTTTTTGATAATTTTTTGAGCCAATGAAAAAACCTGCTTTCCTCTTTTCCCTCTTGCTCAGCGCCACCAGCTTTGCCCAGGATATCGCCACCACCGAAGCACCCGCTGCCGCCGCCGAGGCGGCCAGCGCGCCGGCGGCGCCGGCAACATCCACCGTCAGCCGTCTGCGCCTGTTCGGCCAGAATGGCGCCACCGCCTTCCTGTACCGCGACAGCAGCTGCATCCGCGGCATGTTCAGCGATGGCGTGGAAAAGGCCAGCGGCGGCATGAGCTCCGCCTTCGGCTCCCTGATCGGCACGGTCAGCAATACCAGCCTGGGCATTCCGGAAACGGCAACGTCGCAAAACCTGGCGCGCAAGGACGGCTTCTTCTCGAAGGCCTATTTCCGCGAATATGAGATTCCTGCGGGCAAGCCCAGCAGCCTGCGCCTGGGCTTCCAGGATGTCTCGCCGTTTTACGTGGCCAACGGCGTGCGCTTTGACAGCGTGTCGCCCAGCTGCCATGGCGACATCACCTTCACGCCGCGCGCCGGCGAGGATTACGAAGCGGCTTTCTCTTGGGAAGGCAAGCGCTGCAGCATCAGCATCAACCAGGTGATCGCCAGGGAAGGCAAGACGGAACTGGTGCCCGTGCCCGTCACCCGCGCACCGGGCTGCTGATACACCTCAGGCGGCGCCGACGTAGCCCGTGCGCAAGGGCGTAACCCAGTCGGGCCGGCCGTTGGCCAGCGCCAGCCGGGCCGCCTTGTCCCAGTCATACTCGACCGCATGCAACTGCGCCGTCCAGGCGCCGTCCGCGCCCTGCTCGGCGATGGCGTAGCGCGCGTGCGGCGTGCCGTTCTCCATCAGGTGCGGATAGCCGTGGTCGTCGTCATACGCCTGCAAGCCCACGCTGCCCGGGTTGAGGACCAGCCGCCCATCGGCCAGGCGCAGCATGCGCGGCATGTGGGTATGGCCGCACAGGATCAGGGCCGCCTCGGCCGTCCCGGCCCGTTCCGCCACCTCCTCCGGCGTGGCGGCGCGGCTGCCTTGCGGCGTGACGCTGTCGAGAAAATACACGAGGTCGCTTGTCGGCGTGCCATGCACGAGCAGCACGTCCTTGCGCAAGCGCAAGGTGGCGGGCAGCGCGTCCATCCACGCGAGTTGCTCGGGCAACAGTTGTGCGCGCGCAAAGGCGTCCGACGCGCCCATGCGGGCCGGATCGCCGAACAGCTGGCGCTCATGGTTGCCACGGATGGTGGGCAGGTCCAGCGCCATCAGCCGCGCCGCCGTGGCGCGCGGCTGCAGATGGCCCGAGACGATATCGCCGAGGTTGACGGTCACGTCCACGCCCCGTTGCGCAATGTCGGCCAGCACGGCCTCGAGCGCGTCGAGGTTGCCGTGGATATCGGAAATGGCGGCGATTCTCATGTGGTGTCTCCTCCTCTGGCACACCATTCTGCGCGCGTCAGACGATACAGGCAATGCGCGCGCAAGCGGTGGCCGGGCGGCAGGGCCGGATGCTCGAAGGTGGCTTGCTCGCGGCGCATGCCCAGGCGCGCCATCAGGGCGCTTGAGCGCACGTTGGGCAAGGCGGTGAAGGAGACGATTTCCGGCAGTTGCAAGCGTTCGTATCCCGCCTGCAGGGCGGCCTGCGCCGCTTCCTGGGCGTAACCTTGTCCCCAGTAGTCATGGGCCAGGCGCCAGCCGATTTCCACGCATGGCGAACACGGTAATTGCACGGCGGGAATATGCAGCCCCGTCATGCCGATGAAGGCATTGTTTTCGCGCAAAGCCACGGCCCACAAGCCCCAGCCCCGCCCGGCGATCAGGCTACGGCAGCGCAGCGCCATGGCATCGCTGGCCTCGCGCGACAGGGTGGACGGGAAAAACTCCATCACGCGGGGATCGGCATTCAGGGCCGCGAACGGCGCCAGGTCGCTGTCGCGCCATTGCCGCAGCAGCAGACGCGGCGTGTCCAGTTCCATGATTTCCTGCATCGTTGACTTCCTCTCATCACCAGTCTTGACATGCGGTTTAGCTGCGGTAGGACAAATCCGACGGCCACTTGCGCCGTGCGGCTACGTGATCCAAAAGCAACAATTGCTACCATTTCCTCATTGCATTTCCGTACCAGCCGCCCCGACGTCGCGGCCGTTTTCACTTTATTTTTGAGGAGTAGCCCCATGTTTGCCACGCCCGTCCCCGCCCGCCTGTCGCCACCACGTTTGCGCCATCTTGCCTTGCGCAGCGTCATGATGCTGGGCGTCATGGGCATTGCCACGGCCGCCGCCACGGCGCGGGCGGAACCGTCGCCCGCCCTGGACCGCGTCAGCATCTCGGTAGGCGCTTTTTCGGCCGAGCCGCGCATCAATATCGGCGCCGACACGCAGTTTGGCCGCATCGACGCGCCCGAATCCAAGCAGAGCCACACCACGATTCCCCGCGTAAAAGCGGACTTGCTGATCGGCGACCGCCACGGCCTGGCATTCGACTACTACCGCTACGACAAATCCTACACGCCGACGCTCACCGGCGAAACCATCATCAATGGCCAGCCCGTCACGGGCACGGCCACGGCGAACGCCGATCTGAAGCTGGACCTGGCCAAGCTGGCCTACAAATGGTGGCTCGGCAGCGGCAACGACACCTTCGGCATCGGCCTGGGCGCCGCCTACTACCATGCCAGCCTGAACGGCACGGCCACCGGCGTCGTCAATGGCGAGACGGCCACGGCGCGCGATTCCATCGGCGAGCACGCGTTCGCGCCGCTGCTGGAAGTGGGCTGGCGCCACGCCTTCACGCCGGACTTGCGCATGTACGCGGAAGCGTCGGGCATCAAGAAAAACGGCGGGCGCATCAACGGCCACATCTACGGCGGCAATATCGGCGTGGAATGGTTTCCGTTCAAGAACATCGGCTTCGTGGCCGACTACGGCATCTCGAAAATCAAGCTACGCCGCGACAGCGAACGCAGCGCGGACCTGAACGTGCGCCTGACGGGCCCCTCCGCCTATGTCAAGGTCCGCTTCTAAGGCAGCTCAGGCCGCCGGTTTCAGCAAAGTCAGCTGGAACTGCGGCAAGTCCGGATCCTCGTACGCCTCGATCCTGGCAAACGGCAGGCACGCAAGCGCCTGCCGCCAGAATGCCTGCGCTGCGGCATCGGCGCGGAACACTGCCACCATCCACGTGTGCGCGCTGCCCAGCAGTACCCGGCGCACCACTTCCAGGGCCACGCCCCGGCGCCGGTATTTTTTCAGAATAAAAAAGTCGCTGAACTCCCGCACCGGCAACGCGCCCGCGGTGGCCGGCTCCGTCATGTAAAAACCCGCCAGTTCGCCATCGACCTCGATCCAGTGCGCCGTGTGGCCCGCTGCATGCACATACGACGCCAGGCCCGCATCGCACACATCGTAGCGGCCGTCGGCCAGCACGTCTTCGCCGCTCCAGGCGCTATTGTCGTAACAGTACAGCTGGAACAGCCGGGCCAATACCGCCTCTTCGCCAGGGGCAATGGGGCGCAAGGCGATGAGCTTGTTTATTGCATGCATGATGAACTTTCCCGCGCGGTGGCGTTGATCCAGTCTGCGATCTTATCACCCCGGCATCCGTGCAATGAAACCTTGATGCAAAGCAAACAGGCGGCGCATTCCATGAGTGCGCCGCCTGTTTCTTATGCGCGGTCAATACATCAGCGGTATACGAGGCCACCATCGATCAGCGGCGCCTGGCCCGTCATGTAGTCGGAATCCGGCCCCGCCAGGAAGGAGACCAGGCCCGCCACGTCGTCGGGCGTCTCGGCGCGTCCCAGCGCAATGCCGTCCACGTATTTTTTATACGTCGCCCCCAGCTCGGCGCCCGTCACTTCGGCCATGCGCTTGTCGATCTCGACCCACATGTCGGTGCCGACGACGCCTGGGCAATACGCGTTGACGGTGATGCCGTCGGCGGCCAGCTCCCTGGCCGCCGCCTGCGTCAGCGCGCGCACGGCAAACTTGGTGGCCGAGTACACGCCCAGCAGGGCAAAGCCGTCATGCCCGGCGATGGAACAGGCATTGATGATCTTGCCCTTCTGCCGGCGCTTCTTGAAAGTCCTGGCGGCCGCCTGGATGCCCCAGAGCGTTCCTTGCACATTGATGCGCATGATGCGGTCGACCTCTTCCGGCGTAACATCGAGCAAGGGCTGCACTTGCGCGATGCCGGCATTGTTGACGATGATGTCGAAGCCGCCCAATTGCTTCTCGGCAAACGCCACCGCTTCAGTGACCTGATCGAGTTGCGACACGTCGGCAATGAAGGTGACGGCGCGGCGTCCCAGCGCGCGCACTTCGGCGGCGGCCGTGTCCAGCTTCTCCTGGTGCAGGTCGACCAGCGCGATATCGGCGCCATCCTTGGCCAGGCGCAAGGCGATGGCCTTGCCGATGCCTTGCGCGGCACCCGTGACCAGTGCGACTTTTCCGGAAATACCCATTTGCGTTCCTTTCAATACAGGGAAAAAGACTTGCAAAACCGGTCCGGCGCAGCGGCGCCCGCGGCCGGTTCCGCAGCATAGAGACGCGTCAGCCTACCTGAAACTGGCATTTGGCCGCCGCTTGAAACGTGCGCAGCCCAAAAAAAGTACATGGATCAAGAAAGGTGGAAAAACCGTCCTCGATGCGGCCATGCGCGCTGGCGTACAGGCGCCTGGCAGCCGCCGGCGTAAGATGGGCGGCAGCACCATCGCCTGCCTGTCAATCCACGTGCAAAGGAAATTCATATGCCGCGTCGTCACCTGTCCCTCCGCGCCAGCCTGCTGCTGGCGGCCCTCGTGTTTGCCACGCCCGCCTGGAGCGCCGATCCTGTCCACAAGGAAACAGTGGAATTGACGGCAGGCCAAGCCGCGTACAGCGTGAAAGGCAAGATCAAGGGCTACGCCACGGCCGAATACACGGTCACGGGCAAGGCGGGACAGACCCTCAGCGTCAAGCTGAAAACCAATCAGGCGTCGAATTACGTCAATATCCGCCAGGCCGGCCAGGAGGAAGCGCTGTTCGTCGGTGCGCGCAGCGGCAACAGCTTCCAGGGGGCGCTGCCAGCCGATGGCGCGTACACGGTGCAGGTGTATCTGATGCGCAATGCGGCGCGCAGGAATGCCGTGGCCAGCTACAGCCTGGAAATGCGCTTGCGCGATTAAGCCAGGGACAGGCCAACGCGGTCGATGCGGCCCGCATAACAGCCCCGCTTGGCATTGTGGACGTGGATATAACTGACGTCCGCATTGCCGAATAATCGTGCAATGACGGCCTCGATGGCGGTGCCTTCCACCACCTCGGCATCGAGCATCATGCCATCGGCGCAATAGGCGCGCAGCGACAACAGACGCAGCCGCATCGATTCCGGCACCTGGTTGACGGCATCGTACGCTTGCGTGGCCCCCTCGCGGACAAAAATGGCGTGGCAAGCCCGGTAGGGCGTCATGGCCGGCTGGCACACATGATTCAACAACAGCACGGTTTCGCCCAGCGCGGCTTCCACCATTTCTATACGGTCAGGAAATCCGGGATGCTGGTCGACCACATGGCGCCGCATGCCGCGCGCCGCCAGCTCGGCATCGGATAAAGCAAAAAAAGGCAGAAAAGGTTCGGGCGACAGCCCCGTGATGCGAAAATCCATGCGGTTCTCCTGCGTCGTCAACACTGCCATCAGACCAGCATCGGAACTGCGCCGCCATCCGTTTCTTGCTGTGGAATGTGACGATCCGACCCGGATGGCCTTCTGCAGCCCCTGCCCGTAAAAAAAGCCTGCTTCACGGATGAAGCAGGCTTTTTATCGGCAGTCTCTGACGGCAGGCGTCGGAACGGCGTGCTTAGAACGGAATATCGTCATCCATGTCCGAGAAATTCGGCGCTGGCTTCGGTGCCGGGCGTGGCGCCGGTGCCGGGGCTGGACGCGGGGCCGGCGCCTGGCGCGGGGCCGGGGCTTCGTAGCCGCCGCCACCGCCGTAGCTGTCATCGCCGCCGGCATCGCCGCCGCCCATGCCGGAACGGCCGCCCAGCATTTGCATCTGTTCCGCGATGATGTCGGTTGCGTACTTCTCGACGCCGTCCTTGTCCGTGTATTTACGCGTTTGCAAACGGCCTTCGACGTAGACGGAGGAGCCTTTTTTCAGGTACTGGCCGACGATTTCCGCCAGGCGGCCGAAGAACGAGATACGGTGCCACTCTGTCAATTCTTTTTGTTCGCCCGTGTTGCGGTCCTTCGATTTGTACGAAGTGGCCACGGCGATGTTGGCGATCGCGTCGCCGCTAGGCATGTAGCGGATTTCCGGGTCACGGCCCAGATTGCCGACGATGATGACTTTGTTGACTGATGCCATGAATAACTCCTGATGAACGGCTGCGGGAGCCGGAGTCCCGCGCGTGAGATTTTTTTACCAAACGACGATTATAAGCGACCACGCGGCGCAAAGCATCCGCTTTCTAACGAACGCCGGCTACCGTGCGGCAACACGTTTTTTTCACGGCAGGTGAAAACAAGAAACTTGAATACTGGTATTATATACAGTGTTTAAACGTCTGCACGCATCTGTATCAAACTTTGCCGGGGCACGTTCAGCTGGCGGCGCAATCCGCCCGTGACTGCCTCAGGCATGCAGAGCAAAACCCGGCTATAGTAACAGGTTGACCCGTTGCGGCTCCTCATCTGGCAGTTCCCGCAATGCGCCGGCCGCACCACTCACTGAAAGCAAGGCAATCACATGGAACAGATCCGCATTCGCGGTGCTCGCACGCATAACCTCAAGAATATCAATCTCGATTTGCCGCGCAACAAGCTGATCGTGATTACCGGCTTGTCCGGCTCCGGCAAGTCTTCGCTGGCCTTCGACACCTTGTACGCGGAAGGCCAGCGCCGCTATGTCGAGTCGCTGTCGGCCTACGCGCGCCAGTTCCTGCAACTGATGGAAAAACCCGACGTCGACCTGATCGAGGGGCTATCCCCCGCCATCTCCATCGAACAGAAGGCAACCTCGCACAACCCGCGCTCGACGGTGGGCACCGTGACGGAGATCCACGATTATCTGCGCCTGCTGTACGCGCGCGTGGGCACGCCCTACTGCCCCGACCATCCGGAAAACGCGCTGGCCGCCCAGTCCGTGTCGCAAATGGTCGACGCCGTACTGGCCATGCCGGAAGACACCAAGCTGATGATACTGGCGCCCGTCGTCGCCAACCGCAAGGGCGAGCATGTGGACCTGTTCGAGCAGATGCAGGCGCAGGGCTTCGTGCGCTTTCGCGTGCAGAGCGGCACGCATGCGGCCAAAATCTATGAAGTCGATGACCTCCCGAAGTTAAAGAAAACGGAAAAACACACGATCGACGTCGTCATCGACCGCGTCAAGGTGAACCAGGAGATCAAGCAACGCCTGGCAGAAAGTTTCGAGACGGCCCTGCGCCTGGCCGACGGCCGCGCCATCGCCTACGAAATGGATACCGCCCAGGAACACGTTTACTCGAACAAGTTCGCCTGCAATGTGTGTGGCTATTCCCTGCAGGAACTGGAACCGCGTCTGTTCTCGTTCAACAACCCCATGGGCGCCTGCCCCGAGTGCGACGGCCTGGGACACATTGAATTCTTTGACCCGAAACGCATCGTCGCGTTCCCGAACCTGTCGCTGGCCTCGGGCGCCGTCAAGGGCTGGGACCGCCGCAACCAGTTTTATTTCCAGATGCTGACGAACCTGGCGGCTTTTTACGAATTCGACCTCGACACGCCGTTCGAGCAGCTGGACCTGAATTCGCAACAGGCCGTGCTGTACGGTTCCGGCAAGCAAGTCATTCCCTTCAGCTATGTCAACGAACGGGGCCGCACCGTCGTCAAGGAACACACGTTCGAAGGCGTGGTCAACAATCTGCAGCGCCGCTACCGCGAAACGGATTCGATGGCCGTCAAGGAAGAACTGGCCAAGTTCATCAATGAAAAATGCTGCCCCTCATGCGATGGCGCGCGCCTGCGCGTGGAAGCGCGCTTCGTCAAGGTCGGCACCGGCAAGCAGCAACGGGCCATCTATGAAGTGGCGGAAAAACCGCTGCGCGAAACGCTGGAATTTTTTGAAAAGCTGAAACTGACGGGCGCAAAAAAGGAAATCGCCGACCGCGTGGTCAAGGAAATCATTTCTCGTTTGAAATTCCTCAACAATGTGGGCCTCGATTACCTGTCGCTGGACCGCAGCGCCGACACCCTGTCCGGCGGCGAAGCACAACGCATCCGTTTGGCATCGCAGATCGGCTCCGGTTTGACGGGCGTCATGTATGTGCTCGATGAGCCGTCGATCGGCTTGCATCAGCGCGATAATGACCGTTTGATCGAAACGCTGAAACACTTGCGCGACATCGGCAACAGCGTGCTGGTGGTCGAGCACGATGAAGACGCCATCCGCACGGCCGACTACATCGTCGACATGGGCATCGGCGCGGGCGTGCACGGCGGCGAAATCATCGCCGAAGGCAGCTTGTCCGATATTCTCAAAAACAAGAAATCGCTGACGGCGCAATACCTGAACGGCAAGCTGAAGATCGCCGTACCGGCCAAGCGCCATGCGAGCAATCCGGAAAAGCAGCTGGTGATTACCGGCGCGACGGGCAACAACCTCAAAAAGGTCTCGCTGAGCTTGCCGGTGGGCCTGATGACCTGCGTGACGGGCGTGTCCGGCTCGGGCAAGTCCTCGCTGGTCAACGATACCTTGTATCCTGCGCTGTCGCGCCATTTGTACGGTTCGCAGACGGAACCGGCGCCGCACGAGTCGATCAGCGGCCTGGAACATTTCGACAAGGTCATCTCCGTCGACCAGGCTCCGATCGGCCGCACGCCGCGCTCGAATCCGGCCACGTATACCGGCTTGTTTACGCCGATCCGCGATTTGTTCTCCACCGTGCCGACGGCCAAGGAACGCGGCTACAGCGCGGGCCGCTTCTCGTTCAACGTCAAGGGCGGCCGCTGCGAGGCGTGCCAGGGCGATGGCGTGATCAAGGTCGAGATGCACTTCCTGCCCGACGTCTACGTGCCGTGCGACGTCTGCCACGGCAAGCGCTACAACCGCGAAACGCTGGAAGTGCAATACAAGGGCAAGAACATCACGGAAGTGCTGGGCATGACGGTGGAAGAGGCGCACGCATTCTTCAAGCCCGTGCCCTTGATCGCGCGCAAGCTGCAAACCCTGCTCGACGTGGGCCTCGGTTACATCAAGCTGGGCCAGAGCGCCACCACCCTGTCCGGCGGCGAAGCGCAGCGCGTGAAACTGTCGCTGGAACTGTCCAAGCGCGACACGGGCCGCACCCTGTACATCCTCGATGAACCGACGACGGGCTTGCACTTCCACGACATCGACTTGCTGCTGAAAGTCATCCACCGCCTGCGCGACCAGGGCAACACCCTCGTCATCATCGAGCACAACCTGGACGTCATCAAGACGGCCGACTGGATCGTCGACCTGGGCCCCGAAGGGGGCGCCGGCGGCGGGCAGATCATCGCCACGGGCACGCCGGAAGACGTGGCCGTCAACCCGGCCAGCGTGACGGGCAAGTACCTGGGGCCGCTGCTGCAGCAATAAGCGGCGCCTCCCTCTCAATCCCCCGGCCAATGGTCTTGCCCGGGGGATTTTTCTATGGGAAACTATCTTGCTCGGCAATCAAGCCGCTTCTTCAAGAGAGACCATGCAAACCAGACCATCGCCATTCAGCTGGACCCGCTGCATGGCACTGGCGTGCTTGCTGCTGCCGGGCAGTGTACTGGCCTGTTCCTGCACGGGAGATGAGCCAGGAAAATTCCTGCATGCAACACCTGCGACCAGCGCAGGCCCCGCGACCATCAGCCTGCCGGCCAATGCGCGCGGTGTCCTGTTTCTGCCTGAAACTTATCCGGAATACGTGCTCAGGGATGAAGGAAGGTATAGCATTGTCAGGCAACCCATCGCCCTGTCCACAAAGAATTTTCGTATCCAGGAGCATGGTTTGGGTCGAAAACTGACACCGGTCGTGGTACGGCTACGCGTGGAAAAGCAAATGGGGCAACAACTGCAAGGCTATTATCTGGCGAGCCCGGAAATGCAGCAATGCACCGGCCAGAAAAACGCTTCCCTGCCGATATGCCGCAGCTTGAACGCCGTGGACTCAGACTGGAGCGCACCGAAGCAACAACAAACTGGCGACAAGATCAAGCGCTTCGCCATGCAGCAGGGCTTGCGCGACATCAGCGAAGAAGTCGATGCAGCCTACGGCTTGTATCGGATCGAAGCCCGCGAGGGCTTCAAGCCTGGTAAACAATATGATATTGAGTACCACGATGGCGCACGGCGCCTGAAACTTGCCTTGCGCATGGAATCCCTACCGTTGAGTCTGAACCAGCCCGCCCCGTTTGCGATCCATCCGCAGGGGCCACCGGGACGTGAAATCCTGCCCGTGACGAGCAACGACGGCAGCTGCGGCAGGCGGATCAAGGTAGCGACCCAGCCATTGCGCCTGGCACTGCCGCCGTCCTACGAGCGGCATGCCTCATTGCTGCTATATTTCATGCAGCAAAAATTACAGCAGGCAGATCAACAACACATGGCGGCGGCAGGACAATTTACTCCATTTCATTATTGGCCGGCGCTGTGCACCAGTATTGCCTATGGTGGCAGCTTTCATGGCGAAGGACGCGAACTGGCAATCGGTGATTGCCAGTCGCCCGCGCCACGCCAGGTGAAAGCGTTTGCCGGCGTGCTGGAAGTAGAGGACCGCCTGCACGAAACGACGCTACTGCCGGTATCCTTTCCGGCAGCAAAACCTGGCCAATGCCCGAAAGTGAAAGATGACGTAAATCTGCGCTATTTCGTGCCGACCATGTTTCGCTGAACCCAAAAAGCCACAAAAAAAACGGCGCGGATTGCTCATGCAATCCGCGCCGTTTCTCTTTTTGCTAGCACCCCAGTCATTGCCGGCGTGTCATTTATCGCACGCCAGTCTTTGCCGGCGTGTTTCTCCCCCACTACAACTCTCCACACCTGACAAGCTGCTGCGCGGCGCGCTACGGCAGTCAGGTGTTGCTTAAAATCAACTTACGCAGCCAGCCGCTTTTCCAGCGCAGCCTTGTTGTCTGCCAATTCTTGCGGCAGATGATACGCGAGTTTTTCAAACAATTCCGTATGCAATTTCAATTCTTCCAGCCACGCCGCCTTGTCGATCGAGGTGATGGTGTCGAACTGTTCTTGCGTGAAGGGCAAGCCATCCCAGTTCAGGTCGCCATACTGCGGCGTCGTGCCGAACAGGTTTTCCACGCCGCCCGCCTTGCCTTCGATGCGCTCCAGCATCCATTTCAGCACGCGCATGTTGTCGCCGAAGCCAGGCCAGACAAACTTGCCCGCCTCGTCCGTGCGGAACCAGTTGACGCAGTAGATCTTCGGCAGGGCAGCCGGGTTGACCTTGCCCACCTTGACGCCCATGTCCAGCCAGTGCTGGAAGTAATCGCTCATGTTATAGCCGATAAACGGCAGCATGGCAAATGGATCGCGGCGCACGATGCCCATCTGGCCCACGGCGGCAGCCGTCGTTTCCGAGCCCATGGTGGCGGCCATGTAGACGCCTTCGACCCAGTTGCGCGCTTCGGTCACCAGCGGCACGGTGGTCGAGCGGCGGCCGCCGAAGATGAAGGCCGAGATCGGCACGCCGGCCGGATCGTCCCACGCCGCGTCGATGACGGGGTTTTGCGTTGCAGCAACAGTAAAGCGGGCATTCGGGTGCGCCGCCTTGGTGCCGGACGCCGGCGTCCAGTCCTTGCCCTGCCAGTCGATCAGATGGCTTGGCGCTTCTTTCGTCAAGCCTTCCCACCACACGTCGCCGTCGTCCGTCAGCGCCACGTTGGTGAAAATCGTGTTGTCGCGCATGGAGGCCATGCAGTTGTAGTTGGTTTTTTCGTTGGTGCCCGGCGCCACGCCGAAATAACCGGCTTCCGGATTGATGGCGTACAAACGGCCATCGGCACCGGGCTTGATCCAGGCGATATCGTCGCCGATGGTGGTTACTTTCCAGCCATTAAAACTTGCCGGCGGGATCAGCATGGCGAAGTTGGTCTTGCCGCAGGCCGACGGGAACGCGGCCGCGACGTAATGCTTCTTGCCTTCCGGCGATTCCACGCCGAGGATCAGCATGTGTTCGGCCAGCCAGCCCGGATTGCTGTCGGACGCTTGCGCTTCCTGGTAGCCCATGTTCGAGGCGATGCGCAGGGCGAAGCATTTCTTGCCCAGCAGGGCGTTGCCGCCGTAGCCGGAACCGAAGGACCAGATTTCGCGCGTTTCCGGGAAATGCACGATGTACTTGGTGCTGTTGCATGGCCATTTCACGTCTTGCTGGCCGGCCGCCAGCGGCGCGCCCACGCTGTGCACGCACGGCACGAATTCGCCGTCGGTGCCCAGCACGTCATACACGGCACGGCCCATGCGGGTCATGATCTTCATGTTGACGGCGACATACGGCGAATCGGACAGTTCCACGCCGATGTGCGCGATCGGCGAACCCAGCGGGCCCATCGAGAATGGCACGACGTACATGGTGCGGCCGCGCATGCAGCCGTCGAACAGGCCGTTCAGGGTGTGGCGCATCTCGCCGGGATCGGTCCAGTTATTCGTCGGGCCGGCCGCTTCTTTCGTTGCCGAGCAGATATACGTGCGGTCTTCAACGCGGGCCACGTCGCTCGGATCGGAGCAGGCCAGGTAGGAATTCGGGCGCTTTTCGGCATTGAGTTTTTTCATGGTGCCGCTGGCAACCATCTCGGCGCACAGGCGCTCGTACTCTTCCTGCGAGCCATCACACCAGTAGATACGGTCCGGCTTGGTCAGCGCGGCAATGTCGGCCACCCAGTTGATCAGTTTCTGTTGTTTAATATAAGCTGGGACGTTGAGTGCGGCGACGCCACCCATGACGGGCTGATTCATATTACCTCCAATACCAATAAAAGAAATTCTGGTCATTCCGGCAAGACAGGCAGCATCGTTGAGAGGTGGCTGCGGCTCACTGCGGGCGGGGTGCTCACGCTGGCAGGGCTCTGGGGTCGTTTACCTGGATCATGCACCCAGGCTGCAGGAACAGTTTGCGCTATAACTATAATCAGGAAGCTTTAAAAGTGCCGGCGATTGTACACCCGCCTAACAGCTATTCTCGCAAAAATGTAGGAGAATAGCTTGAGTAATGTAGTAGGCTATTCAGCATTTCCCGTATCCTGTTATTTCCCTACCAAATCCTCAATAAAATCGGCCATCCACCATGAAAATTGCCATACTCGATGATTACCAGGATGCCGTGCGCGGCCTCGATTGCTTCCAATTGCTCGATGGACATGACGTGAAAGTGTTCAGCAATACGGCGCGGGGGCTGGGCCAGCTGGCGATCCGCCTGGCGCCGTTCGACGCGCTGGTGCTGATCCGCGAACGCAGCAGTTTTAACCGGGCGCTGCTGTCGAAGCTGCCGAACCTGAAACTGGTATCGCAAACGGGCAAGGTCAGCGGACACATCGACGTGGCGGCCGCCACGGAACTGGGCATCGCCATCGCGGAAGGCATCGGCTCGCCCACGGCGCCGGCCGAACTGACGTGGGCGCTGATCATGGCGGCGCAGCGCAAGATCGTGCCGTACGCGCAACATTTACAGGAAGGGCTATGGCAAACCTCGTCGATCGAGCCGGCGCACAACACGCTCGGCACGGTCTTGAAAGGGCGCACCCTGGCAATCTGGGGCTACGGCAAGATCGGGCAATTGATCGCCGGCTATGGCCGCGCCTTCGGCATGACCATCCTCGTGTGGGGCAGCGAAGCGAGCCGCGCAGCGGCCGTGGCGGCCGGTGATACGGCAGCAGAATCGCGCGCGGCCTTCTTCGAGCAGGCCGACGTGCTGAGCTTGCATCTGCGCCTGTCCGACAAGACACGCGGCCTGGTAACAAGCGAAGACCTGGCGCGCATGAAGCCAGATGCCCTGTTCGTCAACACCAGCCGCGCCGAGCTGGTGGCCGAGGGCGCGCTGGAAGCGGCGCTGCAGCAGGGGCGCCCGGGTGCGGCCGCGCTGGACGTGTTTACGGATGAACCCTTGCCGCCCGGCTCGCCATTGCTGCGGCTGCCGAACGTGCTGGCCACGCCGCACCTGGGCTACGTCGAGCGTGACAGCTATGAACTGTATTTCCGCTACGCCCTGCAAAACATCGTCGATTTTGCGCAGGGTCAATGCACGCGCCTGCTCAATCCCGAAGCCTTGCAGCATGCGCGGCAAGCCCCTCAGGAGCGCTGAAAGCCCTTCAACAAGTCCGGCTCGCCCGTGAGGCGGATGGCGGGCGCGGGCAGCACATGGCGGCCGCGCCACAGGCCGGCCCAGCCTGGCGGCCAGGCGATATCCGGGCCGCCATACGACGCCACGCCGGCGCGCACGGCCACGACCGGCACGGGCGGCATGTCGGGCAAGGGTTCGCCCGGGGCGCGCGGCATGTCCAGGCTGTACATATAGTTGGGCAGCAAGGCGTCGCAGACGCGGCCGAACCAGTCGCTATGGTCATCGTCGCGTCCCAGCGCCTGGGCCAGGCCCTGCGGGTCGAAGCGGGCCAGCGCGTCGATCAGCTCGCCGGTAGAGGCGCCGGGCGTGTCGCCCCAGCCCATCACGGGGTTGACGTTGTAATCGGCGCCCGAGCCGTACCAGCCTTCGCGCCACGGCCGCTGCATCCAGTCGCGCGGCCCCGTAAACAGATGCCAGCGCCAGTGCAGGCCGGACGGCTTGGGCCAGGAATACAGATACAGCTTTTGATAGCCGGCCTGGTGCAGCTCGCGCACCATGGCCATCAGGCGCGCATGCGGCATGCGGTCGGGCGGCGCGCGGCGAAACAGGATCGCTTCGCCATCGGCAAACTGCACGTCGTCGGTGGACAGGTTCAGGTCCAGGGTCCGCGCCTCGCTGCCGAAACGGGCGGCGATCCAGCCCGTCAGCAAATTGACGGACGTGATCACCCCGTAGCCGCGGTGGCGGTGGAAAATGACGGTGCCGGGAGCGAGCGCTTTCATACAGGAATGTCGGGCCAGGGGGCGAGCAAAGAAACAAGTGTACTCACAGATGGCCGAATTTTCCAGAAGCGCCACGCCTCCGCAGGGCCATTCACGCAATCGTGCCAATCCACGATATCATGCCCGTCATTCTCCACTGACATCGTGACCACATCATGACTTTGCGCATACTCGCCACCGGCGGCACCTTCGACAAACACTACAACGAATTGAACGGCACCCTGGGCTTTTCCGACAGTCATTTGCCGGCAGCGATAGCCCGCGCGCGCATGACGGCGCCCGTGGCGCTGGAGCAATTGCCCCTGCTCGACTCGCTCGACATGCAGGATGGGGACCGCCAGCGCGTGCTCGCCTCGTGCCGCGCGGCGCAGGAAAAAGCCATCGTCATCATCCACGGCACCGACACCATGCGCGAAACGGCGCAAGTGCTGGGCGCGGCGAAGCTGCAGCAAACGGTCATCCTGACGGGCGCGATGATTCCCTACGAAATCGACAATTCCGACGCCCTGTTCAACCTGGGCTTTGCCTGCGGCGTGGCGCAAACCCTGCCGGCCGGCGTGTACGTGGCCATGAATGGCCAGATCTTTGCCTGGGACAATGTGCAAAAGAACCGCGCCGCCGGCGTGTTCCAGCCCCTGTAAGGTAATTGCGCTGCGGCAACGTCGCAGCGCAACAACAAAAACCGGCTGCAACATTTGCAGAAAAATAAAGAATACAGGCCATAATTTCCATGAGGAAATGAAAGAAGCAAAAAAACAATATATTTGTTCATAATTGCAATTTTTTCCTGTGCATCGATGCTATATTCGCGTCATCGACCAACCCCTTTCGGGAATTCATCATGACCTTGCGCAAATCGACTGCACACCTGTTTCCACTGGGCGCCATTGCGGCCGTATTTGCGCTGAGCAGCACTGCCCACGCGACGACCAGCCTGACAAATGAATATACGGTGACGGCATCGGCCAGCGCAGCAGGCGTGAATACCTGGACCTTCGATTACAGCGTCCTGAACAATAACCAGGGCATCGGCGGCCAGACCGGCCTCGATGGCTTCACGATCTTCGTGCCCGTCGCCGCCACCGTGGTCAGCTCCAGCGCGCCCGCGCCCTTCAATGGTGCGCCTGGCTACTGGTCGCAAGGCAGCAGCGGCCTGCTCGACCTGGGCGGCAATGGCTCGCAAAACCTGGTCGCGCCATCGGGCTATGCGGCCTACACCTGGTGGGGCCAATATACGCAATCGGTCTACACGCCCGGCTCGACCGCCAATTTCAGCATTACCTTGAGCAACGTTGCCGTTGGCGCCAATACCGTTGGCGTCAGCACGTATTTCGGCTACGGTGCCGCCACCGCACAATCTGCCAGCAATCAGTATGGCAATTACTCTACCTTTACCGGTACTTTCGCCTCACCGGTGGCCGCCGTGCCAGAACCGGAAACATATGCCATGATGCTCGCCGGCCTCGGCCTCGTTGGTTTCATGGCGCGCCGCAGAAAAGCAGGCCAGCAAGCCGCCTGATTTTCACTCTGCAGCACCTCGACAAGCCCGCTCCGCGCGGGCTTTTTTTCGTCCGTCGGAAATTCTTCAGCGCAGGGGATGAAAGAAAATTATTATTGGTAAAACATCAAATTGCCAAGATAATAATTATGTGTTGTAAAAAAACACCATTGATCATTTTTAAAAACATTGATATAGAAGAATATAAAACTGCATATTTTTCACATTCACAAATATTCTTCAGTATCTCTAAATTCCTGCCAAATCCGACACGGTGAGAGTCCAATTTTTCTTGCTGAGACGACATAATGTTCGCCTCGACAAGTTATAAGTGCATTTATAACAATATTGCGCTTAGTAGTCTTCCACCTCCCTCAGACGTGGTTCCGCCTACCGTACACGCCGCCGCAGGCCATCTACCCGATGGCCTTATCGGTGCTCGTGTACCGCTTGTCGTTATTAAAACTACTACGGAGTAATTGTTACAATGGCATTTAAAGAAAAAATCGGCGTGCGCAGCGTACGCCTGGCCCTGGCCGTCCTGGCAGGTAGCGTCTTGTTCTCCGGCCAATCCATGGCGGAAGAAGCAATTCAAAAAGTTGAAATTACCGGTTCGAGCATCAAGCGTATCGCCGTCGAAGGCGCACTGCCAGTGCAGCGCCTGTCGCAAGAAGCGATCGCCAAGTCGGGCGCCACTTCGGTTGCCGACCTGATCCAGGCCCTGCCCGCCATGCAAGGCTTTACCATCGGCGCCGTTGCTGCCGGTTCCGATTCGGGCGGCAATACCAGTGCATCGCTGCACGGCATTGGCGAAACCTACACCCTGGTGCTGTTGAACGGCCGCCGCATCGCGCCACAAGGCTCCGGCACCACGGTCAACCTGAACGCCATTCCCATGAGCGCCGTTGAGCGCGTCGAGATCCTGACCGACGGTGCTTCGGCCCTGTACGGCTCGGACGCCATCGCCGGCGTACTGAACTTCATCCTGAAGAAAAACCAGCAGGGCGCCACCCTGGAAGCGACGTACGGCGGCCCGGAAGACAAGGGCGGCAACGCCTGGAACACCAGCGTCACCTATGGTTTCGGCGACCTGGACGAAGACCGCTTCAACGTGCTGGTATCGTACCGCCACGACGAGCAGTCGAAACTGGTAGCGACCGACCGCACGTTCGCCGATACCTCGTACCTGAAATTCAACCGCGGCGGCAAGAACTACATCTGGGACCGCACCAGCACCTCGGCCTCGCCGGCAGGCGCTACTGTTGCCTACAACAACAACCCCTCCTCGACCGCCTTCACGCCATATCTGCGGCAAAACCAGGGAAATTGCCCTGACAATTCCTACGTCACGACCAGCAATAAAAACGCTTGCGGCTTCGACACCGGTTCCACCGTGGAAATCGTGCCGCAATCGAAACGCGACAGCCTGTTCTCCAAAGCAACGTACAAGCTGAATGACAGCCTGAACGCGTTTGCTGAACTGGCCTACTCGCGCTACGACCTGACGGCGCGTATCGCCGCCAACCCGATCCCCATCTCGATCGCGCAAACGGTAAAAGACCCTGTCACCAAAGTTGAGAAGCTGGTATTCAACAATCCGGCCGCCTACGCGACGTACGTACAACCGTTCCTGTCGCCAGCGCAACAGGCAGACATCCAATCGATCACGGCCAACTACCGCAGCACCGACTTTGGTTTGCGTGCCAGCCAGACCGTTACCCAAACCAAGCACATGGTGGTGGGCGTGGAAGGCGAACTGGGTGCGTGGAACTTCGAAAGTGGCCTGACCTGGTCGCAAAACTCGATCGACGAGCGCTACACGGGCGGTTACCAGAAAAACCAGGCATTCAAGGACATCCTGGCCAATCCGGAGTTCGATCCGTTCGCAGTGACGCAAAAGCCATCCGTGCAAGCGCAAATCGCTGGCGCCCAGTTCGTCGGTTCGGTGCGTACCGCCTCGACCACGATGCGCGGCGTCGACACACACGGCTCGCGTGAATTGTTCTCCTTGCCAGGCGGCAAGGCCAGCCTCGGTATCGGCGGCGACTACCGCACCTACCGCTATGAGCAGTCGCCAGGCGCCACCGGCAGCGACATCTACAGCTTCAACACCAAGGCTGCCTACGACATGAGCCGCGACACCTACGGCGCGTTCGTCGAGTTGCTGGCGCCGCTGGCCAAGTCGTTCGAAATGACCGTTGGCGGCCGTTACGATGCCGTCAAGGCGATCGACGATAAGCTGAACAACAAAACTGTCGGCAAGAAAGACAGCGCCAATACCTACAAGGTATCGGCACGCTGGCAGCCGGTACAAACCGTGCTGATCCGCGGTTCCTACGGCACGGGCTTCAAGGCGCCAAGCATGCTGGACATTGCTCAGCCACTGGTTAACGCCGGCTTTACCGCCAAGAAATTTGACTGCCCATATCCAGGCAACAAGCTCTGCCGTGGAGAAACCACGCAATACAACGCCGTCTCGGAAGGCAATCCAGAACTGCAATCGGAAAAATCGAAACAGTTCACCCTGGGCTTCCGTGTCGAGCCTAGCGCGGCCTTCTCGTTCGGCGCCGACCTGTGGGACGTGAAACTGCGCAATGCCGTGTCGGAAATCACCGAAGAGCAGGCATTTGCCGATCCGGTCAAGTACGCAACGAGCTTCTCGACCTACAAGGAGCCATCGACCGGCAATACCTACTACGCGTTCAAGAAACTGTCGGTCAACATCGGCAAGAAGGAATACCGTGGTATCGACTGGGATCTGTCGGCCAACCACAAGTTTTCCTTCGGCAAGCTGACCGCCCAGTTGAGCGGCACCCACATGTTGCACGCCAACTACACCAAAGCCGGTAGCAATAACGTGTACACCAGCAACATGAACTTCTTCGGCGACACCAACGAAGTCACGTTCCGCAACCTGATGAAGCTGACGACGACCCTCGATACTGGCCGCCTGAGCAACACCGTGACCGTCAACTACCGCAACGGCTACACCGATGCAGCCGCGACCGTGTACGACGTGGCAGCCGCAAAAGAAGTGAAGGGCTACCGCCTGCAAGTTCCGTCGTACACCACGTTCGACTGGCAAGCACGTTTCGCCTTTGACAAGCAGACCACGATCCGCGCAGGCATCAAGAACCTGTTCGACCGTGCGCCACCGCTGTCGCTGCGCGCGTCGTCGGGCCACCAGGTTGGTTTCGACCCACGCTACGCCGATCCGATGATGCGTTCGTTCTACGTCACCGGCAACTACAAGTTCTAATTTGACGCGTTGAATTAGCTTGTCTGAAAAGCGCCTTGCACTTCACCGTGCAAGGCGCTTTTTTCTTGTCGCACAGCTATTTTGTTATCTGGAGATTCAGATAGCGGTAATGGCTCTCGCCGTGAGCTTTCGATACCGTACGCAGTTGCATGGCGACGCCGAGGTCATGCAGCAAGGCACTCTCGACCACGTAGCCACTTTCCTGCGAGGTACAGACAAAGCGCGTCGCTGCGCCTTGCAGGCTGGCCGAAATCGTACTGGCCTGCAAGGTATCCTGCACTTCACACAGCGTGGTGACCTGCTCCGGCCGCTCGCCCGGCTTGGCAGGCACGTTGATCGTGGTCATATTGGCCTGAAAGCGGGTGCCCGGGGACAAACTCGCCGGCAGCGACAGCGACAGGCCGGAGGTGGCCAGATAACCGTTGCGGACATCGCCCTTCTCTGCGGCCCGCAACTGAAACAGGCCAGCAAGCTTCACGCGCTGCATGGTAAAGGCGCTGTAGTTCTCGCTCGTGACGACCAGCCCATCGCGCACGCGCCACTCTTGATCGACGACGGATGCTTCCCCGGGCTTGCCCGGCGTTGTCGACTCCCGGGAAGAAGACAGCGTCTTGAAGCGCGGCTGCCAGACGGGCGCCGCCGCCATGGCCGCTTGCGCCGCCGCCAGCACTCCGGGCGGCAGCGGTGCGCTGTCAAACGCGCCCGTGGCATTTGGCGGCGGCGGATACTCGCTCGCGTCGATGTCGGGACGGGCCTCGCGCAACAGGGCGGCGTCGACACCGCCCTGCAGCGAACAGCCGACGCGCACGACGCCGTCGAGCTCGCCGTGCGGCTCGATCAGGAACACGCGTTCAACCTTGTCGCGCCCGGCCGCCACGCCCGAGGCGGACGCAAACGCCTGCCATGGGCCACCGGGCAGGCGCACGTCGGAACGCACATAAGCGCCATCATCGGCGCGCATGCGCCGGGCATCGTGGATCAGCGGCTGCAGTTGCCGGTACACCGCATCGACCTTGCCGGCCACCAGGAAGGCCCAGCTGTAATAACGGCCCAGGCTGCCCAGGTCCGACACTTCATCGGTATAGCCGAGCAAGGTCACGCCGCCAGCGCGCACGGGCGCGGCAAACTCGATGCTGCCGGCCTGGGCCTGATTGCGGTTGGGCACCTTGATCCAGCTGGCATCGCCGCGCGTGGCCAGCGGCACGCTGCCGGCCAGGGCCGCGCCGTCCTGCTGCAAGCTGCGGAAAAAAGAGGCATCGCAAGCACTCAGCCCGCGCAGGGTGGCATCGGAAATCTGCGCCTGGGCGGCCGCCATCTGCGTGGCCCCGAGGATAAAAGCGGCGCCACAGCGCCGGACATATTTATGCATGAATTTATGTAGAAATAATCAATATCAGGATAGTAACGATATCACAGCAATATTATTTCCACATGGAAAATTTCAGCACGCCGGCGCCAGCGGCCGCCCCATGCAAAACGGCCCGCCGGGCAATGCCAGCGGGCCGTCCGTCACGCATACCTGCTTGCGCTTACGCCGTCGCTTCGCCGCCCAGGGCTTCGACCACGTCGGCCATCAGCTTGGCGAGCTCGCCCGTCATCAGCATCAGGTCGCCGTCGAAACGCTCTTCGTCGTTCTTCGTGCTCGATTCCGTTTCCTTGATCACGTCCAGCGGCTTGACGCTCTTGATGGCCAGGGACTCCGTCAGCACGAACGAGATCTTGTCGTTCCACGTCATGGCCAGGCGCGTGCACTGCTTGCCGGCCGCGATGTGGCGGCGCACGTCGTCCGCTTCCAGGGTGTGGCGCACATAGCGCACGGTGGCCTTGCTTTCGCCCGTGGCGCGCAATTCCGTGTCCATGTCGACCGTGAAGCCGGCAGGCGCGTCGTCAGCCTGCAGCCATTCCGTCATCACCGCCACGGGCGAGCGCTGCACGCGCAGGCTTTCCAGCGGCAGTTTATCCACGGCTTTCAACAGCAGCTTGATGACTTCATCGGCTTTTGCCGGGCTGGCGGCATCGATCACCAGCCAGCCATTGACAGGGTCGATCCACGTCCAGACGTTGCTGCGGATGCTGAAAGCGCGCGGCAGCAATTCGTCGGCCACGCGTTCCTTCAATTCCTTCATGGCCTTCTTGCCAGGCGCAAAGCCTTGCGCTTCTTCCATCTCGGCGGCGCGGGCCTTGGCCACCTGGTTGATGACGGTGGCCGGCAGCAATTTCTTTTCCGTGCCCAGCAAGATCAACATTTGCTTGTTGACAACATGGACCAGGCCGCCGTTCGGGCGCGGCGTATCCCAGCCCTGGCGCATCAGATCCATGCTGGTCGCCGGCGTGAATTTGTTCGAGGACAAGGCCTCTTCCAGTTGTTCTGGCGTATAGGCCCAAGGTGCGGGCAGGCGGTAAATCTGAAGATTCTTGAACCACATAGTTTTTGTCTTCCGTTTGTTTCAGTAGTGCCAGGGGAACGCCATTCTACACTTTCGACGTGAAAATGCCGTCAAAAGCGCCGTCTGGCGCGGTATGTATCTTGTAGGAAACGCCGCTACAGGGCGGGAAACAGCTCCGCCTGGGCGGGAACCTGCCGCGTCGCGACGGCCGGATCGGACAGGGTCGAGATGCGCACGCCCAGCAGGCGGATTTTCTTTTCAAATGGCACGCGCCGCAGGCAATCGCGGCTGGCCCGCAGGATGGCGGCGGCGTCCGCCGTGGCGCTGGGCAGGGTGACGTCGCGCGTGACGGTGCTGAAATCCTCGAAGCGCAGCTTGATGCCCACCGTGCGCCCCGCCAGCGATTGTTTATCGAGGTCGCCGGCCACGCGCGTGCACAGGCTTTCCAGTTTTTCCGACAGGGTGGCGCGGTCGCGCACCACCTGCAAGTCGCGCTCGAACGTCGTTTCGCGGCTGACGGACTTGGTTTCCCGGCTCGTCTGCACGGGCCGCTCGTCGATGCCCAGCGCCGCCTGGCGCAGCCAGCCCGTGTACAGGTCGCCGAACTGCGTGCGCAGCATGGCCATGTCGGCCCGCGCCAGCTCGCCGATGGTGATAATGCCCAGCGCTTCCAGCTTGGCCGTGGCCTTCGGGCCGATGCCATTGATCTTTTTTGCCGGCAAGGGCCAGACCCGCGTTTCCACATCCTCGGGCGACAAAATGGTCAGGCCGTCGGGTTTTTCCAGGTCAGAACAGATTTTTGCCAGCAATTTGTTCGGCGCCAGGCCGATCGAGCACGACAGGCCCGTCGCCTCGAACACGGCCGCCTTCAGGCGCGCCGCCATGGCCGGCGCCTGCTCGCCATGTTCCGTCAGGTCGACATAGATTTCATCGATGCCCACGTTCTGGATGACGGGACACAGATGGGCCACGGCTTGCTTGAAGCGGGCCGAATAGTCGCGGTAAGCCTCGAAATCGGCGGGCAGCAGGATGCTGTCGGGCGCCAGTTTCGCCGCCTTCATGATGCCCATGGCGGAAAACACGCCGAACGCGCGCGCCGCATAGGTCGAGGTGGTGACGACGCCGCGCCCCACGTAGTCGCGCATGCGCGCGAATTGCCGCGTGCCGTCCATCTGCAGCACGGGCTGCTGCAGGCGCCCGCCGCCGATGACGACGGCTTCGCCGCGCAATTCCGGATATTTCAGCAGTTCCACGGAGGCAAAGAAGGCATCCATGTCCAGGTGGGCTATCCAGCGGCGCGCTGCGGGTGGTTCGGCAAGTGGTGGGACAGATGGCATCAAAAACACCTCGCGGCGGGTCGGCTTGCCTGAAGCTGGCAAGATACTGTTCATGCATACAGTATTACCGGAAATGGGCGCGGATGCAAGTTGAAACGCACGCGCACCGCAGTTGCTTTTCTCAATGGCAAGATTACAATCCTGACACAACTATTCAAAGGAGCCGCCTTGTCCACCCCCCATCACGCTGCGCGCCGCCGGTCCGCCTGGTCATCCATCCTGCCGGCCCTGCTGCTGTCCACGCTGGCGTCATCCGCGCTGGCCGCCGATGCCGCCGCCACGGCTTCTGCCGCCCCCGTCGCCGCCAAAACAGCCTGGCAGGAAACGCGCCACGGCACCATCGTCACGGACGACTACCGCTGGCTGCAAAAGAAGAGCGATCCTGCCGTGATTGACTACCTGAACGCGGAAAACGCCTACACGGCGGCCGTCACGGCCCCGATCCAGCCGCTGGCCGACAAGCTGACTGCGGAAATCAAGGGCCGCATGCAGGAAGTGGACCTGTCCGTGCCCGCGCGCCAGGGCAATTTTTACTATTACACGCGCGTGGAAGCGGGCAAGCAATATCCGATACACTGCCGCCGCCCCGTGGGCGCGAAGGGCGCGTATGACGCCCAGGCGGCCGAAGAGATTTTGCTTGACCAGAATCAATTGGCCGAAGGCCACAAATTCTTTGCCGTGCGCGCCTTTAGCGTCAGCCCGAATGAACAATTGCTGGCCTACACCACGGACACGACGGGTTTCCGCCAGTACGAGCTGCACGTCAAGGATTTGAAGACGGGCAAATTGCTCACGGACAGCATGCCGCGCGTGACCTCGCTGGCCTGGGCGGCCGACAACGCCACTCTGATGCTGACGCAGGAAGACGCCACCACCAAGCGCGCGGACCGCTTGTTCCGCCTGGCGCTGGGCGGCACGCCGCAGCAGGTCTACCATGAGCCTGTGGAACAGTTCGCCATCGGCGTGAGCCGCACGCGCGACCAGCGCTACTTTGTGCTCACGGCGCGCAGCACGGACACGAGCGAAGTGCTGCTGTTGCCAACGAACAAGCCGGAAGGCCGTTTCCAGAGCGTGCTGCCACGCGAGAAGGGCCACCGCTACGGCATCGAACACCGCGACGGCCAGCTGTATATTCTGACCAACAAGGACGCGAAGAATTTCCGCATCGTCAGCGCACCGGTCACCGCCCCGCAGCCGAAGCACTGGAAGCCCGTCGTGCCGCACAACAAGGACGCCGTGATCCAGTCCATCGACGTCTTCCAGGGCTACCTGGTGGTGATGGAAAAGGCCCGCGCCCTGAACCGCGCGCGCATCTTTGATTTTGCGCAAAAGAACTGGAAAACCGTGCAGTTCGACGACCCCGTCTACCTGGCCACGGCGGCCGGCACGCCGGAGTTTTCTGCCACGCAATTTCGCATGTCCTACCAGTCGCCCGTCACGCCGCCCACCGTCATCGACGTCAGCATGAAGGATGGCCAGCGCACGGTGCTGAAACAGCAGGAAATCGTCGGCGGCTTTGACGGCAGCCGCTACACGACGCAGCGCCTGTGGGTAAAGGCGCGCGACGGCGTGCAAGTGCCGCTGTGGATCGTCTACAAGAAGGGCGTCAAGCTCGACGGTTCCGCGCCGCTGCTGCTGTACTCGTATGGTTCCTACGGCATTTCGACGGAAGCCAGTTTTGCCATCAGCCGCATCAGCCTGCTGGAGCGGGGCGTCATCTACGCGCAGGCGCACATCCGCGGCGGCACGGACATGGGCGAAGCGTGGCATGAAGACGGCATGCTGATGAAGAAAAAAAACACCTTCAATGACTTCATCGACAGCGCCGACTACCTGGTGCGCGAAAAATGGACAAGCCCGAACCGCCTGATCATCCAGGGCGGCAGCGCGGGCGGCCTGCTGATGGGCGCCGTCGTCAACATGCGCCCCGAACTGTTCCACGCCGTGCACGCGGCCGTGCCGTTTGTCGACGTGATGAACACCATGATGGACGCCAGCCTGCCGCTGACGACGGGAGAGTACCTGGAATGGGGCGACCCGAACCAGAAGGCGGCCTACGACTACATGCTCAGCTACTCGCCCTACGACAACATTGCGCGCAAGAATTACCCGGCCATGCTGGTGACGACGGGCCTCAACGACAGCCAGGTCATGTACTGGGAACCGGCGAAATACGTGGCCAAGCTGCGCGCCTACAAGACGGACAGCAATCCCTTGCTGCTGAAAACGAATATGGGCGCCGGCCACGGCGGCGCGTCGGGCCGCTATAACGCCATTGCCGAAAACGCCTTCAATATGGCGTGGATGCTGTCGCAATGGGGCATTGACAGCTAAAACGGTAAAAAGGTGGAAAAAGCCCTTGCACAAGGATTTCAGCCGTCCTATAATAGCGCCTCTTCCAGACGTGGTGACAAACGTCGGGATGGTTTTCTGAGACAAGCAACGGGTGCTTAGCTCAGTTGGTAGAGCGGCGCCCTTACAAGGCGTAGGTCGGGAGTTCGAGCCTCTCAGCACCCACCAAATCAGAAAACTGTCCAGTGCTTCATGGATCAGCAATACAGATCATACGAGCTTGGAGTGGTAGTTCAGTTGGTTAGAATACCGGCCTGTCACGTCGGGGGTCGCGGGTTCGAGTCCCGTCCGCTCCGCCAATAAAAGAAAAGCCCTTTGGTTCCCAGAACCGAAGGGCTTTTCCCATTTCAGCAGCAGAAAACACGCCAGTCCTCCCTCCTGCGAGCATTTTTGCGCTTTTCAGCAAAAAAACTGCTTTTATCCCCCAAGAACAGTTGCACAAGCGGGAAAGCGCCCCCTATAATAGTGCCTCTTCCAGACGTGGTGACAAACGTCGGGATAGTTTTCTGGGATATGCGGGTGCTTAGCTCAGTTGGTAGAGCGGCGCCCTTACAAGGCGTAGGTCGGGAGTTCGAGCCTCTCAGCACCCACCAAACAGAAAATTATCCAGTGCTTCATGGATCAGCAACACAGATCATACGAGCTTGGAGTGGTAGTTCAGTTGGTTAGAATACCGGCCTGTCACGTCGGGGGTCGCGGGTTCGAGTCCCGTCCGCTCCGCCAATAAAAGAAAAGCCCTTTGGTTCCCAGAACCGAAGGGCTTTTCCCATTCCGGGGTCAGACCGCAACACCACCAACGTCAACCCCAAAGCTGACTTGCCCGGGGGCCAGACCCCGGCTGTTAGAATCAGCGCTACCCCGACTCCGCCCCTGCCCGCATGCGCCTGCCCCGCAGTCTTCACCCCTATTCCGCCCTGCGCTTGCGCCTGGCCCATCATGCTTTGCTGCAATTTGCCGCCAGCCTGGCCAGTTCCATGGAAATCTTCTTTTTCCTGGCCGGTCCCGTCCTGCTGGGCTTGCTCAGCGTCATCGCCCTGCCCGGCTTTCTCGCCGTGACGCACGCCTGGCCCGCCGCCCTGGCCATCATCGTCACGCAAGCCGTGCTCACCTGCCTGCCCGCCTGGCTGCTGCGCAAGCGATTGTTGCCGGCGCACACCGCCGCCTGGCTGCGCCAGATGCCCTTGCCGCCGCGCCTGCGCTGGCAAGCCGATATCGCCGTGGCCGGCCTGCTGATGCTGCCGCTGGGCCTCGCCTATGCCGTCTCGGCCGGCATCTGGCTGCTGCAATCGCCGCCCTGGCTGCGCCCGATCATCGCGCCCGGCATAGCCGCCACCATCGCCGCCTGGCTGCTGGCCTGGCTGCTGACGACATGCATCGTGGCCCGGCGCCTGCGCGCGCCGCGCCCCGCACAAAGGGCGCGCACGCCCGCGATGCGCGCCTATGTGCCGCAGCACCCCCGCTGGTCTACCCTGTTCCTGTGGCGCCAGCTGTTCTGGCTGCCGTTCTGGCGCAACGAGAATGTGATCGGCCTGCAGCAAAGCGCACTGCTGGCCACGGCGGGCGCCAGCATGCTGGCCTGGCTGCTGCGCGCGCCCCTCGTGCCCGTGCCGCTGCTCGGCCTGCTGGCCAGCGCCAGCCTGGTCATCGTGACGGACCGGGGCGACAAGGCCGTGCGCGAGCAGATCGCCGTGCTGCGCCCCGCATTGACCGCCTGGCCCCTGGCCAGCGCCACCTTGCTCCGCCTGGCCTGCGCGGCCAGCCTGCTGCCGGCGTTTGCCGTGCTGCTGGGCGCGGGCGTCTTGCTGTACGCCACCGATCCCGCCGCCCTGCAGCAACGCGTGACGACGGTGTACGCGCTCACCGCCAGCGTCGCCCTGCTGGCCATCGTCGGCCTGCCCCGCCTGACGGCCCGGGGCAGGGTCGCCCTCGTCGTCCTGTCCATCCTTGCCTTGAGCGCCATCGGAAGCGAATTATGGAATTGAATGCCTGCACTCCCACCCTGCACATCGAGCACCTCGATTTTCATTTCCCCACGCACAGCGTCTTCCAGGGGTTCAAGCAGCAATTCGGCCCCGGCGTCAGCTGGCTGCGCGGCGCGAACGGCGCCGGCAAGACGACTTTGCTGAAGCTGGCGGGCGGCGCCCTGCTGCCCGCGCGCGGCGCCATCCGCCTGGACGACATCGACAGCGCTCACCAGCCGCTGGCCTACCGCGCGCGCACGTTCTATTGCGGCGGCGATGCCCCCGCCCTGCCCTGGCTGCAGGTACGCGAGTTCCTCGACCTGCATCTGGCCCTGTACCCGGGCAGCGACGAGGCCCTGCTGAACGACGAGCTGAGCGCGTTTGCCCTGTTGCCGACCTTGCAGCAAAGCATCAACGCCCTCTCGCTGGGCCAGCATAAGAAACTGCAACTGGCGCTGGCCCTGGCCTTGCCCGTGCGCCTGCTGCTGATCGACGAACCGTTCAACGGTCTCGACGCGGCCGCCATGGCCTACTTGCGCCTGCGCCTGTCCGACCCGGCCCGCCTGGCGCGCCAGTGCATCGTGCTGACCAGCCACCTGGCGCCGGACGTGCCGCTGGCGGCCACGGTGGAAATATAGACAGAAAATACAGCTTTGCAGATCGGCCAAGAACCGCTTACGATGCCGTGTTGCAAAAACCGGCGATCCCGGTGCAGCCACGACGACAACACGGCGCGCTGACCCGGCGCGCCAGGCTTATTCTTGGAGATTACTATGTTGAACACCCACCGCAGCGCCCTGGCCATCCTGTGCGCCGCCTTCACCACCTGTGCCGCCCCGGCGATCGCCGCCGGCCCCACGGGCACGGCCGCCGACTATGGCACGCCGGCCCACCACGGCGCCGCCCAGCGCAGCATCGAACTGCAGGCCGATACGCGCCACATCAACGTCACGCACGGCGAAACCGTCACCATCGCGCGCGCCGGCCAGCGTTTTACGTGGCACGTGCAGACTTTTAATAACAGGACCGTCTTTGCCCTGGCCGAGATCGCACCGAAGGACATGCCCGTCGACGGCATCGCGGTATATGTGGCCGCCAACCCCCTGTACACAGGCAGCTAAGTTTCCTGCGCGCATAAAAAAACCGGAACAGCCTTGCGGCCCTTCCGGTTTTTTTCTTGATACAGCGCAACGCTGAAATACTTACGCCGTCAGCGCTTCTTTCGCGGCGGACTCGTCGACCACTCCCTCGTCATCCGAGCGGATCAGGTGGTCAAAGGCGGACAGGGCTGCCTTGGCGCCTTCGCCGGTGGCGATGATGATCTGCTTGTACGGCACCGTGGTGACGTCGCCGGCCGCAAACACGCCGGGAATCGAAGTCTGGCCGCGGGCATCGACTTCAATTTCGCCATGGCGCGACAAGGCGACCGTGCCCTTGAGCCACTCCGTGTTCGGCACCAGGCCGATTTGCACGAAGACGCCTTCCAGCTCGACCTTCTTCGACGCGCCGCTGACCCGGTCCGTGTAGGAAAGGCCATTGACGATCTTGCCGTCGCCGTGGATCTCGGTCGTTTGCGCCGAGGTGATCACGGTCACGTTGGGCAGGCTGTGCAGCTTGCGCTGCAGCACCGCATCGGCGCGCAGTTCCGCGCCGAACTCGATCAGGGTCACGTGTTTCACGAGGCCGGCCAGGTCGATCGCCGCTTCCACGCCGGAATTCCCCCCGCCGATCACGGCCACGCGCTTGCCCTTGAACAAGGGACCGTCGCAGTGCGGGCAGTAGGCGACACCGTGGTTGCGGTATTCCTTCTCGCCCGGCACGTTGATTTCGCGCCAGCGGGCGCCGGTGGCCAGGATGACGGTCTTGGCTTTCAGCACGGCGCCATTCGCCGTTTCAATCTCGATCAACTTACCTGGCGTCAACTTGGCGGCGCGCTGCGTGTTCATGATGTCGACGTCGTATTCCTTGACGTGCTGTTCCAGCGCCACGGCGAATTTCGGACCATCGGTTTCCTTGACGGAAATAAAATTCTCGATGGCCAGGGTATCGAGCACCTGGCCGCCGAAACGCTCGGCCAGCACGCCCGTATTGATGCCCTTGCGGGCCGCATAGATGGCCGCTGCCGCGCCGGCTGGGCCGCCGCCGACGATCAGCACATCGAACACGTCTTTCTTGTTCAAAGCTGCCGCCTGGCGGGCGCCGGCGTTGGTGTCGAGCTTGGCGAGGATTTCCTCGACATTCGTGCGTCCCTGGCCAAAGTGCTGGCCATTGAGGAACATCATGGGCACGGCCATGATCTGGCGTTCTTCCACCTCTTGCGGGAACACGCCGCCATCGATGGTGGTGACCTTGATGCGCGGGTTGATCACGGCCATGGCATTCAGGGCCTGCACCACTTCCGGGCAGTTATGGCAGGAGAGCGAAATAAACGTTTCAAATTCGTAATCGCCGTCGAGGTTGCGGATCTGCTCGATCACGGCATCGTCGAACTTGATGGTGTGGCCGCCCACTTGCAGCAGCGCCAGCACCAGCGAAGTAAATTCGTGGCCCAGCGGCACACCGGCGAAACGCACGCCGATGTCGGAGCCGGTACGGTTGATGCTGAACGACGGGGTCCGTACGCCAGCGTCAAGGCGCTCGACCAGCGTGATCTTGTCGCTCAACAGGACTATCTCCTGGAGCAATTCCTTCATCTCGCGGGCTTTTGCGCTGTCATCGAGAGAAGCGACCAGCTCAAGCGGATACACCACTTTTTCCAGGTAGGATTTCAGTTGGGTTTTGAGGGTTGCGTCTAACATGATTTTTTCTTCCTTTACAAATATTTAGGCGTATGCCGGGCCGGACGCCCGGTCCGGCATCGCGGTAACTACTTGTTTGCTGCTTGCTGCTTCAAGGCTTAGATCTTGCCGACCAGGTCCAGCGATGGGGTCAGCGTTGCGGCGCCTTCCGTCCATTTTGCCGGGCACACTTCGCCTGGGTGGGAAGCCACGTACTGGGCGGCTTTAACTTTGCGCAACAGTTCTGCGGCGTCACGGCCGATGCCGTTGTCATGCACTTCCAGCACTTTGATGAAGCCGTCCGGATTGATGACGAAGGTGCCGCGCAGTGCCAGGCCTTCTTCTTCGATCATGACTTCGAAGTTGCGCGACAGGGCGCCGGTCGGGTCGCCGATCAGTGCGTATTGCACTTTCTTGATCGCGTCCGAGGTGTCGTGCCAGGCTTTGTGCGCGAAGTGGGTGTCGGTCGAGATGCCGTAGACATCGACGCCCAGCTTCTGGAATTCTGCGTGGTGGTCGGCCAGGTCTTCCAGTTCGGTTGGGCAAACGAAGGTGAAGTCGGCTGGGTAGAACACGAATACCGACCACTTGCCTTTCAGCGATGCTTCCGTCAGGTCGACGAATTTGCCGTTGTGGTATGCGGTTGCCTTGAATGGTTTAACTTGGGTATTGATGAGCGACATTTCATTTCCTCTCGTGTGGTGAATCAGTAAGACTCTAGTGTAAGGGGTTTTAACCCATATGCAAAATTGATTGTCACAATAGTTTCAATTGCTTTTAACTATCGTGACGCCATGGGAACTCCATGATAGGCAGTTCCCACGGGATTGAACAGCGACAAAAAGGGTTCCCCTTCCTGCCGCCGGGTCTTTAATTTTTCAACGCTTCCGGTACTTTGCCGCCGTTTTCCGCCAGCTTGATCATCACCTGGCGGTGCAGCCAGATATTCATGCTGGCCGAATCATTGGTGTCGCCCGTGAAATGCAGCTCCTGCGCCAGCTCCTTGCGCGCGGCCAGGCTGCTGTCGAGTTGAAGCAGTTTCATCAGGTCGACGATGGACGTGCGCCAGTTGAGTGTTTCCGCATTCTTGCTGGCCAGGTCGACCAGCACCACCTCCACGTCGACCACCGGCATGGCGGCCGGTGCAGGCGCTGCCGCCGGCGCGGCCGCCGCTGGGGCGTCGGTGGCGGCCGCTGGCGTGGCAGCGGGGGCGGCGTCGGATGAATGGTGGAAGATCTTGTTGTAGATATTGCTGAAAATGCCCATGAGGTCACCTCGAGTTGAGTGAATGGAAGAAGGTTTGCCTGCGCGCCCGGTTCACATGAGGCGAACCGGTGACAGCTGGAGCCGGGCGCAGGCGCCAGCCCGTCGAGTATAAGCCCGTTCAGGCCGGGAGCCCTGTCCCGCAGGCTTGCGTAAAATCTGGTGGCGCGGCGCGCCCGTTTCAAGGGGGCAAGAGCTGGCGTGCGCGCAGCAGCGCGTCGAACGCCTCGATGGCCAGCGGCGGCGCGAACAGCCGGCCTTGGGCGTAATCGCAGTCTATGCCCAGCAGCAACACGCGCTGCGCTTCCGTCTCCACCCCTTCGGCGATGACCCGCAAGCCCAGCTTGTGCGCCACGCCGATGATGGCCTCGCACAGGGCCAGCTCGATGGCGTCAGGCGCCAGCTTGCGGATCAGGGCGCAGTCGATCTTCAGGTAATCGACGGCGCATTGCTGCAACTGCGTCAGCGAGGCATGGCCGCTGCCGAAATCGTCGAGGGCGATCTGCATGCCCGCCGCGCGCAGGTGCTGCAGGCGCTGCGCCATGCCGCTGCCGAGCAGCACATCCTCGCGCATGTCCAGCACAACGGCCGAGGCCGGCACACCGAGGGCCGCCAGCTGGCGCAGCCACGTGCCGGGCGCGTCCGCCTCGCGCTGCAGCTCCAGCGGCGACATATTGATGCACAGCTGCAAGTCCGGCCCGATGGCGTGGCCGGCCGCGCGCCAGCGCAGCAGCTGCGCGGCCGCCACCTGCTGCACCCAGTCGCCGATGTCCGCGATCAGGCCGCTGCTTTCGGCCAGGGCAAGAAAATCGGGCGGCGCCACGAGGCCGCGCTGCGGATGGTTCCAGCGCAGCAAGGCTTCCGCCTTGACGATGCGGCCGCCCCGCAATTCGACGATGGGCTGGTAGAGCAGCTGCAGCTGCTGCTCGCGCAGGGCCGTGCGCAAGTCCGCGCCCAGGCGCATGCGGTTGACGGCAGCCACCTGCAGCGCGGGCGTGAAGTAACTGTAGCGGTTGCGTCCCGCCCCTTTCGACACATACATGGCCTGGTCCGCATGCTTGAGCAAATCCTCGATGGTGGCCGCGTCATCGGGATACAGGGTGATGCCGATCGAGGCCGAGATGAACGCCTGCTCCTGCCCCAGCACGAAGGGCGCCAGCAAGCCGTCGAGGATTTGCCGCGCGATGCGGTCCACTTGCTGCAGGTCATCAAGATCGGACAGGATCACCGTGAATTCGTCGCCGCCCAGGCGCGCCACCGTGTCCGTCTCGCGCACGCCCACGCGGATGCGCCGCGCCGCCTCGATCAGCAGGATGTCGCCCTGGTGGTGGCCCAGGGTGTCGTTGACTTCCTTGAAATGGTCGAGGTCGATGAACAGGATGGCCACGCGGCTCGCATCGCGCCGGCCCTGGGCCAGCGCCAGGCGCAGGCGCTCGTGGAACATGCGGCGGTTCGGCAATTGCGTCAGGGTATCAAAATTGGCTTGCTGCCAGATCAGCGCTTCCGACTGGCGCTTGTCCGTCACGTCTTCCAGCATGCACAGGTGGTGCGGGCCGCCATGGCGCATCGTGTCGATGGCCGTCACCGAGGCGTCGACCCAGACGATGGCGCCGTCGGGACGCACGATGCGCTTGGCATGGCGAAAGCCGCGCAGGCGCCGCGCCAGCAGCTGCGCCMCCTGCTCCTGTTCGCCCGCCACGTCGTCGGGATGGCTGATCTCCATCCAGCTCGACCGTTTCATATGCTCCAGGCTGCGCCCGGCGATGGCCAGATAGCGCGGATTGATGTCGATAAACTGCCCGCTCAGGGTATCGATCAGGGCGATGCCCATGGGCGCTTCCTCGAACATGGTGCGAAAGCGCAATTCTCCCTGGCGGATGGTTTCTTCCGTGCGGCGGCGCTCGCGCGCCAGGTTGCTGAAGTGGAAGGCGGCCGACACGGCCAGCAGGCTGCCGGCCACGCCCAGCGACAGGTACAGCCAGCCCAGGTCGCTGCCCTGCACGGGGCGATACAGGAAACCCTGGTAGGCGCTGCTGTCCGTGGCCTTGCGCGGCAGCACGCCCATGGCGGCATAGGTATCGGCGATATGCTGCCAGCGCTGGGGATTCATGTAGCCAAGCTCCACCAGCACGGGCTGCAGCAGCAACTCCATCTGCTGCGCCTCGTACAGCAGATGGGCGCTGTCGTGGCGCTGGCTGTATTTGACGCGGATCAACTGCGCCATTTCCTCGCGGTGGGCCATCGCATATTGCCAGCCGCGCAGGCTGGCCGCGCGGAACGCTTTCACGCGCTCGGGATGGCGGCGCAATTCATGCTCGCTGGTAAACAAGTTGTCGCCGTAGAAATCGATGCCGGCCGTGCGCGGCGTGAACTGGTAATAGGAAAAACCGGCCCGGTCCAGGTAGTCCGGCTCGTTGGTGGAATAGGCGGCAATCGCCTCGACCGTGCCATTGATCAAATCGTCGATCCGGTGGCTGGGCGGCAAGCGCCGCAGGCTGGCCCCGTCGACGCCCATTTTCCGCAGGAAGAGCGAGACTTCATCGGAAGCGGCCGGCACATCCGCAGGCGAACCGAGCATCACGGCAGCGCCCGCCAGCCGGTGCACGTCCGGCGCGCCGCCATGCTGGCGCATCAGCAGCACGCTGGGCGAATGCTGGAACACGACGGCCAGCACCACCAGGGGCTTGCCGGCCAGGCGGCTCAGCAAGAGGCTGCTGTTGCCCACGCCATACTCGGCCTGGCCCGCCAGCACGGCCGCCTCGCTGCGCTTGCCGTCGCCGCCCTCGCGCAGCTGGACGTCCAGGCCCGCCTCGCGGTAATAGCCCTGCTCGATGGCCGCGTAATAGCCGGCAAACTGGAACTGATGGGTAAAGCTCAGTTGCAGGACGACGCGCTCCAGCGCTGGCGCGGGCGCGGCATGGAGCAGCAAGACGAAAAGGCACAGCCAGCCGAACACCCGCCAGCCGGCGCGCGGCGGCCAGGGAAGTCGGAAAGCGCGGGCTGCTTCCATCGGCATGGCAGGAAACCATCGAAGCCTGCCGAGCTGGCAGGGGTCAGGTTATTGTAGCGACTATTCCAGCCGCACCTTTTGCCGATGAATAATTATTTCATTGAGGACAATAACGTTGCGGTTTTTGGTAAACAATCTGGCAGTTGTTTGCGCTAGAACACGACGCCGGCCACCAAAATGATGTTGGCATACGGACTGCACTCACCCGTGCGCACGATGGCGCGCGCGCCCTTGCTCAATTGCTTGAATTCTTCATGCGTCACCTGGCGCGCATCGGGCAAGGCCAGCGCCGCCACCTGCGCCGCCATGGCCGGATTGTGCTGCGGCAATTCGCTGGCGAGCAAATGGTATTCCACCTGCATTTCGCTCAATACCGTGTTGACGGTATCGATGAAGCCGGGTATGCCGCGCGTCAGGGCCAGGTCGATCAGGGGCACGCCCGGCTGCGACGGCAAGCCCGCATCGCCGATGACGAGCATGTCGCCATGGCCGAGCGAGGCGATCAGTTGCGACAGCGCAATATTGAGCAGCGGTGATTTTTTCATGGGCGTGGTGTCGTTAGAACAGCTCGTGCAAGTGGGGAATCGAGGTTTGCGCGCCGGGCTTGGTGACGCTCCATGCGGCCGCGCGCTGGCCTTGCTGGATGGATTCGGCCTCGTCCATGCCGGAAGCCAGGCCCGCTACAAAACCGCCGATGAAGGTGTCACCGGCGGCCGTCGTGTCGACCGCTTGCACCGCTTCGGCCGGAAACGTGTAATCGCCGCCATACAGGGCCGCATGCACGCCCTTGGAACCCAAGGTGATGATGACGTTGTCGCTGCCCAGCTTTTGCAGCGCGGCCGCCAGCGCCTTGGCATCGGCGCCTTCCGGGCTGACGCCGGCCAGCATGGCCGCCTCGATTTCGTTGGGAATCAGATAGTCGACCAGTTCCAGCACGCCTTGCGGCAGGCTGGCGGCCGGGGCCGGGTTCAGCACCACGGTCTTGCCCAGCGAGCGGGCCAGTTGAATGGCGTGCACGACGGTGGCCATCGGCGTTTCCAGCTGCAGCACGACGATGTCGGCCTGTTCGATCAGCTCTTTCGCCGCGTCAATGTGCGCGGGGCTCAACAGATCGTTGGCGCCGCCGGCGATCACGATGCTGTTCTGGCCGTTGTCGTCGACGAGGATGGAAGCGATGCCGGACGCCACGCCCGGCAAGGTGCTGATATGGCTGTCGATGATGCCGTCGCCCACGAGGGCCGCGCGCAGGGTCGCGCCGAACGCGTCGTCGCCCACGCAGCCGACCATGGCCACTTGCTGGGCGCCCGCCACTTTGCCGCTCAGGCGCGCGCAGGCCACGGCCTGGTTGGCGCCCTTGCCGCCAGGAATGGTACGAAACGCGCCGCCCGTCAGGGTTTCGCCGGGGAGGGGCATGCGCGGCACGCGCAAGACCAGGTCCATATTGATGCTGCCGATAACCACGATCATGATGTCATTCCCATCAGTTCAGTTGCAGGAGAAGTAAAAGGTACAGGCGCGGCGGCCACGCTGGAGCCGCGCACGTGCAATTCGGGCGCGATGCTGCGCTGCTGGCGCGGCAAGGCGGGGTCGGCGATGCGCGCCAGCAGGCAGGCGGCCGTGATGCGGCCCAGCTCGCGCGTGTTCTGCGCCACGCTACTCAGGGCGGGATGCACGAAGCTGGCCAGGTCGATATCGTCAAAGCCGACGACGGCCAGGTCCGCGGGCACGGCAATGCCCCGCTCGGCGGCGGCGCGCAGGGCGCCAAACGCCATCAAGTCATTGCAGCAGAACAAGGCGTCGGGGCGCTGGCCTTGCGGCAGCGCCAGCAAGTCCAGCGCGGCCGCATAGCCGCCCGCGCTCGTGAAATCGGCATGACGGCACAGGGTGTCGGCCAGGGCCACGCCCGCGTCCGCCATGGCGCTGCGCGCGCCGGCGATGCGCTCGTTGGAAATGCTCACTTCGCTGGGACCGGCGATGCAGGCGAGGCGCCGGCGTCCCAGTCCCAGCAGATGGCGCGCGGCCAGGGCGCCGCCTGCGCGGTTGTCGACGGCCACCGCATCGATGGCCAGGTCGCTGGGCGCGCGGTCGAGCAGCACGGCCGGCACCTTCATCTTGCGCAGCAGTTCGCCATCGCTGTCGGCCAGCGCGGACAGAATCAGGCCGTCGCAGCGCTTGGTCAGCAGCACGTTCAGGTAATCGCGCTGCTTGACGGGGTCGTCATCGGAATTGCACAAAATCACGCTGTAGCCGGCCGCGTAGCAGCTGTCCTCGATGCCGCGCGCCACTTCCGAGAAATACGGGTTCGTATTATTCGGAATGATCAGGCCGATGGTGCCCGTGCTGCGGCTGCGCAAGGAACGTGCCAGCGCGCTGGGCACGTAATGCAGTTGCTCCGCCGCCGCCAGCACGGCGCGGCGCGCCTCATCGCTGACGGGGCGGGTATTGTTGAGGACGTGCGACACGGTGGTAAACGATACCCCCGCCGCCTGCGCCACTTGCTTGATGGTTGCCATGGGCCAGTATTATGAACGCTCGCCGCGGCGGCGGTAAGTGTCGAGCACGACGGCGGCGACGATCACCAGGCCCGTGACGATGCGTTTCACGGGTTCGGACACGCCCACCTGCGCCAGGCCCGCTTCCAGCACGGAAATGATCAACACGCCGATAAACGTGCTGATGACGGAACCGCGTCCGCCCATCAGGCTTGTGCCGCCGATCACGACGGCGGCGATCACCTGCAATTCCATGCCCACGCCGCCGTTCGGGTCGGCCGCTTCCAGGCGCGACACCTGGAACAGCGCGCCCACGCCGGCCAGAAAGCCCATCAGGGCAAACACCAGCACTTTCGACGGTTTCGTATTGATGCCGGACAAACGCACGGCTTCTTCATTCGTGCCGATGCCGATCCAGTGGCGTCCCAGCACCGTGCGCGTGAGCACCAGGTGGCCGATGACAACGATGGCGATCGAGGCGATGAAGGCGGGCGACAGGCCAAACGCAATGGGCGAGCTGATGCCGTCGACGGCGCTGCCGATGTATTCCGTGCGCGAGTTCGTCACTTGATACGCCAGGCCGCGCGCCATTTCCAGCACGCCCAAGGACACGATGAAGGAGGGAATGCGCCAGCCGACGGAAATGAGGCCCGTGGTCGCGCCGCACAGGGCGGCGACGAACATGCCCAGCAGGGCCGCGCTCCACACGGGCCAGCCCCAGTGCACGACGGCCAGCGACAGCACGGAAGCGGCCAGCGCCATCACGGAACCGACGGACAAATCGATGCCGCCGATGATCAGCACAAACGTCATGCCGACGGCCATCACGACCAAAGTCGGGATGTTGTTCGACAGGGTGCTGAGGGTAGCCAAAGTAAAAAAGTTTTCGCTGGCAAACGAAAACAGCACGCACATGGCCAGCAAGGCGCCGATCAGGCCCGCATAGTTTTTCAGGTCGGCCAGGCTGCGCTGCAGATACGAAGGAGAGGAGTTGGAGGTCATGGGAATCTTTCCGGCGGATCAGGCCGCAGCTGGAGTGGAGTTGGGGGTCAAATAGCCGGAGAAGGCGGCCGACAGCAGCGCGTCCTGGCTCCAGGCGCCCCGTTCGAAGGTGTCGACGATGCTGCCGGCGCTCATGACGGCGATGCGGTCGCAGATCAGCATCAGTTCGCGCAAGTCGCTGGAAACAATGACGAGGCCCTTGCCCTGGCGCGCCTGCTCGGCCAGCACCTGATAAATATCAAACTTGGCGCCGATATCGATGCCGCGCGTGGGCTCGTCGAACAGCATCACGGGGCAGTCGCGGTACAGCCAGCGGGCGATCACCACCTTTTGCTGGTTGCCGCCGGACAGCTCGGCCACCGTTTGCGCGCTGTTGCGCGAGCGGATGCCCAGGCGCTGAATATAGTCGTCGGCCACCGTCGCTTCGGCCGCGTCGTTGAGCCAGCCGGCGCCACTGACCGTGTCGAGCGAAGCGAGGGTCGTGTTGACGGCGATGGACTGGCGCAACAACAAGCCTTGGCCCTTGCGGTCTTCCGTGATCATGGCAATGCCCGCCTGCACTGCCGCCTGCGGCGAGTGCAAGGCGGCGGGCGTTGCGCTGGCGCCGAGGAACACGTCGCCGGCGTCGGCGCGGTCGGCGCCGAAGATCAAACGCAGCAATTCCGTGCGGCCCGAGCCGATCAGGCCGGCGATGCCGAGGATTTCGCCGGCGCGCAAGTCGAACGAAGTCGGGTTGACGACCTTGCCGCGCGCCAGTCCCCGCACGCGCAGCAGCGGCGCGCCCAGGGTGCGCCCGCTCAGGTCGACGGCATCGTCGGCCGAGCGGCCCACCATCAGGCTGACCAGGTCGGCGGCGGAATGGCCGGCGATGTCGTCGTCGCAGACGAGCTGGCCGTCGCGCAGCACGGCGATACGGTCGGCCACGCGCTTGAGCTCTTCCAGGCGGTGGGAAATATAGATGATGCACACGCCGTCGGCCTTCAGGCGCTCGATCTGCAGGAACAGCAGTTCCACTTCGCGGTGCGTCAGCATGGCCGTCGGCTCATCCAACACCAGCAGGCGGCAGGCGCCGATCAGGTTGCGCGCGATTTCGATCATTTGCTGGTGGCCGATGCCCAGTTCGCCGACTAAAGTCCACGGGTCCAGGCCGCCCAGGCCCACTTTTTCCATCTGTTCGCGCGCGTCGCGCTCGAGGCGGGTGCGGTCGATGAAGCCGAAACGCTGCGGCAGGTTTTTCAGGTACAGGTTTTCCGCGATCGACAGCGTGGGAATCAGATTCAATTCCTGCATCACCATGCGGATGCCCAGCGCCTCGGCGGCGCCGCGCGAAGCAGGCTGGTAGGGCTTACCATCGAGCAGCATCGTGCCCGTGGTGGCTTGCTCCAGGCCGCAGATGATCTTCGACAGGGTGCTTTTACCGGCACCGTTCTCTCCCGTCAGCGCCAGCACCTGGCCAGGGGCAAAGCGCAGGCCCACGCCGCCCAGCACGGGGCCGACGTAGGACTTGCCGATGTTGTCCAGGGTCAATAGAGGAATGGCGGCTGAGGGCGCCGGGGGGATGTCGGTGGGCATGATAAAACTCCGCGGAAAAAGACGGCGGGGCCGGCGCCGCAGCCTCAGGCAGAGACGCGGACGCTGGCCCCGGCGGGATCAGACGATCAGGACTTGGCGCCCTTGGCGACCAGTTCGACCTTGGTTTCGATGACGCCACCGAGATCGGCCTGTTTCTTCTTCTGCGCCAACGCTTTCAGCACGGTGTCGATGCCGAACACGGCTTGCTGCGAACCGAACTGGTCGGCGGTAGCCAGCACGCGGCCGTCGGCCAGCATCGGCTTGATGGCGTTGATGTTGTCGTAGCCGACGACGAGCACTTTGCCCGTCTTGCCGGCCGCCTTGATGGCGGACACGGCGCCGATAGCCATGTTGTCGTTACCGCACAGCAAAGCCTTGATATTCGGGTTGGCGTTCAGCATGGCGGCCGCCACCGTATTGGCAGGGGCGATTTCCCACTGGCCCGACTGTACGCTGACCACTTTCGCACCGGCCGCGCTCATGGCGTCCTGGAAGCCCAGGGTGCGCTGCTGCGCGTTGTAGGTGGTCGACACGCCCTCGATGATGCCGACGGGGTCGCCCTTCTTGATCTGCTTGGCCAGGAAGTCGCCGACGACCTTGGCGCCCTTGCGGTTGTCCGGTCCGACGAAGGGCACGGTGATGCCCTTCTCTTTCAACGCGCCATCGTCGAGCTTGTTGTCGATATTGACGACGATGATGCCCGCGTCGATGGCTTTCTTCAGCACCGGCACCAGCGCTTTCGAGTCGGCCGGGGCGATCACCAGCGCGTTGACGCGCGAGACGATCATTTGCTCGACCAGCTTGATCTGGCTGGCCGTATCCGTTTCATCCTTGATGCCGTTCGACAGCAGGTCGTACTTGGCGGCATTGGCCTTCTGATGCGCCTTGGCGCCATTTTCCATGGTCAGGAAAAATTCGTTGGCGAGCGACTTCATCACCAGTGCGACCTTCGGCTTTGCTGGCGTCTGCGCCATCGCCGGCACGGCGGGCAAGGCACACACGAGGACAGCGGCGGCAATCATTTTCAGGCGAATACGGGATGTCATGAGCGTCTCCAGAGTGGTTGGTCAAGCACGTTTACTGCATGCTTTTGTGGAAATTCGTTGCGCGCAAACGTTTGCGCGCAACGAATAGTGCCTCAATGCCACATATCAGTGCAAGCAAAACTGTATGTGCAGTGCAGCAAAAAGGGCGCGTCCAGAGGGAAGCAGGCAGGCAGATGCGATCGGCCTGCCGAGGGAAAATGCGCGGAAATCAGGACGTTGTTGCGGGACGGGCGCTGGCCCACTGCACGGCCAGCACGCTGGCCAGCACCAGCAGCAGGCCCAGCATCGACCAGCCCGTCATGGCCTGGCCCAGCAAGGCCCAGCCCAGCACGACGGCCATCAGGGGACTGAGCAGTCCCAGCGAGGAGACGGCCACGGGCGACAGCCGGGCGATGCCGCGGAACCACAGCGCATATGCAAGCAGGGCGCCGGCCAGGCACAGGTAGGCGTAGGCCAGCACTTGCTGCATGGATAACGCCGGCAGCGGGGCGTCGGCCAGCCAGGCGACGGGCGCCAGCATCAGGCCGCCCAGCAGCAATTGCCAGCCCGTCAGCGCCAGCACGGGCAAGTCCGGCTTCCAGCGCCGCGTCAGGTAGGTGCCGGCCGCCATGCAGGCCGTGCCGCCCAGCGCGGCGGCAATGCCAACGGGTTCCCACACCGTGCGCGGCGACAGCAATAGAACGCCCATGCCGGCCACGCCCAGTACGCTGGCCAGCAAGGCCACGCGTGCCGGGCGGCGCCCGTCCACGCCCCATGCCAGGCCCATCACCAGGAGCGGCTGGATGGCGCCCACCACGGCCGCCAGGCCCCCAGGCAAGCGATAGGCGGCCACGAACAGCAGAGCCTGGAACACGCCGATATTGAGCGCGGACAGGATCAGCACGCGGCCCCAGTCGCGCCGCGCGGGCAGGCGCCGCATGAGCAGCAGCAACAGCAGGCCGGCCGGCAGCACGCGGATCAGGGCCGCCGTGTAGGGCCGGTCGGGCGGCAGCAGTTCGGACGTGACGATATACGTGGAACCCCAGATCAGGGGCGCCAGCGCCGTGAGCAGAATGTCGCCCCAGGCGGGGCGGGCAGCGGAGGCAGGCATCAACTATCTCGACGTTAAGATAAAAGTCCAGTGTGGGCGCGAACTATCTTGATGTCAAGATAAATTGACGGACGCGCCGCTGCCTGCCCGCGGGCGGGCGTAAAAAAGCCCGGCATGGCCGGGCTTCTGGAATGATGCCAGGCGGCAAGCTGCGCCGCCTGCCGGATGCTTAATCGCGCACGCGCTGCAGCACCGCGAGCGGCATGCCGCCGACGGTGAGCGTGGCCGTGTTGTTGCTGTTGCTCAGGCTGATCTGCATGGCCATGCCGCCCCCCTCTTCCGAGACGATCGTCACGACATTGTCTTCGGTGGCAAACGTGGCCTTGCTTGCGTTGCCGTTCTCGATAATGCTGTCGCTTGTAAATTCCAGGATGTCGCCCTTCGAACCCTTCCATTTGCCCACCAGCGGGTGGCCGCCAAAGCTGAACACGCTTTTCAGTTTGTCCAGCATGCCCGCGCCCTGCACGGCCGGCGCTTTGCCCAGCACACCGGTCATGGCCGCCTGGCTCATCTGCGCTTCATCGATGACTTGCCAGCGCTTGTCGACCAGCGCCATCGGCAGCCGTACTTCCAGGTCGCCGTCCGGCAAGCGTTGCAGGATCAATGCGCGGTCCGGCGATTTGGCGAACCACGCCGCCTCATCGGTCAGCGTCAGCGTGGCCTTGGCCATCGCCACCTGCTGTACGCCCAGGTCGCGCACCTGATCGTAGCCGCTGACCTTGGCCACTTTCACGCCCTTGGCCACGCATAGCTTGTCGCCGCGCAAGGCCGCCTTGCCCGGCGCGGCCAGCGCGTAGACAAATTGCGATTGCGCAACCCAACCACCGCTGCTTTGCTCGACAGGGGCGGCGTACAGTCCGCCACGCACGAGGATATCGAGCCATTGCCGGGTCGAGCTGTCGTACGAGGCCACGCGAATCTCCTCCTTCTGGTACGGCAAGTTGGTGAGGCACAGCAACTTGTCGCGCGCCGCCTCGTCGGCCGCCAGATGGGCGTCGATGGCGCGGCTGAAACTTCCGGCCGAGGCCGCCTCGGGCGCCAGCAGCCACGCCAGGGCGCCGCCGGCCACGATGACCGCCGCCAGCACGCCGCCGGCGATGATGACGTGGCGCCGCTTCACGCCGGACAACGCCGGCGCCGCGGCCGGTGCAGATGCCGGTACAGGTGCGGGCGCAGGCGCCACGTTCACGGCCTTGCCGCACTCATCGCAAAAGCGCGCGTCGGGCGCGTGGGCGGTGCCGCACTGTTTACAGAATTGCGCCATGGTCAGCCTTATTTGAGTTTATGCGCGCATTCGCCGCAGAACACGTCGTCGGACGCGACCGGTGCCTTGCAGCTGGGGCAGTGCAGGCTGTCAGCCGGCGCCGCGGCTGGCGCCGCGGCTGGC
>NZ_NEGZ01000029.1 GCF_002127585.1 Janthinobacterium sp. GW458P
CCCGGCCCGGCGCCTGCGGCGCGGCGGCGGGGCGCAGCACGCACGGCGCGCGCAGGTCGAAGCGGAACACGGAGCCGGCGCCCAGCGCCGATTCGACGCGCAGTTCGCCGTCCATCAGGCGCACGAACTCGCGCGAAATGGTCAGGCCCAGTCCCGTGCCGGCCTGCGCCACGGCGCTGTCGGCCTGCACGAAAGGCTCGAAAATGCGCTCCAGGTCCTCTTCCGCGATGCCGCTGCCCGTGTCGCGCACGGCGAACGCCAGCGCCACCTGCCCATCGTCTTGCGCCTGGCACGCCAGCGACAGGGTCACGCTGCCCTGCTCAATGAACTTGAGCGCGTTCGACAGCAAATTGAGCAGCACCTGGCGCAGCTTGGCGCCGTCGAGGCGCACCAGCGGCGGCACGCCCGAGCACTCGAGCCGCAAGGCGATGCCCCTGTCGCCCGAGCGCATGCGCACCATCTCGACCACCTCGTCGAGCAGGCCGCGCAAATCCACGGGCCCCGTCTGCAGCTGCATGCGGCCCGCCTCGATCTTCGACAATTCCAGGATGTCGTTGATCAAGGTCAGCAGATGGTGGCCGGCGCGGTTGATGATGGCCAGGTTATGCTTTTCTTCCTCGAACATGCTGCTCGAATCGGCCATCATCTGCGAAAAGCCGATCACGGAATTCAAGGGCGTGCGCAATTCATGGCTCATGTTGGCCAGGAACACGCTTTTCGCCCGGTTCGCCGATTCCGCCTCGGTGACGGCGACGGACAGGGCCGCCGTGCGCTGCTGCACCAGTTCTTCCAGGTGGTCGCGGTAGCCGAGCAGCTCCTGTTCGCTGTGCTTGCGCTCGGAAATGTCGACGATGCCGCTGCGCACCAGGCGCCGCCCTTCCATGGGCAGCCTGACCAGCCGTACTTCGCAGGGAAAGGTGCTGCCGTCGGCGCGCCGCACATTGCGCTCAACAAGGATGGGTTCGCCCAGCATGGCGCGGCGCAAATGCTCTTCCATCATCAGTCCCAGCGGCAGGCCGTCGGGCTGCTCGCCGCTGTACAGGTCGAACGGCCCGCGCGCCAGCAGCGCTTCGCGCGACAGTCCCAGCATGCTCTGCGCACTGCTGTTGGCGTCGACAAAGCGGTCCAGGTCCAGGTCATACACGACGATGGCTTCGGGCGCATGCTCGACGAGGATGCGGAAGCGCTGCTCGCTTTCGCGCGCCTCGCTCTCGGCGCGGCGCAGGCGGCGGCGTTGCAGCAGCAAGGCGCTGAGCAAGCCCGCCATGGCGAGAAACACGGCGCCCGCCGACAGCACGGCCACGCGGTGCTCATGCCACAATTCGGGCGGACGGTTCACGAACAGGGTGTGCGGCGGCAGCCGGCCGATGTCGGCATCCCAGCGCCGCACCTGCTGCCAGTCATACATGGGCACGGGACGCGCGGGCGGCAGCAAGGCCCCGGGCGCGGCGGGCGCCTTGCCAGCCAGCAACTCCAGCGACATCTGCGCCACCTGCTGCGCAGCCCGCTCGATGTGCAGGAGGGAGCCGCCCAGGATGCCCTTGCCCACGTTCGTGTTGTACATGCCGAAGGCGGGCACGTTCGCCAGCCGCGCCAGTTCCCCGGCAAACTGCACGGGCGTGGCGATGGCGCCGGCCGCGTCGCGGTTGACATTGCCCGCCACCAGCACGCTGTCGGCCGGCAGGTGCGCGACGGCCGCGCGCATCTGCGCCAGCGTCAGGCCGTCAAGATACTCCATGGTAACTTTACCCTGCCACGCCTGGGCCGCCTGCTGCATGCTGCGCTTGAGGGCCTGGTCGGCCTCGCTGGCCCCCACGGCCATGACGATGGTCTTAGTATCGGGAAACAGCGCCATCGCCTGCGCCAGGGTGCCGGGAAAATCGACATTCGCCTTTTGCTGCCAGATGGCGGGCGGACTGCCGGGCGGCAAGGCCTGGCCCGAGGTATTGATCGCCAGCACGGGCACGCCGCGCGCCAGCGGCGCCAGGTCCGACAGCAGATAATCGAGCGCCGGCTGCTGCATGGCGACGATCAGGTCGGCCTTGCGGCCCATTATCTTGGTGTATCTTAAAAGCAACAAATCACGCATCTCGCCCCGCTGCGCGGGGTCGCCCTGGGTGTTCAGGTTCAGGTGCTCGACCATGACATCCTCGCTGGCCAGGCCGGCGGCTGTCATGGCGGCCACGTAGGTGCGCGTGTACGATTCCACGCCGGCGCGGCCGTAATCGTAAGCGTTGAGAAACAGCACGCGCTGGCCGTGCAGCGGCGCGGCAGCCGGCACGGCGGCAGGAGCGGCGGCAGGAGCGGCGGCAACGCCGAACGCCAGCAGCAATGCGCAGCAGCAGCGCACCGCTGCCCTGCCCTGCCAGCCGCCCGGCACCTCACGCATCACTCGCCATGCCCATGCTCGTCCTCGCCTGTCACCATGTTTTACCCATGGACTGAATACTCAGCCACCGACATTTACAAAAACATGATAACGTCAACAGGAGGGACAAGTCCATGCTTTGGAGCAATCATTTTCCAATGCAGCACGGCTTGACTGCCCGTGGCCAGCCATGCCGGTGCCATGTGCGCGTTCAGGTGTCCGCGGACCCACTGATGCCGAATAGCTCCAGTTTCAAACCCTTAATGCCGGAAGGCACGTAAATCGCAATCGCTTGCGCCTTGATCATGGTGTCGTACATGCTTCCCCGGTTATCGATAGAAAAATAATAAGTATTGGGCCGCACCGGTACTTCAGCAGGAACCTGCGCCATGTGACGCAGTTCGGCACCGGGCAATGCCCGGGCCAGCAGCAGTTCTATATTATCGGGTGATGAAATCTTGAATTGCAACGGTACCGTGGCGACCAGTTCCAGCGCTGGCATGTCCGCATTCACCGCGAGGCAGAGTTCGGTTTGGCGGTCGATACGCGTTGCCTCAAGCAAACCATAATAGTGGGTATTTTTTTGTTCATCATTGGACAAGCCTATCTGGAAGTAGCGTGACAGCAGCACCGTATCGATCAAATCACGGATGATGCCCTCAAGCTTGCCGAAACCAGGAGCGGGGTCTTCGTGGCGATATGCGGGCAGATCGCTCAAGGTGTATTTTTTAGAAAAGGTCATCAAGCCGCCAGCCAGCGCCATCAACTTTTCAAACAAATACACGGGATGGTGGCGCCGGTAACTGGCGCAATGACTGAGCGTCGCGCCGGCCGTGCTCAACGTATGGAGCATCCAGAAAGACGCAATATCCCCGCCATGAAATTCAACCGTGCTTTTACCGGGCTGACGGTGGCGGCCGTACAGCGCCTCAATTTTCGCGCCCATGCGGTCGATCAGCGAATCGAGCCTTTGCTGCAGCGAGGAATCGGCACTGACGGTCAGGCCAGGCGGCATGAAGGAGGCATCGATTTCAAAACCGCCGTTGCCAGCGCGGTACAAACGGATCACCGGGATGGCAAGGTAATCATTCAGAGGGTCCAGCTGGGACAGCAGATACACGCGTTTTTTCAGGTAAGCCACGTCTATGCTGACTGCCTCGCTGTACAGATCCGGCGTTTCGATATCCGCCTGGACATAGCGCGCCCCTGCCGCGCTCACATTGCCGCCATGGACCTGCAGCGCGGGCAGCGCGGCATAGAAGGTGAAACTGTGTTCGCTGGACGGCAGCTTGGACAAGTCCACTGCGCTGGGCAATATATCGCCAAGCGGAGCGTCAAATATTTCCCCATCCTGAAAAACGAGCGACATGGCGTCCGCCCGCAGGCTATTGTGGGCCAGTGCATCGGCATTCCAGCTGACGCCATGCACGCCCCATAAATGGGGATTCATCAATGAGGCCAGACGTTGCAGGCGGGCTTCATGATAGCGGTCCAGTTGCTGAAATTGCTGGGGGCCGATGGCCAGACCTTCGGACCAAAGTAACTTGGATGGCAAAGTCATAGCGTTCTCCATATTGAGCGTTGGAATCTTGCTGCCTTGCCAGTCTGATGTTGTCAGTTTGAACGTTCTTGATGTTGCGCAGCAACCCTGTTCAATTATTTGCGCAAACGCAATTTACCTTGGAGCAAACGCTCGGATACTGGCCATTCCGCTGCAAAGACACAGGGAAAGAGAGATGGAGGACTTGCTGCCATATTTCGAACGCGAACTGGTGATGCTGCGGCGACATTGCCGTGAATTTGCTGAACGCTATCCGAGAATCGCCGGCAAATTACATATGTCCGGCGAGTCTTGCGAAGATCCGCACGTGGAACATTTGATCGAATCGGTGGCCATGCTGGCGGCACGCATCTCGAAACGGCTCGATGACGACTATCCGCAATTTACCGAAGCCCTGTTTGAAGCCCTGTTTCCGCATTATCTGCGTCCCTTTCCATCGTGCGCCATCGTCCGTCAGTGCGCACCGGCGGCGCAAGCTGGCGTATCGCACCTGCCGGCCGGCAGTGAAATGGATACAGCGCCCGTGCGCGGCGTGCGCTGCCGCTTCAAGACGGTCTACGACATAACGACCGGAGCATCGGTACTGGACAGCGCCGTTTTCGATGCGATGGTCAAGCCGCCGCCGGGCGTGCGCCTGCCGGCATCGGCCAGCTCCTCGCTGAACATCGGCATTCGGCATCTCGATGCGGCGCCCGCGTCCCTGCGCGTTTTCATCGATGGCGAAGCTTCTTTTTCCGCCGCATTGCGCGATGCCTTGTTCATGCATGCCATCTGCGCTTTTGTGTCCATCGACACGACGCAGTGGATGGCCTTGCCCGCCGTGCCCTTGACGCCAGTCGGCTTCGCCGACACGGATGCCTTGATACCTTTTGCAGCCCGTTCGCAGCCGGCCTACCGCATCCTGAGCGAGTATTTTGCCTATCCGGAAAAATTCAATTTCTTTGACATCGATATCGCGGCACTGGGTGCCGCCTTGCCGCCTGGCTGCCAGCGCTTTACCCTGCATCTGTGCATGGCCGGCTTGCGCCCCGATTCCGCTGCGGCGCGCATGTTGTCCAGCATATCCAGCGACAACTTGAGGCTGGGCTGCAGTCCGGCGGTCAATCTCTTCCGCCAGGAAGGCGTGCCGATCGCCGTCACCCGGCAGAAAACCGATTACTCCGTGCTGGCCCATGCTACCCATGCGTATGGGTACGAAGTCGTCTCCGTCGATGCGGTGCGTTTGCTGCGTCAACGCGGCGGCGAGAGCACGCTGACCGAATTTCGCCCCCTGTACAGCCTGCGCCATGGCGAGGGTGCGGCGCAACAAGGCCATTACTGGGTCATGCGCCACGATACGGCTTTGGCCATCAGCAGTCCTGGTCACGAAAAGAAAATCACGCTGATCGACGGCGACTTCCACCCCCTGATCCATGAAAAGGCCAGCTTGTCGCTGTCGCTGACATGCAGTAACCGCGATCTCCCGCTGTCACTCAGATACGGCCAGCCGCAGGGAGACCTGCAGCCATGCGCAGGCGGACCCGCACTACTCATGCTGCGCCGCCCCAGCCAGCCGCGACGTTTTTCCCCAGGCGCGGGCCTGCACTGGCGCCTGATTTCACACCTGGCGCTGAATCATCATGCGCTGGTCCAGGAAGGCCTGCCGGCGCTGCGCGAAATGCTGACGCTCTACGACTTGTCCCAATCGGCCACCTCGCAGCGCCAGATCAACGGCATCGTCGCGCTGGCGCACTCGCCCACCACGACATGGCTGCGGCACAAGCGCGGCACCTCGCTGGCGCATGGCGTGGAAGTGCGCATCACGCTGGACGAAGAAGCCTTTATCGGCAGCGGCATGCATCTGTTTGTGCAGGTGATCGACCACTTCCTTGGCCTGTATGTGCAAATCAACAGCTTCATCGAACTGGTGGTGCTGTCACTGCAAAGCGGAGAGGAGCTGATCCGATGCAAACCAAGAAGCGGACTGCAGAATCTGGTGTAATGCTGCACTTGCTCGCCGAGCCATACCGCTATCAGTTCGTGCAGGCGGTGCGTATTCTGCTGTGCTGGCTACGCAGCCAGAACGTGAACCATACACAAGCGTTCAGCCAGGTGTTGCGCTTCAAGAACAGCCTGTCCTTGACTTTTCCAGCCAGCGAAATCGAACGGCTTGCGCTTGATGAAAGCGAACAGGTGAGCCTGGTACCGGCGTTCATGCGTTTTCTGGGCGCTGGCAGCACCTTGCCCTTGCACCACTCGGAGCGCATCGCCGCCTACCTTTTGTCGAGCAAGGACGCCGGCGTCTCGGCCTTCCTCGACATCTTTTCACACCGCATGGTCTCGCTGTATTGCCAGGCATGGGAAAAATATCGCCTCGAGTCGGCACGCGAGACCCATGCAAAAGATGTGCAACTACCGTTGCTGACAGCACTGGCTGGCGTACGGTCCGATGCGCTGCCATCGAACGGCGAAGCTGGCGCCGTGACGCAGGACGTCGCGGCCTGGTACGCGGGCCTGCTGCGCTGCCGCCCCGTTTCGGCTCAGGCGATTGCCCCCGTGCTGGCCGAGTACTGCGGCGTACCAGTCTCCCTGCAACAATTTGTCGGTGGCTGGGACTATCTGGAAAAAAACCGGCGCAGCCTGCTGGGCAGTGCCAACTTCACCCTGGCGCGCGGCGCAACCCTGGGCTTGCGGCTTTGGCGCCACGACATGCGCGTCTGCCTGCATATCGGCCCGCTGGATCCCGCCGGTCTGCAACGCTTCCTGTCGCGCAGCGCGGGCGCGGCGGCACTGGCAAAGATGCTGGCGCTGTTTGGCGTACCAGACTTGCAATATGAAGTGCGGCTGATACTGAGCCCGCCATGCATCCGCCCCCTGCTCCTGAGCGCCAGCCCTTCAGACAGGCGGCGCCTGGGCTGGACGACCTTCCTGACTACGCCACAAGGCAAGGTACGCGGCGCGCAGGTCCGTTATTTGCTGCAACCGGCTTGAGCAGTTTATCCCTGGAAAGTGAGGCAAGCATGAAACATGCGGGACGCGGCGTCATCCGGCTCGGAGACGCAACCGATCACGGCGGCAAGGTCACCAGCGCATCGTCGGGCAGCACCGTGATGGGGAAGCCGGCGGCGCTGGCCGACGACATGACTTTCTGCCCCAAATGCAAGGGCAGCTTTCCCATCACGCCGGACGGCGCCGGCGCAAAGCACATGGGCAAGCCGTACGCCTATGACGGCGACTCCACCGCCTGCGGCGCCCACCTGATCACATCGTTATAACGGAGGCAGGCCATGCATGCAAGCATACCGGCGGCGCTATCGGTCTTCGACCTCGCCGCGCAAGAGCGGCGCCTGCTGCAAATCGACTTCCCCCATGACGATGGACCGGATGGCGCCATCCTGCTGGTCAATTCGCTGTCCGCCAGGGAAGAGGTGTCGCGCGATTTCCGTTTCGAAGCCGAACTGCTGTCGGACGACGCGCACATCGCGCTCAAGGCCATGATGGGCCGCATGGTGACCGTCTCGATGGTGCGCGGCGACGGCACGCTGCGCCATTTTAATGGCTATGTGGGCGAATTTTGCCTGCTGCGCGCCGACGGCGGCTTCGCCTGGTACCGGATGGTGCTGCAACCGTGGCTGGCCTTTGCCCGGCTGCGCCAGGACAACGTGTCCTTTCATGGCCAAAGCGTCATGCAGCTGACCGAAACCACGTTTGCGCACTACGGGCAGCGCGACTGGAAAACCAGCATCCATGGCGACGATCCGCAGATCACCTGCGCCAACCAGCACAATGAAACCGACTACAACCACCTGCACCGGCGCTGGGAAGCCCTCGGCTGGCATTACTGGTACGAACACCGTGCCGATGGCCACACCTTATGGCTCGCCGACAACAGCACCCTGGCCGACACGCTCGCCACGGCATCCGGCGACGGCGCCATGCGTTTCCACTCCGAGTCGGGTTCCCTGGAAGACGACGGCCTGCAACAATGGCAAGCCGTGCGCCGGCTCGGCTCCGGGCAGCTGACCTTGGCCAGTTTCGACTATAAGAATCCGCAGCCACGCCTTGCCAGCGGCTACTCGCTGAATCGCCAGGGCGACGTCTTTGCCCACGAGCTGTACGAAAACACGGGCGCCTACGGCTACAAGAATGTCGACGATGGGGAATCGCTGGCACAACGCCGCATGGAAGAAAGCGACCATCTGCGCCAGTATTTCGAGGCGGCAGGCAATCACCGTGGCGCGCAGCCCGGCCTTTGTTTCCGTCTCGACGGCCATTTCAGCGCCGAGGAAAAGCGCTGTCAGCCTGGCCAGGAGCGCCCGGACAATATTGCCGAACGCGAATACCTGATCCTGTCGGTCGAGCATAGCGCCAGCAATAACTATCAGGCAGGCCCCAGCGCGCCTTCGCACTACGTCAACACCATGACCTGCGTGCGGCGGGACATCCGCTGGCGCCCCGGGCGCGGCTACAACAGCACGCCCTGCATCGTTGCCGGCGTGCAGACGGCACTGGTGGTCGGACCGGCCGGGGAAGAGATCCATACCGACGCCCTGGGACGCATCCGCCTGCAATTTCACTGGGATCGCCTGGGGGAATTCAATGAACGCAGCTCGCCATGGATAAGGGTCATGATGCCCATGGCGGGTCCGCAAATGGGACAGATCGCCTTGCCGCGCGTGGGCCAGGAAGTGGTCGTGCAATTTCAGGATGGCAATATCGACCACCCCATCGTCATCGGCGTGGTCTACAACAGCGCCAATCCGCCGCCGTGGCAATTGCCGCAGCAGCGCGCGCTGTCCGGCGTGCGCAGCCGCGAACTGGGCGCGCGCAGCGCCAACCACCTGGTACTCGACGATACCAAGGACGCGATCCAGGCACAGCTGCGCAGCGAGCACCAGGACAGCCGGCTGTCATTGGGCAACATCACGCGCATCGACGACAACGCCGGCCGCAAGGAAGCGCGCGGCGCGGGTTTTGAATTGGCCAGCAACGCCTGGGGCGCCCTGCGCGCCGCCAAAGGCATGCTGATCACCACAGAAACACCGGCAGGCGCCGCTCCGATCAAACAGCTCGACGAAACGCAGTCCCGCCTGGCGCAGGCACGCCAACTGCACGAGGGACTGGCCGGCATGGCCGTCGACGCAGGCGCGCAGGACAGTACCGCACAGCAAGGCGCCGTGGCCGACGCCATCCAGCGGCAAAACGCCGCCATCAAGGGCAGCGGCGGCGATTTCCCGGAACTGTCCGAACCGCATCTGGTGCTGGCCAGCCCGGCCGGCATCGAACTGAGCACGGCCCAGTCCATCCACCTGGCCGCCAGCGAGCATGTGGCGCTCACCAGCAGCAAGCATATTTCAGTCGCCAGCGGCGACAGCATGTTTGCCAGCATCGCCAAAACCTTCAGCCTGTTCGTGCACAAGGCCGGCATGAAACTGATCGCGGCCAGCGGCAAGGTAGCCATCGAGGCCCAGAACGACGAGGTGGAAATCCTCGCCCGGAAAGTGCTGTCGCTGATCAGCGAAGCGGACTGGGTCAACATCAAGGGCAAGAAAGGCGTACGCCTGCACGGCGCCAACCACATGCTGGAAATCAGCGACAAGGTGCAGTTCTTCACCTCCTCCCCCGTGCTCTTCAACGGCAACCTGGAAACCCTGGCGCCGAAGAGCGTGTCGCAGGAATTCAATGAACGGCCAGTAGCTCGTTTTGACCAGGCCGTCCGCTTATTGCACGTCGATGGTACACCCGCCCCGGATATAGCTTTTGAGTTAATACGCGAAGATGGCCACAGAATCAGTGAAAAGAGTAGCGGTGACGGATGCACCCCAGTACAAAAAGGTGACGGCATGGATAGCTACACAATACGCTACAAGGGAGAACTTTCATGAGTGACGAGACGGATCTGAATGAACACGGCAATCACCAAGGCGAATTTCGACAGAGTGTTGGCGGATGGGCTGAGTACACAGTCAATATGACAGAAATAAACGATACCATCCGACATGATGTAACCATTCCACCCAAGAAAATAATTCCTATCATATTTCTACCTGGAGTTATGGGTAGCAACTTAAGAATGACAAAAAAACGTCAAGATTACCTGAAACGACCGGATAACAGATCGTGGAGGCCTGATGATATGGTCGACAAATCAGGAAATTTGGCAGTTGCAACCGGTAGCGGTTTGGGTGGTTGGTTCAGGAGTGCATCGCCCAGAGATCGACAATTAGCTTTTGATCCGAACGAAACTGAAGTTGAGTACTATCAATACTCAATTGAAAATGAACGTTTCTTTCCGGGTGGAGACGTCACCAAAGGATCCGATGTACGTCACAACAACGTTCCCGATGATTTTCTTGGAGTTCCCCCACTGATTTCTGTTAGTCCCAAAAAAAATGCACAGATAGATGCGATTCAAAGACCTGGAGTGTCGGGAAGATTCATCCCTCGTGAGATGCGTGAAACTCCAGCACATATTGCACGGTGGCGTGGATGGAGCGAAGTTCTATTCGCCGGCGCCTATGGCGAAATGCTTCAAAAAACAGAATTCTTCATGAATAACATAACAAAAAAAGGACAAATTTTGCCTCATTGGAAAATTGACCCGTCCGATCAATCCACCGGCAGATACTCATATGGTCAACAAGCCTATCCGTCTGTTGCCAAGCTTTTGATAAAAAATCCAAAAGAATTTGGCGGCCCTTCCGGAACAGCAATTGAAAATTCCGACATGCTAAAAATTGCTCCATGTTGGTATCCGGTTCATGCGCTGGGATATAACTTCCTACAGAGCAATGGCATTTCTGCCGCTGTTATTGCCGAACGAATACGCGGCATAGTAATAGGCTATCAGGGGTGCGGCTTCAAATGCAACGAGGTAATTCTCGTCACGCACAGCATGGGAGGATTACTCGCCAGAGCCTTAATACATCCTAGATATGGAAATATGCTTAATGATAAGGCTGTAAAAATACTTGGAATATACCATAACGTGATGCCTGCCCTGGGGGCCGCCAGTGCATACAAACGCATGCGTTTCGGTTTTCAGGAAAAAAGTGGTCCATTAAATACTCTCGCAGCCCAAGTTATTGGCGTTGACGGCGAACACGCGACGGCGATTCTCGCAAACACGCCAGCACCTCTAGAGATGTTGCCTGGTATGGCATATGGTCAAGAGTGGCTCAAGGTTGTTGACGCAAGTGATAGATTACTCTGGAGTTGGCCACGAGGTAAGGACAGTGCGCTGGAAAGTATTTACCTGCAACCTGCGAATGCTTGGTGGAGGCTAATCAATCCCTCGTGGGTGAATCCTGCAAATATTCCGCTCAACAAAGGAGGAGGTATCGACAATGTCATGCAACGATTGAAAGATGCTTCCATTCTGTTGAAGGAAATAGATAAAATTTTTCATCCAAATACATACGCAAGCTATTGTGCATCAAAGGAGTTCCTAAGCTATGGTGAAATTACTTTCAAAGTTATTGAAGGCTTAGAAATTAGAAACTCATCTAACCCGGAAAATATTACTCCTCCACCCAACAAGTGGAGGCTACTGACTGACGACGCAAAAGGCAACCTCACTGTGCAAGCAGGAACACGTATTTTGAAGCTGAAATTACAACACGCAAATTCTGCTGGCGATGAAACCGTTCCGTCGGATCGTTCAGCAAGACATATACCTGGAAATAAATTTATCCACGGAGAGAAATCTGGAACCGGGTACGAACATCAAAATAGCTATACTCATCCACATGTCCTGGCATCTATGCTTTATTCAATTGTGCAAATTGCAAAAACAGCAAAATGGGAATGAACATGCCTAATCATAAAAAATTCTTCATGCTCCTAATTTCATTTTTTTTAATACAAGCAAAGGCAAATGAAATTAAACCACACAAAATACATGAGGCAAGAAAAATGAGCAAAAATAGAATCCAAGGAAGAAAAATAGATGCCCTATTCCAAAACACAAAAAAAATATGCTTTGGAAGATACCTGATAATCCTACCAAGCGAAGCAGAATTAATAATCGGCAATTCAGCAGTAGATCTATTTAAAGGCGGCCCGGAAAATTTAAAACACCAGGCAGAAATTGATCTAAAAAGAATAAAATCCCTTAACTTATCCCCTGAAATTATTTACAATGGCAATGGCCCAATAGAAAACAGCTGGCAAATTCGATACTACAATAGCAGCTCAGCCAAAGAAGCTAATTTTACAATTTACCGAACTTTAATAAATAAAGGGGATTTTATATTTGCCATAGGCGATGCAATAGGTGATGGCGACACCGAAATGGCAACTACGGAAAGACAATTCCTTCAAGCAAAGAGTCTGCGCTTGCGTGCTACGGAAGAAATTCCGGTCGAGCCAGGCCTTTGCGTAGAACATGGATTCATGATTGAAAATCAATATAAATATCAAGAAATAGACGACGTAGGTATTTATTTACCCAGCTTGCCAGATGTAACTTTCTCCATCAGTTCAAATAAGGACGCATACGGCGACTACCCGCCGAAAGAATTTGAATCAAGGTTGCGTGGAGAACTATCACTACTCAGTCGCATACAAGACGCAAAGAAGATTCAAGGCAAGAACTATCCCAGTCGTACCTTGCTGCGTGAAGGCAAACGACAAGTGCAACATTGGCAGGGAGAGGAATCGCTGATACGACGAACAGATGGCGTGCACGATTTTGAATGGGCCCTGGTCGGCAAACCACGCGATGTCGCGTATCCATCTGTGCTGGAGGCGCATATGTACACCAAAGTCGCCCACAACATGGTCGGCGCCGCCGAAGCCGCGTCGCTGACCGACGAAGAGGCCATCGCCTTGTGGGACAAGCTGCTGTCCGGCCTGAAGTTCCGAGTGAAGGTGCCGGGTGCGCCGCCGGGCTCGTACTACATCGATCCGGACAAGCCGGCGCAGTGACGGCCAGGTAAGCGTGGCATCAGCATAACTAGCCGAATGCAGTCATCGTACTTTTGTCCGGGAAGCCTTCATGCTCACCTTGTGTACCACCCGACCTTCCGACTTTGCCGCACAAGAGCCGCATCTGCTGAAACCAGTTTTCCTTCAGAGGCCAAATTTCTTTCCGACGACGCATATATCACTCTCGAGGCCAAGTGATGCTGGCGCTCAGGATAGCACCGGACAACAAGGCTCCGCCGCAGGCGATTTCCCGGAGCTGTCCGAACCACATTTGCTGCTGGCCAGCCCGGCAAGCATCGAACTGAGCACGGCCCAGTCCATCCACCTGGCCGCCAGCGAGCATGTGGCGCTCAGCACCGGCAAGCATATTTCACTCGCCAGCGGCGACAGCATGTTTGCCAGCATCGCCAGCTACATCATTCGCTATAAGGGAGAACTGCCATGAGCAAATGTGATGACTTGAATAAGCGCGGCAATCATCCTGCAAAATTTAGTCAGGGCGTGGGAGGATGGGCGGAACTCGCCGTTTCGATGACGGAAACGAGAGATACCGCGCGACACGATGTCACCGTGCCGCCAGGCAAAGTCATTCCTGTCATTTTCCTGCCAGGCGTGATGGGGAGCAATCTACGGATGAGCAAGGTTCGCCAAGAAGAATTGCGCCGTCCAGACAATCGGGCTTGGCGGCCAGACGATATGATGGGTGCGGGAGGCAAGGCCGCTGTCCTCACAAGCAATGGCCTGGGGGGCTGGTTCAAAGATGCGTCGCCACGGCAGCGTCAATTGGTGTTCGATCCCACAGAAACCGAAGTCGAGTATTACCACTATACCGAGAGCAATAGCCGCTTCGATCCAGATGGTGCGGAAACCAAAGCCGCGGATGCGCGGCATCAAAATGTGCCCGATAGTCTTTTCCCCATCCCACCCTTGATTGGATCCTATGGAGTATCTCCAGGAACGGGACCATTGCAAGCTCAAGCACGCGCCCGTCAAAGTCCCGCTCAAATAGCACGCTGGCGCGGGTGGAGTGAGGTGCTTTTCGACGGCGCATACGGAACCATGTTGCGCACCACAGAACAGCATCTAAACAATATGATTTCCAACGGAGAAGTACATCCGTTCTGGCGCAGGACAAGTGGCCTTGGTGCCATGCTAATGCAAGACCCAACAACTTTCGGTGCGTCATCTGGCAAGGCCATTAATGTCAACGACTTGAAGAAAATTTCGCCCTGTTGGTATCCAGTGCACGCGATGGGCTACAACTTTATAAAGAGCAATGGTGAATCTGCTATCACCATTGCAGAGAGGATACGCGGCCTAGTCAAAGGCTACCAGCAACGCGGATTCAAATGTAACGAAGTCATTCTCGTCACGCACAGCATGGGTGGTTTGCTGGCCAGGGCGTTGATACACCCCTGCTATGGAAACATGCTTGGCGATAAGGATGTAAAAATCCTCGGTATTTATCACAACGTGATGCCGACCATTGGCGCCGCAGGAGCGTATAAACGCATGCGTTTTGGCTTTCAGGAAAGAGAAGGTTCCATTGCCGAAATAGAGGCCAAAATTCTGGGAATCAATGGTGTACATGCTACCGCCATTCTGGCCAATGCACCGGCGCCACTGGAAATGTTGCCAGGTGCGGCATATGGCCAGAATTGGCTGAAAATTGTAGATGCACAGGATAAAGTTTTATGGAGCTGGCCACGCGATAAGGCCACTGCACTGGAAAGCATTTACCTTCAACCCGCCAATGCGTGGTGGAGGCTAATCAATCCAAAATGGGTAAACCCCGCAGACCTTCCTTATGAAAAAGGTGGGGGTATAGAAAGAACAATGGAGAGAATAACATCCGCTTCAAAATTTCTATCGTCCATAGAAAAAAATTCCACCCAAAGACTTATGCAAGCTATTGCGCTTCCCGAAATTTTTTAAGTTACGGCGATGTCGTATTTAAATTAATTGAAGGTCTTCATAGTGGCTCAAATGATCCGTGGAATAAATTCGAGCCGTTACCTGAAAAATGGAAGTTACTTGAAGATGATGCAAAGGGACAACTCCTCGTCCAGGCCGGAGATAAATTCTTAAAGTTAAGGCTACAAGCAGCTAATGCACGCGGTGATGGAACGGTGCCGTCAGACCGTTCTGCCCAGCATATCACAGGCACACTTTTCGTACATGGCACGGCGGAAGCGAACGGTTATGAACACCAGAACAGCTACGCAGATACAAATGTAATGGCATCCATGCTGTATTCCATCGTACAAATTGCCAAGACGGCAAAATGGGAGTAAGCCATGAACAATAAGATAGAGAAAACAATTTTCCTCACGATTACGGTTATTGCGATGGTATTCCTATCCGCCTACGCGAAAAAAAATTTAGCCAAGGAGATCATAATGCCTGAAAATTTCAAAATCAGCAAACGCCTGGAGACACTATTTTTAAAAACAAAAATAGTATGCTTCGGGCGCTATGCCCTAGAGGTTCCGCAAGAAGCACAACTCATATCAGGAGGGACAACAATTCTTTCGGAAATCAAGACCATACCAGGCGGAATAACAGAAAAAAACGAACGCATAGCAGAAGAAATTGAAAAAATAAAAAAAGATGACCCAACCTCTGAAATTACCTACAATGGAAAAGGTCCAATAGAAAATAGCTGGCAACTTCAATACTATGATGGAGAATTCTCCAAAGAAGGTGGGCGTTTAATCTTCAAAACCTACATCACAAAAGGAAACCATATATTCATTCTTAACGGATCAACACGAAAAGGTGAAACAATAGCAGATTCCATAGAAAATCAAATGGTTCGCGCTAATAACTTACGTCTGCGCGATGAAAATGAAGTTCCCAAGGAACCTGGCTATTGCGTCAAAAATGGTTTCATGACCGACAACAAATATGATAGTCAGGAAATGGCAGATGCAGGCCTGTATTTCCCCAGCTTTCCAGACGTGACTTTTTCCATCACATCAAATAAAAATGCCTACGGTGACTATCCTCCTGCCGAATATGATGCAAAAGTACGCGGGAAATTATCATTACTTGCTCGTATTCAGGAAGCAAAAGACCAGCAAGGCAAGAACTACCCTCCTCGTACTCTGCTACGCGAAGGCAAGCGTGACGTGCAGCATTGGCATGGCGAGGAATCGTTGATACGGCGTACCGATGGCGTGCATGATTTTGAATGGACGCTGGTCGGTACGCCGCGCGATATCGCCTATCCAGCGGTATTGGAAGCATCCATGTACACCAAAGTCGCCCACAACATGGTCGGCGCCGCCGAAGCCGCGTCGCTGACCGACGAAGAGGCCATCGCCTTGTGGGACAAGCTGCTGTCCGGCCTGAAGTTCCGGGTGAAGGTGCCGGGTGCGCCGCCGGGCTCGTACTACATCGATCCGGACAAGCCGGCGCAGTGACAATTGACAAGCTCATGCTGGCGCCGTGCAAGCCGTTGCGCTAGCATGCTCCTTTTGCCCGGAAAGCCGCCATGCCCATCACCCTGCGCCCCGCCCTGCCCGACGATATCGATGCCCTGTGGGCCCTGCGCACGGTGGCCGTGCGCGTCAGCTGCGCCACGCATTATGCGCCGGAGCAAATTGCTGTCTGGACGGCTACGCCCGTGCCGGCATCGTATGCGGCCATGCTGGCTGCCGGTGGCGGCATCGTCGCCATGCAGGACGGGGCCATTGCCGGCTATGCCATGCTCGATGCGGACAAGCAGGAAGTCGATGCCGTGTTCGTCGATCCCGCCCACGCGGGACTCGGTATCGGCAAGCGCCTGCTGGCGGCGCTGGAGCAGCTGGCGCGCGGGCGCGGCATAGTGCGCCTGCACCTGTCCGCGTCGCTCAATGCGGAGCCGTTTTACCGGGCCGCAGGTTTTGTTGCCTTGCGCGCGGAAGCGTATGCGCACCCGAGCGGCATCAGCCTGGCCAGCGTGGCGATGGAAAAGGAGTTGACGCCCGCCTGAACCTTCAGTCAGGCACCGCGCCTGCCTCCGACTCTGCCAGGCATTGCTGCAGTTTGGCGATCAGGGCGCGCACTTCCTCGTCGCCCAGGTCCAGCGGATCGCCGTGGGCGCCCACGGCGATCAGGCAGATGGCCGAGCCGTCGTACCAGGCGTCCAGGCGATCCTTGTCTTCACTCATATTGTTCTGCCTCACGTTGCAAATCCCTCAGTAAATCGGCCGGCGCCGCGATGGCGCCCGCTCCTTGCGGCGCGGGAAACACGGACGCCAGCTGGCCATTGATCGCCATGCCGGGCAGCCACCGGGTCAACAATTCGCCGAGCGCGATGGCGCGCGGCTGGAAAAGTTCCCACCCGCCGCTGGCGCAGGCCTGCGCAAACGCCGCCTCCGGCCAGAACGGTATCGCCACCTTGCCATGGGCGTGCGCCGTGGCCCAGCCGTCGTGGTACAAGCCCCACACTTCTTGCGTGTCGGCCACCTTGCGCACAAGGTAGGCATGGCGCTCGGCGGACGGCAGGCCCAGCACCTGCTTGAACTTTTCAGGATGCACGGTTTCCCCCTGCCTCGTCCCATACCCGCAGCTGCGGCGCGCACCAGCCCGTCACCATGTCGAGGGCGTCCAGTATCGCGTCTTCCCGCGCCTCCTCCTGCGCGCCGTCCCGCACGGACGCGCGCAGTTCCTGCAGCAAGGCGGTCACTTGCGCGGCCGTCACGCCGCTGGCGTGGTAGCGCAGCAGGATGGCGCGCAGAGCATGCAAACCTGCCCTGGCATCGAGCGCGGCGAGCAAGTCCCGGTCGATGTCGGCGATGATGGTTTGCGCCATGTCAATCCGCCTCCCAGGCGATGGCGGGCGGCCGCGCGCCGCCCGTCCTGAAAAAGTCGGCAAAGGCATGCTGGCAGTGTTCCACGTCCACGCACCAGCTTTCCGGATATTCATCCACCTGGCCGTTCGCCAGCAGGTAGCTGCAAACGCCCTCGGCCTCGTCGTCGCCCAGCGAATGAAAACTCAGGTCATCCTGCCCCGACAGATACATCAGCCAGGCGTTGCCGCCATTGCGCAGCATGCACAGGGCCGGGCCCTGCTCCGCATCGGCCGCCAGGGTCAGCCACAGCGCGCACTGGGCCAGGGCGCGCGCTTCCTGCAGCATTTGTTCCAGCGCAAGGATACTGTCAACGGCACGCGCCTCGCCATGCAGGTTCAATGCCATCGTCATGTTGTGCTCCCGCTCAAATCGTTCATCGCCAGCGCCGTGCTCAGGTAAAGCTTGCCGCTCAGGTCCTTCAATAAACTGCTCTGGCGCAGGCGGTCCATCACGGGCCCCTTCACTTCAGCCAGGTTCAGGCTGATGCCGCGCTTGGCCAGTGTGCTGTTGAGCTCGATCAAGCCCAGCAAGGCCGTACTGTCGATCTGATTGACTGCCGACAAGACCAGCACCAGGTGGCGCGCCGTCGGGTGCCCCCGCAGCTCGTCTTCCACGCGCTCCGTGACGGCTTCGACGTTGCCGAAGAACAGGCCCGCATCGATGCGCAGCAGCAGGACGTCGGGCAAGGTTTGCGCTTCATAGCGCTCCACGTTGCGGAAGTGCTCGCTGTTCGGAATGCGGCCCAGCACGGCGATATGCGGGCGGCTGGCGCGCCAGATCAGCGTCCCCATCGACAGCAGCACGCCGATCACCACGCCCGCTTCCACGCCCAGCACCAGCACGCCGGCCGTCGTCGCCAGCAGGGCCAGCGCATCGCTGCGGTCATAGCGCCACGACAGTTTCAAGGTATCCCAATCCAGCAGGCTGGACACGGCAAAGATGATGGTGGCCGCCAGCACGGGCAGCGGCAGCAGTGCCAGCCAGCCCGTGGGCGCCACCAGCGCCAGCGCCAGCAGTCCCGCCGTGATGATGCTGGCCAGCGGCGTGTGCGCGCCGGCCTGGAAATTGACGGCCGAGCGCGAAATCGACCCCGTGACGGGAAAGCCGCCCGACAGCGCGCTGGCCACGTTGGCCGCGCCCAGTCCCAGCAGTTCGCGGTTCGTATGCAGTTTTTCGCCGCGTTTTTGCGCCAGGGTCTGGGCGGCGGACATGCTCATCAAAAAGATGATGAAGGCGATGAGGAGCGCCGGCGACAGCAAGGTGCGCCAATGGGCGCTGGAGGTGGCCAGGTTCAGCCCGGGCAAGCCGCTGGGCACATGGCCCGTCGTCTGCACGCCCATCGCTTCCAGGCCACAATAAGAGACCAGTGCGATGCCGGCCAGCACCAGCGCCATCGGCGCCAGGCGCGCGCCCACGTCGGCCGCCACCTTGTTCAGGCCGCAGCGCTGCAGCAGGCGCGACGCGTAGCGCCTGGCCAGCCACAGGAACAGCAGGCCAGACAGCCCCAGCACGAGGCTGGGCGTGTGCCAGTGGGGTAGCGTTGCGCCCAGCAGGGGCGTGATCTGGCCCCAGATGATCAATATCGCGGCGCCGTTGCTGAAGCCGCTGATCACGGGACGCGACAAAAAGCTGGCCATGAAGCCCAGCCGCAGCACGCCGCACAGCAGCAAAACGAGGCCGCTGATGAAGGCCAGCTGGGCTGCCAGCACGATGTACAGCGAGGAGCCGGCGTCGGCCAGCGGCGCCAGGGCCGCGGCCGTCATCAGGGAAACGATGGCCATGGGGCCTACCGACTGCGTCATGCTGCTGCCGAATAAGGCGTACAGCACGGGCGGCAAGATGCTGGCGTAGATGCCCACCACGGGCGGCAAGCCGGCCACCAGCGCGTAGGCCATGCCTTGCGGCACCATCATCATGGCGACAACGATACCGGCGGTGATATCCCCGGCCAGCAGAGGACGCCGGTATTGCCTGAGCCAAAGCAGCATGAGTGATCCTGAAATCTGAAAACCGAAGCCTATCATGCGACGGGGCCGGCTGACAGGGGGGCGCGACAGGCATTGCCTCAATGACAATGCCAGCCCGCCACGCTCGGTACATCTTTCCTGTAGGAAAAATTACCGCCGCCATGTTTGCGGCACTCTGTTAGCGAGCGCACCGTAAGGCGCGCGTGCGCCGCCGATACTGGAGGCCAGCATCAGGGAGGCCAGCATGAGCAACGAGAACAAGGATCAAACCGCCGGTAACTTGCAGCGCACCGTCCAGCAGGAGCAGGATGGCCGCGACGCGGCCGGCGCCGCCAGGCGGGAGAGCAAACAGCCCGTGCAGACGGGTAGCCGCAGCCAGCCCGGCACACCCCTGCCCGCCCAGCACCTGGACAAGCCCGGCGTCGAGGGGCAGATGCAGCTGAAACCGCGCTTCCTGGCGCCCGACTATTGCGGCAGCGGCAAGCTGGCCGGCATGGTGGCCGTCATCACGGGCGGCGATTCGGGCATCGGCCGCGCCGTGGCCGTGCTGTACGCGCGCGAAGGGGCCGACGTCGCCATCATTTACCTGAACGAACACGCGGACGCCAACGAAACCAGGCGCTACGTGGAGGCGGAAGGCCAGAGCTGCCTGTTGATTGCCGGCGACGTGCGCGAACCGGGCTTTTGCCAGCAGGCCGTCAGCCAGGTGATGGACAGGTTCAGCCATATCGACGTGCTGGTCAACAACGCCGCCTTCCAGGAACACGCCGCATCGCTGCTCGACCTGAGCGAGGAACGCTTCGACCTCACCATGAAAACCAATGTCTACGGCTATTTCCACATGGCCAAGGCCGTGCTGCCCCACTTGCAGCGGGGCGCGGCCATCATCAACACGGGTTCGGTGACGGGTTTGCAGGGGTCGAAGCACTTGCTCGACTATTCCACCACCAAGGGCGCCATCCACGCGTTTACCATGGCGCTGGCCGGCAACCTGCTCGACAAGGGCATCCGCGTGAACGCCATCGCGCCCGGGCCCGTCTGGACGCCGCTCAATCCGGCCGACAAAACGCCCGAGGAAATCGCGCAGTTCGGCGCCGACACGGACATGCGCCGTCCGGCCCAGCCCGAGGAACTGTCGCCCGCCTACGTCTTTTTAGCCGCGCCCGCCTGTTCCAGCTACATCACGGGCATCGTCCTGCCCGTCACCGGCAGCGTGGGAGCGTAAGCGATGGCGCGCGCACTGTGGAAAGGCGCCATCAGCTTCGGCCTCGTGCACATCCCCGTCGAGCTGATTTCGGCCAGCCTCGACCATGAGCTGGATTTGTCCATGCTGGACCGGCGCGACTTCGCGCCCATCGGCTACAAGCGCTACAACAAGCAGACGGGCAAGGAAGTCGGGTGGGACGACATCATCAAGGGCTATGAATACAAGACGGATGAATACGTGGTGCTGTCCGATGAAGACTTGCGCCAGGCGAACGTGAAGGCCACGCAAACCATAGCCATATTGACCTTTGTCGATGCGGCGGAGGTGCCGCTGACCTTTTATGAACACCCGTATTATGTGCTGCCCGCCAAGGGCGGCGAGAAAGTCTATGCGCTGCTGCGCGAAACCCTGCGCCGGGCGGACAAGGTGGGTATCGCCACCGTAGTCATGCGCACCAAGCAGCATTTGTGCGCGCTCGTCTGCGTCGGCGACGCCATCGTGCTCAACACCCTGCGCTATGCCGATGAAATCCGCACCACGGATGACCTGGACTTGCCCGCAAGCACCATGAAGGGGGCCGGTATTTCCGACAAGGAACTCAAGATGGCCCTGTCCCTCGTCGAAGGCATGAGCGAAGCGTGGGAACCGGAGCAATACCACGACAGCTACCGCGAAGACGTACTGGCGCTGGTCAAGAAGAAGATCAAGGCGAGGCAGACCAAGACCATCACTGCTGCCGCGCCCGCGCCGGAAGAAGAACGCGGCAGCAATGTGATCGACCTCGTCGCCCTGCTGCAGCAAAGCCTGGGCAAGGCCGGCAAAGGCGGCGCCAGGGCCGCGCCGCGCAAGGCCGGCACGGGCAGGCGCAAGCTCGCCTGAGACACCCCTGCTGCATGCACAACGCTTTCATAAATGCATTGACTTTAGTCAAGCTTCTCGCTACGTTATGCACACGGCCTGCCACCCGGCAAGCACTGTCTGGCATGCGGGAAAAATGGATATTGAGTTAGATCAGCTTATCCTCAGCGAAGCCCCCGGCGGCGTCGTCGTCACGACTGCGGACCATGCCGTCGTGCGCTGGACCATGGGCGCGCAGCGCATCTTCGGCTATACGGACGACGAAGCCATCGGCCGCAACCTGTGGGAACTGATTTCACTGCCGGGACAGGCCGAGGCGGACCAGGCCATTGAAAACCGGCTGGCCCTGCAAGGCAGTTGCGACCACGAATCGCTGCGTCGGCGCAAGGATGGCGAGTTCATCTATGTCGACGTCACGTGCAAGCGCGTGAGCATGGGCCAGGATGGCCCCGGTTACCTGATTTCCACCATGAAGGACACGACCTTGCTCAAGGCCCTGCGCGACGCCCAGTTCGTCGATGCGCGCTACCGCGTGCTGTTCGAATCGACGCCCGACAGCGTCATCATGGTCAACGCCACGGGCGCCATCGTGCTGGCCAACCTGCAGGCGGAGCGCCTGTTCGGCTACGCGGAAGGCGAATTGAGCGGCAAGCAGATCGACGCCCTGCTGCCGCAGCGCTTCCGCCATGCGCATGTGGGCCACCGCTCGCGCTATTTCGACCAGCCGCGCACGCGCACCATGGGGGCGGACCTGGAACTGCTGGGCTTGCGCAAGGATGACGTCGAATTCCCCGTGGAAATCAGCCTGTCGCCCATCCAAACGGAAATCGGCTCCTTTGTCATCAGCGCCATCCGCGACGTCAGCGACCGCCGCCGCGCCGAACAGAAGTTTCGCGGCCTGCTCGAATCGGCGCCGGACGCCATCGTCATCGTCAACGGCGATGGCGAGATCGTGCTGATCAACTCGCAGACGGAGCGCCTGTTCGGCTATACGCGCGCCGAACTGCTGGGCAAAAACGTCGAAGTGCTGATCCCCGCGCGCTACGCGGCCGACCACCCGCATCACCGCCAGAGCTTTTCGGCCGCCCCGCGCGCCCGCTCCATGGGCGCCGGCCTGGAACTGTACGGCTTGCGCCGCGACGGTACCGAGTTTCCCGTCGAAATCAGCCTGTCGCCGCTGGAAACGGAGGAAGGCGTGCTGGTGTCGTCGGCCATCCGCGACATCACGGAGCGCAAGCGCATCGAACGCACGCTCAACGAACAGAAAATCGAACTGGAGCGGGCCAGCCAGGCCAAGGACCGTTTTCTCACCAGCATGTCGCACGAATTGCGCACGCCGCTCAACGCCATCCTCGGCTTTGCCCAGCTGCTGGCCAACGAATCGCTGCCCGCGACTGTCGTGCAAAAGCGCGCCTTCGTGCAAAACATCGTTACTTCGGGCCGCCACCTGTTGACGCTGATCAATGAAATCCTCGACCTGGCGAAGATCGAATCGGGCAGCCTGAGCCTGTCGATCGAGCCGGTGGCGCTGCCCGCGCTGGTCGAGGAAGTGCGCGTGATGGTGGAGGAGCAGGCGCAGCAGCGCAAGATCGACATGGTCTTTTCGACGTGCGAGCAGCTGACGGTGCGGGCCGACCATACGCGCCTCAAGCAAGTACTGCTGAACCTGCTGTCGAACGCCATCAAGTACAACCGCCCGGCCGGCAAGGTGGAGCTGGAAATCTCGCAGCCGGACCCGCAGCGCGTGCGCATCGCCATCCGCGACACGGGCAAGGGCCTGGATGACGCGCAGATGGCCGAACTGTTCCAGCCGTTTAACCGCCTGGGACAGGAAGCGGGCAGCGAGGAAGGCACGGGCATCGGCCTGGTCGTCACCAAGCGCCTCGTCGAGCTGATGGGCGGCGGCATGGGCGTGCACAGCTGCGTCGGCGTGGGCAGCGTGTTCTGGATCGAACTCGACACCATGGCCCCGCTGCCGCCCAGCCTGCTGGCGGAAACGGAAGACCTGGCCGAGTCCGGCGACGACGCCGGCGACGATGCGGGCGGCCAGGCCCTGCTGCTGTACGTGGAAGACAATCCGGCCAGCCTGCGGCTGGTGGAAGACATCGTCAGCTTCCTGCCCCACCTGCGCATGATCTCGGCCACCGATGCGCGCCACGGCATCGCACTGGCGCTGGAACGCCGGCCCGACGTCATCTTGATGGATATCAATCTGCCCGGCATGAACGGCAACCAGGCGCAGCGCATCCTGCGCAACGATCCCCGCACGGCGCACATTCCCGTCATCGCGCTGACGGCCAACGCCATGAAGGGCGACATCCGCCACGGCCTGGCCGCGGGCTTTTTCCGCTATCTGACCAAGCCCGTCGAGATTTCCCTGCTCAACGCGGCCATCGACGAGGCGCTGCAGATGGCGCGCACGGTGCTGCCGTTCAAGCCGGCGGACTGAAGCCGAGCTTTTTCATGGCCCCGTCCAAGCCCCTGGCGCTGCGCGCATAGCCGTCCCACGGCGCATTTCCCACGTCGAGGCGGCTATGGACGTTGCTCACGGTCCAGTGGTCGCCCGCCTTCAGCTTGTCGAGCTCCTCCCAGGCCAGCGGCACGGAAATGCCCAGCCCCGAGCGCGTGCGGGCCGACCATGCGCACACGGTGGTGGCGCCCCGTCCGTTGCGCAGGTAATCGATGAAAATCTTGCCGACCCGGTTGGCCGGTCCGCTTTTCAGCACGAAACGCTGGGGAATGAGCTGCGCCATGTGCGCCACGATGGCTTGCGCAAACGCCTTGACCGTATCCCAGCCGTATTGCGGACGTATCGGCACGACCACGTGCAAGCCCTTGCCGCCGCTCGTTTTCAGCCAGGCGGGCAAGCCCAGCTCCGTCAGGAAGGCGCGCAGCAGCACGGCCGCCTCGCGGATGGCGGGCCAGGCCACGCCCTTGCCCGGATCCAGGTCGAACACCAGGCGGTTCGGCGTGTCATAGGCGCGGGCCAGCGCATTCTGCGTGTGGAATTCCACCACGTTCCACTGCGCCGCCGACAACAAGCCTTGCATGGTGGCAACTTCCAGCATGGGTGCATGGTCCGGGTCGAGGCGGGGATCGAGCTGTCGCACGCCTGGCATGGCCGAGGTATCCGCATGCTTCTGGAAAAACAATTCTCCGCCCACGCCGGCCGGCGCGCGCACCAGCGACACGGGCCGGCCGCGCAGATGCACGAGCATCAGCTTGCCCACCAGCGCGTAGTAGCGCACCAGGTCGATCTTCGTCGCGCCGCTGTCCTGGTCGATCACGCGGTCCGCATGGCTGACCTTGAAACGGGACGGCAGGACGCTGTCCCGCGTGGCATTGCTGTGCATGTTCTTCTCCCTGTCGATGCGCTGCGCCCGCTCGCGCACGATGGCGGCCGGCTGTTTGTCCTGGCGCAAGCCGTGAAACACGGCATGGCGCACGGCGCCGCCGCTGGTCCATTGCGCAAAGCTCACTTCGGCCACCAGCTGCGGCCGGACCCAGATAGGCTGGCGCACGCCGCCCGCCTTGCCCGCGAACGGGCTCGCCGCGACGGCCAGCGCATCGAGGCGGCGGCGCAAGTCGCGCAGGACCGCGTCGTCAAAGCCGCTGCCCACGTTGCCCGCGTAGCGCAGCCGCCCCTCATCATCGTACACGCCCAGCAGCAGCGAGCCTATGCCGACGCGCGCGCCCTGCGGCGCCGTGTAGCCGCCGATGACGAATTCCTGGCGCAGCCCGCATTTGAGCTTGATCCAGTCGCCGGATCGCCGCGTGACGTAGGGTGAACCGCGGCGCTTGCCGATCACGCCTTCGAACCCCAGCCGGCAAGCGTGGGCCAGCAGTTGCTGCGGCGCAGCATCGAGCGCCGCGCTGAAGCGCACCAGCGGCGAGGCCGGCAAGCGCTGCAGCAGCTGCTCCAGCAGCGCCCGGCGCGCCTCGACGGGCTGGCCCCGCAGATCATGGCCGTCGAAATACGCCACGTCGAACAGGTAATACACGATCTCGCTGGTCGTTTCCGCATCGAAGGCGCGCTGCAGGGCGCCGAAGTCGGACTGGCCGGCGGCGCCCTGGACGACGATTTCGCCGTCATACCAGCCCGGCGGCAGTCCCAGCTCGTCCAGCGCCTGCCGCAGCTTCGGCAGTTTATGCGTCCAGTCATTGCCATTGCGCGTGATCAAGGCCACGCCATGACCGTCGCAGCGGGCCAGGATGCGGTAGCCGTCGAATTTCAGTTCGAAGATCCAGTCCTGCGCATCGGGCGGCGGAGTGTCAGCCAGGGTGGCCAGCTGGGGCGACAGGGTGGCCGGCAGCCTGGCGGCCGGCGCCGCCGCCGGCTCCACGGCCCTGCGGCGCCTGGGCATGGGCTTGTTCGCGACGCTGTCGGGGAATTCGTCGACGACGGAAAATTCGACGGCCGGCCGGGCAAACGCGTCCTTTTCCTTGATCAGCAGCCAGGCCGGCTGTTTTTCTCCCCTGCCCTTCATGCGCACCAGCACCCAGTTGCCGTGCATCTTGTGGCCGTGCACAGTGAATTTCAAGTTGCCAGCCGCCAGCGCCTTGCGCGCGTCCGGCGTGGCCGGCTGCGGCTGCCACGTGCCCTTGTCCCAGATGATGACCTTGCCCGCGCCATACTGTTTTTCGGGGATCGTGCCCTCAAAGCTGGCGTAGGCAATCGGATGGTCTTCCACCTGCACCGCCATGCGCCTGTCGCGCGGGTCGTAGCTGGGGCCTTTCGGCACGGCCCAGCTTTTCATGGCGCCGTCCAGCTCCAGGCGAACATCGTAGTGCAGGCGGCTGGCCCAGTGCTTCTGGATGACGAAGGCGAGCCCGTCGCCCGCCGCCTCGCCGCCCTCCGCAGGCTCGGGCGTGACGGCGAAATTGCGCTTGGCCTGGTAGGTCTTCAAGGCGGCTTTCATGGCGAACCCATGCAGTGAGAATGGTTTGAGTCTAGGCCGGCGGCGCGCGGCGCGCGGTACGCCAGCTAACAGAGCGCCCATGGCGCCCACGGTACGCACGGTGTGGACACACCAAGTGTAAGTATTTGTAATTGGCTGTCAACGCAATTGCCGCGCGGCGCGTTTTTGCCTCAGTGACAGGGGAAATGCATCTCCTGAACTACAACCCACTTCTTGAGGAACTGCACCATGAAAAAAGTAATCGCTACTCTGATCGCCGGCTTGTTCGCTACCGCAGCCTTTGCTCAAACCCCAGCGCCAGCAGTGCCGGCCAAGGCCGAAGCCAAGCACACCAAGGAAGTGGCTAAAGCAGAAGCAAAAGAAACCAAGGCCGTCGTGAAAGCCGATGCGAAAGAAGCGGCCGTCGCCGCCGACGCGAAAGCCGATGTCGCCAGCGCCAAGGCCGATGCGAAAGCCACCAAGGCCAAGGCCCATCACAAAGCGAAAAAAGCCAAGGCCAAGGCTGACGAAGCGAAGACTGAARCGGCCGCAGCAGCAGCCAARTAATCCCCTCAGCGCGTTTTTTGCGCCACACAAAAAGACAGCTTCGGCTGTCTTTTTGCATTTTCATGCCCGCATCATGCGGCAACGGCAGATAAAAAGCTTGATTGTAAGAAAGTGTAAACGAGGTCAACGGCACGCTTGSGGGGCGCGTTTTCTGCTCAGTGATACGGGAATCATCCCGGCACCGACAGAGACACCAGACAAACCACCACCGAGGACTGCACCATGAAAAAAGCAATTGTTACCCTGATCGCCGGCCTGTTCGCCACCGCAGCCTTCGCCCAGACGCCCGCCACACCCGCCGCCTCCGTTCCGGCGAAAGTGGAAGCGGCCCACGCCAAGGCCGCCGTGAAAGCGGAYGCCAAGGAAGCGCAAGCCGTCGTCAAGGCCGATGCAAAAGAAGCGAAAGCCGTCGTCGCCGCGAAAACGGAMGTCGCCAGCGCCAAGACSGAAGCGGCCGCCACCAAGTCCAAGGCGCACCATAAAGCCAAGCAGACCAAGGCCAAGGCTGACGCAAAGCTGGCATCGGCCACCGCCGCCGCACCAGTTTCGGCCTCGGCTCCGGCTCCAGCCAAGTAATCCAGYACCCGAATTCATTCGTCACTCCACCTGATAGGATTTCATCATGAAAAAAGTTATCGCCGCCCTGWTCGCCACCCTGTTCGCCACCGCCGCTTTTGCGCAAMCCCCGGCCGCTCCGGCAGCCTCCGTTCCCGCCAAGGCGGAAGCGGCCCACACCAAAGCCGTGGCCAAGGCTGACGCCAAGGAAACCAAGGCCGTCGTGAAAGCCGATGCGAAAGAAGCGGCCGTCGCCGCCGACGCGAAAGCCGATGTCGCCAGCGCCAAGGCCGATGCGAAAGCCACCAAGGCCAAGGCCCATCACAAGGCAGCCAAGGCCAAGGTCAAAGCGGATGAAGCGAAAGCGGCAGCAGCGGTACCCGCGGCACCAGCGCCAGCGAAGTAAGCGCGGCAGCGGCCACGCGAGCGCATCCGCCGGGTCTGCGCTCCCGCGGCCACTTCGCCCGCAAGATCAAGGACAGCTTCGGCTGTCCTTTTGCATGGCGCAGCGCCACCTGGCGCATTCTGCGCCGCCGCTTCATGGAAACGCGATAAAACGGCGCGCACGCGAGACACCGGCAATCCGCCCCTCGCCACGAAAGCTACGTGCAGCGCCATTCGAAAGACATCCTGCAGGCGGATACGCGGTAGTTGTAAGCGTTTGTAATGACCGTCAACGCAAGCGTCCGGGGGCGCGTTTTATGCTCAGTGACACGGGAATCATCCCGGCACCAACAGACACACCAGACAAACCACCACTGAGGACTGCACCATGAAAAACGTAATTGCTACCCTGATCGCCGGCCTGTTCGCTACCGCTGCCTTTGCCCAGACGCCAGCAGCGCCAGCAGCCTCGGTCCCCGCCAAAGTGGAAGCGGCCCACACCAAGGCCGTCGTGAAAGCGGACGCCAAGGAAGCGCAAGCCGTCGTCAAGGCCGATGCTAAAGAAGCGAAAGCAGTCGTCGCCGCGAAAACGGACGTCGCCAGCGCCAAGACCGAAGCGGCCGCCACCAAGTCCAAGGCGCACCATAAAGCCAAGCAGACCAAGGCCAAGGCTGACGCAAAACTGGCATCGGCCACCGCCGCCGCACCAGTTTCGGCCTCGGCCCCGGCCAAGTAATCCAGTACCCCAGCACCCGGTTTCATTCGCCACATTACCTGATAGGATTTCATCATGAAAAAAGTCATCGCCACCCTGATCGCCACCCTGTTCGCCACCGCCGCTTTCGCCCAGACGCCAGCCGCACCAGCAGCACCGGCCGCTCCAGCAGCTTCCGCCGCAGCCGTTGCGCCGGCAGCCAAGGCTGAAGCACCGGCCGCGCCGGCCGCCGTCAAGCCAGCGACGCACAAGAAAGCTAAGCATCACAAGGCGAAGAAGGCGGCCACTGGAGAGAAGGCAGTTCCAGCCACGCCGGCAGCCTCCGCAGCGGCAGCCGCGCCAGCCAAGTAATCAAGGTCGCGCAAGCCAAAAAGACAGGGTTTCCCCTGTCTTTTTTTTCGCCCGCTTTTTCGTGTATCTGTTTCGGCATCAGCACCGTGTCCATGACATTGATCACGCCATTCGATTGATACACATCATAGGTACGGATGTTGGCGCTACATGCTCCAGGCCCCCGCCATGGGGCCATGGCGGCAAAGGGGGCGCCGGCGGCCAGCATGGAAACGATGAACAGTGCTGCGGGAACGAAGGTGCGCATGATGATCTGCTGATCGCTTATGACCTGCGGCGCATGTTTGCACAGTCATTTACGCGACCTGTCCGCAAACGGATTCGACTGACTGAAAACAAAAAAACGGCGCCGTGCCGTGCACGACGCCGTTTTCACGATGTTTTCCTCGCCGCGGGCCGGGAATGCCGGCCCGCGGTGCCGGAAACTAGTTGGCCGCGACCTGCGGCTCCGTCTCGCCCCAGCCGCCGCCCAGGGCGCGGATCAGCGCCACCGTGGTGACGGCGCGGTTGCCGCGCAGTTGCACGGCGTTGCGCTCGATGGCCGCCAGGTTGCGCTGCGCGTCGAGCAGGTCCAGGTAGCTGGAACGGCCCGCGTCGTACAGCTTTTGCGCCAGGTCGGCCGAACGGCGCGCCGAGACGACGGCTTCGTCGATCTGCTGCGTCTGGCCCGACAGGATGCGCAGGCCGGCTAGGTTGTCTTCCACCTCGGCGAAGGCCACCAGCACGCTCTGGCGATACGTGGCCACCGACTCTTCCAGCTGCGCTTCGCTGCGCGTCACGGCAGCCTTGTTGCGGCCGCCGTCGATGATGGGCATCGACATCAGGGCGCCCAGCAGCCAGGAGCGGCTGCTCCACTTGAAGATGTCCGAGAAGGTATCGGACGCGCCGCCGCCGGAAGCGTTCAGGGTCAAGGCCGGGAACATGGCCGATTTGGCCACGCCGATGCGCGCATTCGACGCTTCCATGGTGCGCTGCGCCGACGCGATGTCGGGACGGCGCTCCAGCAGCGAGGACGGCATGCCGGCCGGGATCACGGGCAGGAAGCCGCTGTCCTGCAGCGGGTTGACGCCCGCCGTGAAGCTGGCGGCCGGTTTGCCCAGCAGGACGGCCAGCGCATGCTCGCTGGTGGCGCGCTGGCGCTGCAGGCCGATGGCTTCGGCGCGCACGGTCGACAGCTCCGTGCGGGCACGGGACAGGTCGAATTCGCCGATGTCGCCCAGGTCATAGCGGCGCTGGTTCACATGCACGCTTTCCTCGCGCAGGCGCACCGTCTGCTCCAGAGTCGCCAGTTCGGCGTCCGTGGCGCGCAGCTGGAAGTAGGTCTGCGCCACGTCGGCCTGCAAGGACAGCAGCACCGAGCGGTAAGTCGCTTCCACGGCCAGCGCATCGCTGCGCGAGGCGCTGACGTTGGCCGCCACCCGGCCGAACAGATCGACTTCGTAGCTGGCCGTCAGGCTGGCCTGGTAGACGTTGGTCGCCGCCACCGGCGCGCCGTTCGGCAAGCCGAGCGACACGGCGGAAGCGCGGTTGCGCTGGCCGCCCACATTGACGCCCACTTGCGGGATGCGGTCCGCTTCGGCGATGCCGGCAATGGCCCTCGCCTGCTTGACGCGGGCGGCGGCGACGGCCAGGTTGGCGTTCGCCTGCGTGGCCTCATTAATCAGGCCAGTCAAGGCCGGATCATTGAAGGCCAGCCACCACTCGCCGCGCGCCTGGCGCTCCGCCGGCACGCCCTGCTTCCAGCGCGTGCCGTCGGCCGCCGTCTGCACGGCGGGCGCTGGCGCTTCCTTGAACGCCGCCGGCGTGTCGATCTGCGGCTGCTTGAACTCGGGCGCCGCGCACGCCGCCAGCAGCACGGCAGCGGCCATGGCGCTCAAGACGGGCGCCGCGCGCCGGATGATTGCATTGGTTTTCAATATATATCTCCTTCCAGGTTCAATGCTGGCGCAGCAGTTGGCTTGGCGGCAGCATCGGCTGGTTTTTTCTCAAAACGCTGCGCCAGGGTGCGCAGCAGAACATAGAACACGGGCGTCAGGAACAGGCCGAAGAAGGTCACGCCCAGCATGCCGGCGAAGACCGCCACGCCCATCGCATGGCGCATTTCGGAGCCGGCGCCGTGCGAGAACACCAGGGGCACCACGCCCATGATGAAGGCGATCGACGTCATCAGGATCGGACGCAAACGCAGACGGCACGCTTCCAGCGCCGCTTGCACGACGGTGCGGCCATGCTCTTCCAGTTCGCGGGCGAATTCCACGATCAGGATGGCATTTTTTGACGCCAGCCCCACCAGCACGAACAGGGCGATCTGGGTAAACACGTTGTTGTCGCCGCCGGTCAGTTTGACGCCCAACAAGGCGCACAGGATCGACATCGGCACGATCAGGATCACGGCCAGCGGCAGGGTCCAGCTTTCATACTGGGCGGCCAGCACCAGGAACACCAGCAGCACGCACAGCGGGAACACATAGATCATCGTATTGCCGGACAAGATGTCCTGGTAGGTCAGCTCCGTCCATTCATACGAAATCCCCTGCGGCAGCACTTCCTTGGCGATGCGTTCCAGCGCCGCTTGCGCCTGGCCGCTCGACACGCCAGGGGCGGCGCCGCCGTTGAAATCGGCTGCGGCGTAGGCGTTGTAGCGCTGCACGCGGTCAGGACCATAACTATCCTTGACGCGCATCAACGACGACAGCGGGATCATTTCGCCTTTGTCATTACGGACTTTGAGCTGCGCGATATCCTGGGCATGTGAACGGAAGGCCGCATCGGCCTGCACGCGCACCTGGTAGGTGCGGCCAAACTGGTTGAAGTCATTCACGTACAGCGAACCGAGGTTGATCTGCAAGGTCTGGTAGATCGTTTGCAGCTGCACGCCCATCTGCTTGGCCTTCACGCGGTCGACGTCGGCGAACAGCTGCGGCACGTTGATCTGGTAGCCCGAGAACACGCCCGCCAGTTCCGGCGTCTGGTAGGCCTTGGCGGCCAGCGCCTGGGTGGCGTTGTACAGCGCGTCGTAACCGAGATTGCCGCGGTCTTCGATCATCATCTTGAAGCCGCCGATGGTGCCGAGGCCGTTGACGGGCGGCGGCGGGAAGACCATGATGAAGGCGTCCTGGATGCCGCCCAGGCGCTTGTTGATCTCGGCCGCGATGGCGCCGCCCGACAACTCCTTGGTCGAGCGCTCGTCGAACGGCTTCAGGGTGGCGAAGACGATGCCGGCGTTCGGCGCATTGGTGAAGTCGTTGATCGACAGGCCGGGGAAGGCGATGGTCGATTCGACGCCGGGCACCGACTTGATGACGTCGGACATGCGGCGCACGACATCTTCCGTGCGGTCCAGCGAGGCGGCGTCGGGCAATTGCGCAAAGCCCACCAGGTATTGCTTGTCCTGCGCCGGCACGAAGCCGGCCGGCACGGACTTGAAGGTGAAGATGGCGGCAACGACGAGCAGCGCATACACGCCCAGCGAGGCGCTCTTGCGGCCCAGCACGCCCTTCACGCCCGCTTCATAGCGGTGCGAGGCGCGGCCGAAGAAGCGGTTGAACCAGGTGAAGAAACGGCCGAAGACCTTGTCCATGCCGCGCGTCAGCGCGTCCTTCGGCGCATCGTGCGGCTTGAGCAGTGCGGCCGACAGGGCCGGCGCCAGGGTCAGCGAGCTGAAAGCGGAGATCACGGTCGAAATGGCGATGGTCAGCGCGAACTGGCGGTAGAACTCGCCCGACAGGCCGGGCACGAAGGCGATCGGCACGAACACGGCGCACAGCACCAGGGCGATGGCGACGATGGGACCGCTGACCTCTTTCATGGCCTGGATGGTGGCGTCGCGCGGCGACAAGCCATCCTCGATGTTGCGCTCGACGTTTTCCACCACCACGATGGCGTCATCGACGACGATACCGATGGCCAGCACGAGGCCGAACAGCGACAGGGTGTTGATCGAGAAGCCGAAGCCCAGCATCACGGCAAAGGTGCCGACAATCGACACGGGAACGGCCAGCAGCGGAATGATCGATGCGCGCCAGGTTTGCAGGAAGATGATCACCACCAGCACCACCAGGGCAATCGCCTCCAGCAGGGTATGGATCACGGCTTCGATGGACGAACGCACGAATTGCGTGGGGTCGTACTCGATCCGGTATTCCACGCCTTGCGGGAAGTCTTTTTTCAGCTCGTCCATCTTGGCGCGCACGTCGGAAGACAATTGCAGCGCGTTGGCGTTCGGCGCTTCAAAAATACCCATGCCGACGGCAGGATTATTGTTCAGCAGCGAACGCAGCGAGTAGCTGTTGGCGCCCATTTCCACGCGCGCCACATCCTTGAGGTGCGTCACGGCGCCGTCGGCATTGGTGCGCACGATGATGGCGCCGAATTCCTCGGGCGTCTGCAGGCGGCCCTGGGTGTTGACGGTCAGCTGGAAGTCCGAGTTCTTCGCTGGCGAGGCGCCGATCACGCCGGCGGCCACCTGCACGTTCTGCTCGCGGATGGCGTCGACGACGTCGTTGGCCGTCATGCCGCGCGCCGCCACCTTTTGCGGATCGAGCCAGATGCGCATGGCGTAGTCGCCGGCGCCGAAGATCTGGATGTCGCCCATGCCGGGCAGGCGGGCCAGCTGGTCCTTGACGTTCAGCACCGCGTAGTTACGCAGGTACATGTCGTCATAGCGCTTGTTCGGCGAGACCAGGTGCACCACCATGGTCAGGTTGGGCGAGGACTTGACGGTCGTCACGCCGATCTGGCGCACTTCCTCGGGCAGGCGCGGCAAGGCGCGCTGCACGCGGTTCTGCACCTGCGTCTCGGCCTGCTCGACGTTGGTGCCGATCTTGAAGGTCACGGTCAGCATCATCGCGCCGTCGGACGTGTTTTGCGAGGACATGTAGAGCATGTTCTCGACGCCGTTGATCTGCTCTTCGAGCGGCGCGGCCACGGTTTCGGCGATCACTTTCGGGTTGGCGCCCGGGTATTGCGCGCGCACCACCACCGATGGCGGCACGACGTCGGGATATTCGGAGATGGGCAGGCCGAATATCGACAGCAGCCCGGCCACGAATATGACGATCGACAGCACCGCCGCGAAGATCGGCTTGTCGATGAAAAAGCGGGAAAAATTCATGTTTATTCCTTGGAAGTCGATGCTGCCTTGGCGGCGATCTTGGCGTCTTTTGCTTCAGGTTTTGCAGGGGCGACGGGCGCGGTCGGGTCGAAATCCATCGCCACCATCTGCGGCGTCACCGGCGCGCCGGGGCGCACGCGCTGCAAGCCGTTGACGACGATTTTTTCGCCCGCCTTCAAGCCTTCGCGCACCACGCGCAAGCCGTCCGAGGTCGGGCCCAGCTTGACGGCACGGTATTCGGCCTTGTTGTCGGCACCCACCACGTAGACGTATTTGCGGCTCTGGTCCGTGCCGACGGCGCGGTCGGAGATCAGCAGCGCCGTGCTTTGTGCGTGCGGGCCGTTGCCGCCATCGAGCTGAATGCGCGCGAACAGGCCCGGCACCAGCTGGCGCTCGGCGTTGGCGAAGGTGGCGCGCATGCGCACGCTGCCCGTGGCCGGGTCGAGCTGGTTGTCGACGAATTCCAGCTTGCCCTCGTGCGGGAAGCCCGTTTCGTTGGCCAGGCCTACCTTGACGGTGACGGGCGTGCCCTTTTGCGCCGTGCCGGCCACGCGCAGATAGGTATCCTCGTCGCCGTCGAAGCTGGCGTAGATGCGGTCCGTCGACACCACTGACGTCAAAATGGCGGAGGCGTCGATCAGGTTGCCGACGGTGATTTCCGCCTTGCTGACGCGGCCGCTGATCGGCGCCTGCACCTGCGTGTACGACAGGTTCAGCCTGGCCGCTTCATACGCGGCTTGCGCCGAGCGGACATTCGCGTCCAGCTCTTTCAGGCCCGAGGCCTTTTCATCGAATTCGCGCTGGGCGATGGCTTTTTCGGCCAGCAGCTTTTCAGCGCGCGACAGTTCCAGCTTGGCCAGTTCCGCCCTGGCGCGGGCGGAAGCGGCCGTGCCTTCGGCGCGCGACACTTCAGCCTGGAAGGGGCGCGGATCGATGACGAACAGCACATCGCCCTTTTTGACTTCGCTGCCCGGCTTGAAGTTGACGGCCGTGATGAAGCCGCCGACCCGCGAGCGGATTTCCACGCGCTCGATCGCTTCCAGGCGGCCCGAGAATTCCTGCGTTTCCGTGATCTGTTTTTCAACGACGGCGGCGGCCGAGATGGGCGGGCCGCCGGCCGCTGGCGCGTCGGGCACCTTGCTGTTGGCCGTATCGCAGCCGGCCAGGCTCACAGCCACGAGGCCTGCCAGCGCAAGCGAGGCAGCCAGGGGCTTCAGCAGAGTGGAAAATTGTTGAACGTTTTTCATTTTATTTCCCTGTTTTATGAAAATTTCTAATGGTATGGGCGGCAGGAAGCAACCCAGCTAAAAGTGGAAACTGCAGCGTATGGTGGTGCCATGGCGCCCGACGGCGCTCGATCAAAGGTAAACAGGCCGCCCGCTGTTTAAAAGCGGACGGGGACGACGAAGCTGGCTGTGCGAGCGCACAACGCAGACAGGATGGGAACTACACTGCGTAGTGTAGCAACCGAAACTCAAAAAGTAAACTGATTAGTGTAAGTTTTTTTGCGGTGCCGCAGATGGCGGCCTCATGACTCGGGTTCCTGCCCGAGTCCGGCGACGAAACTGCTAATTTCGCTCAATACCTGCACCTTGCAGGCGCATTCATTACGGGCGCTGGCGTCCTGCAGCGGCGCGGCAGCCATGCGCCGCACGGTGGTCTTGATGCCGCAGGCAATCAATTTGCTGCCGTATTGTTCAGCCTCGTCGCGCAATGGGTCGTCTTCGCTGGACAATATCAAGGCCGGCGGCAGGTTCTTCAGGCGGCTCGACTGCAATGGCGACGCGTACGGATGGGTACGGTCAGCGGCATTCGGCAGGTAGCCGCGGTAGGCGGCGGCGCACTGGTCGGCCACTTCGGCCTGGTCGGGGCAGGTCGGCAAGGAGCGCATCGAACAAGTCGACAGGCCGGGATCGAGCATGGGCATGATCAGCACCTGGCCCGCGAGGGGCGGTCCGCCCCGGTCGCGCGACATCATGGCGCACACGGCTGCCAGGTTGGCGCCCGCTTCGATGCCCGACACCACCATCTGCTTGCCCGTCCAGCCCAGCTTGGACTTGTTCTTTTTTGCCCACAGCAGCACGGCATGCGCGTCTTCCACGGCGGCGGGGAATGGCCGTACCTTCGCCAAAGTATAGTTCGCTGCCAGCACCACGTGGTCGGGGTTGCTCAGCACGAGGCAGCGCAGGAAGTCGTCCGCATCGTCCAGGTCGCCGGCCACAAAACCGCCGCCATGGAAGAAGACCATCAGGTTCGGCTGCTTGGCGCCCGGCACGCCGGCCGTGTAGACGCGCGCGCCGAGCGCATCCTGCGCGCCCTGCACCTCGATGTCGCGTATCTTCAGCGCCTGGCCAGGTGCCAGTTCGGCCGCGTAGTCGGCAAACGTCATTGCGCCACCACCGGCTGCACCGCAGCATCGCGCACCGCGTCGTTCAGGCACAACAGGGCGACGCCGCCCACTTCATGGGTCAGGGCGCTATAGGCACTGGCTTCGCTTTGCGCCGCCAGCGAGTAAGCATCCGTCGATACCATCGCGGCCAGAGCGAGCGAGCTCATAGCGAGAGCAAGCACTGCAAAGATTCCATTCCGGTGACCCATGATATTTCTCCTGTGAACTTCCTGCGGCAATCACATTTATGCTGCAGTACAACAACTATAGACTTGATCTACAATCTGATAAAGAGTGCAATGCCGAATTGATTGTTCAGAATTCTGAATAATCGCGCAGAAAGTGATAGGAAATCAAGTGAACAAGCTGCAAGCCATGGAAGTCTTCATTCAAGTCGTCGATGCGGGCGGCTTCACGCGCGCGGCGGAAAACATGCAGCTGCCGAAAGCCACCGTGTCGACCCTGATCCAGTCGCTGGAAAGCAGCCTGTCGGTCAAGTTGCTCAACCGCACCACACGCCACGTCAGCATCACTTCCGACGGCGCCGCCTACTACGAACGCTGCGTGCGCATCCTGTCGGACGTGCGCGAGGCCGAGGAATCGCTGTCGCGCACGCGCTTGAGCCCCAGCGGACGGCTGCGCGTGGACGCGCCCACGGCCCTGGCCAGCGAACTGATCATCCCCGCCCTGCCCGACTTCTTCGCCCGCTACCCCGATATCTCGCTGGAACTCGGCTGCAGCGACCGGCCCGTCGACCTGATCGAGGAAGGCGTCGACTGCGCCGTGCGCGGCGGCGAACTGGGCGATTTGAACCTGATCGCGCGCCGCGTCGGCGTGCTGCATTTCATTACCTGCGCCGCGCCCGGCTACCTGGCGCGCCACGGCACGCCGCAGCACCCGAACGACCTGGCGCAGCACCGGGGCGTGAATTTTTTCTCCGCCAAGACGGGCAAGACCTTTGAATGGGATTTCACGCGCGCCGGCGAACGCATCCAGATGTCCATGCCCAGTCATATCGCCCTGAACGACTCGAACGCCTACGCGGCGGCCGGCCTGGCCGGCCTGGGCATCGTGCAAATGACGCATTTCATGCTTGCGCCGCTGCTGGAACAGGGCAAAATGGTGGAATTGCTGGGCGATTGGGAATCCGACCCGCTGCCCATCCACGTGATCTATCCGCCCAACCGCCACCTGTCCGCCAAGGTGCGCGTGTTTGTCGAATGGGTCGCCGACATGTTTACCAACCACCCGGCCACGCAGCTGAAGGGCAAGAGCGCCCTGCCCGCGCGCGCCGCCCTGACCGAGGCCCAGCCATGACCGCAGCAAGCACACCGCCGCACCCGCACCGCATCGTCTTTCTCGACCGCGACAGCCTGATCGCCACCGTGCGCCCGCCCGGCTTCGCCCACAGCTGGGAAGAATATCCACATACCAAGGGCAGCGGGCAGACGGTATCCCGCCTGCAAGGCGCCACCATTGCCATCACGAACAAGGTGCCGCTGCGCGCGGCCGAGCTGGCGCAACTGCCCGACCTGAAGATGATCGCCGTGGCCGCCACGGGCACGGACATCCTCGACCTGGCCGCCTGCCGCGAGCGGGGCATCGTCGTGGCGAATATCCGCGACTACGCGCGCGCCACCGTGCCCGAACACACCCTGGCCCTGATGCTGGCCCTGCGCCGCCAGCTCATCGCCTACCGCTTTGATGTGGAAGCGGGCCTGTGGCAGGCGTCGGACCGCTTCTGCCTGTTCGGCCACCCGATCCGCGACCTGGCCGGCAGCCGCCTGGGCCTGCTCGGCTACGGCGCGCTGGGCAAGTCCGTGGCCCAGCTGGGACGCGCCTTCGGCATGCAGGTGATCGTCCACAACCGCTCCCCGATCCAGGAGGACGGCGTCAAGGAGGTGAGTTTTGACGAACTGCTGGCCACCTCCGACGTCCTGAGCCTGCACCTGCCCCTGACGGACAAGACGCGCAACATCATCGGAGCGCAAGAGCTGGCGCGCATGCAGCCCACGTCCCTGCTGATCAACACGGCGCGGGGCGGCCTCGTCGATGAAGCGGCGCTGGCCCAGGCATTGACGCAGGGCGTGATCGCCGGCGCCGGCTTCGACGTGCTGTCGAAGGAACCGCCGCCGCCCGACAATCCGCTGTTGAATTTGCGCCTGCCCAACTTCATCCTCACCCCGCACACGGCCTGGGCCAGCGGTGAAGCCATGCAAAAACTGGCCGACATCCTGATAGGCAATATCGAAGCGTTCGAACGCGGCGCTCCAGTGAACGTGGTGGCATGAGCATACTGACCGAACTCGATGAACTGCTGCGCGGCGACGACGAGGAATACGACCGCCTCGACCTGTTTCTCGAAGCGGACGAGCTGGTCGGACAGCTGCGGACGGCCGACGCGCCCGCGCTGCTGGCCCTGTGGCCGCAACGCAGCCTGTGCTGGCAGCGGCGTTTCACGCAAGCGAGCACCAACATCGACGGCGCCGCGCTGCGCGCGCTGCTGGCCGGTTTGCTGCAGATCAAGGAGACGCCTCACGGCGTGTTCGAACTGATGTCGCGCTTGCCTGCGACAGCCGACGCCTCCCCGCTCAGCGACGCGCTGCTCGATTATGCCGAGCAAGCCTGGCATGCGGACCAGGGGCGGCACCGGCAAATCCAGATCAGCTGCTGGAGCTGCGGGCTGTCGGGACGGCTGTTGAAGCGGCTGGGGTTGGCGTCGTGGCAGGAAGCGGGCTTGTAGGCGCTACGGCGCGGCGGGATGCTCGAAGCTGAAACCCGGCGCGTAAGCATGATAGCCGTCGAAATCGCCCTTGCCGATGGCCGCGCCGGCGCTGCGCGCAATCGCATACGCCATGCTGAAGTGAAAGTAAAAATTCGGCAAGATGTACAAATTCAAATATTCATTGGCTGGCAGCGCGATGTCGGCAAAGCCGGCGCGGTCGCGGCAGATGCGGTCTGGCGGCCCGTCGAAGCGCTCTGCGGGAATGTCCTTGAGGTAGCGCATGGTCTGCGCGATCTGCTCCTGCAGGCTGGCGGCGCCGCTGAAATCGGCCACCTCCAGCCCCGCCAGCGGGCAGCAGCCGCGCAGCGAAAAACTCACGGCCGCGCGCACCTGCTGGGCGAACGGCAGCATGTCCGGGTGCAGCCGCGCCGCCAGCAGCTGCGGTTGCGCGTCGAGCTTGTCCAGCATGGCCGACAACTGGCCCAGCGAACGGCAAAAGATGGCGACGGGGTGGCTGTTCATCATTTCCTCATGCAAGATTCAAGATGACAAGAGTGTGCCACAGGCACCCGCGTCCCCGCAGCGTTATCGCCGGTGCTTGCTGAAAAATTCCCACATCACCTCATTCGCATCGATGGCGCGCGTGGTCTTGCCGATGGGCAGGCCAATATTAAAAGCGTCGGCGCCCGGCCAGGTGTGGCCGCCCTCCTTGACGGTGAGCAAGGCCACGCCGGCGCCGCCCGCACCCTGCTCCAGCCAAGTCACTTGCGTGGCGTCGCCGGCAGGACCTGGCATCAGGCGCGGCTGCGGCGCGGCGCCGTCGATGCCGTTGTGCCTGCGCCAGTAGGCAAACGTGTCTTCGGCCGACAGGTAGCTGGCGGCCTTGCCCTCGAACAGCACGACCTTGTCGGCCGTACCCTGTATCAGCAGCATGCCGACCTTGTCCTTCTGAATGTGATGCTGCCGCACCGGTTCCGGCATGGGCGCCCCCACCGAGGCGACGGCGGCGAACTGCTGCGGCAGCTCGGCCGCCAGGCGCAGGGCAAAGAAGCCGCCGCGCGACAGGCCCGTCGCATACACGCGTTTCTCGTCGACGCGGTAATCCTGCTTGAGCTTGCTCAACATCGCCTGCGTAAAACCGACGTCATCGGTGCCCGCCAGGTAATCCATGCCGAAGCCCACGTTCCAGTCCTGCCTGATGCCTTGCGGGTAGACGACGATGAACCGGTGCCGCTCGGCCGTCTTGTTCATCTGCGTGTACAGCATCTGTTCCGCCATGCTCATGCCGCCGCCATGGAAATTGAAGACGACGGGAAACGCCTGCCGCGGCGCCTGGTCGTAGGCGGCGGGCGTGTAGACGATGTAGCGGCGTTTTTCGTCTTTGTGGACGAGACTGCTAACTTGCGCCAGCGCGGGGAAGCTGGCGCACGCCAGCACCAGCAGACTGATAAGACATTTCATGCGGTTTTCTCCGTTGATCAAGAGCTTGCAGCTTACGCAGGCGCCGGTGAAATCGCGGTGAAATCTCCGTGCTTTTTACTGTTTCTGGAGGGGAAGGATGTCGACGCGGTACTGCGCTTCGCCGGGATGGAAAACAATGTCCCAGCGCATGGCTTTTGCCAGGCGCAGCAGCAGGTTCTGGCCGTGCGCGAAACCGTGGATGCGCCGCGGCTGTCCCGCCGTCACCGTATTGACGATGCTCAGGCGGCCTTGCGCAAACGCAATGCTGATGCGGCAAGCGGGGCCGCCATGGAACAGGGCATTCGCCAGACAGTTATTGATAAGCAACATCGTCAGCTGCGGGTTGCCGATCACCGCCAGCCGCTCGGGCAAGTCCAGCGCCAGCAGGCTGGCATCCCAACGATGTTCGTCGAGCAGGCGCAGCAGGCATTGCTCCAGGCAGCCGCGCAGCTCGACCACCTCGCCTGGCAGTTGCTCGGCCCGTGCCAGCGCGAACAGCACGTCGATGGTGGCGCGCATGTCGTCGACGCCCTGGCGCAGCTGCGCCTGCCCGTCTGCCGCCAGGGGCAGCGCGCCGGCCAGCGCCAGGCTGTTGTGCATCAAGGTCAGCGGCGTGCGCAGTTCGTGGCTGACGTCGCGCGCGAATGCCTGTTCCCGCCGCAACACTGCCTGCAGTTCGGCAAACGTGGTTTCCAGGCGGCGCGCCAGGAAACCGATCTCGTCGGGACGGTCGCGCCCGCTGAAGTGCACGGCGCCGCCGGGCGCCAGCTGGCGGGCTTCCCGCGCCAATCGCTGCAAGGGCCGCACGAGGCGGCGCGCCAGCCAGTACGCCAGCAGCAGGGCCAGGGCGACCAGCGCCAGCGCCACGCCCAGCACGACACCGCCCACTTCCCGCACCAGGCGCTGCACCACCAGCACGGGCGCCACGTCGGCCAGCAGATAGGCGCGCCGCGGCTGGCCGGCAGCAGCGAGGTCCAGCGCCAGCACGTGATAATGCTGGCCCGTATCGGTAAATATTTCCGCGCGCGGGGCCGATGCTGGCATTTGTCTGCGCACCGCTTGCGGCAAGTCAAGGTAGCGGCCATAAACCGTGATGAGGTCGCTGCCAGACGGCGTCAGCTGACCGTGCTGGCGCAAGCGCTGGCTGACGGCCACCGCCTCGCGTTCGAGCAGGCGCTGCACCAGCATGTCTTCCGTCACGTAGGCGATCACCAGCGCCAGGCCCGTGTAGCACAGGCACAGCACGACGGTGAAGCCGGCCAGGGCGGCGAACAGGCGCTGCCGGATCGACTTAGCCATCGCTGGCCGCCCCGTCGAAGGCCAGGCGGTAGCCCAGCTGCGGTATGGTCACCAGCACGCCCGCCGCGCCAAGCTGTTCCAGCTGCTTGCGCAGCGCGTAGATATGCGATTTGAGGGCGTCGCTGTCGGGCGGCTGGCTGCCCCACAGGGCTTGCAGCAGGGCCGAGCGCGATACGGCGTGCGGATGCTCACGGCATAGCAGCAGCAGGATTTTAAAGCCCGTCTGTGTCAGCGGCAGCGGTGCGTCACGGTACATGGCGCGTCCTGCGCGCGTCTGCAAGGTGAATGGCCCCACGCGCATTTCCTGGCGCACGTGCAGCTGCCGCCGGCGCGCCAGCGCTTCGCAGCGCAAGGCCACCTCGCGCAAGTCGAAGGGCTTGGTCAAATAATCGTCGGCGCCGTCGCGAAAGCCGCGCGCCTTGTCTTCGTAAGAGTCGCGCGCCGTCAGCATCAGAACCGGCACATTGCTGGGCGCGGCCGCCTTGATGGCGCGGCACACTTGCAAGCCATCGATGTCGGGCAGGTTCAGGTCCAGCAGCACCACGTCATAGGCGTTGCGCGTGGCCAATTGCACGGCCAGCGCGCCCGTGCCCGCATGGTCCGTCTGCCAGCGCAAGCCGTCGAGGAAATCGAGCACCTGGCGCGCGATGGCCAGGTGGTCTTCCACCAGCAGGATACTCAGGGACGCTTTGCTCATGGCACGCCGGCAAGGCGCGCATACAGCCAGAAGTTGCCCGATTTTCCGCGAATTTGCCGGTAGCAACGCAGATAGCCTTCCCGCTCGAAAGCGCAGCGTTCGAGCACGCGCAGCGAACGCTCATTGCTTTCCAGCACGGTCGCCTGGATGCGCAGCAAGTCCAGGCGCCGGAAGCCCCAGTCCACGACGGCGTCCACGATGGTCGTGGCCACGCCCTGCCCCCACACGGCGGGCGACAGCTCGTAGGCGATCTCCGCCGTGCGGTGCTGCGGGGAAATCGCATTCAAGCCGATGGTGCCCACCAGCTGGCCGCCCTCGCGCAGCACCACGGCCAGGCGCATGGGCGAAGACGCGTCTGCCGATGCGTAGTCATCGAAATTGGCTTGCAGGTCGTCGATGCTGCGCAAGTCCCAGCTCGTGTGTTTGATGACGACAGGGTCGGCCAGGCAGGCATACCAGGCGGGCGCATCGCTGCGTTCCAGGGGGCGCAAGGTCACCAGGGGGTGAGTGGAACAGGGCAAGTCAGCCGGTTTCATCGTTTGCTCCTGGAATAGTCAATCGACGGGGCAATCGGCGGCCAGCCAGGCATGGAAATCATCGGCGGCCCGCTCAAAATCGTCGCGCCGCATCGAGCCGTGGCCCGCCAGGTACACGGCGCGGTCGCCGCCATCGAGGGCCAGCATGACGGCGCGTGCGCCGCTGTCGTCGCCGATGGTCATGTAGCCAGGGCAACATTGCTGCACATCATAGGTTTCGTTGCGCTCCCGCAAGCTTTCCAGGCCATACAGCAGCACCTGTTCGCCGCGCAGGCCTTCCTGCCAGTCCTTGATAAAGCTCAGGTAATGCGCCGGCAAGGCATGGCCCAGCCAGCGCTGGACGGCGTCGATGTCTTGCCCGCTCACGCACCGCCCTTGCGCCGCGCTTCCCACTCGCGCCGCAGCAAGCCGTACAGTGCCGAATCGCTGACCTGGCCGCCGACGATCCAGCGCTCCGGCAAAAAGCCTTCCTTATTAAAACCCTGGCGCTCGAGGGCGCTGGCCGAGCCGGCGTTGAGCGGGTCGATATCGGCTTCCAGGCGGTTCAGGTCGCGCTCGACGAAGGCGAATTCGATCAGCGCGGACAGCGCTTCGTGCATATAACCGTTGCCCCAGTACGGGCGGCCCAGTGCGTAGCCGATCTCGGCGCGGCGGTTCTGGCGGTGCTCGGAAAACAGGCTGCAGCTGCCCAGGTATTCGCCCGTCGCCTTCAGCTCGACGGCAAAGCGGAAGAATTCCTCTTTCTCGAAAGCGGCGCTGTCCTCGGCGATCTGGCGCGTGGCGCGGCTGATATCTTCCCACGGCGGTTCGCTGAAATAGCGCATCACTTCGGGGTCGGCATGCATGGCGAACTGGGCCGACTCATCCGAGGGTTGCGGCTTGCGCAGGATCAGGCGTTCAGTGGTGATGGTCTTGCTGTAAGTCATGGCGCTCCAGTCTGGCGGCAGTGAACGAATGCTTATTATTTCATGCAACTATAACGATGTGGCAATTTTGTGACGCAGATTTTCATGTAGTATGGCAATGTTTCCACCATATCATTGATGCAACTTCGCGATTCGTCCAAGCACGCAGTAGCAGCAAACACCGATGCCGACCTTATCCCTCCCCAGAATCCGCCTCACCATGCCGCTTGCCCTCGGCGCACTGGCCGTCTGGCTGGCCCTGAGCCTGGGCGGCCGCTGGCTGGAATCGTCCGGCTACGCATTGCCGGGCGCAGCCGTCACCGGCCGTATCGGCCTGTCGTGGGCGCTGGCCGCCCTGTTCGCGCTGGCGCTGCTGCTGGCATCCAGCCAGCGCCGCGAAGCGGGCCTGTGCGCACCGCAACCGTGGAAAAGCACGTGGCTGGTCTGGCCGCCCCTGCTGTATGCGCTGCTGATGCTGTTGCTGGCCTGGGCCGGCGGCTGGCCGCAGCCGCGCGTGCTGCTGATCGTCGCGTGCAACGCTGCGCTGGTGGCCGTCTCGGAAGAGCTGATGTTCCGCGCCATCTTGCTGCAGGGAATGCTGGACCGCTACGCCGTCTGGCCCGCCGTGCTGATGTCCTCGGCGCTGTTCGGCCTGGCCCATACGGCCAACGGCCTGGCCACGGGCGACGTCAGCGGCGCCCTGTGGCAAGCCGTGGCCGCCACCCTGCAGGGCGTCGGCTATGCGGCCATCCGCCTGCGCACCCGCTCCATCTGGCCCATGGTCCTCGTGCATGGACTGTGGGATTACGCGCTGGTGACGGCCACCTTGCCGCACCCGGCCGAAGACGGCGCATCGATCCTGCCGTACGTCGCGCTGCTGGCCGTGCTGCCCCTGTGCCTGTACGGCGTCTACCTGCTGCGCCCCAGCCAGCGGCCGGTCATCTCTCAACTGCAACTATAAGGACTGCGCATGGCGTTTTTTTTCCGTGATTACGAGGTATTCCTGCTGCTGGCCGCGCCCGATGCCATACCGCTATGGGATGCGGCGCAATGGACGCCGTTTGCCGCCAGCCTCGACGGCCTCGTGGCGCAGGCGAGCGCGAGGGGCAAGGCCGGCGTGCGCAGCCATCAATACAATCCCAAGGGCAAGTCGATTCCCTTTGGCCGCCTGGGCTGGGACGCCAAATCGCACGCCAAGTGGACGCACACGCCGGCCACGACGCAAGCGCGCTTCATGAGCCTGGAAGCGTGGGCGCCCACCTGGACCGTCTGCGAAAAGGACGACCAGGCGCCCGACCTGTTCCTCGCCCTGGCCAACGAATCGCTGCTGGGACTGGCAGGCAAGCCCTTGCAGTTCAGCCAGCGCCTGGTGTGCGCCATCGCCACGGACATGGGCCCGGAAGCGGCCGCCACCTTGCGGCAAGCGCTGGCGCAACTGGCCGCGCAGCAAGACGCCGTCGTCTTCGCCCACACGCGGCGCCAGTGGGGCCGCGCCTCGTCGTATGGCGGTTTCACGGGCGCCATCCAGGACATGCTGATCGGCGGCCTGTTCCGGCAGGACGACCCGCATGCACGGCCGCTCGATGACGCCGCGTTCCAAGATGCGTGGAGCAAACTCGACATCCACCATGCATGAACGGATGCCCATGCCACGCCTGATCTGCGCCATCGTGCTGTGCTGGAGCGTCCATGCGGGCGCCTTTGAGCTGAGCGGCATTATCCGCAGCAATGGAACGCCGCTGCCGCAAGCCATCAGCATCGTTGCCGAGCGCATGCACGGCGAGCCGCAGATACATGGCACGGTCGAAAATGGCCGCTACCGCATTGATGTACCGGAAGGCGCCACCCTGGCGCTGCTGCTGCAATCGCCCGGCTGGGAAGCGGAACCCAAGCTCATCTTCAACGCGGCCACGGCGGGCGCGCTGGACTTCCTGCTGTATCCGGCGGCAGTGCCCGAAGCGGCGCTGGCAGCCGAATTGCGGACCATGGAACAGGAAGACCAGGCCCTGCGCGCGGGATTCCCGCCTACGGGGCCGGACGTGGCCACGCGCCAGCGCATGCTGGCCACGGATAAGGCGCGCGAGCAACGCTTGCGGCAAATCATCGCCAGCAAGGGCTGGCCCACGCAAACGATGGTCGGCTACAAGGCGGCGGGCAGCGCCTGGCTGATCGCCCAGCATGGTTCCAGTGCCTTCCTCAAGACCAGCCTGCCGCTGATGCGCGCGGCAGCGGCAAGGGGGGAAATCACGCCCTCGAAGCTGGCCCTGGCGATCGACCGCGACTTGAGCAATGACAAGCTGCCGCAGCTGTACGGCAGCCAGTTCCGCACGGATAGCACCGGCAAGACGGTCCCCGTCCCCATCGACGATCCGCAGCGGCTGGAGCAGCGCCGCGCCAGCATGGGCATGGAACCGTATGCGCAGTACCGGCAATTGTTCGAGTAAAGACCAAGTATTGACAGTGCCATCCATCGCATGGCATCGTTAGCCCATGCCATCGCCATTCCCGCCCCTGCCATCGATTATTGCCGCCATTTCACACATGGTGGCTGGACAGGAATGACATTGACCAAGCCGCCTGCAAGGCGGCTTTGATCTGCAGCAAACAATCAAGACGTCTCGCAGGTTTTATTTTTCACTTCAGCGAGCGACCATGCACACCACTTCCAGCACCCCGGTTACCCCCACCCTGCACCTCGTGTGCGGCAAGATTGCCTCGGGCAAATCCACCTTGACCAGCCAGCTTGCGCAAGCGCCACATACCGTGCGCATCAGCGAAGACAGCCTGCTGGCGCAGCTGTATCCGGGCCAGATCGCCAGCCTGGCCGACTATGTCGCCTGCGCGGCGCGGCTGCGCGCGGCCGTCGCGCCTCTGGCCCAGCAGATGCTGCGGGCGGGCGTGTCCGTCGTGCTCGATTTCCCTGCAAATACACCCGCCAGCCGCGCCTGGATGCGCGAACTGTTCCAGCAGGCAGGCGTGCCGCACGTGCTGCACTACCTGGACGTGCCGGATGAGGAATGCAAGGCGCGCTTGCGCCAGCGCAATGCCAGCGGCTTGCACCCGTTTTCCACCAGCGACGCCGATTTTGACGCCATCACGCGCCACTTCGTGCCGCCCGCCACAGCGGAAGGTTTTCACATCGTGCGCGTGACGGCTTAGAACGTGCCCGGCAGCAGGATTTTCTTGTCCACCTGCTGCAGGTCGCGCAAGCCGCAAAACGCCATCGTCAAATCGAGTTCGTTGCGGATGATGTCCAGGCATTTGGTGACGCCCGGCCCGCCCATGGCGCCCAGGCCATACAGGAACGGGCGGCCGATGTAGACGCCCCTTGCTCCAAGCGCCACGGCCTTGATTACGTCCTGGCCCGAGCGGATGCCGCCGTCCATGTGCACCTCGATCTGGCTGCCGACGGCGTCGACGATGGCGGGCAAGGCTTCGATCGACGATTGCGCGCCGTCGAGCTGGCGCCCGCCGTGGTTCGAGACGATCAGCGCGTCGGCGCCGCTTTCCACGGCCAGGCGCGCGTCTTCCGGGTCCATGATGCCCTTGATGATCAGTTTGCCGCCCCAGCGCTGCTTGATCCATTCCACGTCCGCCCACGACAGGCTCAGGTCGAACTGCTGCTGCGTCCAGGCCGACAGCGACGACATGTCGGACACGGACGTGGCGTGGCCGACGATGTTGCCGAAACCGCGGCGTTGCGTGCCCAGCATGCCCGCCACCCAGCGCGGCTTGGTGGCCATGTTGAGGATGTTCGGGATGGTGAGCTTGGGCGGCGCGGACAGGCCGTTGCGCAAGTCCTTGTGGCGCTGGCCCAGCACCTGCAAGTCCAGGGTCAGCACGAGCGCGCCGCATTTTGCCGCCTTGGCGCGGTCGATCAGGCGGTTGATGAATTCGCGGTCTTTCATCACGTACAGCTGGAACCAGAACGGTTTTGTCGTGTTCGCCGCCACGTCCTCGATCGAGCAGATGCTCATGGTCGACAGCGTGAACGGCACGCCGAAGCGCTCGGCCGCCTGGGCCGCGAGGATTTCGCCATCCGCATGCTGCATGCCCGTCAAGCCCGTGGGCGACAGGGCCACCGGCATCGAGACGTGCTGTCCCACCATGGTCGAGGCCAGGCTGCGGTTTTCCAGGTTGACGGCCACGCGTTGGCGGAACTTGATCTTGGCGAAATCGCTGTTGTTGGCGCGGTACGTCGATTCCGTCCAGGAGCCGGAATCGGCGTAGTCGTAAAACATGCGCGGCACCCGTTTCTGGGCCAGCACGCGCAAGTCTTCGATGCAGGTGATGATACTCATGCGTTTCCTCGGTCGATGGCAAGTCAGGCCATGATCGTGCATTTGCCGGCAATTGTCTATCCGGCAGGCAAGCCTGACGGACAGAGCGTGGCTTACCGCGTGGCTTACCAGTCGCGCGCGCCGAGGATCCGCTCGCCCAGCGTGCTCAAGCGCGCCTGCGGGTAGCGCAGCTTTTCCTTTTCCTCGGGGTCGCCGGGAAAGGCGTAGCCCTGCGGCGCGCTGCGCTCGCGCCAGCTTTGCACCCTCCAGTCGCGCAGACTTTGATTGTCTTCCTGCGCTGGCGTAAAGGAAATATATTGCGCCAGGCGCACCTGGTCCGTGGACGTGTTCGGGCGGATGCCGTGCGCCAGCAGGCTGTTGAAGATCAACAGTTCTCCCGTCTTCATGGCGATGAATTCCATCGGGTAGGGCACCGTCGCCAGGTCCGGCTGCCAGGGATTGCGGTCTTGCGGCACCGTCTTGCGCCAGCTCAATAAATTATTGAACAGCTCCGGATAGCACTGGAAACCGCCGCTCTCGGGCGAGGTGTCGGACAGGGCCAGCACGCCCTGCACGTTGACGGGCAGCGGGTCGAGCGTGGTATCGGCATCCCAGTGGATGAAGCCGCCAAACTTGCGCTTGCCATGGTTCGGCGTGTTCAGGTTGGCGCGGTCGATCGTTACCCACAGATCCTGGCGGTCCCAGATGTCGACGAAGGCGTCGACCACGCGCGGGGTCTGGCGGTTATCCCACAGGGTCTGGTGGTGATAAGCCTCGACCATGCCGGAGCCGTTGAGTTCCTTCATCGCGTGGTCGCGCAACTGCTCCCGGTTCCAGGTGGAGGGATCGTGCTGGTCGAGTCCCTGGAATTCCCACAGGAAATCTGTTGTGCGCCGCACCTGGTCGGGCGACACGGCCTCCTTGACGATGACGTAGCCGTAGGTTTGCCAGTGCAAAAAGTCGCTGTCGGACAGCACGCGCAGGGGCAGCTGCTTTTGGATGTCGCGCAACTGCGTCTGTTCCGTGTACGCCACGGACGGGTTGCCGGGACGGTCTTCGCCGTATTGATATGGGTTCTGCATCGCTGTCTCCTGGGTTGGTGTGAGACAGATTGTGCGCTGGCGCGGCACCGTAAAATGCGCGCCGGGCGGCCGATACTGATACTATCCTGACTATTCATACGCTTCAAACGTCACAATGACGCCTTTATTCGAACAAGTCACGATACCGGCAGGCCACTCCTGGGGCTTGCTGTGGCGCGAACTCGACGCCATTCCCTTCCTCTGGCATTACCACCCGCAGTTCGAGCTGACCCTGACGGTCAATGCGCGGGGGCAGCGCTACATCGGCGACCACCTGGGCGACTTCGAACCGGGCGACCTGGTGCTGCTGGGGCCGAATTTGCCGCACACCTGGTCGGCCAGCGAGCGCATCGACGGCGCGCAACCGATGCTGGCCGTCGTCGTGTGGTTTTCATTGGAGTGGCTGGAGCGGCTGGCGGCCTGCTTTCCCGAATTGCACGGTCTGCGGCAACTGGCGGCCCGCGCCGGCCCTGCCCTGCATTTTTCAACGGACACGAGCGCGCGCAGCGCAGCCAGACTGCTGCAATTGAACGCCCTGCCCGTGCCGCAGCGCTTGCCGCTGCTGCTCGACGTGCTGCTGGACCTGGCGGGCGATGCGGGCGCGCGGCCGCTGGCCTCGACGGCGCAGGCGCCGCTGCCCGATGGGCAGCACCAGCGCATGGCCGGCGTGCTGGACTTCATGCACGCGCATTTCCGCGAAGAAATCGCACTGGACACCCTGGCGCAGAAGGCGGCCCTGTCGCTGGGCGCGTTTCACCGCCGTTTCAAGCGCCACGCGCATTGCACGCCGGGCGAGTACCTGGCGCGGCTGCGCATCGGCCGCGCCTGCCAACAGCTGATCGAGAGCAATCACGCCATCGCCGTCATCGCGCAGGAGGCGGGCTACCGCAACCTCGCGCWTTTCAACCGCCAGTTCCGCGCCGCCAGGCAGATGACGCCGCGCGCGTTTCGCCAGCAGTACCGGCGTGCCGCCAACGGCGCGGCGTAAAGCCGCGCCAGAAACGAAAAAGGGGACCAGATTTTACAATCTGATCCCCGATATTCTGGTGCGGCTGGCAGGAATTGAACCCACGACCCCTTGGTTCGTAGCCAAGTACTCTATCCAGCTGAGCTACAGCCGCCTAAGACAAGATTATAGCAGGGCTTTGCAGAATGGCAAAGGGCACCGTGCGGATATTTCACAATTGCCCAGGCCGCCAGCATGAGCGCTGTCCGCGCGCCGTCATGACGAAAAAAAGCCCGGAGAGCGGACTCCCCGGGCTTTTCTCTACTGCTGATACTGGTGCGGCTGGCAGGAATTGAACCCACGACCCCTTGGTTCGTAGCCAAGTACTCTATCCAGCTGAGCTACAGCCGCAAACTCTGACACACTTCGCCGAACGGCGCGAAGCTTGAAACTTTCATCACAACCGGGCAAACCCGGTTCTGGCAACGATACAAATAAATACTGGTGCGGCTGGCAGGAATTGAACCCACGACCCCTTGGTTCGTAGCCAAGTACTCTATCCAGCTGAGCTACAGCCGCAAAACTTCTACAACATTCCATCAACAACATGGAGGTGAAACTTGTTACAACAAAACCAGGCAAAGTCTGATTTTCAGTATTCTGGTGCGGCTGGCAGGAATTGAACCCACGACCCCTTGGTTCGTAGCCAAGTACTCTATCCAGCTGAGCTACAGCCGCGCAGGCAAACATTATAGCGTATTCATTTCGCTTTGAAAAGTTCGATTTTTCAATCGCTTAGCTGATTTTGCAGAATACCGCCCCGCATGACCGACTACCTTTTCACTGCCAAAAAGCTCACGCCTTTTATCGATGGGCACTTCTGCTTTCACAGTCGCGTCCAGCGAATCGAGAAGTTGCTGCCTCGAAAGAAGCGGGATTATAGGGACTGCTTTCCAGCCTGTCCAGTGCTATCTGCAAGGGACCGCCGTCAGGCGCGCAAGCGTGCGGTGGCGGCGCGCCGCTTGGGGCTACAATACCAGCCAGACAGGGGCGCTTGTGCCGCCCCTCCTTCATGACGGCTGACGGCACCATCATGACCCACTTATTAACTGAGCGTGGCGACGGCGGCCCGGCGGGGCAAGAGCCCGTGCGGCAGACTCACAGTTGCAGGATTTTCAATGGCCAAGCATGAACGCAAGCAAGATCTGCTTCCCCCGTCGGGGGCGCCGAGCCTGTCGGACGAGCATCTCGCCAACTTGCTTGAAAGCATTACCGACGGCTTCAGCCTGCTCGACCGCGACTGGACCATCCGCTACATCAATGCGCGCGGCGCCGACATGCTGGCGCCGCGGCGCCAGCCCGGCAGCCCGCTGGCGGGCAGCAGCCTGTGGCAAGCCTGCCCCGATTTGCAGGGCACGGCACTGGAAACGCAGTACCGGCGCGCCATGACGCAGCAGCAAGGCTGCAGCTTCGAACTGTACTACCCGCCGCTGGGGCGCTGGCTGGAAGTGCGCCTCTTCCCTTCCAGCGAGGGCTTGACCACGTATATCCAGGACATCAGCCAGCGCAAGGCGGCCGACGACAGCCTGCGCCAGAGCGAGGAAGACTTGCGCGCGCTGGCCAATTCCATCCCCCAGCTGGCCTGGATCGCCAGCTTCGACGGCACCATGTCGTGGTACAACCAGCGCTGGCACGACTACACGGGCACCACCGCCGGCCAGATGGCCGGCGACGGCTGGAGCCTCGCCTACGACGCCCAGCGCCTGCCGCAGATGCTGCAAGCCTGGAAGAGCGCCTTGCGCGACGGCACGCCCTTCGAAATGGAGTTCCCCATCCGCGGCGCCGACGGCCAGTACCGCTGGTTCCTGACGCGCGCCAATCCCGTGCGCGACCGGGGCGGCCGGCTGCTGCGCTGGTTTGGCACAAGCACCGACGTCGACCAGGTCAAGCGGGCGCAGGAAGCGCTGCGCGACGAGACGCGCGTGCTCGAATTGCTCAACAACACGGGCGCGGCCCTGGCCGGCACCCTGGACTTGCCCGCCCTGCTGCAGGAAACCGTCGATGCGGCCACGCGCATCAGCGGCGCGCGCTTCGGCGCCTTCTACTACCACGACGATGGGGCCGCGCCCGATGCGGATGCGCTGCCGGCGGCGCGCGCCGTGAGCGGCATCAGCCTGCGGCAGGCCGACGCCATCGCCGCCGAGCTGCGCCTCGGCCCGGCCACGCGCCAGAACGACCTGTTGGCGGCGCCGGACGGTGGCGCCGACGGGCCGCAGCTGCGCAGCTGCCTGAGCCTGCCCGTCAGCTCGCGCGCGGGCTTGCCGCTGGGGCGCTTGCTGCTCGGCCACCCGCAGGCGGGCATGTTCAGCGCGCGCAGCGAACGCATCGTCGCGGGCATCGCGGCCCAGGCCGCCGTCGCGCTCGACAATACGCGCCTGTACGCGGCCGCCACGCGGGCCGCCGAAGAGCGCAAGGTGCTGCTCGACAGCGAACGCGAAGCACGCGCCGAGGCTGAGCGCACCAACCAGCTGAAAGATGATTTTCTCGCCACCCTGTCGCACGAACTGCGCACGCCGCTGTCAGCCATCCTGGGCTGGGCCCAGGTGCTGCGGCGCGGCACGCGCGACCAGGCCGATTTGCACCGCGGCCTGCATAGCATCGAACGCAATGCGCGCGCGCAGGCCCAGCTGATCGAAGACTTGCTCGACATGAGCCGCATCACCTCGGGCAAGGTGCTGCTCGACCTGCAGCCCCTGGCGCCGGCCGGCATCATCGCCTCGGCCATCGAAACCCTGCGCCCGGCCGCCGACGCCAAGCACATCGCCATCCACAGCAGCATCGCCAGCGATGCGGGCAGCTTCACCGGCGACCCCAGCCGCATCCAGCAAGTGATCTGGAACCTGCTGTCGAATGCCCTGAAATTCACGCCGCAAGGGGGGCGGGTCGATATCGAGGCGCGCCGCGACGGCGCGCGCCTGGCCATCACGGTGAGCGACAACGGCATCGGCATCAGGAAAGACTTCCTGCCCCACGTATTCGACCGTTTCCGCCAGGCCGATGCCTCGACCACGCGCAAGCATGGCGGCCTGGGCCTGGGCCTGGCCATCGTCAAGCACCTGGTGGAACAGCATGGCGGCACGGTCACGGCCAGCAGCGCCGGCGACATGCAGGGCGCCCGCTTTACCGTGCGCCTGCCCGTGAACGCGGCGGCCGGCCCCTCAGGCAAGCCCGGCAGCGACGACTTGCGCGGCGTCAAGGTGCTGCTCGTCGATGACGAGGCCGGTACGCGCGCGCTGATGGAAGGCATCCTGCGCGACAGCAATGCCGAAGTGCATGGCGCCGGCAGCGCGGCGCAAGCGCTGCAACTGTTGCCCCAGGTGCGCCCGCACGTGCTCGTGAGCGGCATCGGCACGCCCGGCGCGGACGGCTTCGCCTTGCTGGCGCAAGTGCGCGTCGCCAGCGACGGCGCCGACCTGCCCGCGCTGGCGCTGGCGGACCGTTCCCGGCCGCAGGACCTCCAGCGGGCGCTCGACAGCGGCTTCCAGGCCTGCATCACGAAGCCGCCCGACCCTGCCGCCCTGCTGGCGGCCGTGGCGCGGCTGGCGGCGCCGCGCCTGCCCGGACCCGCATCGTGACAGCGCCCGAATAATTGATGCAAAGAAATAAATAACTCAGGACAAAATGACTATTTCCAAGGGTGAGCCTTCCTACTTCCACACGCGGCACTGTCCTACAAGCAACTTCCCTGAAATTTGCTACACTGAAACGCAGAAGCACGGCGCCATGGCAGGCATGGCAGACAACGGCGGCTCCGGCCGCCGGGAATGACAATAGCGAGCTCATGCGCTGTTGTGCGCCCCATCTTATTGCAAGGCGCTACTATCCTATCGACCTGCCGTCAGCCGCGCCGTCAGACTATTACCTGCGGTGGAAACCAGCGTTGCATTGACCGTATTAACCGAGACCATACATGCCCAGCCAAGATGAGATTTTGAAAGCCAAAATTTTGGTCGTCGACGACTCGCCCGACAATGTCGACCTGATGCTGGAAATCCTGCGCGATGCCGGTTATACCAACGTCACGGCCACCATGCGCCCGGCCCAGGTCTGTCCATTGCACCTGGAGCACTGCTACGACCTGATCCTGCTGGACCTGCAAATGCCCGAACTCAATGGTTTCCAGGTCATGAAAGGCTTGAAGGAAATCGAGCATGGCGGCTACCTGCCCGTGCTGGCCCTGACGGCGCAACCGAGTTTCAAGATCGCCGCCCTGGAAGCGGGGGCGCGCGATTTCATCAGCAAGCCCTTCGACCTGATGGAAGTACACAAGCGCATCCACAACATGCTGGAAGTGCGCCTGCTGTACAAGGAGTTGGCGCAATACAGCAAGCAGCAGCAGGAACTGGCGCTGCACGACCCGCTGACGGGCCTGCCCAACCGGCGCCTGCTGGAAGACCGCATCGAGCACACCCTGCAGCAATCGGCCCGCAACCGCGGCAAGTCGGCCATCCTCTACCTGGACCTGGACGGCTTCAAGGCCATCAATGATACATATGGCCATGGCTATGGCGATGAAATCCTGAAAATGGTGGCGGTGCGCCTGGTGGGCGCCTCGCGCAAGGAAGACACGGTGGCGCGCATCGGCGGCGACGAATTCGTCATCGTGCTGGGCAACCTGGCCGGCAAGGGCGACGCGCGCGAACCGGCCGCCAAGCTGATCGAAGTCGTTTCCGAGCCGTATTTCATCAACGACCTGACCCTGCGCCTGTCGACCAGCATCGGCATCGCCATCTATCCGGACGACGCCAGCTCCGTCGAATCGCTGCTGGGCGCGGCCGACACGGCCCTGTACGAAGCCAAGCGCGCCGGCAAGAACCGCTTTTGCTGCTCGCCCCACGAAGTGATCGCCGCCCAGGTCAGCATGCAGAACAGCGGCATCCCCTCGATCGCCTGACTGTTTAGTGCGCGCGGCATGTAAAAAAACCGGCAAGCCATGACGGCCTGCCGGTTTTTTTTCATGGGCACAACGCTTTATTTCTTGCCAGCCGTCACTTCATGCTGGCCCGCGTGCTGGTGGTCCGTCTGTGCATCGACGGTTTCCGGCGCCACTTCGATGCGCGTGATGCCGGCGTCGACGGAAATCGGGTCGCTGGCGGGAAACGTCATTTCCACGGCGTCGTCGAGCAACTCTTCCTTGGCGCGCTCTTCGCCGCTCATGCCCTCTTCATCGGCCAGGATGGCCAGCGCGCTGGCCCACTTGACGAAATTCAGGTTGGACAGTTCACGCACGGTGCTCACGCCGAACGCCTGCTGCAGGGCCTTGGCGTCCTTGGCGCTGACGCCGCGCAAGGCGCTGATGGGGGCATTGACGATGTCGCGGAAGCTTTTGTCGGCATATTCCTGGTCGACTATGGTATCGATATTCATGGCATGTCCTTTCAGTTCGGTAAAGGGGCCGGTGGAGCGCCCTGCGCCACGATGGCGGCATGTGCTGCGTAATGACGTACAGGCACACTATGGCAGCAGCAAGGTGACTGGTATGTGCGCAGCCGTACGCAACAAGGCCAGGAATCCGGACCAGGAACGGGCCGCCGCCGGCCGCCAGTGTTGCATTTGTTCCACAAATGATGGGTAGAGATTAAAATTGCCGAAAAGACAGAATTTTTCCAGCCATGCGCCCCGCGATGGAATCCTCATGTATGATCCACACCTTGAATCCGGTCATATCACTTCACTATTTTCACGGGGCGCCATGTCCGCACACACAGATCCGAACAAGGAAACGGCCCAGGCCGATGCGGACCGCGCCGCCGATCTCAGCGAGTTGCTGGGGCACGTCAATACCAGCTGGGACAATGAACGGCGCGCCCTGTCGCGCCAGCTGCACGACAGCCTCGGCTCGTCGCTGACGGCGCTGACCATGCACCTGTCGCTGCTGACGCAAAAAATGCCGCAGGAGGCGGCCCTGCTCGACCGCGCGGCAACCATGAAGCAATTGCTGCTGAACGTGATCGAAACCAACCGCCAGATGCAGATGAAGCTGTGGAATGACAAGCTCGAGTTTCTTGGCGTCAATGTCGCGCTGGGCGAACTGGCCACGCAATTTGCCGAACAGCACAAGATCGCCGTGCGCTGCAGCCTGCCCGAAGATGAACTGATCTGTCCCCGCAACGTGGGCGTGGCCCTGCTGCGCACGCTGGAAGAAGCGCTGAGCAACATCGCTGCCCACGCCCAGGCAACGCAAGTCGACATCATCATCGATGACAACGAAGAAGCGCTGATGATGACCGTCAAGGACAATGGCGTGGGCTTGCCTGCCAGCGAAGCGGTGCAAATGAGCAAGCACGGCCTGCGCGCCGTGCGCGAGCGCGTGCACTACCTGGGCGGCACCCTGAGCCTGGCAGCCAATCCGCCAGGCGGCACGGCCCTGACCGTGGTCTTGCCGCGCATTAGCCCGAAGGAATAGACTTCGGCCGCGTCAGCGCGGGGGGCCGGCGCCCGCTGCAGGGCGCATGGTGACGGCGGCGGCCATGCCCAGCCAGCCCGCGAACCAGGCAATGAAGGCCGCGACGTGGCCATACTCCCAGCGTCCGCGCAGGCGCGCATAGGCCGCGGCAAATTCTTCCTGGCTCACGTCGGCGCTATTGCCCCATTCCCCATTGACGGGAGCGACTAGGCAAGCCCACAGCAGCAGGGAAACAAACAACGCGGCGGCCGACGCGGCCAGCAGGCGTCCCTGGGGCAAGCGCCTGGAGCGGAAAGCCAGCACCGCCACGCTTGCCGCGGCGGCCATTTGCACGGCGCCCCCTACCGGGCCAAACAGGACATACAGGCTGCTGGTCACCTGCGCATACAGGGCCGGCGGATAGTCCAGCTTGACAGGCAGCTCCAGCAGGTGCGCGGCGCCTGGCGCGAGTCCCAGGGCGGCCAGGGTCAGGGCGATAACTTGCAGTAATCGTGATGGCATGCCCGCCTCCGGTAATCAACCTGTCTGTTCATCGCCGCGTGCTGTCCTTTGCTATGACCGCAAGGCGAGCGTTCCGGTTCCCGGCCAATGCCGCTCGCGCACAGCGCACGCCGCCATAAAAAAGGGGCCTTGCGGCCCCTTCTTGATCTGGCACAGACCAGCTTAGTGCAACTTGACCTGCGGCGTGCTGCGCTTGATCAGGAAACGGCCCATGGCCATGACGGCCGTGCGCACGCTGCCCAGCACGGCGTTATGGTGCATCAGGTGCAGGCTCACATACATCATGCGCGCCACAAAGCCTTCGACGAACCAGCTCAGGCCCTTGAGCGAACCCATCAGGGTGCCCACCGACGTCGTGCGGCCGAACGAGACGAGCGAACCGTAATCGAGGTATTCGTACGGCTTCGTCTGCGGCGGCTTGCCCTTCGCTTGCAGCAAAAAGGTTTTCAGCAGGTAATCGGCCTGCTGGTGGGCCGCCTGGGCGCGCGGCGGCACCAGCTTGCCGTCCGGCCCCATGCAGGCGGCGCAGTCGCCCAGCGCGAAGATATTCGCGTGGCCCTGCACATTGAGCATGCCCGTCACTTCCAGCTGGCCGGCGCGGTTGGTGGGCAAGCCCAACGTGGCCAGGAATTCCGGCGCGCGGATGCCGGCCGCCCACACGCAGATGTCGGCCGCATAGCTGGTGCCGCTGGCCACCGTCACCTTGTCGGGGTCGATTGTGGTGACGCGCGTATCGGTCACCACGGTGATGCCATGCTGATGCAGCAGTTTCGAGGCGGCGATGGAGACGCGCTCGGGCAGCGGCGCGAGGATGCGCGGCGCCCCTTCGAGCAGGGTGATGCGCACATCCTTGATGGCGTTGAGATTCTGGAAACCGTACGCGGCATACACGCCGCTCGCTTCGCGCAGTTCGGCCGCCAGCTCCACGCCCGTCGCGCCGCCGCCGATGATGACGATGTCGACGCCGGGATGGCCCGCGTCGCCCTGGCGCTGCTCGGCCATGGCCAGCAGCTTGAGCAGGGTCAAACGGAAACGTTCCGCGTCTTCCGTGGCGTTCAGGGAAATCGTGTGTTCCTGGGCGCCGGGCACGCCGAAGTAATTCGAGGTGCTGCCCACGGCCAGCACCAGCTGGTCATAGCTCACCGTGCGTTGCGGCAAGAGCTGTTCATCCTTGTCGGTGGCGATGGCGCCCACGGTGAGGCTGTTCGAGGCAGCGTCGAGCCCGATCAGGGGGCCATAGACATAGGTAAAGCCATTGTCATGCGCCAGCATCTGGTATGACAGCCCCTCCTGGTGGATGTCCAGGGTGCCGGCCGCCACTTCATGCAGCGACGGCTTCCAGATGTGATACAGACGGCTGTCGACCAGGGTGACCTGGCCGGGGCCGAGCTTGCGGCTGAGTTTGCAGGCCAGCTCCAGGCCGCCTGCTCCTCCCCCTACGATAACGATTTTACTGTGCAAAGATCCTCCTGCTTGCTTGAACGCCAGGAAAAACCTGCTGCGTAGTGCGACGGTTTGTCCAGGCGTTCCTGGTTAATCCCTGTGCCCGTTGCCGTTGCCGTTGCCATGGCCATTGCCGTTGCCTCTGCCCGGCTTGTTGTCATGCTTGTCGCGCTTGTCATCATGGCGGTCATCGCGGCGATCGTCATGACGGTCGCGGTCGCGGTAGTCGGGGCGGCCATGGTCGCCATGCTGCTGGCGGTAACGGGGCACATATTGGTTGTTATACCAACTGTCTTGGACGAAATATACCTCTTGGTTACAGGCATTATACTTGCGGCAGTGCTTGGACCAGTGTTTCGCATGGCCGGGCGGCACGCGCAGGTAGATCGGATGGCCCGAATAATACTGGGGACGCTGCACGATGACGGGCTGGGCGTAGATCAATTGCGGCGCGGGATAGTCGCCGATGTCGAGGCGGCCGTAAAAGCCGGGCTGGCCGACCGTGACGGAGACGCCGACCTGGGCGACTGCGGCGGTGGCGGCCGACAGCAGGACGGCGGCGAGAATGAGGGTTTTCATGGGGCACTCCTTTTATCAGTTATGCCGCAATTGTAGACCTTGTGTGACCAACTGTTTGTGCGCAAGGACACATAAGGAATCCCGTCGCAATCTCACCACAGCTTGCCCAAAGGCACGACCAAGCCGCTGAACAGCGACCAGTCCGGCGAAGCGCCCGTCAAGCCGCGCGCCATGCCGAAGTCGATGGCCAGCCGGGGCGTGGGGCTGTAGGTGGCCGCCAGCAAGAGCTGCGCCGTGGCCGGCGCGCCGCGCAAGCGCGTGCCCGACACTTCCGCCGTGGCGCCCCAGCGCTCGCTGACGGGCGCGGAAAAGGAGGCCGCCCAGCCCGTCTGCACCCTGCCCGTGTCCGGGTCGGATGCGCCCAGGCGCGTGGCGTTCACATTGGCGTCCATGTGCACGGCGCCCAGGTCGCGGCTGAAAATACCGTTCAGCGACACATCGCTCTTGCCGCTGCCGATGCTGTCCTTGGCGGTGGGCAACTTCCAGCCCAGTTCCAGGCCCAGCGCCGTAGCGCTGTCGAGCACAAAGGCGCGCTTGAGCACGAACGTCGTGTCGCCCACGCCCGTCTCGCGCCGCCCCGTTTCAGCGCGCGCGCGCACAAAACCCTCGCCTTGCAGCAGCAGGCCCCATTCGGGCGTGAACGCCAGCTTGAAGGTGTAGGGCAGGCTGGCGCGGCGCGTGTCGTCCGTTTTCGACAGCAGGCCGCCCGCCTCGAATTCCAGCTGGCCCGGCACGGGCAGCTGGGCGGGACTGGCGACGGAAGGACGGTAAGGCAGGATGGGATCGCTATCCTGCGCCTGTGCCAGGGGCGCCAGGGACAGCAGCAACAGGGAGAAACAGTACGGCGACAGGAAAGGAGATGACATGGGGAACCCGGAAGTGGCAAACGCGCAATACCGACAGCCTACCACCAAGCCCAGGCGTCCGTGTTGCGCCCGAAGCCGCCGCTTTCAGGCCAGGCGGCGCAGGCCAGCCCTGGCCGCCGGCGCGGGCCGGCGCAGCGGCGTGACATTGCTGGCCGCCGCCACGGCGATGCCTTCGGCCTGGGCGTGCAGGCGGAACACGCCCACCAGCTCCGTCAGGGTCTGCGCCTGGTCCTGCAGCGATTCGGCAGCGGCGGCCGCCTCTTCCACGAGGGCCGCGTTTTGCTGCGTCACCTGGTCCATCTGCAGCACGGCCTGGTTGACTTGCTCGATGCCGGCGCTCTGTTCCGCGCTGGCGGCCGTGATTTCCTGCATGATGTCGGCCACCTGGCGCACGCTGGTGACCACCTCGTCCATCGTATGGCCCGCGTCACGCACGAGCCTGGCGCCCACTTCCACCTGCTCGACGGAGTCGCCGATGAGGGTCTTGATTTCCTTGGCCGCGCTGGCCGAGCGGTGGGCCAGGTTGCGCACCTCGGCCGCCACGACGGCGAAGCCGCGCCCCTCCTCTCCCGCCCGGGCCGCTTCCACGGCCGCGTTCAGGGCCAAAATATTGGTCTGGAAGGCGATGCCGTCGATGACGCTGATGATGTCGACGATCTTGCGCGACGAGGCATTGATCGATTCCATGGTCTGCACCACCTGCCCCACCGCGGTGCCGCCCTTGCCGGCCACGTCGGATGCGGCGCCGGCCAGCGCATTGGCCTGGCGCGCGTTGTCCGCATTCTGCCGCACGGCCGACGTCAGCTGCTCCATCGAGGACGCTGTTTCTTCCAGAGAACTAGCCTGCTCTTCCGTGCGCGACGACAGGTCCAGGTTGCCCTGGGCAATTTCGCTCGAAGCCGTATGGATGGTGTCCGTGCCCGAGCGCACCTGGCTGACGATGGCCACCAGCTTGTCGCGCATGGCTTGCATGGCAAACAGCAGGCTGGCGTCGTCATGGCTGGCCGTGCGGATCTCCACGGTGAGGTCGCCCTCGGCAATGGCGCCGGCGATCTTCACCGCATAGGCCGGCTCGCCGCCCAGCTGGCGCGTCAGTCCCCGCGTGATCAGCGCGCCCAGCGCCAGCCCGGCCGCCACGCTGCCCAGCACCAGGGCGAGCATGAAGGTGCGGCTGGTCTGGTACACCTCCGACGCCTGCGCCGCGGCCGCCCTGGCCCGCTCTTCTTTCTGCAAGGACAATTTATCGAGCACGCTGTCGAGTTCATCCGCATGCAACCGCGTCTTGTCCAGCAGCTGCGTCAGGTTCGCGCCGCGCTGCGCCAGCGGTTCGGCCGCCGCCAGCGCCAGCGCCTGCTGCATGGTGGCGATATATTCCGCTTCGACGGCCGCGAAACGGGCAAACAGTTCCTTGGCGGCCGCCGAGACGAACAGCGGTTCGGCCTTGGCCAGGTAGCTTTTATTGTGTTCGAGGAATGTGGTGATATCGGCCTGGCGCCGGCTGCGCTCTTCCGGCGTGGTCGCCAGCAGGAAATTGCTGCGCGCGCGGCCCACCTTGATCAGGGCGATATTGGCTTCCTTGATGTACGACAGTCCCAGCAATTCATGGTTGTACATCCTGCCGGCCATGGTGTCGATCTTGGCCATGTTGAAAATGCCGATGCCGGCCACGATGGCGCCCAGCAGCGCCACGCAAAAGAATGCCGCCAGCAGCCGCGTGCCCACTTTCATCCGATTCAACATGATTCCTCCGATGGCCTGGTGGCCGGTATGCAACGGGACTTCAGTTTGAATATAAAGAAAAAAGCAGGAAAAAAATGCTCGGATTGTCACTAAACAACAATTCATTGATTTATAGCAACATACAAAACGGCTTGCCGTGCTAGGCAAGCCGTTGGCTTTGTCAGGGCATTATCGCGGCAAATTAATGCCCCGCGTGAGCGCCAGGCTTGCGCACCGTCATTTCCACGCCGCTTTTTGCCGCCGCCTTGCCCGCGCCCTGGCCGCGCACCGGTTCCGGCAAGGCGCCCGTCCATTCATAGGCCACGCTGCCGGCCGGGTGCTTGTACCAGCCAGGGTCGCGGTAGTCGCCGGTTTTCTGGTCCTTGCGCACCTTTACCGTGGTAAACATGCCGCCCATGCCGATGGCGCCGAAGGGGCCGTCGCCGGCCATCATCGGCAAGGTATTGTCGGGGATCGGCATCTGCATCTCGCCCATGTCGGCCATGCCCCGCTCGCCCATCACCATGTAGCCGGGCACGAGCTGGTTGACCTTCGCCGCCACGCCCTGGTGGTCGACGCCTATCATGGTGGGCACGTCGTGCCCCATGGCGTTCATCGTGTGGTGCGACTTGTGGCAGTGGAAAGCCCAGTCGCCCAGGTCCGTGGCCGTGAACTCCACGGCGCGCATCTGGCCCACGGCCACGTCCGTCGTCACTTCGGGCCAGCGCGATTCGGGGCGCGTCCAGCCGCCGTCCGTGCCCGTCACCTCGAATTCATGGCCATGCATGTGAATCGGGTGGTTGGTCATGGTCAGGTTGCCCACGCGCACGCGCACCTTGTCGCCCTGGCGCACGACCATGGGGGCTATGCCGGGGAAGACGCGGCTGTTGAAGGTGAACAGATTAAAATCCGTCATGGTCATGATCTTCGGCGTATAGCTGCCGGGATCGATGTCGTAGTTGCTGAGAAGGAAGACGAAATCGCGGTCCACCTTCATGAAATTCGGGTCTTTCGGGTGCGTCACCCAGAAACCCATCATGCCCATGGCCATCTGCGTCATTTCGTCCGCATGCGGGTGATACATGAAGGTGCCGGGCCGCTTGGCAACGAATTCATAGACAAAAGTCTTGCCGGGAGGAATGCCCGGCTGGGTCAGGCCCGTGACGCCGTCCATGCCGTTGGGCAAGCGCTGGCCATGCCAGTGCACGCTCGTGTGTTCCGGCAATTTATTGGTGACGAAGATGCGCACGCGGTCGCCCTCCACCACTTCGATGGTGGGACCGGGCGACTGGCCGTTGTAGCCCCACAGGTTGGCCATCATGCCGGGCGCCAGTTCGCGCACGACGGGTTCGGCCACCAGGTGGAACTCCTTGACGTTGTTATTCATGCGCCAGGGCAAGGACCAGCCATTCAGGGTGACGACGGGGTTGTACGGGCGACCGTTCGGCGGCGGGGGCGGCGCCTTCGTCTCCGCGCCGGCCATGCTGACGGCTTCCGGCAGGGACGCCGCACCGACGCGGCTCACCGCTGCCGCACTGAGGGCGACGGCGCCCGCGTTCATGAAAAAGTTTCTACGTGTAATCATCATTATTCCTTTGCCGCAGTTGCCGCACCTGGGCCGCTGCCGTTGATGGCCGATTGCAATTCAGTTTGCGCGATCCAGAAATCGCGCTGGGTTTCGATGGCGCTGTTTACGCTGGCGACCTGTTCGCGCGCATCGGCCAGCAGCTCGAACACGCTGGCCAGCATGCCGTTGTAACGCAGCAACACTTCATGCGAGATTGTCTTGCGCAGCGGCACGACTTCATCGCGGTAGTGGCGCGCCAGGTCGTAGGCCGTGCGGTAGCTCGAATACGCCTCGCGCACTTCCGAGCGGGCCCGCACCGCCGTGCCCGCCGTGCGCTGCAGCGACTGTTCATACAGCGCCTGCGCCCTGGCGTTGCGCGCCGTGCCCCAGTCGAACAGGGGCAGTTCCAGCGATACCTCGTAGCCGTTTTCGCGCGGCGCCTCGCTCGTGCTCTTGTTGGTATAAGCCACGTCGAGCACGTTGACGAAGCCTGTCACCCTGGACAGGCCCAGTGCATCGGCCATGGCATGGGCGTCGAGTTTCGCTCTTTGCACGTCGAGGCGCTGCTCCATCGCCTGCGCCTCGATATTGCCGGCGTCGGCCGCCTGGGCCGGCAAGTCGGGCAAGCGCGACGGCAACGTAAAGCTGGTCTGCCTGCCCCACAGGCCCAGCAAGCGCGTCAGGTGCTCGCGCGTCACCAATGCCTGGTGGCGCGCGCGCGCCAGGTCGCCGACGGCATCCGCATAAAACACTTGCTGGCGCGCCTGGTCGAGGCGGCTCCAGTTGCCCGCCTGCCGCAGGCGCGTGGCCAGCTCGGCGCCCGCCTCGGCCGACAGCAGCGCCCGCTGCATGAACGCTTCCGTCTGCACGGCGGCGACCGCATTGAAATAGGCGCGGCGCGTCTCAAGCGCCAGTTGCACGGCGCTGCTGGCCGCCTGCAGCTTGGCTTGCTCGAAACGGCCCCGCTCGATGTTTACGCGCATCGGCATGGTCAACAGGCCCGCCAGGTCGAAGCTGACGCCGCGGTCGATTTCATTGCCGTGGCTGCCGTGCGAGCGGCCGAAGGACAGGCCCGGGTTGCGCAAGCGCCCCGCCTGCACCAGGTCCGCCTCGGACGCGCCCAGCTCGGCCAGTGCCACCTTCATGCCATGGTTGTTCATCAGGGCGATGCGCACGGCGCTGTCGGCGTCCAGGGGCTGGGCCAGCAGGGAGGCCAGCTTTTCCTCGCCGCCCTTGTCCGTCAATGCCGCGGGGGCGCCCGTGCGGGCGTCGGCCAGCGCGGACACCGTCTGCATGCCGCCGTCCTCGCTGAAGCTGGCGCAGCCGCTGAGCAGCAAGGCGGCCGCCAGCGCCAGCGGCGTCAGGCAAGTTGATTTTGTGAAACGTGCCATCTCAGTGTCCCTCATGCTGGTGTTGCGGGGCGGGCCGGGCAGCCGGCTTGGGGCCGGACCTCTCCATCGGCATGGTGTGCCCTTCCATCGCGTGGCCCTGCATCTTGTGGCCCTCCATCTTCATCATGCCCATGTGGCCGCCGGCCTTGCCGACTTTGTCGTTGACGGCGCGCCAGGCCTGGTCGGGCGTGGCGTCTTCCTCGGCGGCGGGACGGTAGCCGGCAAAGGCGGAGCGGTAGGCGGGGGCCGGCACGGGCGCTTGCGCCTCTTGCGGGGCGGGCTGGGGCTGGGACTGCGCGGCGGCCGGCGGCAGCGCGGCTGATGCCACGCCGGCGGCCAGCGCGAGGCTGAATAATTGTTTCATGGTACTTCCTTGAATGACGGGGTATGGCGCGGCGGGCGCGCCGTCGGAACGCCGGGGGCGGCCGGCACG
>NZ_NEGZ01000003.1 GCF_002127585.1 Janthinobacterium sp. GW458P
GTACTCAAGGGCAAACTTTGCATGACGGGCGGCGGCATGGTGGTGCGGTTGCGGCGCGGCACGTCCACCGTGCGCGCGCCGCCAAAACGTTCGCCCGGCAGCACGGTCATGCCTGCGCGCCGTTCGCGCTCCCCCAGTACTCAAGGGCAAACTTTGCATGACGGGCGGCGGCATGGTGGTGCGGTTGCGGCGCGGCACGTCCACCGTGCGCGCGCCGCCAAAACGTTCGCCCGGCAGCACGGTCATGCCTGCGCGCCGTTCGCGCTCCCCCATGACGGGGCGCCGGCCGTCGGCATAGCGGTTGAGGCGGCGTTCATAGTCGGCGCTGGCGCGGTAACCGGGCACGTAGCGGTCGTGCGGCGACAGGGGGAACCAGCCGACGCCGGGCCCTGGCCGCTGGCCATGCTGCTGCCAGTCGTTGCCGCCGACCCAGCCCACCAGCGCCGGCGCCCACGGCACGCGGCCGCGCTCGCGGCCCGGCGCCCAGCCCCAGCGGTGGCCCAGCAGCACCCAGCGGCCGTAATGCGAAGGCGCATAGCCCCACGGCGCATTGTCGACCCAGGTCCAGCCCCACGGCGCGATCCACGTCCAGCGCCCGTCGCTGTACGGCGCCCAGCCGGCCGGCACCGCGCTGGGCAGCCACAAGGGGCCATATTCGGCGTCGTCCTGCCAGGCGCCGTAGCGGTCCAGCTCTTCATAGCCGGTCGTATCGTCCGTGACATAGCGCAAGGCCGGTGCCGCGACGGGCAAGGCTTCGGGCCAGTTGTCAAAGGCGATCCTCTGCACGGCGCCCGTGCGCCATTCCTCGTCCGTCAGTTCCGCGCGCTTGCCGGCGCGCAAAGTCACGCTACCCGTCGCGCCATCGACGTCGGCCGTGCCTTCCAGCACGCTGACAACGCTGACGCCGGGCGGGCGCCCCGCCTCGACGCGCACCCAGCCAGCCTGCGGCAAGGTCACGCGGGCCTGGTGCGTCGTCAGCGCCAGGCCGCGCAGCGCATCGGGATTGCGCACGCGCACGCTGACCGTGCCATAGCTGAGGTGCAAGCTGACACTGTCGTCATCGAGTGCGTTCACGTCCAGCTCGGAGTCGCCATCGAGGCGCACGGCCACGGCGCCCACGCGAAACTCGGCCAGCGCGCCGCGCAGGGTGGTCAAGCGGTTATCCGTCGTGACGGGCCAGTTCAGCAGGGCGTTTTGCACCTCGCCATCGCCGGCGCGCACCACGACCTGCCCTTCGACGGTGGAAATGCGCCCCACGCGGGCGGGCGGGTCCTGCGCCAGGGCAAGGGCGCACGCCGAGGACAGCAGCACGGCGCACACGGTGTTGAACAGGGGAAGAGGCAGGGTCGGACGCATGGCAGCGCTCCAGGCAGGACGGACAGCAATGAAAGATGGACAACAGCCCGATTACATTCCTATCGGGCCGGCATCGCAAGCGGGCTTACAAATGTTTGCAAGTTGTCCTGTTTCAGGCGGCCGCCTGGCTGCCGCGCTTGACGAAGAACAAGGCCGTGCCGACGGCCATCAGCAGGCCGCCGAAGAAGCGGTTCTGCTTCTTCACGGCGCGGGCATCGCGAAAAAAACGCTGCATCGACGAGGCGAGGAAGGCGTAGCCGTGCATGACGAGCAGGTCGATCGTGCACATGGTGACGGCCAGGATCAGCAGCTGCGGCAGCAGCGGCGCCGTGGGGCTGATGAATTGCGGCAAGACCGCCACCATGAAGATGATGCCTTTCGGATTCGTCACATTGGTCAAAAAGCCCGTCAGCACGCGCCGGCGCAGCGACGGCAGCACGGCCGCCGCATGTAGGTCGCCCGTCACCGCCACCCGGGCGCGCCACTGCGACAGGCCCAGGTAGATCAGGTACAAGGCGCCCACCGTCTTGACGACATTGAACGCCACTTCGGAGGCCAGCAGCAAAGAGCCGACGCCGGCGCCGGCGATGCCCAGCACGACCAGCAGCCCCAGCTGCAGGCCCAGAATCGTCGCGCTGGCCTTTCTGACCCCGTACGACAGGCCGTGCGACATCGACAGCACGGCGCCCGATCCCGGCGAGACGGCGATGATGGAAGCGGCGAAGACAAAGGCGATCCAGGTGGCGAAATGCATGCGGTGTCCAGAAAACGGTGACGAGAAGCAATTTTAACCCGGCCAGTGCGACCCTGCCGGCCATCCCTGGGGTAAGATCGCAGGCGCGCCTTAGCGGTGCTTTTCCTTGCCGTACAACCAAGAATAACATCATGAAAAACAATACTTTCCTCGCTGCACAATTCCCTGCCACCGCCGCGGGAGCGCGCTGAGATGGCCGGCTCCAGCCTGCTGGCCCTGCTCGACGACATCGCCAGCATCCTCGATGACGTTTCCCTGATGACCAAGGTGGCCGCCAAGAAGACGGCCGGCGTGCTCGGCGACGACCTGGCCCTGAACGCGCAGCAGGTGGCCGGCGTGCGCGCCGAGCGCGAACTGCCCGTCGTCTGGGCCGTCGCCGTCGGTTCGCTGAAGAACAAGGCCATCCTCGTGCCCGCCGCGCTGGCCATCAGCGCGTTCGCGCCGTGGGCCATCACGCCGCTCTTGATGGTGGGCGGCGCCTACCTGTGCTTCGAGGGTTTCGAAAAGATCGCCCACACCTACCTGCACCCGGACGACAGCCACAAGGCCGAGCTGGCGCAGGCGCTGCGCGATCCGCAAGTCGACCTCGTCGCCCTGGAAAAGGACAAGATCAAGGGCGCCATCCGCACCGACTTCATTTTGTCGGCGGAAATCATCGTCATCGCCCTGGGCACGGTGGCCGCGGCCACCTTCGCCGAGCAGGTGGCCGTCGTCGTCGGCATCGCCATCCTCATGACGGTGGGCGTGTACGGCCTGGTGGCGGGCATCGTCAAGCTCGACGACGCGGGCTTTTATTTGTCCGCGCGCAAGGGCGCGGGCGCGCTGATGGATGGCGTGCGCGGCTTGGGCCGCATGCTCGTGTCGGCGGCGCCGAAACTGATGAAATTCCTGTCCGTGGTGGGCACGCTGGCCATGTTCATGGTGGGCGGCGGCATCCTGACGCACGGCTGGCCGTGGGCCAGCGCCATGCTGCACCACGCAGAAGTTGCCGTCGGCAGCGTGGCCGTCGCCGGCCCCGTGCTGGCGGCCGTCACGCCCAGCCTGATCAATGCCGTGGCCGGCGTCATCGCCGGCGGCCTGGTGCTGGCCGGCGTCACGGCCGTGTCGGCTTTGTTGCGCCTGGTCAAATCGGGCAAATAGCTTTTCTGGTCTGATGGAGCGGCAGGCGCATCCCTGCCTGCCGCCCCGGCCATGCCGGCGGCGCCGTCCGTCCATGGAGACCCTATGCAGACTTCCCCCGTCCCACGTCCCAGCAGCGCCTTCATCGGCGCTTCCTGGGCGGCACTGCTGATCGGCATCGTCACTTACCTGTCCGGCCTGTGGAACGCCAGCATGGCGCTCAACGAGAAGGGCTATTACTTCACGATCCTGATGTACGGCCTGTTCGCCGCCATCTCGCTGCAAAAATCCGTGCGCGACCGCAGCGAAGGCATCGCCGTGACGGGCATTTACTTTGGCCTGTGCTGGATTTCCGTGCTGCTGGCCTTGCTGTTATTGACTGTGGGCCTGTGGAACGCTAATCTGCAAAATAGCGAGAAGGGGTTTTATGCGATGGCATTCCTGTTGAGCCTATTTGCAGCCGTGGCCGTGCAAAAGAATGTGCGCGACGTGGCGCGCGCCCTGCCTGCCACCTCTGCCGAGGCGCCGGGAACCTAGCCGCCGCCCGCCTGTCTATGTCGGTATCCGGGTAGGGGAAAGGGCATGAGCGACCTGCAGAAACGATTACAGATGGCGCTGGAAGCGGCGCACATGGCGATCTGGGATTCGCGCATCATCGATGGCCGGGTCATCGACGGCACGGTCAGCTGGTCGGCCAAGGGCGCCGCGCTGCTGGGCCTGGAGGAACGCGCCCTGACGCAGCCGTTTCGCCGTTTTCTCGACTGCGTGCATCCCGGCGACCGCGACAAGGTGATCAAAGTGCTGCAGGACGGCGTGCGCCGGCGCGGCGGCTATGCGCTGCAGTACCGCGTCGTCTGGCCCGACGGCAGCGAACACTGGCTGGCGGCCAAGGCGCACGTCTTCGTCGATGCCGCCGGGCAACCCGAACGCACCCTCGGCATCATCTGGGATATCACCGAGCACATGGCGCGCGAACTGATGATCGCCGAGCGCAAGGAACTGGCCGAAGTGACGCTCAGCTCCATCGCCGACGGCGTCATCACCACGGACCCGCAGGGCAAGACGCGCTACCTGAACCGCGTGGCCGAGCTGTTGACGGGCTGGAGCAGTGACATGGTGCAGGGGCAGGACATCCGGGAAACCCTGAGCCTGATCGATGAACACACGGGCCAGCCGTCCGAGCACGTGGCCGTCAAGTGTTTGCGCCTGCGCCAGGCCATCGGCATGTCCACCCACACGCTGCTGCTCACGCGCGAAGGGCGGCGCATCGCCATCGAGGAGTCGGCCGCACCGATCTGGTCGCGCGAGGGCGACATCCTCGGCGCCGTCGTCGTGTTTCGCGACGTCAGTCACGAACGCAAGCTGAGCCAGGAACTGTCATGGCAAGCCACGCACGATGCGCTGACGGGCCTGCTCAACCGGCGCGAATTCGAACACCTGGTGGCCGGCGCCCTGCACACGGCCAAGCAGGACGGCCACGTGCATGCGCTGCTGTACCTGGACCTGGACCAGTTCAAGGTCATCAACGACACTTGCGGCCACGGCGCCGGCGACGTGCTGCTGCAGCTGCTGGCGAAGATGCTGCAGGGGCGCATGCGCGACAGCGACATCCTGGCGCGCCTCGGCGGCGACGAGCTGGGCGTGCTGCTGCCGCATTGTCCGCTCGAACATGCGCGCCAGATCGGCGAACAGCTGCGCCAGTCCGTGCGCGAATTCCGCTTCGCCTGGGACGAACGCAGCTTCGAGCTGGGCGTGAGCATCGGCATCGTGGAAATCAGCCAGGACAGCAAGTCCATGAGCGAGCTGCTCAGCGCGGCCGACCAGGCCTGCTACCTGGCCAAGGAGCAGGGCCGCAACCGTCTGCACGTGTACCGGGAGGCCGACGTCATGCTGGCGCAGCGGCATGGCGAAATGCTGTGGATTTCGCGCCTGAACGAAGCGTTCACGCACGACTATTTCCGCCTGTACGCCATGCCCATCGTGCACCTGCGCGACAGCCCGGAACACCACGACGAAGTGCTGATCCGCATCCGCAACGGCAAGGGCGACCTGATTCTGCCCGGCACCTTCATTCCCGCCGCCGAACGCTATGACATGATGCTGTCCATCGACCGCTGGGTCATCCGCGCCGTCTGCCAGCATATCCAGAGCGTGCGCGACAGCCTGCCGCCGCTGGTAGCCATGGCCGAAAGCCGCCGCCGCGCGCCGGCCCTGTATTCGGTCAACCTGTCGGGCATGTCGCTGGCCGACACGGGCCTGCACGACTACATCACCGGGCAGTTCGTGCAGTACGCCGTCGCGCCCGAGCAGATCTGCTTTGAAATCACGGAAACGGCCGTCATTGCCAACCTGCCCCAGGCGCAGGTGTTCATGCACAAGCTCAAGGCGCTGGGCTGCCGCTTCTCGCTTGACGACTTCGGCAGCGGCTTTTCCTCGTTCGGCTACCTGCGGGCCCTGCCCGTCGACTACCTGAAGATCGACGGCGTCTTCGTGCGCGACATCGCCAGCAATGCCGTCAACCGCGCCATGGTCAAGGCCATCAATGAAGTGGGCCACGTGATGGGCTTGAAAACCGTGGCCGAATACGTGGAAGACGACGCCACCCTGGCCATCATCCGCGACCTGGGCATTGATTATGCGCAAGGCTACGCCGTGGGCGGCTTGCGGCCGCTGACGGCGGGCGTGGACTAGCGGCCAGGCTTCAGAGCTCGCAGGCCGGCGCCGCCGCCACGCACTGCGCATCGGGAAACGCGCGCACGCGGTAGCGCACCGGGTAGCAATCGATTTGCTCCATCAGGCCGCCGCCGATGGCTTGCGCCTCGTCCCACGCCAGCAGCTTGCTGCCGCTGCGCTCGCCATGCTCGTCGCGCACCTCGAGCGCCACGACATCGGTGCGCGGCAGCAAGGTATGCACGTCGCGGGCCCAGCTGCTCACGGAAACGACGCGCTCGCCCGGCTGCCGTTCGATCAGCAGGCAGCTGGCGACGAAGACATCTTCGCCCGTGCTCGTGTTGAGTTGCTCCCACTCTGCCTTCTGCTGGTTGTAGAGATCGGCGCGCACGATCGTCTGGAAACGCCGCAGCGCCGTGGCGACGGCCGCATCGGCCGGTTCGCAGGCGACGATTTTCCCGTCCCGCACGCCATACAGGGCGGTCGAGACCTGCCGCCCCTCGTCGCGCGCCAGCTGGTCGGCCAGGGCCACCATGGCCAGCTGTCCCGCCGCATGGTGCGACGACGCCAGCAGGAAGCGGCCGCGCGTGGGCACCATCACCAGCGGTTCGCCGCCTTCGCAGGCGCGGTACAGCAAGTCCGGCAGCAGCAGACGCGAAGAATCATAGGCGTCGTTCCAGTCGCCCAGCAGCAAGCCGTTGCCCAACGCGACGAAACTGTGCGCCGTGCGGTCGCGCAAATTGTCCATGGCCGCCGCCAGCGCCTGTTCGAACGTCACGCCCCACTGCGCCAGCGTAGCCTGGCCGATGGTGGCCATATTCGCTTCCGTATCGTAGGCCAGCATGACGACCGCATCCTCGCTGAAGTCCTGGCAGGCAGTGGCAAATGCCGGACGCTGCGGCTCGGTCTGCGCCAGCAGGCGCAGATGGTCGCCCTGCCGGCGGCTGCGCAGTACGGGCATCAGGCTGGCGCGGGCGTCGGCAAAGCTGGATGGCACGCCGGGAGCCGAGTAGATGCTCAGGTAGTGCTGCACGACGTGTGCCCGCTGCTTGCGCGGCGCGGCGCAATAGTCGCGGTAGGCATTGTCCAGATTGAAAACATGCCCGTCGTCGCTGCCCGACACGATGCGAAACTGTTCCCGTTCATAGCGGCTGTCGGATGCCAGGCCATCCTGGCCGATCTGCCGCAGGACGATCTGCGCAAAGGCATCGCGCGAGGGAGGGCGGCGGAAAAAATCGAATAAACCCATGGGTCTCCTGAATCCAAAGAAAGCCGCCAAGGCAAATAGTGCCAATTGGCAAAATAAATAGCCAATTTGGCACTATAAACGAAAAGCCGCCATGACGAAACCGCTGCTCGCTTGAGGGGCACGGTAAATTACCGAAGCCAATCTTGAGGATTTTGATCTACATCAATAAAAATGCGTAGTCGACTCCTTACACTGATCTCCGTTCTTGCAATCGTGCAAGTCTTACTCACCAATTGCTTATTTAACTGATCAGGAAGCCGCGACCATGCGCCAAAATTTGCCAGTGACTAACCGCGAAGTCCTCGTCCTGGACGACCAGGCCATCGTGTCGAAAACGGATATGAACGGCAATATCGTGTATGTGAATCCGTACTTCAGCCAGGTCAGCGGCTTCAGCGAGGCAGAGCTGCTCGGTTCGCCACAAAACATCGTGCGCCACCCGGACATGCCGGCCGAAGCGTTTGCCGACCTGTGGGCGTCGATCCAGGCGGGCACGCCGTGGACGGGCCTGGTCAAGAACCGCTGCAAGAACGGCGATTTTTACTGGGTGCGCGCCAACGTCACGCCCATCCGCGAAGCGGGCAAGACCATCGGCTACATGTCCGTGCGCGTGAAGGCGGACAAGGACCAGGTCAAGGCGGCCGAAGAGGCGTATGCGGCCATCCGCAGCAAGCAGGGCGGCAACATCATCATCAAGCATGGCCAGATCGTGCGTCCTGGCCTGGCGCACCTGCTGCACAGCCTGACGCACATGTCGCTGAACCTGCGCATCTGGGCCGCCACCTCCATCGTCAACTGTCTGCAATTGCTGGTGTGCCTCATCAGCCTGTTCGCCAGCGGCGGCCAGATCACCAACTACGCCATCTTCGGCGCCACCCTGTTCGGTTTCCTGATCAACGTCTTCCTCTGGTACACCTTGCGCATGTCCGTGCTCAAGCCGCTGGGCAAGGCATTGAACGGCGCGCGCGCCATTGCCGCCGGCGACCTGTCGGGCAGTTTCGAGACGGACAGCACGGATGAAATGGGGCAATTGCTGCGCGCGCTGCAGCAGATGAACAGCAACCTGATCGCCACCATCCGCGACGTGCGCATCAACGTCGAAACCATGGCCGTGGCCACCAGGCAGATCGCCGTCGGCAATATGGACCTGTCGGGCCGCACGGAATCGCAGGCGGCCAGCCTGGAAGAGACGGCCTCGAGCATCGAGGAATTCTCGTCGACGGTAAAACAGAACGCGGACAACTCCGTGCAGGCCAACGAACTGGCCGTGGCCGCCTCGAAAGTGGCGGTGCAGGGCGGCGAAATCGTTTCCGACGTGATCACCACCATGGACGACATCAACACCTCGTCGAAGAAGATCGTCGACATCATCGGCCTGATCGAGGGCATCGCCTTCCAGACCAACATCCTGGCCCTGAACGCGGCCGTGGAAGCGGCGCGCGCCGGTGAACAGGGCCGGGGCTTCGCCGTCGTGGCGGGCGAGGTGCGCAACCTGGCGCAGCGCTCGTCGGTGGCGGCCAAGGACATCAAGCAGCTGATCGAGATTTCCGTCGGCAAGGTGGGCGCCGGCATGCTGCAGGTCAACCGCGCCGGCGCCACCATGGAACAGGTGGTCAGTTCCGTCAAGCAAGTCACGGCCATCATGCAGGAAATTTCCATCGCCTCGCGCGAACAGAGCATCGGCGTCGACCAGGTCAACCAGGCCATCGCCCACATGGACCAGGTGACGCAGCAGAACGCGGCCCTGGTGGAAGAAGCCGCCGCGGCCGCCACCCGCCTGGCGGAAGAAGCAGCCAGCCTGTCGCAAGCCGTGAGTCTGTTTAATTTCGGCAAAATGCCGCCACCGCGCCGCGTCGCCATGCCTGGCGGCAAGTCGGGCGCTGCGGGCGCCGCGAATACCGGCAAGAGCGCCGGCCTGAAACGCCTGGCCGCCTAATCCTTTCAAGACCTCAAAACACATCATGCCTACACTACTCAGCAGTGCTTCCGCCGAACTCGATGCGGTCGTCGAATTCGACCCGGTCATCATCGGCAAGATGAGCCAGTCCGGCCCCCGCTACACGTCGTATCCGACCGCCGACCGTTTCAATACCGACTTTGGCTACGGAAACTTCCTCGAAGCGCTGGCCGCGCTGCGCATGCGCGGCGGCCGCCGTCCGCTGTCGCTGTACGTGCACGTGCCGTTCTGCGACACCCTGTGCTACTACTGCGCCTGCAACAAGATCATCACGAAAGACCGCAGCAAGGCCGCCACCTACCTCAGCTATCTGAAGCAGGAAATCGCCATGCAGGGCAAGCTGTTTGCCGGCATGAACCACATCGAACAGCTGCATTTCGGCGGCGGCACGCCGACCTACCTGAGCGAAAAGCAGATGGACGAGCTGATGACCCACCTGCGCCAGCATTTCGAGTTCGCTTCCGATGAAGACGGCGAATATTCGATCGAAATCGACCCGCGCACGGTGTCGCGCGAACGCGTGTTTTCGCTGCGCGCGCAAGGTTTCAACCGCATCAGCCTGGGCGTACAGGATTTCGACGCCGACGTGCAGAAGGCCGTCAACCGCATCCAGCCGGAAGCGGAGACGGTGGCCATCATGCAGGCGGCGCGCGACGCCGGTTTCCGCTCGATCAGCATCGACCTGATCTACGGTTTGCCCAAGCAGAATCTGGAAACGATGACGGAAACCTTGCGCAAGGTCATCTCCGCCAGCCCCGACCGCATCGCCCTGTACCACTACGCGCACATGCCGCACCTGTTCAAGCCGCAGCGCCGCATCCTCGACGCCGACATGCCCGACAGCGCCGCCAAGCTGGCCATGCTGGGCCTGTGCATCGCGCGCCTGACGGCCGCCGGCTATGTCTACATCGGCATGGACCATTTCGCCAAGCCGACGGACGACCTGGCCGTGGCGCAGCGCCAGGGCCGCTTGCACCGCAACTTCCAGGGCTATTCGACGCGCGCGGAAGCCGATTTGATCGCCTGCGGCGTGTCGGCCATCAGTTCCGTCGGCGCCGTCTACAGCCAGAATGAAAAGACGCTGGACGCCTACTACGAAAAGCTCGACGAAGGCGTGCTGCCGATCGCGCGCGGCATCAAGCTCGATACCGATGATTTATTGCGCCGCATCATCATTCAAATGCTGATGTGCAACTTCGAATTGTCGATCGCCACCATCGAGCAGGCACACCCCGTCAAGTTCCGCAGCTATTTCGCCAGCGAGCTGGAAAAGCTGCGCGAACTGGCCCGCGACGGCTTGCTCGTCATCGAGGAAGACTGGCTGACGGTGACGCCGAAAGGGCGCTTGCTGATCCGCAATATCTGCATGGTCTTCGACCGCTACCTGACCCTGGCGCGCGCGAACGCCACGCCGGATGCGCCGCAGCCGCTGCGCTACTCGAAAACGGTGTAACGCCGCCCGATGAACGCCCTGAGCCTCCTGCCGCTGTTCATGGTCGGCCTGGCCGGCAGCGTGCACTGCATCGGCATGTGCGGCGGCATCGTCGGCGCCCTGTCGATCAGCGGCGGCGCAGCGGCAGCGCCGGCCCGCCCCGTGATCGCCATCGCCGTGGCGCGCCCGGCATTGCAGACAACCGTGCAGACCAATGTGCTGCGCGTGCTGGCCTACAACGGCGGGCGCATCGTCAGCTACATGCTGGCCGGCGCCCTGGCCGGCAGCCTGGCGGGCGCCGGCATGCTGCACCTGGCGTCCTTGCAGGTGGCCGGCTACTGGCTGGCCAACCTGATGCTGGTGGCTTTGGGCCTGTACCTGATGGACGCCTGGCGCGGCCTGGCCCGCCTGGAAGCGGCCGGCAACGTCATCTGGCGCCGCGTGCGCCCCCTGCTGAAACCGCTGATGCCGATGGACACCGTCTTCAAGGCCCTGGCCGTGGGCGGCCTGTGGGGCTGGGTGCCGTGCGGCATGGTCTACAGCGCCCTGCTGACGGCCATGATGCAAGGTTCGGCCCTGAGCGGCGCGGCCGCCATGGGCGCCTTCGGCCTGGGCACCCTGCCCACCCTGCTGGGCATGGGCTTGCTGGGCACGCGCCTGCGCGCGCAGATGCAGCGCCGTCCCGTGCGTATCGCCAGCGGCTTGCTGGTGCTGGGCTTTGGCCTGCTGGGCCTGCTGCGCGCCGCCAACGGCGTCTCGCTGGGCTGGCTCGACGCCCTGTGCGTCACAGGCCATCCATGAAAAGACGCATGAAAACAAATCTATGAATGCTGTTTTACAATCCTCCGCCTGCTTCCATTGCGGCTTGCCCGTGCCTGGCGGCTCGAACTGGAACGTCACCATCGACGACGTGCCGCGCGCCATGTGCTGCCCCGGCTGCGAAGCGGTGGCGCAGACCATCGTCGACATCGGCCAGAGCGCGTATTACCGCGACCGCGACGAATACGCCGTCAACGCGGCCGGCGCCGCCATGGTGCCGCCCGAACTGCGTTTGTACAGCAATGACGACGCGCAATTCGCGCGCGACGCCAGCAGCTGCGAGGCGACGCTGTCCGTCGAGGGCATCCGCTGCGCCGCCTGCGTCTGGCTGATCGAGCGCCAATTGACGCGCCTGCCCGGCGTGCAGGCAGCCAGCCTGAACGTCGCCACGGAGCGCCTGTACGTGCGCTGGAGCCGCGCGCAATGCGAGCCGGGCGATATCCTGCAGGCCGTGCGGCAAGTCGGCTACACGGCCTACCCGTATGACGCCGTGCGCCATGGCGAACGGCTGCAAAAGGCCAGCAAGACGCTGGGCCGCCAGCTGTTCGTGGCGGGCCTGTCGATGATGCAGGTGATGATGTACGTGGCGCCTTCCTACCTGGCGGCCGAAGACGGCACGCTGGACGAGAATATGGGCAGCCTGATGCGCTGGGCCAGTTTGCTGCTCACCTTGCCGGCCATCTGCTATTCAGCCATGCCGTTTTTCCAGGGCGCCTGGGCCAGCCTGCGCGCGCGCACCCTGGGCATGGACGTGCCCGTGGCGCTGGGCATCCTGGCCGCCTTCTTCGGCAGCGTGGTGGCGACGTTTACGGGCCGCGGCGAGGTGTATTACGACTCGGCCACGATGTTCATCTTCCTGCTGCTGTGCAGCCGCTATTTCGAGCTGCAGGCGCGCCGCAAGGCCGCCTCGGCGCTGGAACGGCTGCAGCACGCCTTGCCCGCGTCCGCGTCGCTGATGGCGGGCTTCCCCGACAACCGCGCCACCACCCTAGTGCCGGCCGGCAGCCTGGCCGTCGGCGACATCATCCTCGTCAAACCGGGCGAGGCGATCGCCGCCGACAGCGTCATCATCGAAGGCACGAGTGCGCTCGATTTATCGCTGCTGACGGGCGAAAGCGCGGCCCAGCGCCGCAAACTGGGCGAGCGGGTGCCGGGCGGCGCCATCAACGCCAGTGCGGCGCTGATCTTGCGCGTGCTCAAGCCGGCGCGCGAAAGCACCCTGTCCGATTTGTTGAAACTCATCGAGCGGGCCGGCAGCGGCAAGCCGCAGATCGCGCAGTGGGCCGACAAGGTCGCCGCCTGGTTCGTGCTGGGCCTGCTGCTGTTTGCCGTCGCCGTGTTCGCCTTCTGGAGCTGGCATGATGCAGCGCAAGCGTGGCCCGTGGCCATTGCCGTGCTGGTCGTGTCCTGCCCCTGCGCGCTGTCTCTTGCCACGCCGACGGCGCTGGCGGCCGCCACCGACAGCCTGCTGCGGCGCGGCGTGCTGATCGTCCAGCCGCACGTGCTCGAAACCCTGCACCGCGCCACGCACATCGTCTTCGACAAGACGGGGACATTGACCCTGGGCCGGCCCGTGCTCAAGCAGATCGAGGGCCTGGACAGCATGACGGAAGACGACTGCCTGCAGGTGGCCGCCGCGCTGGAAGCGGGCAGCGCCCATCCGCTGGCGCAAGCCATCCTTGACGCCGCCGAAGGGTTGCCAGGACCGCAGCCGCGCGCGCATGCGGAGCACCTGCAGGAAGTGCAGGGCCAGGGACTCGAAGGCGTGGTCGACGGCGTGCGCTACCGCCTGGGCAATGCGGCCTTTGTCGCCGCCGTCGCCGGTCCGCCGCTGGGCGACACGGCCGTCGGCATGCAGGGCATGACGCCGCTGTACCTGGGCACGCAGGGGCGCTGGCTGACGCGTTTCCTGCTCAGCGACGCGCTGCGCCCGGAAGCGCGCGACGTCGTCGCGTATTTCCACCGGCACGGCAAGCAAGTCGTGCTGCTGAGCGGCGACCAGGAAGCGCTGACGCAAAGCGTGGCGGCGGAGCTGGGCATCGCCACGGCGTGCGGCGAGTGCCTGCCCGATGAAAAGCTCGATTTCGTGCAGCAATTGCAGGCGACGGGCGCCGTCGTGGCCATGGTCGGCGACGGCATCAACGACGCCGCCGTGCTGAGCGGCGCCGACGTCTCGTTCGCCATGGGTTCCGGCGCCGCGCTGGCGCAAGCCCATGCGGACACGGTGCTGCTGTCGAGCCAATTGGTTTCCGTGCTGGACACGGCCAGGACGGCGGCGCGCAGCATGCGCATCATCCGCGAAAACCTCGGCTGGGCAACCCTGTACAATCTGACGGCCATCCCGGCCGCCGCGCTGGGCTTTTTAAACCCCTGGCTGTCCGGCGTCGGCATGGCTGCCAGCTCGGCGGTCGTCATCGCCAACGCCCTGCGCCTGCGGAAAGTCTAATGGAAGCTCTCTACCTCCTCATCCCCCTCAGCGTCGTGGTCGTCTTCATCGCCCTGTGGGTGTATTTCACGGCCTCGGACAGCGGCCAGTTCGACGACCTCGTCGGACCGGGCCTGCGCGTGCTGCAGGACGACGATACGCCGCCGGAAGCGCCCGCCCCGCCCGCGCCTCAGCGCGAATAACCCTGCGACCCCGGCCGCGCATCGAAGCGCCGGCCCCACCATGGTAAAAACACGGTATTGCCGCCGCGCGCGCGGAACCACGGCTGTTCGTGGTCGACGGGCCGCACGACGGCCGGCGGCGCCACCACCACGGCAGTCGCGCTCTCGCTGTCGCTGCTGCCCGCCACCAGCACGGGCCGGCCCACGTGGTTGGCATGGGCGATGGCCAGTGCCACGTTCGTCAGCGCCGTGCCCGCGCCCGTCTCGCCCAGCAGCGCCGGCATGTTGAACGTCTGCTTGTTGAAATCAAAGTCGGGCAATTGCTGCGTCAGGCTTTGCGCCAGCGGACCGAGACGCTCCGACGAGGCAGGATAGCTGCTGCCCGCATCGTGGATGACGTAGCCGATGGCGTCGTCGTTCACTTGCGCGTTCCGGGCGGCAGCGTCGATGGCAGCGCTCCACGCCTGCACGGCGCGCGGGGACTGTCCCTTGCCGGCGCTGAAATCGGCGACACTGCGCGTGGCGGGAAAGCCCAGCCAGGCCAGCGGCGCGCGCTGCGTCTTGTAGCCGGGACCGGCCAGGACCAGCAAGACCATGTTTTCATTGATCTGCTCATCCCTGGGCGGATAGCTGGGCGCATCCCAGTTCATCACCCACACCGTCTTGTCGGGATTGGCCTGCAGGTAAGCCAGGCCCGCCGCCAGGGACGTAAAGCCCGCATTGGCACCACCCAGGGTCACGCGCACGTCGGGCGGCGTGGCCGTGGTCCAGGAATCGGGGAAATGGGGGTTGCCGATGCTGAAGGCATCGGTAATCGTTTCAACGACATACTTTCCCGCCTCGTCTGGATAAGGCGTCCAGCCGGCAAGGCATATTCGACGTGAATGCCCGCCAGTTCGCGGCGCGTGGATTTGTCGGTCAGCGAGTGTGCGTTGTAAAAATACTCCTGATTAGAAAAGTAAATATCATGAAACAACATAATCATTTTGTACACATATTTTTCGTGAAACCCTACGAATGATTCTTTCCCATTATTACCATAAGCAATCATGCCGACTGATTGCACTTTGCCAAAACGCACGGGGTTCTCTTTCACTTTGCTATCGTCCTTGTTCGGCTTGGCCAGGCCCAGCGTCCACAGCAGTTGCCATGCGGTCGGATAATCGCGCCGCTGCAGGGGATTGAGCCACTGCACGCCCACCACCTGCGCCATGTACGGCTGCGCGGGCGCAGCAGGGATAACGGCGGCAACCGGTGCCGCGATCGGCGCCTTGCTGGCACAGGCCGAGGTCAGGAAAAGGACGGCAAGCGCCAGCAATCCCGGCTTCAACAATAATCGTTTCATCAGCAATCCTTCTTCAAGAGGAACGTCGACTGGCGGGGCCTGCAATACCGACCAGAGTGCAATACCAGACGCAAAGCTGAATACGCACATGCTCCAGCCCAGCCGACGAGGAAAAGTAGCAATCAAGTTGCGCATCAGGATGTCTCCGGGCGCTTGTACATACGTTCATCCACTATTTCGGCAGGCATGCTCCCGGTGCCGCCACCACATTGACCCATGCCAGCAAAGACATTTTCATAAACTTTCCAGTAGAGAAATATTCAAGAAATATCTTGCTAGATCCGTCCTTATCCGTATCCTCCGATAAGCGCCAATCAGCAGCAATCCTCAATTCCCGCATCGCCTCCTCGCTGATATGGCACACCCCGATCGCCACGTCATACGCCAGCGCCTTTTCCGCGTGCCGGGGATTGCTCAGGATGGTGGAGTGGTCGGTCGCATGCGTGTCGCAGGTGGCCGCCAGCTGCCCCTGGATTTCCTGCTTGCGCCATTGCAAATATTCCGGCGTGGCCGTGGACAGGTCGTCTTCCATCATCGCCTCGCCGTCAAGGCCGTCGAGCTTCCCGCGGCGGGCCTTCATGCGCAGGCGGGCATGGTCTTCCTAGCGCAGTGCCGCCTCGGTATCGCGGTCGCCCTGCGGCGTGCCGCCCACGCTTGTATCGGCATACGGCTCGCCTGCCGGGCGCGCCTTGCCCGCATGGCGGTGCGTGCCGGGCGGATCGAGATTCTGGTCGAACTGCGGGCTGGGTACGCCAAAGCGCACGGCCTGCGGTGTAAACACCTGCGGCAAGGCGGGCGCCGTCACGGGGATGCGCCAGTCGTCGGGCGGCACGGCATTGATGGGCGTCTTCAGCATCTTCATGAGGGCCGACATGGCGGCAGCCGTGCGCACGCTCGCCGCCTTGCCGGCCGCGCTGGTACTGGCGCGCACGCCCTTGTCCGGGTCGTATCTGGAGATCGGCGAACGGGGATGCCAGAAATCGGCGCTGCCCCGCGCGGGCTGGCGATAGTGATTGCTCCAATAATCATAATCGCCGTGCTGGCCAACGGGAAAGCCTTGCGCAAACACGCGCTGGCTGAACACGCCGGCGCCGCGCGTGGCCTTGATCTCTTCGGCGCTCAGACCCAACCAGCCCATGCCCTGGATGGGCGTGGCGGAAATCACCCGGTCGTGCGGATTGCAATACAAGGTGACGCGGCCGCGCGTCGTGGGCTGCTGGCCGCAGGCATAGGCGGCCCGGTCTTTCTCCAGCGTGAAATCATGGCGCACGTTGGCGGCCATGTCCGCCAGCGCTACAGACAGGGGCGGCTCCGTGGCCTGACCTCGCACGATGTCGAAGAACGCCGCCAGGGTCTTGCGGCGCGCCTCGCCGCTTTGCCGGCCCACATTGCCATCGACGTCCCTGACCTGCCCCTGCAGCCAGCCTTCCGTGTCGTTTCTGCGCAACAGGCTGTAGGGCGGGTTGCACAAGACATAAGTATCGGCCACGCAACGGCCGCTTTTGCCTGCCGCATCCCGCACCCTGGCCATCTTATTGCCCAGAAATGCGGCCGCCATGCCCACCATATTGCCCTGGCTGTGGCAGACGAGGGGAATCGGCACGTCGGCCTGCTGCCGGCGGATGGCCGCCACCAGGTGCGCCAGGCGCAGCGCGGCCAGCACGAAATAGGGGCGCGGCGGGCAGGCATGCACGATGCGGTCGTTGACGGGATTCAGATGCTCGATGTGGATGAACAGGAAGAGGGCGTCCGACAGGCCCTCGCCCCACAGGTCAGGCAGCGATGAGCAGCCATTGGTGAACGGGCCGCCGCCCCAGTAAGCGTGTTCGTTCAGGTAGACCGAATCGCCATATTGCTGCAATTCCCTGTCGCTGGCCTTGTAGCCCCAGCGGAACTGGATCACGGGCGAGAAATGCGCGTGCGGCCCGATGAAGGTGGCGGCCGTGTAGTCGGGATCGACATAGCCGTCATCGCTCAGTTCGCTACGGTAGCATACCGGCGTCAGCTGCCCCGCCTGCGCCGTGGCATGGACTATATGCTCGTCGCAGCGCTTCATGCGCATGTTCAGGCCCTGGCACAGGCCGGCTTCGGCCGCGCGGTACCACTCGCCGTCGGAATTGACGCCATGCACGAAGATGACGATGCCCGGCGACGGCATCTGCTGCAGGCAATCGAGCAGGCAGTGACTGAACAGGGTCGTACCTTCGGCCTTGCCCACGACCATGTCCACCTGGGCATCAAACGGATCGCGGCGTTCGGGATCTTCCATGGCGGGCCTTGGGCGTGTCTGGACAAGCCACAGTAGGCCATTGCTTCCAGGTACGTTTTACGCCATGTCAAGCCAGCCGTTGCAGGGATCTTGCACGGCTTTTTTGACCGGAATATCACTTTATTTCGATGCCACTTCGCTACGCTTATTTCATCCGGGGAATTTTGATCCACATCAAAGTTTTTTCGCGGTCAAACACTTACTCTCTGGCCACCATCATAAATAGTAATTCCAGGGAGAGTCTTTGTGGATCAATCGCTGAACTATAACTACAAGATCGTGAAGCAATTCGCGGTCGCTACTGTGGTATGGGGCATCATCGGCATGCTGGTTGGCGTTATCATCGCCGCGCAGCTGGCCTGGCCTGCCCTGAACCTCGACATACCATGGCTGACATACGGACGTCTGCGTCCGCTGCACACGAATGCGGTGATTTTCGCCTTCGGCATCTGCGGCCTGTTCGCCACCTCGTACTACGTCGTGCAACGCACCTGCCAGGTGCGCCTGTTTTCCGACAAACTGGCCGCCTTCACGTTCTGGGGCTGGCAAGCCGTGATCCTGTGCGCGGTCGTCAGCCTGCCCATGGGCCTGACCCGCGGCAAGGAATACGCCGAACTGGAATGGCCTATCGCCATCCTCATCGCCGTCGTCTGGATCGCCTACGCCATCGTGTTCTTCGGCACCTTGATCAAGCGCAAGGTCAAGCACATCTACGTGGCCAACTGGTTCTTCGGCGCCTACATCCTGGCCGTGACGATTCTGCACGTGGTCAATGGCGCCGTCATGCCAGCCTCGTTCACCAAGTCGTATTCCGCCTATGCGGGCGTGCAGGACGCCATGATCCAGTGGTGGTACGGCCATAACGCGGTGGGCTTCATCCTGACCGCCGGCTACCTGGGCATGGTCTACTACTTCATCCCGAAACAGGCCGAGCGCCCCGTGTACTCGTACCGCCTGTCCATCGTCCACTTCTGGGCGCTGATCTTCACCTACATGTGGGCCGGCCCGCATCACCTGCACTACACGGCATTGCCTGACTGGACGCAATCGATCGGCATGGTCTTCTCGCTGGTCCTGCTGGCACCAAGCTGGGGCGGCATGATCAACGGCATCATGACCCTGTCGGGCGCCTGGCACAAGCTGCGCACCGACCCGATCCTGAAATTCATGATCGTTTCGCTGTCGTTCTACGGCATCGCCACCTTCGAAGGTCCGATGATGTCGATCAAGACCATCAACTCGCTGTCGCACTACACCGACTGGACCGTTGCCCACGTGCATGCGGGCGCCCTGGGCTGGGTCGGCTTCATCACCATGGGTTCGATCTACTACCTGCTGCCGCGCCTGGCGGGCCGCACGCAGATGCACAGCACGCGCCTGGTCGACGTGCACTTCTGGGTGGCCACCATCGGCATCGTGCTGTACATCGCCGCCATGTGGATCGCCGGCGTGATGCAGGGCCTGATGTGGCGCGCGGTCAATCCGGACGGCACCCTGACCTACACCTTTGTCGAGAGCGTGAAAGCAACGTATCCGTACTACGTGGTGCGCGTGGCCGGTGGCCTGCTGTACCTGTCGGGTATGTGCATCATGGGCTACAACACCTGGATGACCTTGCGCGGCAGCAAACTCCCCGTCGCCCGCATTCCGGAACTGAACGCGGCGCACGCCTGATAGGAGCAAAAGCAAATGAAATTTTCACATGCATGGATTGAGAGAAACCCCTGGCTGCTGATCGCCCTGGTCACGGTGGTGATCAGCATCGGCGGCGCCGTCGAGATCGTCCCCCTGTTCTTCCAGAAGAGCACGACGGAGCCGGTCGCCGGCCTGAAGCCGTATTCGCCGCTGCGCCTGGCGGGCCGCGACATCTACGTGCGCGAAGGCTGCTACAACTGCCACTCGCAGATGGTGCGTCCGCTGCGCGCGGAAACGGAACGCTATGGCCACTATTCGGTCGCCGGCGAGTTCGTGTATGACCGTCCGTTCCAGTGGGGTTCCAAGCGCACGGGGCCGGACCTGGCCCGCGTGGGCGCCCGCTACAGCGACGAATGGCACCGCACGCACTTGAACAACCCGCGCGACGTGGTGCCCGAGTCGAACATGCCGGCCTACCCCTGGCTGGCGAAGACCAAGCTGGTGCCCGACGACATCATGCCGAAGATGCGCGCCCTGAAGCGCCTGGGCCAGCCGTACAGCGATGAAGAAATCGCCGCCGGCCCGGCACAGCTGCAGGACAAGACGGAAGAGGACGCCCTGGTCGCCTATCTGCAAGGCCTCGGTACATTAATCAAAACAAGGAATTAGCATGGCAATCGAGAACCTGTTTGACAGCGCCAGCAGCGTCATGACGGTGGTTTCCTTTATGACGTTCGTGGGCATCCTGTGGTGGACTTTCAGCCGCAGCAATGGCGACTTCGACGCGGCGGCACGCCTGCCGTTCGCCGACGAGGCGCTCGACTATCCGGCCGAGGCCGAGATGAACCTGGCGAAGGAGCGCAACCATGGCTGACTTTACCAATGGCTTCTGGAATATCTATGTCATCGTGCTGTCCCTGCTGGGCATCATCGGCTGCGGCGTGCTGCTGTACTCGCAGTCGAAAGTGAAAGTGGCCGCCGGCGCCCCCGCCGACGGCACCACGGGCCACGTCTGGGACGAGGACTTGAAGGAACTCAATACGCCGATGCCGCGCTGGTGGATGTGGTTGTTCTACATCACCATCGTCTTCGCGCTGGCCTACCTGTTCCTGTACCCGGGCCTGGGCAACTATGCGGGCAGTCTGGGCTGGAAATCCACGGGCCAGTACGAGGAAGAGCTGAAGAAGGCGGAAGCCGACTACGGTCCCCTGTTCAACAAGTACCTGAGCCAGGACCTGAAGACGGTGGCCGCCGATCCGCAGGCGCAAGCCATCGGCCAGCGTCTGTTCCTGACCTACTGCGCGCAATGCCACGGTTCGGATGCGCGCGGCAACAAGGGCTTCCCCAACCTGACGGACAAGGACTGGCTGTATGGCGGTGATCCTGCCACCATCAAGACCACCATCCTGCACGGCCGCAATGGCCAGATGCCGCCGATGGGCGCCGCGCTCGGTTCCGAGAAGGATATCGAGAACGTGGCCCACTACGTGCTGAGCCTGTCCGGCTCCACCTCGGACCCCGTCAAATCCGTGCTGGGCAAGGGCAAGTTCGGCGCCTGCATGGCCTGTCACGGCGCCGATGCGAAGGGCAACCCGATGCTGGGCGCGCCTAACCTGACGGACAAGGTCTGGCTGTACGGCGGCAGCGCCGATACCATCATGGAAACCATCCGCAAGGGGCGCAACAACACCATGCCGGCATTCAGCGATTTCCTTGGGGAATCAAAAGTGCACGTGCTGTCAGCCTATGTCTGGAGCTTGTCGAATCCCCAGACGCCCGTGAAATGATGTAATGGAACCTCAAGTCATCAAGATGTATGCGGCCCGCGAGCAAATCTACCCTCGCGAGGCCAAAGGACGCTACGCTACCTGGCGATGGGTGTGCGTGTGGCTTACCCAGCTCGCGTTCTACGGCTTGCCGTGGTTGACCTGGAATGGCAGGCAAGCCCTGCTGTTCGATTTGACCACGCGCAAGTTCTACATTTTCGGCGTCGTGCTGTGGCCCCAGGATTTCATCTATCTGGCGGCCCTGCTGATCATCTGTGCCTATCTGCTGTTCCTCGTCACGGCCATTGCGGGGCGGGTGTGGTGCGGGTTTTCCTGCCCGCAAACGGTGTACACGGAAATCTTCCTGTGGGTCGAACGCCGCATCGAAGGCACGCGCAGCGCGCGCATGGCCCTCGACAAGCAGGGCCCGTCGCTGCGCAAGACGGCCAAGAAGACGGCCAAGCACCTGGTGTGGGGCGCCATCGCCCTGTGGACGGGCTTTACCTTTGTCGGCTACTTCACGCCGATCAAGGAACTCGCGCATTCCGTGCAGACCCTCAACTTTGGTCCCTGGGAATGGTTCTGGGTCTTGTTCTACAGCCTGGCAACCTACGGCAACGCGGGCTGGCTGCGCGAGCAGGTGTGCAAATACATGTGCCCCTACGCGCGTTTCCAGAGCGCCATGTTCGACCAGGACACGCTGATCATCACCTACGATGCCAAGCGGGGCGAACCACGCGGCGCGCTGAGCAAGAAGGCCGGCAACAACGACAAGCTGGGCGACTGCATCGATTGCACCCTGTGCGTGCAGGTGTGTCCGACCGGTATCGATATCCGCAACGGCCTGCAGTATGAGTGCATCGGCTGCGCCGCCTGCGTCGATGCCTGCAACAGCGTGATGGACAAGGTCGACCGGCCGCGGGGACTGGTACGCTACAGTACCGACCATGCGATGGAAAACAACTTCGATTCGAAGCAGATACGCCAGCGCGCCATGCGCCCGCGCGTGCTGATCTACACCTCCATCCTGGCCCTGATCATCATCGCCGTGTGTACGTCGCTGGCCCTGCGCACGCCCCTGAAAATGGACGTGATCCGCGACCGCGGTTCGATGGGACGCGAAGTGGAGGACGGCATGATCGAAAACGTCTACCGCCTGCAGATCATGAACACCTCGGAGCAAAGCCAGCATTTCAAGATCAGCGCATCGGGCTTGCCGGGCCTGACCTTGCTGACGCGCGAAGAAGTGACCTTGCAGCCGACGGAAACGCTGGGCTGGCCGATCCGCCTGCGCGTGCCGCACGGCGTGGGCGAAAAGGGCTCGAACAAGATTGCAATCGAATTGCAATCGCTGGACGACCCGTCGCTGCATGTGCGTGAAAGCGCGGTCTTCATCGTGCCGCGGTAACGGTGATGCGGGGTCGGGCCCTCCGGGTCCGCCCCCGGTATTTTCGCCGCAGGAGTATCATCAATCATGCGTTGGGTTGATTTTATGCTCAACCCGGAAGCAAAAGCCGGGGGCAGGCCCACAGGGTCTGGCCCCAAGGAGAACACAATGTCCGACAGTCTGAAACTGCAAGCCCCCGTTGCCCCGTGGTACAAGCACCGCTGGCCATGGCTGCTGATGATCGGTCCCGGCCTGTCCGTGGTCGTCGGCAGCTTCATGGGCTATATTGCGTTTACGCAACCCGATGCGCTGGTGGTGGGCGATTATTACAAGCAGGGCAAGGCCATCAACCAGGATTTGAAGCGCGACACGATCGCCAGCGACCTGGCGATGGATACGACCCTGGCGTATGACGTCGCTGCAGCGCGCCTGAGCGGCTCCGTGCACAGCTTCGGCAAGGCGTACCAGAAGCCTTTGCTGCTGCACCTGGCGCATGCGACCCTGCCGGAAAAGGATATCAAGCTGCTGGTGCAGCCCGATGCGGCCGGCAATTTCTCGGTGGCGCTGCCGATGCTCGAACGCAGCCGCTGGCAGGTGCTGGTGGAAAACGACAAGCGCGAATGGCGCCTGTCCGGCATCTGGACCTGGCCGCTGCAGCGCAGCATCGCGCTGCACGCCGATGAGGAACTATAACGTACAGTGGCGGGAAAACCGTAGCGAGCGGCAGTGATTTGTGGCTGAGAAGCACAGCTGTGCTATAGCACAGCGAGCATCGCAGGCCGCAAAGCGCGACGCGCAGTCGGTTTTGACGGTGCGGTTATTTGCAGACGTCCGTACCGGCCGTAATGGCCTTCAATTTCGCTGGCTGCAGGATTTCAATCTCGCGGTTCGACACGCGCAGCCAGCCTTCCTTCTTGAATTTCGACAATAAACGGCTGACGCTTTCGATGGTCAGTCCCAGGTAGTTGCCGATTTCCTCGCGCGACATGCGCAGCTGGAATTTGCTGCTCGAATAGCCGCGCGCTTCATAGCGCGACGCCAGGTTGACGATGAAGGCGGCAAAGCGCTGCGTCGCCTGCATGTTACCTAAAAGCAACATAACGCTTTGCTCGCGCGTGATTTCCTGGCTCATCATGCGGTGGAAATGGCGCAGCAGGGTCGGCATATTGCCCAGCAATTGTTCCAGGCTGGAAAACGGGATTTCACATACTTCGCTGTCTTCCAGCGCCACCGCATTACAGTGGTGGCGGTCGGCGCTGATGGCGTCCATGCCCAGCAGTTCGCCCGCCATCTGGAAACCCGTCACCTGCTCTTCGCCGCCCGGATTGATCTGGTAGGTCTTGAAGTGGCCCAGGCGGATCGCGTACAGGTTCTGGAACGAGTCGCCGATGCGGAACAGCGAGGCGCCGCGCGCGATCTTGCGGCGGCGGCCGATGATCTGGTCCAGCCTGTCCATGTCGCCCACGTCGAGGCCCATCGGCAGGCACAATTGATGCATGCTGCAGGTCGAGCATCGCGCACGCAACGCTTCCACGTTCACGGTGGGCAAGGTTGGAGAGAGTAGCGCTTCAGTCATGTCGGTACCTTTTAGAAAATGCAATAACAAGTTTACTGCATACACGGTTGCCGTGTGCCAATTTCACCGTAATTTCGCTGAATAAACGACGTTCGGACTTTAATTATATGGCAACATCGTCAAAAGCCCGTGCGGGGCGGGCCATTTGCGCGGCGCCGCTTGCCAAGTTGATGTATTGATAGGAAAATTCCTAACGGCATTATCTGCCGCCTGTAGCGCCCGGTACCGAAAAAGGAAATCATGAAGCCTCTCGGCATCAAAGCAAAAGTCGCGCTGGCAACCAGCCTGACCTCGATCGCCATGATCGCGCTGGTCACCATGATCCAGGTGCAGCACATGCGCGACGACTTCACCCGAGTTCTGCTGAGCCAGCAGTCATCGCTGATCACCCGCACCGCCGCCGAGCTCGATGACAAGCTGGCCATGCTGCTGCAAATCGTCACCCTGACGGCCAGGCAGCAGCCGCCGGAACTGATCGCGCAGCCCGCCCAGTTGCGCCAGTACTATTCGCGCCGCTCGATGCTGGTGCTGTTCGACGACGTGCTGGTGCTCGACGCGCACGGCGCCGTCGTGGCCGACATGCCGGAAGTGGCGGGGCGCGCCGGCATCAACGTGGCCGAGCGCGAGTACTTCCAGACCGTGCTGCGCACGCGCCAGCCCATGATCACCGAACCGATGCTGGGCAAGTCCAGCGGCATGCCCATCGTGCAGATGGTGGCGCCCGTGCTGGCCGCCGACGGCCAGGTGGCCGGCGTGGTGATCGGCGTATTGCGCCTGTACAAGGATAACCTGCTGGGGCGTTTGCGCACGGAAAAGATCGGCAAGAGCGGCTATTACTTCATCCTCACGCGCGGCGCCGTGCCGCGCTACGTGCTGCACCCCGACACCAGCCGCTTGCTGCAGCCGCGCAAGCCGAACGCCAACCTGACCACCACGCAGCTGCTGAAGGACGACGGCGAAGGCAGCATGGTCAGCACCAACAGCCGCGGCATCACGGCCGTCAACAGCTTCAAGCGCCTGAAATCCGTGAACTGGCTGCTGGCCGCCTCGCTGCCCCTCGACGACGCCTTCGAGCCGTTCGACGGCGTGCTGTACCGGCTGGTGCTGTGGAGCATCCTCGCCTCGCTGCTGGCCGCGTCGGTGCTGGGCTGGGTCACCGTGCGCCTGCTCTCGCCCCTGGTGCGCCTGCGCGACACCCTGCAGGCCCTGCGCACCAGCGGCAGCCGCTTCACCCCCGTTCCCGTGCAGCAGCGCGACGAGATCGGCGAGCTGACGGAAGCGTTCAACAGCCTGATGAGCGAACGCGACCGGCTGCAGCAGGAGCTCGAAGCGCGCGCGGCCGAGCTGGAACAGGAGCGTGACCGGGCCGAGGCGGCCAACCGCGCGAAGAGCGATTTCGTGGCCAACATGAGCCATGAAATCCGCACGCCCCTCAATGCCGTGCTGGGCATGGTGTATCTGTTAGGCAATACCAAGCTCGATACGGAACAGCGCAAATACCTGACCATGGTGCGCGTGGCGGGCCAGTCGCTGCTGGGCATCCTGAACGATGTGCTCGACTATTCGAAGATCGAGGCGCGCCGCATGGAGCTGTCGCCCGTCGAATTCGACCTCGACGAGGTCATGAACACGCTGGCCACGACGATGACGATGAATGCGGGCGAAAAGGAACTGGAGCTGGCCATCGCCGTCGAAGCGGACGTGCCGCGGCGCCTCATGGGCGACGCCCAGCGCCTGCAGCAGATTCTCGTCAACCTGGCCGGCAACGCCATCAAGTTTACCGAGAGCGGCGAAGTGGTGGTGGCCGTCAGCCTGGCCGACAGCCAGCAAGGCCGCGCCTGGCTGCGCTTCGAAGTGCGCGATACGGGCATCGGCATGACACAGTTGCAGCAACAGCAATTGTTTGCCGCGTTTTCGCAGGGCGACCAGAGCATCACGCGGCGCTTCGGCGGCACGGGGCTGGGCCTGGCCATCAGCAAGCAGCTGATCCACATGATGGGCGGCGACATCGCCGTCGCCAGCAGCGAAGGCAAGGGCAGCCGCTTCTGGTTCAGCGTGCCGTTCGAGCTGCTGGCGCAGCCGGCCGAAACGCGGCGCACGCCGGCCCTGGGCCATCTGCGCCTGCTGGTGGCCGACGATAACCGCACCACGCGCGAACTGATCGTCAAGCTGATCGAGGCCTGGGGCTGGAACGCCGACGAGGTCGATTCCGGCTTTGCCGCCATCGAGCTGTACCGCGAGCGCCTGGCGCAGCAGCAGCCCTACGACGTGGTGCTGGCCGACTGGCACATGCCCGTGATGGACGGCCTGGCCACGGCCAAGGCCATCCGCCAGGCGGCCGCCGGCCAGCGCCAGCCCATCGTCGTGATGGTCAACGCCTTCGCCCGCAACCACCTCGAGGAAATCTCCAGCGCGGCCGAGGCCGACGTCGTGCTGATGAAGCCGATCACGGGATCGAGCCTGTTCGACGCCCTGCACCAGGCGCTGATCGCCAAGCACGACGGCGGCGAACAGCACATCCTGCACCAGCCGCTGGGCACGCAACTGGCCGGCGTGCATTTCCTGCTGGTGGAAGACAATCATTTGAACCAGGCCGTGGCGCGCGGCATCCTCGAACACATGGGCGCCACCCTGGACGTGGTCGGCGACGGCTTGCAGGCCGTGGAACGGCTGCGCACGGAAGCGCTGCGCTACGACATCGTGCTGATGGACATGCAGATGCCCGTCATGGACGGCTTCAGCGCCACCCACATCATCCGCACGGAACTGCGCCTGACCCTGCCCGTGATCGCCATGACGGCCGGCGTGCTGGCGTCCGAGCGCGAGCGCTGCATGACGGCCGGCATCAGCGACTTCATCGCCAAGCCCGTGGTGGTGGAAGAGATGATGGCCGTCATCGCGCGCCACCTGCCGAAGCGCCCGCCAGTGCAGACGGCCGGGCCGGCGCGCGTCGCCGATGAAGAAGTGTTTTCCATGGCCCCTTTGATGCGCGTGATGGGGCGCGACGCCAAGGGGCGCGGCGTGCTGCGGCGCATGGTGGAAGACGCGCTGAACAAGGGCATGACGCCCCTGCGCGACGCCGAAACGGCCCTGCAGGCGGGCCGCCACAGCGACGTGGCGCGCATCCTGCACAGCGTGCGCGGCTCCGTCGGCACCCTGGGCACGAAGCGCCTGATCCGCGCCGCCTTCGCCACCGAGGAAGCCATCGACGGCGGCCGCCTGGACGAGGTGCCGGCGCTGCTGGCACGCACGGCGCAGGAGCTGGAGCAGGCGCTGGCGGCCGCGGCGGATTGGTTGTCCAGGCTGAAGGATTAAGCCTGCAACGTAAAACTGGGGTCAGACCTGCCGGGTCTGCCCCCGGAACCTGGTCAGCATCGCCGCTTACGCCGGCACGCCCAGGATCACGCTGGACGCCTTGAAAATCGCCGTCACGCTGCTGCCGATGGCGATGCCCAGGTCGGTGCTGCTCTGGTTCGTGATGATGGCGGCGATGGTGCCGCCGCGCGGCAAGTCCAGCACCACTTCCGTGTTCACGGCGCCCGTCTGCACGCGCGTGACGGTGCCGGTCAATTGGTTGCGCGCCGAAAAGCGCGCGCCCGCGCTGTCAGCGACGAGGATGATGGACGAGGCCTTGATCAGCGCAAACGCTTCCGCGCCCGGCGCCAGGCCCAGGCTGTCGCTGCTGCCCTGCGTGACGATGGCCACGATATGCTGTCCGCCCGGTAATTCCAGCGTGACTTCGTCGTTGACGGCGCCTTGTTTCATTTCAGCAACTTTGCCGAGGAATTGATTGCGTGCCGTGGTTTTCATGGCCATTCTCCGTATGAGTAAAAGATCGTCGGCGATGCCTTCCGCCTGGCTGCCCAGCTGGCGCAGGTAGCGGGCATGCTCGCGCTCGATGATACGGAAATTGTCGACCAGCTGGCGTCCCCGTTGCGTCAGCCGCGTGCCGCCGCCGCCCTTGCCGCCCGTCAGGCGTTCCACCAGCGGCTCGCCGGCCAGGTTGTTCATCGCGTCGATGGCGTCCCAGGCCGCCTTGTAGCTCATCTTGACGAGCTTGGCCGCCTGCGTGATGGAGCCGCATTCGGCGATGGCGCCCAGCAATTCCACCCTGCCGGCGCCGCCCAGGTTTTCTCCGCCCACCGTCATCCATACCGAGCCTTGCAGGCCGATTTCCGCTGCCGCTGATTTATCCAATGCGTTCACCCCATGCCTTATTTTCTTCCATGCTGTCAATTTGTCCGTCACGCAAGTAAAGCACATGTTCGCCCAGAATGCGCGCATCTTCGGGATCATGTGTGATCAGGATCATGGGCACGTCCAAGCGCTGCTGCCACTGGCTCAGTTCCAGGCGCATTTTGACACGCAGCGCCGGATCGAGGGCGGCAAACGGCTCGTCGAGCAGCAATGCGGCCGGTTCGGCCACGAGCGCCCTCGCCAGCGCCACCCTTTGGCGCTGGCCACCGGACAACTCGTCGGGGAACTGGTGCGCCAGCTCCTGCAAATGAAACGCATCGAGCCAATGCTCGACTTTCTGCAGTTTTTCGCGCGCGCGCGGATTGAACCAGCCGCGGCTCAGGCCGAAGCCCACGTTCTGGCGCACCGTCAGGTGCGGGAACAGCGCGTAATCCTGGAACAGGTAGGCGACATTGCGCTGCTGCGGCGGCAAATTGACGCCGGCGGCCGAATCGAACAGGGTGCGCCCGTTCAGGCGGATATGGCCCGCCTCCGGTGTAAACAGTCCGGCAATGGCTTTCAGGGTCATGCTCTTGCCGGCGCCGGAGGGGCCATACACGGCGATGCGCTGGCTGCTGGACGTGCATTGCACCTGCATGTCGAAGCGGCGTTTGCCGGAGCGCAAGGTGGCGCGGATGTCGAGGTCGAGTTGCATAGTGGTCATTTGTGCACGATGCGCCCGGGCGCCAGGCGGCCGGCGGCCAGCAGCACGGCGATGCAGACGAGCGAAGTGATCAGCACCAGCATGTTGGCGGCGTCGTCCTGGCCCGCCTGCACGGCCTCATACACGGCCACCGACAGGGTCTGCGTCTTGCCGGGGATGCTGCCGGCCACCATCAGGGTGGCGCCGAATTCGCCGAGCGCGCGCACAAAGCCCAGCAGGACGCCGGCCAGGATGCCGCGCCAGGCCAGCGGTAACGTGACGCGGAAGAAGATCGCCATTTCAGAGATGCCCAGCACGCGGGCGGCCTGTTCCAGCTGCCCGTCGACGGCTTCGAAGGCGGCCCGCGCCGGCTTGAAGACGAGGGGAAAGGCGACCACCGTGGAGGCGATGACGGCGCCCTGCCACGTAAAAATGAGGTTGATGCCGAAGTTGTCCTGCAGCCAGATGCCCAGGGGGCCGCGCCGACCCAATAACACCAGCAGATAATAGCCGAGCACGGTGGGCGGCATCACCATCGGCAAGGTCAGCAGCGCATCAAGCAAGTTACGCCCAGGAAAGCGGGCGCGCGCCAGCAGATAGCCGGTACCGATGCCGAGCAGCAAATTGAGCGCCGTGGCCCACGCCGCCACTTTCAGCGACAGGGCCAGCGCGGTCCAGGCGATATCCATGTGCAGTCGTTTTACTTTATGGCTTTTTAAACCCGTATTTGGCCAGGATGGCTTGCGCCGGCGCCGTTTGCAAATAGCTGACGAAGCGCTTCGCTTCGGCGGCATTGCCGCTGCCCTTGATGGTGGCGATCGGGTACAGCACGGGCGCGTCGAGCGGCACTTCCAGCACCACGTTCACTTTATCCTTCATGATGGCCGCGTCCGTGCCATACACGAAGCCCGCATCGACTTCACCGCGCGCCACGTAATCGAGCGACTGGCGCACGTTCTGCGTGCTGATGGCTTTCGGCTGCACCGCATCCCACAGCTTCGCCTTCTTCAGCGCGCCTTCGGAATAGCGGCCGACGGGCACGCTGGCCGGGTTGGCGATGGCCACGCGGGTCACGCTTTTTTGCGTCAGGTCCGTCAAGCTCTTGATGCCCAGCTTGCTATCGTGCGGCACGATCAGCACCAGGCTGTTGCCGACGAAGTCCATACGCTCGGCCGGCAACACCAGGCCCTGCTTTTGCGCCGCATCCATGGTTTCCTGGTCGGCCGAGGCAAACACGTCCACGGGCGCGCCCTTGACGATCTGCTGCAGCAGCACGCCCGAGGCGGCAAAATTCAAGGACACCTTGCTGCCCGGATACTGCGCCTCATAGCCCTGCGCCGCATCCTTGAACGCATTCGTCAGGCTGGCCGCGGCCGACACCACCACCTCGCCGGCAAAGGCGGACGAGGCGGCGCTGGCCAGCAGGGCGGCACTGAGGAGTTTGGCGAGGGAGGTGAGGCGCATGATCGTATCCTTGTAAAGTGAACGGTGAACAAGGACCGTAATATACACTTATATATAGCGTTCTGCCATGGCGCAAGTCAAGACGGCTGAACTTGCTTCAAGCACGCCCTTGGCAGCCTCAGGCGGCCGCCTTCCCGCTGTCCAGCTCATCCTTGCGCCGCGCATAGCGCTGCGCGATCACGGCGCAGACCATCAATTGAATCTGGTGGAACAGCATCAGCGGCAAAATCACCATGCCCAGCGAGTGTGTGGCGAACAGCACCTTGGCCATGGGCACGCCGCTGGCCAGGCTTTTCTTCGAGCCGCAAAAGACGATGGCGATTTCATCTTCCTTGTTAAAGCCCAGGCGGCGGCTGATGAACGTCATCAGGCCCAGGACCAGGGCCAGCAGCAAGATGCTGAACAGGCCCAGGGCCACCAGGGTTTCCACTGAAATCGTGTGCCACAGGCCTTCGCTGACGGCTTCGCTGAAGGCCGTGTAGACCACCAGCAAGATCGAACCCTGGTCGACGAATTTCAGCATGGCCTTGTGGCGGTCGACCCAGCGGCCTATCCAGCGGCGCAGGAACTGGCCGGCCAGGAAGGGCAGCAGCAGCTGCATGACGATGGCGAGCACGGCGTCCGACGACGACTTGCTGGCCGCCCCCTTGGCCACCAGCAAGCCCACCAGGATGGGGGCGAGGAAGATGCCGATGAAATTCGAGGCCGAGGCGCTGCAGATGGCGGCCGGCACGTTGCCGCGCGCCATGGCCGTCAAGGCGATCGACGACTGCACGGTCGACGGCAGGGCGCACAGGAACAAAATGCCCACGTACAGCTCGGGCGTGAGGAAAGTCAGCGCCAGCGGCCGCAGAGCCAGGCCCAGCAGGGGGAACAGGATGAACGTGCTGGCCAGCACCAGCAAATGCAGGCGCCAGTGCAGGATGCCGGCCACCACGGCTTCGCGCGACAGCTTGGCGCCGTGCAGGAAAAACAGGGCGCCGATGGCCACCGTGGTGATATGGCCGAAGACGACGGCCGTCTGGCCGGTGCAGGGCAGGAAGCTGGCCAGCGCCACGGTGGCGAGCAGGGCGATGGTGAAATTGTCGGGTTTCAGATTGCGCAACAGGGCGGCGGGAGAGAATGAAGACATGCGGTAGCCTGGTAGCGGCCCAGCCTTGCAACACTGCGCCATGGATGACAAAAAGCGCCGGAAACGGCGCCAGTGCTGGCTATTCTAACCGTATTGCCGAGCTATCTGCCTAACAGCATGGCTTGCCAACAACAAGCGCACGCGCAAAAAAATGCCCTGTCCGCAGACAGGGCAACCCGGAGTAAAGTACAGCGCGAGGACGTTTAGCCGGCGGCTTTGACTTTCAGCTCGTTCTTGATTTCTTTCACGCCGCTCACGGAAGCGACGATCTGCACGACGCGGTCGCCCGCTTCGGCGCTCGGCACGTCGCCCGACAGGACGACCACGCCTTGCTGGGTTGCCACCTTGACCGGCAGGGCAGCGGCTTGCGCATCGGCGCTCAGGGCGGCCTTGGCCGAGGAAGTGATGGTTTCATCAGGGACGGCAGCGGCGGCGTTGGCGGCCACGACAGTGTTAGCAGGAGCTTGTGCTTTTGGGGCGGAGTCAGCTGCATGCGAAGCGGTGATCGAGGCGCCCGACAGTACGATAGCGGCGACCAGGGTATTGAACAGTTTCGATGTTTGCATGGTAGTTCCTCTCAATGAAGTTAAAAGCTTCTTACTTAGATAAAGCAACACTTTGAAGCGTCACATCTACCCATGTAGCAAGCACCGTGCCAGCTTTTAAATTTCCTTCAAAATCAACAACTTATATTCACACGCAATTTTTTCGGCCGCTTCCGGCAGGATCCGGCGCGAAAAACCGGGCCTTTTGTCGCCAGACAGCGACAAGGCATGGCAACAATATCAATGTTTTAAGATAAGTCGTTGATTATGAATACTTTATTTTTGTCGCTATTCAGCGACAGGGTCGCCGTCGGCCCGGAACAGGGCCGGCGTCAGCTCGTATTTCTGCAGTAAACGGTAGAACTCCGTGCGGTTGCGGTCGGCCAGGCGGGCCGCGTCGGCCACGTTGCCGTCCGTCAGGCGCAGCAGCTGGATCAGGTAGTCGCGCTCGAAGCGCTGCTTGGCTTCGTTGTAGCTGAGCGCTTCGAGCGACGGCACGCGCAAGGCGCGTTGCACCAGGCTCAGGGGCACGAGCGGCGCCGTGGCCAGCGCGCACACCTGCTCGACCACATTGACCAGCTGGCGCACGTTGCCGGGCCAGGGCGCCGCCACCAGGGCCGTGAGGGCGTCGGGGGCGAAGCCGTTCAGGGGTTTTTGGTACTTGGCGGCCAGCTTCTGCAGGAAATGGTTTGCCAGCAGGGCGATGTCTTCGCGACGCTCGGCCAGCGGCGGCAGGGTCAGGGTCACCACGTTGAGGCGGTAATACAGGTCTTCGCGGAATTGCCCCTCCCCCATGGCCACATCGAGGTCGCGGTGCGTGGCGGACAACAAGCGCACGTCCACCGGCCGCGTCTGGTCGGCGCCGACGGGGCGCACGGCCCGCTCCTGCAGCACGCGCAGCAGTTTGACCTGCAGCGGCAGCGGCATGTCGCCGATCTCATCTAAAAACAGGGTGCCGCCGTCGGCCGCCTGGAATAAACCTTCGCGGTTGCCGACGGCGCCCGTAAACGCGCCTTTGACGTGGCCGAACAGTTCCGATTCCAGCAGCTGCTCGGGAATGGCGCCGCAGTTGACGGCGATGAACGGCGCCTTGGCGCGGCGGCTGGCGTTGTGCAGCGCGCGCGCCAGCAGCTCCTTGCCGGTGCCGCTGGGGCCGCGGATCAAAATGCTGGCGTCGGAGCCGGCCACCAGCCTGGCTTCGGCCAGCAGCTCGGCCATCTGCGCACTGCGGCTGATCAGCTCGGCACGCCAGCTCTCGTCGCCGGGCGCCGGCGCCGGCATGACGGTGGACAGGTTGACGGCATACGCCACCTTTTCCATCAGCAACTTGCCGTCGAACGGCTTCGTCAGGTAGGCAAACGCGCCGCGCGCCGTGGCGTCGACGGCGTCGGGGATGGTGCCGTGCGCCGTGAGCAAAATGACGGGCAGGGCCGCGTGCTGGCGGCGGATTTCATCGAACAGGGCCAGGCCGTCGCGGCCCGGCAATTGCACGTCGGTAATGACCAGGGCCGGCAATTCCACGGCCAGGCGCGCCAGCGCCGCTTCCGCGCTGCCCACGGCCGTGACGCGGTAATTGCCCGCCTTCAGGCGGATGGTCAGCAGGCGCAGCAGGTCGGGATCGTCATCGACCAAGAGGATGTGGGCGTGCTCGCTCATTTCGGCGCTCCCGCGGCAGGGCGCACGGACAGGCTGCGCTCGATGTTTTTCAGCGCTTCCAGTTTTTCATTGAGCAAGTCGTTGCGGCGCTGGGCGTCGCGCAGCTGGGCATTGAGCTTGTCGATGCTCTCTTCCTGGCGGCGCAGTTCCGCGTACTGGCTGCCCAGCAATTGCGCCAGCGGCGCCAGCAGCTGCTCATCCTTGCCCGTCGCCGTGGCCAGCGGTTCGAGCAGGGCCTGCGCGCGGGCCAGATCGCCGGCGCCGCGCAAGGTCGAGTGCAGCATGGCGCGGCGGATGACGTTCTGCGGCGCCGTATCGGCCTTGGCCAGGTCGAGCTGGGCTTTTGCCAGTTCCGACGGCGTCATCAGGCGCAAGGCGTTCTGGTATGCCAGCAGTTCAGTCAGCTTGGGATCGGCCACGACCACCACGCGGGGCGGCGTCTGCACCAGCACGGGCGTCTGTTTGGCGGGCTTGGCGGCGCAAGCGCCCAACAGCAGCGCACAGGCGGCCACGGTGGCCACGGAAGTTCTCGTCATCATAAGGGCAGTTCTATCCGAAAATGCGCGCCGGCCTGGCGCGGTAAAAGAGTGACGCTGCCATCGTGGGCGGCGACATATTCGCGCACGATGGACAGGCCGATGCCATTGCCGTTGCGCGCGCCGGCCGCCTGGCGCACGCCCTGGTAAAACGGTTCAAAAATACGCGCGGCGTCCTCGGGCGCCACGCCGCTGCCTTCGTCGATGCAGTCGATGCGCGCGCGGCCGCCCTCGGCGGACAGGCTGAAGCGCACGCTGCCGCCTTCCGGGCTGAAGCGCACGGCATTCGACAGCAGGTTCGCCAGGGCGGTGGCCAGCTTGTCGCGGTCGGCCTGCACGATCAGGGACGCGCCATGCAGCTCGACCGTCAAACGGCGCGCCTGCCATTGCAGGCGCTGGCCCGCCACCACATCGTGCAGCAGAACCAGCAAGTCCACCTTGCTGTGCGCCAGATGCTGGGCGTCGAAGGCGGCGGTATTGTAGCGCAGCAAGTCCTCGATCTGGGTTTGCAGCGATGCCGTGTTTTGCCGCAGGATGCCGGCGATTTCGCGCTGGCCCTCGCTGAGCTTGCCGGCCACCTCGTCTTCCAGCAGGGCCACGCCTTCGCGCAGGGCCGCCAGCGGGGTTTTCAGCTCATGCGAGATATGGCGCAAAAAGCGTTCCTTGTCGGCGTCGAGGTCCGCCAGGCGCTGGCGCAGCCAGTCCAGCTGCTGGCCCAGGCGGCGCGTGTCGGCCGGGCCGCCGACGACGATGGGCTGGTCATAGCGCTTCTCGCCGAGGCGCTCGATGGCCGTCTTGATGCGGCGCAAGGGACGCGACAATAAAAAACCGAAGCAGGTGGCCAGCACGGCCGCCAGCAGCACGGCGCCGATGACCAGCGCGCCGAGCAGGCGGCGCTGGCGTTCCAGCTCGGCCAGCAACGCATCGTTGCGGCTGCCGATGGCCGTCTTGCTCTCGCGCGCCAGGCTGTCATTGATCTGCGTCATGCGGGCAAACGCGCGGTAGACAAGGGCGTGGCCGTCGCGCTTGCGGCGCTTTCCGGCCTGCAATACTTCCCATGCCGATTGCGCCTGCGCCGTCCACTCGTCGGCCAGCTGCGGCGCGAAATGGGGCGTGGCGCGGTTCAGCACTTGCAGCGCCGCCGTCGCTTCGTCGCGGGCGGCCGCAAAACGCTCGCGGAAGACGGGATCGTCCAGCACGAGGAACTGGCGCGCGCTGCGCTCCATGGCCAGGGTGCGCTCGGACAGGCGCTGCGACTGTTCCGTCAGGGTAATCGCCTGCGCCGCCGTCTCGCGCCCCAGCCGCGCCAGGTGTTCCAGGGTCAGCAGCGCTTGCACGGATGTGGCCGTMAAAATACCCGCCGTCAAAATGAAGGCGGCGAACAATAATTGGCGAAAAGAAAGTCGGGACAAGGTAGGCGCCTTCGGTTCAGTCTGGAGTGCAAAAGGCGCATGGTACGCTAAGCCCCCATCCTGGGGCGCCGCCTGTCAGAAAATAGTCTATTTTGCAATATTGTTGCTTTTACGGCGAACAAGCAAGGCCCGGCGGCGGCGCGCGAGTACTCCTAGTACAATAGGGAAAAACTTCACGCAGGCATCAAAGTGGCCCACGGCCCTCGCATTGCGCCACTTTGCCCCCACATGTGATGCAGCCCCACCGACCATCCGAATCACCTACCGCAGAGATCCCATACCGCATGAGCACATTTGAAAAAGTCAGCAGCAACTTCATTCCAGTCTTGCAGGCGACCATCGAGCAGTACGTCGACCCCGCAACGGGCATGCGCCATATCCACATGCATACCGAGCAGGCTGAAATGGTGTTCCTGGTGGCGTTTCCCACTGTGCCCGAAGTGAGCGACGGACGCGCCCACATCCTCGAGCACCTGGCCTTGTGCGGCTCGGCCCGCTACCCGGTGCGCGACCCGTTCTTCTCGATGCTGCGCCGCTCGACGGCCACCTTCATGAATGCGATGACCTATCCGGACCGCACCGTGTACCCGTTCGCCAGCACGGACCGCAAGGATTTCTTCAACCTGCTCGACGTGTACCTGGACGCCGCCTTCTTCCCGAATCTCGATTACCTGAATTTCCGCCAGGAAGGCTGGCGCCACGCCTTCGAAGGCGACAAGCTCGTGTACCAGGGCATCGTCTTCAATGAAATGAAGGGCGCCTTCAACAGCCCCATGCGCGCATTGGACAGCGGCATCGCCAGCGCCTTGCTCAAGGGCACGACGTATGAAGTGGAATCGGGCGGCGACCCGCTCGACATCCCCGCGCTGACGCATGCCATGCTGAAAGAATTCCACGCCAGCCACTACCACCCCTCGCAAGCCGTGATCATGACTTCCGGCAATATCGAGGCGTCGGCCGTGCAGGAACAGGTCGCCGAGCGCGTGCTGTCCAAGCTCAGCGGTTTCAGTCCGCGCCGCCTGCCGCAGCTGGCGCCCGCGTGGACGGCGCCGCAGGAAAATGTGGTGAAAATTCCGTCGCAGGAAGCGCGCGACGATGAATTCGGCCTGCAATTCGCCTGGCTGATGGGCGAGTCGAGCGATCCCGTCGCCTACTATCACGCGCATCTGCTGTCGCACGGCTTGCTCGGCGAATCGTCGGCGCCCGTCATGCGCGCCATGGAATCGGCCGGCTATGGCCGTCCATCGGACATGAATGGCCGCGACGCGGGCATCCGCCAGATGGTGTTCCACATCGGCATGGAAGGTTTAACCAAAGAACAGATCGCCGACGCGCACCAGCGCATCTGGACGGCGCTGGAAGAAACGGCGCAAGAGGGCATCCCGGCCGCCGTGCTGCACGCGGCCTTGCGCGATATCAAATACAGCCAGCGCGAAATCAGCAGCGGCCGCATGCCGTATGGCCTGGGCCGTTTGCTGCACGCCTTGCCGCTGGCCATGTACGACGGCAACGTCATGGACGCCTTCGACAATGCGGCGATTTTGGAAACGCTGGAACAACAGATCGAGGACCCGGCATTCTTCAAGCAGCTGGTGCGCGAGCTGATCGCCAACCCGACCCGTTTGACCACGCGCGTGGTGCCCGATGCCGCCTTCTTCACGGACCGCGCCGCGCAGGAAGACGCCACATTGGCGGCCCTGCAGGCGCAGCTGACGGATGCCGAGCGCGAGCACATCGTCGCCGAGTCCGCCGCGCTGGAAGCGCACCAGCAACTGCCGTCGAATTCGGAAGTGCTGCCGCGCATCCGCCCGGGCGACGTCAGCGCCTCGCCGCGTCCGGCGCTGCCGATTCCGCCCGCCGTCGACGGTGCCGTGGCGTTTTCCATCGCCTCGAACGGCATCAGCTACGCCAACGTGCTGTACGACGTGTCGGCCTTGCCGGAAGCGTCGTGGCCCTGGCTGCGCCTGTACACGGACCTGGCGCCGGAACTGGGCGTGGGCGACATGTCGTTCGACGACGCCAGCGCCTGGCGCCAGAGCATGGTGCCTTCGTTCCACATCGGCCTGGAAGCCATTCCCCGCCCGCAACAGGCAATGCGCGTGGAACTGTCGTTCTCGGCCAGCGGCTTGCGTGAAGAACACGCGGCCATTGCCGCCGTGCTGTCGGCCTGGATCGCCAAGCCCCGCTTCGATGAAGAAGAGCGCCTGGCCTTCCTGATCGAAAGCCTGGTGCAGGACAAATTAAGCAGCCTGGCCGAATCGGGCAACCGCTACGCCATGCTGGCGTCGGCAGCGCCGCTGTCGCCGACGCGCCGCTTCGACGACATCGTCGGCGGCCCGGCCGCCTTGCCGTTCTACCACCGCTTGCAGCAGCTGAGCAAGACCTCGGCAGGCTTGCAGGAAATCGCGCGCGAGCTCGACACCCTGCACGCGCACATCATCGCCCAGCCGCCGACCGTGCTGTGCGCGGGCCTGGAGCAGGATGGCATCACCCTGGCCCGTCTGCTGGACTTGCCTGCCGCCACCGCTGGCGCGGCCGCGCCTGTTGAAGTGGCAACGCCGGCAGCATTGCCGCTGGCCAATTCAGCCCTGCATGCAACGAGCCAGATCAACCATTGCTTCGTTTCCTGGGCCGTGCCCGGCGTGCACAATCCGGACGCCTCCGCCCTGGCCGTGGCCGCCGAACTGATGACCAACCAGGTGCTGCATACGGCCCTGCGCGAAAAAGGCGGCGCGTATGGCGGCAGCGCCAGCTACGCGGCCGGCGCCGGCACGTTCACGCTCAGTTCCTACCGCGATCCGCGCCTGGCCGGCACGTTCGCCGACTTCGGCACGACGCTGGACCAGATCCTCGCCGGCGATTTCTCGCAAGAGCAGGTGGAAGAAGCCATCATCTGCGTCATCAAGGGCCTCGACAAGCCGCATTCGCCGTACGCGGAAGCGCTGACGGCGTGGAACATGCAGCAGCGGGGCACGACGGAAGCCGTGCGCCAGCAGTTCCGTACCGGCGTGCTCAATTGCACCCTGGCGCAGATCAAGGACGTGACGCGCACCTGGCTGAAAAACGGCCAGCAAAGCCGCGCCGCGTTTGCGGGCAACACGACGCAGGACCTGGCCGGGCTGGAGGTGGTCGATCTGCTGGCGCTGGCGTCCTAAGCTGGCCGGAGATGCCGGATTACGCGCGGCTTTGCCGCGCTAATCCGCCACCACCACCGATCAGCCAGGTACGGCGCCCGGCTCCATGTACATCAATTCCCATTGATGTCCATCGGGGTCCTGGAAACTGTGGCCATACATGAAGCCGAAATCGATGGGCTCCTTGTAGATGCTGCCGCCCGCCTGGACGGCTTTGGCCACCAGCTCATCGACCTCGCCGCGGCTCTCGGCCGACAGGCACACGAGCACTTCCGTCGCCACCTTGGTGTCGCACAGCTGCTTGGGCGTGAACTGCTTGAATTTGTCGTGCGTCAATAACATGACGAAGATATCGTCGGTGACGATCATGCAGGTCGCTGTTTCATCGGTGAAATGGGCATTGAAACTGAAGCCCAGCGCCGTGAAGAACGCGACGGAACGCTCGAGCGACTGGACGGGCAGATTGACAAAGATTTTGCGGGCCATCATGTCTCCTTGTGGGTCGTATGAGTATTTGCTGCCCGCCGATTCTACACCGGCTTTTTACCCGCCCGCGCGCCCCACGGTCTTCGGCGCATAGCCGAAATAGCGGCTGAAGGCGGCGCTGAAATTGGCCGGATGCCGATAACCGGTCTGCCAAGCTGCCTGCGCCACCTGGCAACCATTTTCCAGCAGTAACTTTGCCCGCCGCATGCGCAACGCCAGCAAGGTACGCTGGGGGCTGTCCCCATAGCGGTAGCGCCACCCCTGCTTGAGCTTGAACAAGCTCAGCCCCGCTTGCGCGCACAGGTAATCGAGCGTGAGTGCCTGCGCCATCTGCTCCTGCATCAGCGCGTGGACGCGCTCGAGCTTGATGATATCGGCGTCGGACCAGCGCGGCACGGCAAGCGGCGGCGGCTGCAAGCCCCGCAGCTGTTCCGCCAGGATACTGAGCACGCCGATATGCACGGCCAGCGGGTCCGCCGCGCGCAGCAGGGCGCGCGCGTGCTGGGCGACAGCTGCCGTGGTGGCCGCATGCGCCAGCTGGCGCGCGCCGCCATGGGGCAGCAGCGATGCCAGGCCCTGCGGCCAGTAGCGCGCCAGCGCGTGCTCGTCGACCAGCACGCGCAATTGCGCCGCCCGCTGGTTCGCCTCGAAGCGGCGCTCGCCGCTGACGTGCTGGAACACCGTCATGGTCGTGTGGCCGCCCTGGAAACGCAGTTGTTCGCCATCGCGCGTGGCGTAGGCGGATGCGCCTTCCAGGCCGATGGTGATCACCATGCCGCCCCCGTCGTCATGCTGCGATGGCTCGACGAGCGCCAGGCGCGGGCGGTAATCGGAATGCACGAGCAGCACGCCCTGGTCGACCTGGCGCTGGTCGGCGCGGCACTCTTTCAACCCCGGGTCCAGCTGGCGCCGCACCCAGCCTGCCGCTGCCCTGTCCTGTTCCATCATCGCTCCTCCCGTTTTCCCGCGCGCCGTCCCGCATACGAAAAACGCCGCCGCGCATACAAATGCAAATGATAATTATTCTCATTGTTGCATAAAATGACGCTGATGCCCACCTCGCCGAAAGGAAGATCATGTCATGCAATCCGCAACACGCCCTGCAGCCGTACTGGGACCTGGCCGTCGCCCCCGTGCAGGCGGACGGGCTGGCCGCCGCCCTGGAACTGGGCATACTCGATGTACTGACCGTGCCGCACACACCGGCGCAACTGGCCGAGGCCCTGTCGCTGCATGCGCCGCACACGGCCCTGCTGCTCGAATTGCTTTGGAGCATGCAGGTGCTGGAACGCGATGCGGCCGATGCGGATGCACAGCGCTACCGCTGCACGGCCGCCACCGTGCAGTATTTCTGCCGCGACTCCGTGGCCTTTTGCGGCGACGCCTGGCTGTACCGGCTGCACGCGCTGCGCCATTTCGCCACGCAATTGAACTCGCTCGTGCGCGACGGCGGCAAAGCGGCGCCGTACAGCACGGCCAATGGCGTCAACTGGGCCGCCGCCGCGCAGCAGCAGATCGGCCAGGAGCAGCGCGCCGTCACCATGCGCGCCGCGCTGTCCGTGATGGAGCGCGTCGCGCCGTTCGCGGCACGCGCTACGCCCTTGAACTTGCTGGACCTCGGCGGCGGCCCCGGCTGGGTTGCCATTGCGCTGGCGCAAGCCCACGCGGGCTTGCACGGCTGCGTTTTCGACTGGCCGGAAACGGTGGCCGTGGCGGCCGCGAACATTGCCCATGCGCAATTATCCGAGCGCCTGGAAACGTTGGGCGGCGACCTGGACAGCGACGATATCGGCGGCGATTACGACCTCGTCTGGTGCTCGTCCGTGCTGCATTTCGTGCCCGACATGGCGGGCGCCTTGCGCAAGATCCATGCGGCCTTGAAGCCCGGCGGCGTGTTCGTCTGCGTGCAGGCGGAAATCGCCGCGACAGCGGGCGAGGCGGCGCGCGTGCTGCCGTATTACTTGCCGATGCGCATGCTGGGCCGCGCCGTCACGCGCCAGGGAGAACTGGCGCTGCTGCTGCGCGCGGCCGGATGGCGGCAGGTGGAACAATATGGCGCCAGCGACTTCCCCATGGCGCCCGTGCAAGTGCTGGTCGCCCGGCGGGACGCTTGAGCTTTATCCAGGGCAACGGCCGCCAGCCAGGTCACTATCGACAAGCAAGCGGCGAGGCGCCGCCGTCGCGCGCCTCATGCTCGACAGCGGCGCGAGCTGTTGCACGGCTTGCCACCTAATAATTGTCAATTATGCAGCAAATGCGCTAAGCTGTAGCTGCCGCGTATTGCAGTGAAACAACCCAGTTCGGCAGCGCAGCAAAAAATACCAGCATGTCCAGTCGATTCACCATATGGCGGCCTCGCAATGCTGCCCATTTTGGGAATGGTAAACAACATCATTTCCATGGGAGCATGGCGGGCCCGATACTGATGTCAACCGCAGCAGCCGCTGCCTCCACGAGGAATTCATCATGAGTCAAAATATCGCAGGAAAAGTCGTCGTCATCACCGGTGCCAGCAGCGGCCTGGGCGAAGCCACCGCGCGCCACCTGGCCTCACTGGGCGCTTCCGTCGTGCTCGGCGCGCGCCGCATGGACTTGCTCACCGCCATCGCTGAAGAAATCACGGCCGCCGGCGGCCTGGCCGCCGTTGCCCTGACCGACGTCACAGTGCCTGCCGACGTCAAGAATCTGATCGATACGGCCCTGGCCGTGTTCGGCAAGGTCGACGTGATGATCAACAATGCGGGGCTGATGGCCATCGCACCGATGAGCGCCTTGCAAGTCGACGAGTGGAACAACATGATCGATATCAACATCAAAGGCGTGCTGAACGGCATCGCCGCCGTCCTGCCGCATTTCCAGGCGCAAAACAGCGGCCACTTCATCAATATTTCGTCGGTGGCGGGGCTCAAAGTCTTCAGCCCCGGCGGCACCGTCTACAGCGGCACCAAGTTTGCCGTCAGCGCCATTTCGGAAGGTTTGCGCCACGAGCTGGCGGCCAGCGGCGGCACCATCCGCACCACCGTCATTGCGCCGGGCGCCGTGGACACGGAATTGAGCCAGGGCAGCAGCCACGCCGAGAGCGCCAAGGCCGTCAAGGAGTTCTACCAGATCGCCATTTCCGCCGGCTCGGTGGCGCGCGCCATCGCGTATGCGATCGAGCAGCCGGCCGACGTGGATATCAATGAAATCGTGCTGCGCCCCACGGCACAGGCGTTTTAAGGCCCAGCCTGCAGTGCCGCGATGAGCAGGGCCGCCAGGCGCTCGACTGGCGGCCCGGGCACGCTGGAGGCCTGCAGCAATTCCAGCGACAGCGCGGGCAGGGCGGGCAAGCCCGCCGCCACGTGGTCGAGCACGCGCACGGACGGCGGCAAGCCCAGGCTGGTGCGCACCGTCACCCCGAGCCCTGCGGCGGCCGCGGCCCACAGTCCCGCCAGGCTGGGACTGGTAAACGCGATGCGCCAGGCGATGCCGGCCTGGTCCAGCGCCTGCGTGGCGCAGCGCTGGAACAGGCATTCGCGGTCGAACATGATCAGGGGCAAGGCTTCGCCCGACTCGGGCTGCCACGCCAGGCTGGACGAGGCGATCCAGCGCATGGCCGGTTCGGCGATGCGCTGACGCTGCTGCGGCGGATAGGCCGCCACGTCGGCGATGCACGCGCCGCCCCACAGCAGGGCCAGGTCCAGCTGGCCCATGGTGAGCCGGTCCATCAGTTCCGTGTTGCGCGCCACATGCGCCTCGATGCGCACTTTCGGATGCGCGCGCGCAAAGCGCCCCAGCACCTCGGGCAGCAAGGCTTCGCCGAAATCCTCCTGCAGGCCGAGCTTGATCCAGCCGTCCAGTTCCACGCCGCGCAAGGCGACGGCCGCCTCGTCGTTCAGTTCCAGCAGGCGGCGCGCATAGCCGAGCAAGACTTCGCCGGCCGGCGTCAGCGCCAGGCCCCGGCCATCCTTGCGGAACAGGGGCAGGCCCGCCTGCTCCTCGAGTTTTTTCAGCTGCGCGCTGACGGCCGAGGTGGAGCGGCCCACCTTGTCGGCCGCGCGGGCAAAGCTGCCCAGCTCGATGCCGGCCACATAGCTGCGCAGGAAGGCGATGTCGAAATTGAGCTGATGCATGGCGTGACGGCAATCGTCCTGTTTTATGGGATGGTATAGCGTAAATTATCTGATATTCAGAATGATCGTAGCGCGCCACACTGCCTGGGTCAACCACTTTCCTGTCCCTGCCATGCGCACCAGCTGCCCTGCCGTCCCTGTCCCCATCACCGCGCCCTCGTTGAGCGCCTCGCACCGCTGGAAAGTACTGGCCGTCGGCGTGGCGGCCAACGCCAGCTTTTCCGCCGCCGCCAACGGCATGCCCACGACGGCCGTCTGGCTGCGCAGCGGCTATCACCTGAGCAATACGGAACTGGGGGTGGCGCTGGGCGCCATGGGCCTGGGCGTGGCGCTGACTGAATTGCCATGGGGCATGGCGACCGACCGCTGGGGCGACCGCCCCGTGCTGCTGACGGGCTTGCTGGGCACCATGCTGGCCTTGCTGGCCCTGCTGTTGTGGATCACGCCCGCTGACGGGTCCGTGCCGCCGTTGTGGGCGCTGGCGGCCGGGCTGGCGGCAGTCGGCGTGCTGGGCGGCAGCGTGAACGGCGCCAGCGGCCGCGCCGTGATGCGCTGGTTCGGCGCTGGCGAACGGGGTTTCGCCATGAGCATCCGCCAGACGGCCGTGCCGCTCGGCGGCGGCCTCGGCGCGCTCATCCTGCCCAGCCTGGCGTCGCGCCATGGCTTCATGCCCGTCTTCGGCGCCCTGGCCCTCGTATGCGCGCTGTCGGCGTTTTTGACGTGGCGCTGGATGCATGAGCCCGATTCCGCTGCCGAGGCCGCCACGGGGCCGCACAACGCGTCGCAAGGCCTGTCTGGTGTCAAGCCGCCGCCGCTGCGCAATCGACAGGTCTGGCGCATGGTGGCCGCCATCGGCTTGCTGTGCGTGCCGCAGTTTGCCGTACTCAGCTATGCCACCGTCTTCCTGCACGACCATGGCCGCCTGGGCCTGGCGGCCATCACGGCCGTGATGGTGGCCCTGCAAATGGGCGCCATGGTGATGCGCATCTGGAGCGGGCGCCATACGGACCGCCGCGCCAACCGGCCCGCTTATCTGCGCGGCTCGGCCCTGGTGGCGCTGGCCGCGTTCATCTTGCTGGGATGCATCGCCTGGCTGGAGGCGCCGGGCTGGCTGCTGATGGCCGCCGTGGTGCTCGCCGGCATCGCCGTGTCCGCCTGGCATGGCGTGGCCTACACGGAGCTGGCCACGGAAGCGGGCGGCGCCAGCGCGGGCACGGCCCTGGGCATGGCGAACACGGCCGTCTACGTGGGGCTGTTCCTCACGCCCGTCACGCTGCCGCACCTGCTGGCGGCCAGCAGCTGGGCCGTCGTATGGTGGACGGCGGGGCTGGTGGCGCTGGCCGCCCGGCCCCTGTTTCCCAAGCCTTAAGGCAGCGGCGAAATGCGATAGACGCAGCGCATCGCATTGGCCAGCACGTGCTGCTCGCGCACGATGCTGGCGCTTGGCCCCACCACTTCCTGGAACAGCTGCAGTTCCGAGCGGCAAAAGCCCTGGCAGGTGCGGGCGGCTGCGCAGATGGGGCAGTGGTCCTCGATCAGCAGCCAGTCGCCGCCGTCCGCTTCCACGCGCGCCATATACCCCTCTTCATCGCGCACGGCGGCCAGCTGCCGCAGCCGCGTGGGCAAGTCCGGCGCCGAGCACGCAAGCGCATACGCGCTGCGGCTTTCCTCTTCGCGCTGCGTGATCAATTTGTCCAGCCCCGCCTCGCCGAACAGCTGGCGCACCGAGCCGATCAGCTTGATCGTCAGCTGCGCATGCGTGTCGGGAAAGCGCGCATTGCCCGCCTCCGTCAAGACCCAGTTCTGGCGCGGCCGTCCCGCACCCGCCTGCGCTTCCTGGCGCCCCTCGATCAGGCCCGCCGCCACCAGCTTTTGCACCTGCTGGCGCGCCGCCTCGCCCGTCATGTCCAGGGTCCTGGCCAGGGTCGCCGTAGAGACGGGTCCCTTGGTCTTGATGAAATACAGGATGCGCTCCGTCGTTTGCGGCGCCTCGCTATTATCCAAACGTTTACTTGTGTAATTCATTTCGCTCAACTATCATGGGGCCAGTTAACCAACTAATTGCTTGCATAATAGGCCGGTAGCTCCCCGCTGTCGAGGAATTTCCACGCCTGCATGCCGGCAAGGTACTCTTTTGACAGGATTTTCCCATGCAACTGTCTCACTCCATCTGGCTGTTTCACGCCATCCTCGCCGCCGGCCTGGCCTCCTGGCTCACCCTGGCCGCCATCAACAACCTGCACGCCTTCCACGGCTCCGTCTGGGCCATCGGCAACACCATGCGCATGGACCCGCTGCGCCAGGACCCCACCATCCAGACGCCGCTGCTGCGCCGCGCGCTCACCTCATTGACCTTGCACCGCTTGTCGCTGGGCGTGGTGCTGGCGCTGCAACTGCTGGCCGCCATCGCCGCCTGGACGGGCGTGGCGCTGTTGCTCGGCGGCGGCCTGGCGGCCGGCTTGCCCTGGCTGAACCTGGCCCTGTGCGCCATGGCCGCCTTCTTGCTGCTGATGCACCTGGGCGGCCTGTGGTTCGGCTACTGGATCGCGCAGGAAGGCTTGCAGACGACGCACCTGGTGCTGCTGCTGTGGACCATCGGCCTGTTTTTACTCTTCAACGCGCAGCGGACCTGATCAGCCTCCGCTGCGCCTCTTCTTCCCTTTGTACTTTTCCCTTTTACTACTGTAAAGGACTTCATCATGAATACGAAAATCGTCGGCGCCTCCGCGCTGGCCATCGCCCTGGCCGTCGCGGGCGGCGCGCTGTATCCGCGCGCAGACTCCCATGCGGCCGATGCCGCCGCCACTCCCGCCACCAAGGTGGCGCTGGTGCCCGTCGTGCTGGGCACGCAGGAGCGCTTTTTTGCCGGCGTGGGCGAGCTGGAAGCGGCGCGCCAGGTGCAGGTGGCGGCCGAAACGGGCGGCCGGATCACGCAGATCCGCTTCGAATCGGGACAGAGCGTGGCCGCAGGCGCCGTGCTGGTACAGCTCAATGACGCCCAAGAACAGGCAATGCTGCTGCGCCAGCGCGCGCAGCTGAAAAACGCGGAAAGCAGCCATGCGCGCACGGCGCAGATGGTCAGGGACAAGGCGGCCACGCAGGAGCAGCTCGACAGCGCCCTGGCCGCGCGCGACGCGGCCCTGGGCGACGTGCGGCAGACGGAGGCGCTGATCGCGCAAAAGACCATCCGCGCGCCGTTCGCCGGCCAGCTGGGCATCCGCAAGGTGCACGCGGGCCAGTACCTGAACGCGGCCGACACGGTGGCCAGCCTGATCGACACCAAGTCGCTGCTGGTGAACTTCGCCCTCGATGAACAGAGCAGCGCCAAGCTGGCGCCGGGCCAGGCCGTGCAAGTGCTGGTGGACGCGTATCCGGGCGACGTTTTTACGGCCAGGATCAACGCCATCGACCCGCTGGTCGCCCGTTCGCGCATGGTGCAGGTGCAGGCGACGCTGACAAATCCCCGTGGCGCCCTGAAAGCGGGCATGTACGCGAACGTGCGCGTGGAGCGCGAAGCCGGCCAGCAGCTGACGGTGCCGGAAACGGCCGTGACCTACAGCGCGTATGGCGACACGGTGTTCGTCGCGCAGCAGGAGGGCAAGCAGCCGCTCACCGTCAAGCGCGTGGGCGTGAAACTGGGCGAGCGGGCAGGGGGCCGCGTGGCCATCCTCGACGGCTTGCGCGAAGGCCAGCGCGTGGTCGCCTCGGGCCAGCTGAAACTGGCCGACGGCATGGCCGTGCAGGCAGTCGCCAACACCCTGGACGAGGCCAAGCGCGCCGCGCCCAGGGCCGGTTCTTGAGGGAAGGCCGCCATGAAATTTACCGATCTATTCGTACGCCGCCCCGTGCTGGCGCTGGTGATCAGCACCTTGATCCTGATGCTGGGCGTGATCGCCATCCTGCAGCTGCCGATCCGCCAGTACCCGATGCTCGAATCGTCCACCATCACGGTGAAAACCACGTATCCGGGCGCCTCGGCGGAACTGATGCAGGGTTTTGTCACGCAGCCGATCGCGCAAGCCGTGTCGTCGGTGGAAGGCATCGATTACCTGACCTCGTCGTCGGTGCAGGGCAGCAGCACGGTCACCGTGCGCATGGAACTGAACCGCGATTCCACGCAGGCATTGACGGAGGTCATGGCCAAGGTCAATCAGGTGCGCTATAAATTGCCTGAAGGTGCTTTTGACCCCGTCATCGAGCGTTCGGCCGGCGATTCCTCGGCCGTCGCCTACGTCGGCTTTGCCAGCGAGAGCGTGTCCGCGCCCGCGCTGACCGATTATCTGGCGCGCGTGGTGCAGCCGATGTTCGCCACCATCGACGGCGTGGCCAAGGTCGACGTGTATGGCGGCCAGCAGCTGGCCATGCGCCTGTGGATCGACCCGGAAAAACTGGCGGCGCGCGGCCTGACGGCGGCCGACGTGGCCGATGCCGTGCGGCGCAATAACTACCAGGCGGCGCCCGGCAAGGTGAAGGGGCAGTTCGTCGTCGCTAACATCAGCGTCAACACGGATCTCACCAGCGTGGAACAATTCCGCGACATGGTCATCACCAAGGGCGGCGATGAAAAAGACAGCGCATCGCTCGTGCGTCTGAAGGACGTGGGCACGGTGGAACTGGGCGCGGCCGCCACGGAGACGAGCGGCATCATGGACGGCGTGCCGGCCGTGTACCTGGGCCTGTCGCCCACGCCCGGCGGCAACCCGCTGGTGATCGTCGACGGCATCAAGAAGCTGCTGCCCGAGATCCAGAAAACCCTGCCGCCCGGCGTGAAAGTCGAGCTGGCGTTCGAGACGGCGCGCTTCATCCAGTCGTCCATCGACGAGGTGGCGCACACCCTGCTCGAAGCGCTCTTGATCGTCGTCATCGTCATCTATTTGTGCATGGGTTCCCTGCGCTCCGTGCTGATACCCGTCGTGACGATACCGCTGTCGATGCTGGGCGCGGCGGCGCTGATGCTGGCCTTCGGCTTCAGCATCAATCTGCTCACCCTGCTAGCGATGGTGCTGGCCGTGGGCCTGGTGGTCGACGACGCCATCGTCGTGGTGGAAAACGTGCACCGGCATATCGAGGAAGGCAAGACGCCCGTGGCCGCCGCGCTGGTGGGCGCGCGCGAAGTGGCCGGCCCCGTGATCGCCATGACGATCACGCTGGCGGCCGTGTATGCGCCGATCGGCATGATGGGGGGATTGACTGGCGCGCTGTTCAAGGAATTCGCACTCACTTTGGCCGGCGCCGTGGTGGTGTCGGGCGTGGTGGCATTGACCTTGTCTCCCGTGATGAGCTCTTTGCTGCTGCAGCCGAAACAATCGGAAGGGCGCATGGCGCGCGCCGCCGAGCATTTCTTCGAAGGCTTGACCAGCCGTTATGCGCGCCTGCTGGACCGCTCGCTGCACCACCGCTGGCTCAGCGCCGGTTTCGCCGCGCTGGTGATGGTGAGTCTGCCGTTTTTGTACCTGCTGCCGCAGCGCGAACTGGCGCCCGCGGAAGACCAGGCCAGCGTCTTGACGGCGATCAAGGCGCCGCAGCACGCCAACCTCGATTACGTCGAGCGCTTTTCGTACAAGCTCGATGATATCTACAAAAACATCCCCGAAACGCACTCGCGCTGGATCATCAACGGCGGCGAAGGCCCGGCGTCGAGCATCGGCGGCATCAACCTCACGCCATGGGCCGAACGCGCGCGCAATGCGGCCGTCATCCAGGCCGAACTCCAGCACGCCGCGGGCGACGTGGAGGGCACGAGCGTCTTCGCCTTCCAGCTGGCGCCTCTGCCCGGGTCGAGCGGCGGCCTGCCCGTGCAGATGGTCTTGCGCAGCGCGCAGGATTACGCCACCCTGTTCCGCACCATGGAAGACGTCAAGCAGCGCGCGCGCGACAGCGGCCTGTTTGCCGTCGTCGACAGCGACCTCGATTACAACAATCCCGTCGTCAAGGTGCGCGTGGACCGCTCGAAAGCGAACAGCCTGGGCATCCGCATGCAGGACGTCGGCGAATCGCTGGCCGTGCTGGTGGGCGAGAATTACCTGAACCGCTTCGGCATGGATGGCCGCGCCTACGACGTCATCGCGCAAAGCCCGCGCGAGCAGCGCTTGACGGCGCAAGCCCTGACGCAGCAGTACGTGCGCGCCGACGACGGCAGCCTGCTGCCCCTGTCCGCCGTCGTCTCGGTAACGGAACAGATCGAGCCGAACATGCTGACGCAGTTCAACCAGCAAAATGCGGCCACCTTCCAGGGCGTGCCGGCGCCGGGCGTGACCCTGGGCGACGCCGTCGCCTTCCTCGACGGCGTGGCGAAAACCCTGCCGCCGGGCTTCAGCTACGACTGGCAATCGGACGCGCGCCAGTTCGCCACGGAAGGCAATGCCCTGCTGCTGGCCTTCCTGGCGGCCGTCGTCGTCATCTACCTGGTGCTGGCGGCGCAATATGAAAGCCTGACGGACCCGTTGATCATCCTGATCACCGTGCCGCTGTCGATCTGCGGCGCGCTGATTCCGCTGGCCCTCGGCTACGCCACCGTGAACATCTACACGCAGATCGGCCTGGTGACCCTGATCGGCTTGATCAGCAAGCACGGCATCCTGATGGTGGAATTTGCCAACGAATTGCAGGTGCATGAACAGCTCGACCGCATCACGGCCATCCGCAAGGCGGCGCAGATCCGCCTGCGCCCGATCTTGATGACGACGGCCGCCATGGTGGTGGGCCTGGTGCCGCTGCTGTTCGCGTCCGGCGCGGGCGCCAACAGCCGCTTCGGCCTGGGCGTGGTGATCGTCTCGGGCATGTTGATCGGCACCTTCTTTACCCTGTTCGTGCTGCCCACCGTGTACACCTTTCTGGCCCGCCGCCACACGGCCGACCATGCCACGCCGCGTGCCCGCGATTTGTCGCAGGCGCTGAAGGAATCCCCATGAAAAATGACCGCTATCTAGCTTCCCTTTTTGCCGCCCTTTTCCCCTTGCTGGCCGGCTGCGTCGTCAGTCCCGCCTATGTGACGCCGGGCACGCCAGACATCGCCCTGGCCAGCCCGCAGCAGGCGCAGTTTGCGCCAGCTCAAACGGCTGCCAGCAGCGCCGCCTGGTGGACGTTTTTTGACGATGCACGGCTGTCGCAGCTGATCGCCAGCGCGCTCGAACATAACCTTGATATCGCGCAAGCGCAAGCGAACCTGCTGGCAGCGCGCGCCGTCTTCGACGAGCGCAGGCTCGATGAACTGCCCGCTGTCACGGGCCAGGCAGGATGGCAGCGCACGGTGCAGCAAAATACGCCAGACAGGCGCGCCGCCACGGTGAATACGCGCGTGGGATTCGACGCGCAATGGGAAATCGACCTGTTCGGCCGCCTGGCGCACATGCGCCGCTCGGCGCAGGCAAGCGCGGACGCGGCGCAGGCGGACGTGCGGCAAGTGCAGCTGACGATCGCCGCCGAGGTGGCGCGCAATTATTACGAGGCGCTGGGCTACCAGCAAAACCTGGCGCTGACGCAGGCGCAGGCACAAAGCTGGCGCGACACGGTGGCATTGACCGATGCGCGCATCCGCGCCGGCAGCGGCTTGCCGGAAGAGCGCCATAACGCGCTGGCCAACCTGGCGCGCAGCGAGGCGGCCCTGCCACCGTTGCAGGCGCTCTTGCGCCAGGCGCAGTACCGGCTCGACGTGCTGAGCGGTCAACGACCTGGCACAGACACTGCGGGCGCCATCGCGCTGGCCACCAAGCCCCAACAGCAGGCGCCGCTGGCGGGCCGGCTGCCGCTCGGCGACGTGAACCGGCTGATCAAGCAGCGGCCCGACGTGGTGCGCGCCGAGCGCCTGCTGGCCGCCTCCAGCGAAAACGTTGGGGCGGCCACGGCCGACCTGTATCCGCGCCTCAGTCTCGGCGGTTTCCTGGGCTTCTTCGCCCTGCGCGGCAGCGGCGTGTTTGACGGCGGCGCGCGCGCCTTCGAGGTGGCGCCCTCCGTCAGCTATCCGGCCTTCCGCCTGGGCAGCGTCAAGGCGCGCCTGCGCGGCGCGCGGGCCGAGGCGCAGGGCGCCCTGGCGCGCTATGCACAAACGATGTTATTGGCGCAGGAAGACGTGGAAAACGCCGTCACGCAGCTGGCGGAAAACCAGACGCGTCTCGCGTCACTGCTGGAATCGGCGCGCCACGGCAACGCGGCCCTCGGCATCGCCAGCACGCGCTACCAGGGCGGCTCCGGCAGCTACCAGGCCGTGCTGGAAAACCAGCGTGCCTTGTTCGATATCCGGCGCGAAGCGCTGCAGGCGGAAACGGCGTCCTATATCGACGCGATCGCGCTGTACAAGGCGCTGGGTTGGGGGCACACTATGTGATCTTTTTAGCTCAGAAAGGGGCGCAATGTTCACGCAAGGCAGCTGGCTCAATCCACCGGAAAACTGGTCCGCCGACGGCGCGCAGCTGCGCGTGACGACGGATGCGCAGACGGATTTCTGGCGCAAGACCTCGTATGGCTTTATCCGCGACAGCGGCCATTTTTTCGGCACTGACATCAGCGGCGATTTTACGGCGCAGCTGCACGTGGCGGCGCAGTATTCTGCGCTGTACGACCAGGCCGGCATGATGGTGCGCATCGACGAGCAACACTGGATCAAATGCGGCGTCGAATTTTCCGACGGCCAGCTGCTGTTGAGCTCCGTATTGACGCAGGACAAATCCGACTGGGCCGTCAGCCTCGCGCCCGCGATGCCCGATGGTTTCTGGCTGCGCGTCACGGTGGAAAAAGGCGTGATCCGGGTGCAGTATTCGACCGATGGCCGGCGCTGGCCGCTGCTGCGCCTGGCGCCGTTTCCCGAGGCCGGCAGCTACCGCGTCGGACCCATGTGCTGCACGCCGGAACGCGGTGGGCTGGAGGTGGTGTTTTCGCAGTTTTCCATCGCTCCGGCGCAGCAAAAAGACTTGCATGATTTAAGCTAGATCAAGCCACCCACGTCTCGTGCAAATGGCGCCACAACAAGGCTCCAGACGGGGTTTTGTCATACACGACGGTCGACAGGCGCTCCGTGTTTTCTGCGCCGGGCATGGCTTGGAACTCGCGATAAGACACGGTGGCGCCGGCCGCGCTTTCCTGGATCAGAACGAGATCCGAAATGTGCATCTGCAAGCCCGGACGGCTGCCGCCGGCGGCGCGGAAAAACGCCGCCAGGCCGGCGCCATCGAGCTGCTTGCCAACGGGCGCCACCATCGTGAAGGCGGGCGAGAAACGCGCGAGCAAATCAGTGCAATGTTCGGGCGCCGTGACGTCGCCGGAGAGCCAGTCGCGGATCAGCACATGCGTGGTTAAAACGTCGTCAAAATAGAGATTTGTAGCATTCATTTTTTGCTTGCTCCATGGTGATGTAAAAGGTCGAGAACGGCGCGGTTGTCGATGCGCAGGCACAACGCCAGCGGCAGCACGCACGCGCTGGCGGCCAGGGCAAAACACCAGTGAAACACCTGCGCCGCGCGCGCATGCAGGGCGGGGTCGTCCAGGGTGGCGATGCCTTGCGCCGCCAGCAAGCCATTGAGCAGTACGCTGAGCAGCGCCACGCCCAGGCAAAATCCCAGCTGGCGGTTGATATTCCACAAGGCGCTGGCCTGGCTCAGTTGCCCGTCGGGCGTACGCAAGAAGGCCGTGCTTTGCGCCGTGCTGCTGCACAAGCCGCCGCCAAAACCCATCACGGCATACGCGCCGGCCAGCCAGAATAACTGGTCCGCCGAATCCACCCGCAGCAGCATCAGCATGCCGGCCGCCTGCAGCAGGGCGCCGGCGATGAACAGCGGTTGCGGCCCCACGCGGCGGTAGCTTTTTCCCGTCAGCGCAATGGCGCCAAACGAGGCCAGCGCCCACGGCAGCATCAGGGCGCCCGCCGTCGATGCCGGCATGCCCAGCACGCCCTGCAGATACAGCATGGCCAGCAGGCTCACGCCCATGAACACGCCCGGCACCAGCAGGTACATCAGCATGGCAATGCGCAGCAGCGGCTCGGCGGCCAGGCGCAGGTTGAGCAGCGGCGTCGACTTGCGCAGCGCGCCGCGCACATAACCCCACGCGCAGGCGGCGCCCAGCGCCAGCACGCCGGCACCGGCCAGGCCATCGCCGGGCGTACCCAGCATGGTCAGGCCCAGCAGCAGCAACAGGATCGCCGTGCTGCCGGCCAGCAGGCCGCCCGCGTCGAGACGGGGCACCGAGCCGGCCACGCGCGGCGGATCGGGGCGCAGCCAGCAGGCGGCCAGCAGCAGCGCCAGCGCCGCGAACGGCACGTTCAAATAAAAAATCCAGCGCCACGACAGGCTGTCGACGATCACGCCGCCCAAGGCGGGCGACAGGGCCGGCGCCAGCAAGCCCACCAGCATGATGACGGCGGACAGGCCGGGGCGCTCGGCAGGTTGATACAGCTGGTAGGTCATGCTTTGCCCCAGCGGAATGAGCAGGCCGCCGCCCAGGCCCTGCACGCAGCGCCAGGCGATCAGCGCCTCGATCGATGGCGCCAGGCCCGCGCCCACGCTGGCGCATAGAAAGGTGAGCAACGATGCCATGAACACGGTTTTGCTGCCATAATAGGCAGCCAGCCAGGCGCTGGCGGGGATGACGATGGTCAAGCCGAGGATGTAGGCGGTGCTGATCCAGGCCAACTGCGCCACCGAGGCGTGCAGGGCATGGCCGATGTCGGGGTAGGCGACGCTGGTGATGAACATGTTGATCAGGTCGACGAAAAATCCCAGCAGATAGATGGCCGCCACTTTTTTGCGATAGTCCATGGTGCTCCGAATGGCAAACGGCCAGCTTAAGCGCCCGTCGCCATTTGCGTAACGGGCCAGCCCCGATTACACTGTCAAATCTATTTTGACAAATCCCTGCAAGCTTCCATCTCCTTCCATCTATGATCAGTCTTGACCGTTTGGGTATTTTCATCGCCATCGTCGACGCCGGTTCGCTGACGGCCGCCGCCGCCGTGCTGGGCCAGAGCAAGGCCGTCGTCAGTTTTAATTTGAAACAGCTGGAGGCGGAGCTGGGCGTGTCGCTGCTCACGCGCAGCACGCGCAGCCTGGCGCTGACCGACGTGGGACGGCGCTTTTACGAGGATTGCCAGCGCGTGCTGAGCGAAGCGCACGGCGCCATCGAGACGGCGCGCCAGGGCCACCAGGGCTTGCGCGGCACCCTGCGCCTGACCACCACCGTCGAATACGGCAGCCGCACGGTGGTCCCCGCGCTGATCGCCTTCGCCGCCGCCCATCCGCAGCTGCAGATCCAGCATTCGTCGTCATCCTCGCATGAAGACCTGATCTCGGGCCGCTACGACGTGGCCATCCGCATGGGTTCGCTCAACGATTCGAGCTACCGCGCCGCGCTGATCGAGCCGTATGCGATCTGGCCCGTCGCCTCGCCCGCCTACCTGGCCAGCCTGCCGGGCCAGGGCATCGCCACCTTGCCCGACTTGCAGCGCGCGCGCTGGCTGGCGCACAGCCGCCTGGCCTCGCCGCTGCGCTGGGAGGTGCAGACGCCCGATGGCCCGGCTGCGTTTGCCGTGCAGGACGCCGCCGTCATCCAGTCCGACTCCGCCTCGGCCCTGCTGGGCTTTGCCCTGGGCGGCTGCGGCGTGGCCCTGCTGCCGCAGTGGCAGGTGGAAGGAGAGGTGCGCGCGGGACGCCTGCGCCGCCTGCTGCCCGACGTCGCCTTCCCGGAGCAGGGCGTGTATGCCGTGTATCCGAACACCCAGCATATTGCGGAAAAGGTGCGCGCCTTTATCGACTTCTTGCACGCGTTCGTGGGCACGCCCGCATAAGTTTCACGTGGCGCCACGGCGTCAGTGTCACGTCGTCAATACTTGTTGCATACAACGATTTCCAAGAGGCAAACGAGCGCCCATTTCGTTTTTCACGGCCTACACTGAAGGGACGTTGTTCACCGATTGGAGACCATCATGGCACATACATTGGCAGCAGTTTTCGCGCAGCGCGACATGGCCGAACATGCGCGGCAAGACCTCATCACCGCTGGCTTTCCCAGCGCCAACATCCGCCTGCACGAGGCGGGCAGCGACGCGGCGTCCGCCCCGGCAGACGCCCGCCGCGACGATGGCGAAACGCTGCTCGACAGCGTCAAGCATTTCTTTACAGACCTGTTCGGCAGCCACGCCGACCGCCACATCTATGCGGAAGCCGTGCGGCGCGGCCACATCGTGCTGACCCTGGAAGGGGCCAGCGACGCCGACATCCAGCGCGCCACCGACCTCGTCGAGCGCTATGCGCCCATCGACATCGATGCGCACGCGGACAGCTGGCGCGCCAGCGGCTGGCAGGGTATGCCGCAAAACGACAGCGCGATGCGCCAGGGCGCCGGCATGCAGTCGGGCGCGCCGTCCCAGCAGGGCATGCCGGCCGGCAACGTGAACCGGCAGGATGCCTCGTCGTCGCAGCAATTTGCCGGCAGCATGCCGCAGGAGGGAACGCGCGGCGGCGCCACCGTGCGCCACTATCCGGGCGCCGACAACCTGCCGCGCACCAGCGACGACGACGAGCAGTACTACCAGGCGCACTGGAGCAGCGTGTATGCGGCCAGCGGCGCGCGCTTCGAGGACTACGATCCCGCCTACCGCTATGGCCACTCGATGGCGGGCAGCGACAGCTACCGCGGCCAGCACTGGGAGCAGGTCGAGCCCGAGCTGCGCAGCAACTGGGAGCACACGTATCCGCAGTCGGCCTGGGACGACTTCAAGGCGGCCGTCAGGCATGGCTGGGAGCGCGTGACGTCCTGACGCGCCAGGGGCGCTGCGGGCTGCCCCTAGCGCCCCTCGTGCGTGAGGTGCAGGAAGTGGTTCAGGATATGGAAGTGGTCTTCGAAGAATTCCTCTTCCATGGCCGGCAGCACCGTCACCGGCACCCATTGCGCCAGCGCCGCGTCGTCGGCCGCCGTCACGGCTGGCAGCTGGCGCGTCTTCAGGTCAAAATAATGCGCATGCGTGATGGTGCGCCCGCGCTGGCTGCGGTCCGGATGGTCGAACACGGCCACGCCGACCAGCGCCTCGACGAGGGTGGGCGCCAGCACGCCCAGCTGCGTCTCTTCCGCCAGTTCGCGCAGGGCGCCCTGCAACAGGCGCTCGCGCGGCTCCAGGAAGCCGCCCGGCAAGGCCCACAGGCCCTTGCCCGGGTAGCCGCCGCGGCGCACGAGCAGGACGTGGCCGCCCGTCTGCACCAGTGCGTCGACGGTGGTGAAGATGGGCGGATACGGCGCCACCTTCCAGCGCGCTTTATAGGCTTCGATGGCGCGGTATTCCTGCACCAGCGGCGCGTACCACGGCAGCAAGGTCCACGCCTTCAGGTACTGGCCGATCGCCGCCGGCAGCAGCTGCGCCACGGCGCTCAGCGACACGTCCACGTCCTCGGCTTCGAACAGCACGTTGCGGATGGCCGTCGCGCCGATGGGCGCGCCGGGGTCGATCTCCAGGTTCAGCAGCTGCCAGTGCGGAAAATGGTGCAGATAATAGCTGGTGGCGTCCTTGAAGCAGGCCACCAGGGTCACGCGCTGCGCGCGTGGCACGGCGCCGGCCACGGCGTGGCGCACGGCGTCGGCCCACAGGCCGTCGTCATAGTAGTCGCGCACGGCCACGTAATGCACGCGGTCGCGCTGCGCCTCGGGCAGGGTGGCGGCGATCATGGCGGCCCGCTCCTGCCACGTAAACGGGTTTTTGGGACTGCGCGCATGGAAGGCGGAACCGAGCACCACCACCACCTGCGACGCCGTCGCCAGCGCCTTCTGCAGCAGGCCCGCATGGCCGTTATGAAAAGGCTGGAAGCGGCCGATCAGGATGGCCGCGTCGGCTGGATAGGCGAGGGTCATGCGTCGTCTCCGGTGGGGTAGCGGGCGGCGATCGGCAATTGGCGGCCGCTGCCAAAGGCGCGCGAACGCACGCGGATGATGGGCGCAGCCTGCCGCCGTTTGTACTCGTTGCGGGCGACCATGCCGAGGATGCGCGTCACGAGGGTCCGCCCCTCGTGCGTCTCGCGCAGCTGGTCGACCAGGGTCAGCGCCTGCGCGCTTTCGGCCGCCGGCAAACGCCGTCCCTCGATATGCCATTTGAGGATTTCATCGAGCACCGGGTACGGCGGCAGGCTGTCCGTGTCGCGCTGGCCCGGCGCCAGTTCCGCCGACGGGGGTTTATCGAGCACGGCCACAGGAATCAGTTCGCGCCCGGCGCTGGCGTTGATGTGGCGCGACAGGGCAAAGACCTCCGTTTTATACAGGTCGCCGATCAGCCCCAGGCCCCCGTTCGTGTCGCCGTACAGGGTGCAGTAGCCAACCGAGATTTCGCTCTTGTTGCCGGTGGTGAGCAGCAGGGCGCCGAAGGCGTTCGAGTATTCCATCAAGATGGTGCCGCGCACGCGCGCCTGCAGGTTTTCCAGCGGCAGCCCCTGCAGCCTGCCGTCGAAGGCCTGGGCATAGCCGGCTTCGTACTGCGCCACGATGTCGCGTATCGGATGCGTGGTCAGGGCGATGCCGAGGTTGGCGCACAGGGCCACGGAATCGGTGACGGAGCCGGCGCTGGAAAAGACGGACGGCATGGTAATGGCCGCCACGTTGTCGGCCCCCAGCGCCTCGACGGCCAGGGCCAGCGTCAGCGCCGAATCGATGCCGCCCGAGCAGCCGACGACGACTTGCGTAAAGCCGCAGCGGCGCGCGTAGTCGCGCAAGCCGAGCACGATTTGACGCCGCGCAAACTCGACGGCGGGGATGCCTGCCGGATCCGGCACGGGAAACGCCGCGCCATCGGTGCGCGTAAAACGCCCATCGGCAAAGCGCAGCAATGGAAAATCTTCGGCGAAGCGGGCCGCCTCGAACTGCAGGCCGTCGCCGGGCGAGAAGGCGAACGAGGCGCCGTCGAACACGAGCTGGTCCTGGCCGCCCACCTGGTTGACGAACAGCAGGGGCAGGTGCACGCGCTGGCAGGCGGCGCCAAACACGGCATGGCGCTGCGCGCGCTTGCCGATGTCGGACGGGCTGGCGTTGATGCTGACGATGAGGTCCGGCCGCGCCGCGTGCAGGGCCTCAAACGGATTGACGGCGTAGGCGCGGCCGTCGTCATTCCAGCCGTCCTCGCAGATCATGAAACCGACCTTGCAGCCGGCGATGGCGAGGGTGCAGGCGCCGGGCGGCCCCGGCTCAAAATGCCGGCCCTCGTCGAAGATGCCGTAGGTCGGCAGCAGCTGCTTGTAGTATTCGGCGACGATATGCCCGTCGCGGATCGCCAGCAGGGCGTTATATAAGGGCTTGCCGACGCCGGGATTCGGGCGCGCCGTGCCGATGACGGTGACCAGCGCCGGCCAGCGCGTGGACGCCTGCAGCAGCGCATCGAGCGCCTGCCGCAGGCCGCGCAGGAAGGCGGCATCCTCGAACAGGTCGCCCGGGTAATACGCGCACAGCGACAGTTCCGGGCATACCAGCAGGTCGGCGCCATCGCTGCTCGCGCAGGCCATGCGCGCGGTGATGGCGGCGACATTGGCGTCGAAATCGCCCACGGTGGGATTCATCTGGGCGAGGGCGATGGTCAGCATGGTGATCCTTCATTGGTTACGCTTGAAACCACTATCCTGCCTGAAAAATTTTCTGAGCGTACTGATGCAATCGTGCAAGCCTGCCGATCCAGCGCCTACAAGGTCTTGAGCCAGGCCCGCAAGCGCGTGCGCGCATTCGCATACGGCGACGCCGTATTGAACTGGATCATGCGCCCCATCGTGTAATGCGTGTACCAGGGCTGGCCATACAGTTGCACATCGTCATGCGCGTCGATCAGCGCCAGCAGCTGGTCTTTTGCCTGTTCCAGGCGCGGCAGCAAGTCCTCCATGCCCAGTTCAGCATAGTCGGCATAGAAGCGCTGCGCCAGTTCTCCCAGAGCGTTCCACGTGAAACCTTCGGCGGGAAAGGCGATGTCCTCGATGCGTTTGCCGTCGCGCAGCTGCGCATGCCAGTGCAAGACCAGCTCGTTCCAGCCCACCAGGTAGGCCAGCAAATCGCACACGCTCATGCGCGTGCCTTTCACTTGCCCCTCCAGCACGGGATCGCGCGCCAGCGCCGGCGGCACGCGCGCCAGTTCCTGCATCAGCCTGGCGTAGGTGGTGGTAATCGCCTCGACCAGTTCCTGCTTGCTGTTGGGGATCGCCATCACGCCGCCCGGATCACCGGCAAGCCGGCCGCCTGCCAGTCGTCGTAGCCGCTGCCGAGGCGGCGCGCATGCAAGCCATGCTGGCGCAGGGCCGCCACGGCCTGCACGGACAACACGCAGTACGGGCCGCGGCAGTAGGCGGCAATCTCTGCGTTCGCGGGCAGTTCGCCCAGGCGGCGCTGCAAGTCGTCAAACGGAATATTGATCGCTCCGGGCAAGTGGCCGGCGGCAAATTCCTGCGCGGGACGCACGTCGAGCACGGTGATGCTGGCTTCCTGCATGCGTTCCAGCAACTCGTCGCCCGTGATGGCTTCCACGTGGTCGCCGCGGCCCAGCGCCTGCAATTCGCTGCGCTGGTGCTGCGCATACAGGCCCAGCGCATCGAGCAACTGCATCACAGGGCCGCTGCCCAGGCGATACAGCACGCGCTTGCCGTCGCGCCGCGCCTGCACGAAACCGGCGCGCCGCAACTGCTGCAGATGCTGCGAGGTGTTCGCCACGGACAGGCCCGTCAACTCCACCAGCTGCTCCACCGCATACTCGCCGTGCGCGATCTGCTCGAGCAGGCGCAAACGCGGCGCGCTGCCTAAAACATGGGCAAACCCGGCGGAACCGGTGAGCAATTCGATATCGGCATTTTTCATTGACACGATGCTAGCACCCTTATAACATTCAAGCAATCAATTGAATGTTATAAGGGAGAGACGATGCAAACAATCTGGCTCGATGCGCTGGCGATCGGCGTGGGCGCGACGGCGGTGATGGACGTATGGGCCATGGCATTAAAGCGCTTCTGGTGCATACCCTCGCTGAACTTTGCCATGGTGGGGCGCTGGCTCGGCCATCTGCCGCGTGGCACCTTGAGCCACGTCAACATCGCCCAGGCGGCGCCCGTGCGCGATGAAGCCATCCTGGGCTGGACGGCCCACTACGTGATCGGCGTGCTGTTTGCGGCCGTGCTGCTGGCGCTGGTGGGACAGCAGTGGGTGCAAGGGCCGACGTTCGCGCCGGCCCTGCTGGCGGGCCTGGTGAGCGTGGCCGCGCCGTTTTGCATCTTGCAACCGGGCATGGGCGCCGGCCTGGCCGCCAGCAAGACGCCGCATCCGAACGCCGCCCGCCTGCGCAGCCTGATGGCGCACACGGCGTTCGGCGTCGGCCTGTACCTGGCGGCGCTGCTGTGGTCGACCGTGCGCTGACTTGTCCGGCTAGCTCGTCAGCGGCGGCACGGGGGCGGGCGCCGCCGTCGGCACCGCCACCGCCGGGACCAGCGGCGCCTCGGGCTGCGCCGGCACGGTGCTCAGCACCATGGTGCTGGGCTTGGCGATCGCGATATGCGCCGCGTCCAGGCGCTTGAGCAGCTCGAACAGCAGGGCGCTGCGGATGCCCGACGTCAGGCGCGGCGACGAGGCATAGCCGGTGGCGTTGAACAGCAACAGGCCGTTGTCGATGCCGTCGAGCTGCACGCTGGGCGCCGGCGTATCGAGCACGTCGGGATTGTCGACAAACGCGGACAGGATCAGCGCGCGCGCCGCCTGCGCATCCGTGCCCAGCGGCAGCGGCAGCTTGACCTGCACCAGGCCCAGGGGATTGGCCAGGGTCACGTTGCGCACCGTCTTGGTGATGAATTCCGAGTTCGGCACGATCACCGTGGAACGGTCGCCCAGCTGGATTTCCGTGGCGCGCACGTTGATGCGGCGGATATCGCCCTCCACGCCGCCGAGGGACACCCAGTCGCCCACTTTCACGGGGCGCTCGGCCAGCAGGATCAGGCCGGAGACGAAATTCTGCACCACGGCCTGCAAGCCGAAACCGATCCCCACCGACAGGGCCGACGCCACCCACGCGATGCGTTCCAGGCCGATGCCGGCCGCCGACAGGGCCAGCGCCACGGCCAGCACGCCGCCGATATAGCCGAACAGGGTGATGAACGACACTTGCATGCCGGAATCGAGATTCGTGGTCGGCAAATAGCTGTTCTGCAGCCAGCGCTTGAACAGGCCCAGCGCAATGAAGCCCACCACCAGCACCAGCAGGGCCTGGATCAGGGCGGACGGGCGGATCGCCACTTCGCCGATGGCCAGGCCATCCTGCAGCTTGCCGACCCGCTGGAACAGCTCGCCCGGACCTTCGCCGAACGGCGCCAGCAGCAGCATCAGCGCCAGCAGCACGACGATGGCGCGGCCTATGCCCGACAGCAGCACGGCCGCCTGGTCGCGCGCCTTGGGCGTGGCCAGCACGGGGTGGGCCGCGTCCGGCGGCGGCGGCGTGGACGCCAGCAGCATGCAGATATCGTCGACCAGCACCGTCAGCAAGTAGGTGCTGCACAGCACCACGATGACCCAGGCGATTTGCTTGGCGACAAAACTGCCGAACGCCACGTAACCGATCAGCAGGCTGATGACGCTGGACGCCAGCGCCAGCCACAGCAGCACCGTGACGCAGCGCAGCCACAGCGGCGTGACGTGCGTGGCGGGGTCGGCCTCGCGCAGCTGCCGCCAGCAGCGCTCGGCGCGCATCAGGCCATAGGCGATGGTCGTGCTCATCACCAGGGCGACGATGCAATTGACGGCCACGGCCGTGGACAGGCCAGCGTTGATGACGATGGTGACCCGCTCCGTCGCCCACACCAGCACGACGATGAAGGAAAACATCGACGGGAAGTTGCGCATGCGGTGCGCCAGCGCGTCGGGCAGGGGCAGCAAACGCCAGGACACGCGCCACGGCGACAGCAGCGCGTGACCGAGGCCCGCCGTGAAACCGGAAAAACAGATGATGCCGATCAAGCTGCTGAGGAAAGTCGAGGTTTTTTCGGACAGGCTGCCATCCCAGCGCAAGCCCATGGCCAGCAATTCGGCCACCAGCCCCGGCGTGGCGGCGGCCAGCACCAGCACGGCCAGCGCATGGAGCGAACGGCGCAGGCGGCCGTGCGGCACGCGCGTGGCCGTCACCACCAGCAAGTAGCGCGAAGCCCAGATGCTGGCGCCGATCACGGCCACGATCCCCGCCAGCAAGCCGCCCCAGGCCGACCACGGCGTGGCGCGTGCCGCATTCGCCAATTCCAGCTCCAGCGCCCGCAAACGCTGCAGATTCTGCGGCAATTCGCCATGCAGCTGTTTCCAGAACGAGCCGGCCAGAATCGATGCCGTGCGCTCGCCCAGGCGCGCCTGCAGCTGCGCGCGGCGCGCCATCGACACCTGCTCGGACGCCTGCGTCGCTTCCACGGCCAGCAGGCGCGCCAGTTTTACCTGTGCGTCGAGGGCGCTGCTGGTGCGGTCCAGCTGGTTGCGCTGCGCCGCCACGTCGGGCGCCTCTTTCGTGCCCGCCGCCGGCTTGCCCAGCTCGGCGAGGCGCGCCTGCACGCTCGACAGCGTCGGCGCCAGCGACTCGGCCACCTTGTCCGCATCGGCGCTGGCTGCCAGCGCGTCGGCGCGCATCTGCGACAGGGTCGCGTCATCGAGGTCGGCGTCGCCATCGAGCGCCTTCTGGATGGTCGTGATCTGCTTGCGCAAGCCGTCAAGACGCTGGTCGGCCGTGGCGGCATCGTCGACGGGCTGCGACCAGGCGGCAGGTGTTGATAAGGAACAAGCCAGCAGCAGGCTCAATAGCAGCGGCAGCAGCCAGCCGCGCCGGCGCGGGCGCGCGGACAAACAGTGGGGGGTACGGAATGAAATCATGCGGTCCTATGGGCCAGGTGAGACAAGTGGTATCAAGACGGCATCGCACCGGCGTGCGCGGCTGTGAAATGCCTCTGCAGGGGGCCGGAAACGACGGGTAGTACGGGAGTTGCTGAACTGTACGGCAAACATCGAGAGACTAGCGCACTCCTGCGATCGCTGACGGATATTTTCGTGCGGCAAGAGCAAGCCCGTGCCAGCCAGCGGCCGCAGGGCGCCATTTCCATCCCGTATCATGCCCGTCCGGCGGCCCGCAAAGGCGGCGGCCAGGGGACCGCAATGGTCTTGATGTTTACAAAAAAATTTCCACAAGACAACATATCAGCTTCTTGTTAAAATATTAAATTATTCTCTATTTCAACGCGAGCACCCATGACATTGCCTGTGAATCAAGCCGCGCAGCATTTACGAGCCGCCATTCGCGAGGCCACGGCAGGCCTGGTCGATCGCGAACAACTGGCCGAACTGATGATCCTGGCGGCCGTGGCAAGGGAACATTTGCTGGTGATTGGTCCCCCCGGCACGGCGAAGAGCGCTGTGGTACGGCGCGTGGCGCAGAGCCTTGGCGGACAGTATTTCGAATATCTGCTAGGCCGTTTCACGGAGCCATCCGAGCTGTTCGGCCCCGTCAACCTGAGCAAACTGCGCGTGGGCCAGGTGGAAACCGATATCGCCGGCATGCTGCCTGAAGCGGAAATCGCCTTCCTCGACGAAGTTTTCCTTGGCTCGACCGCCATCCTCAATACCTTGCTGGGACTGCTGAACGAACGCCAGTTCCGGCGCGGCCATACGCGCATTGAGTGCCCGCTGCGGGTCTGTGTCGGCGCCGCCAACGCGCTACCCGAGGATGAGGGCCTGGCAGCGTTCGCCGACCGCTTCCTGCTACACGTGTTTGTCGAGCCGGTGCCCGACAACCGTCTGGAGGATCTGCTGGCTGGCGGTTGGGCTGCCGGCCAGCACCAGGTGACGGCCATGCTCGACCTGTCCAGCCTCGACGTGCTGAACCAGGCCGTGCCGCAGGTCGACATGGAGGGCGTGCGGCTGGCGCTGGCACAGGCGATCCGCCTGCTGCGCCAGGCCCAGGTACAACTGTCGGACCGCCGCATCGTCAAGGCCCAGCAGCTGATCGCGGCGGCGGCCGTGCTGGCCGGCCGCAAGGCGGCCAGCCGCGCCGACCTGTGGCCGCTGCTGTACGTGATACCGACGGCGGCAGGCCAGCTCAGCGCGCGCGAAATCCTGCGCGAACTGCTGGCGGAAGCCAGCCATCCACTGCTGCACGCGGTGGTCGAGCAGGCCGCCCAGCAGCCGATGGCGCGGCTGGCGCGCCTGGCCGAAAGCGCCGACCTGCTATTGGCGAACAGCGGCGCTGGTGATACCCGCCCGCGCATCGAAGCGCTGCTGCGCGAAATCGACGCCAACTTTGATGCCGCGCAACTACCCGAGCAACTGGCGCAGCGCCGCCAGCAGTTGATCGCCGCGGCGGGCACAGTCTGATGCCGGTGATGGCATGGCAAACGCGCGCCACCGCGCTGGCGCCGGCCGGCATGGTGGCGCCCGCTGCGCTGGCCCCCGTGCTGCTGGCGCGCCTGCGCACCTGCAGTGCCAGCCAGTTGCTGGCCTTGTCGGTGGTGGCGACGCGCGACCTGATGGTGCTGCTCGGCGCGAACGATGCGTTGCCATGGGTCGACGGCGCGCGCTACTGCGCCCCGCATCCGCAAGCCCCGAATCTGTGGACGCCCACGCATCTGGAGCCGGCGCTGCCGGCAGACCTGGTGCAAACCAATCTGATCGAACGGGCCGGCAGCAGCCCGGTACTGCTGTGGCCCGCGCCGGAGCTGCTGCTGCCGCTGGCCGCGGCCCAGGCACTGACACCATCCTTGCTGGACTGGCTGGCCCAGGAGTTGGCATGACCTCGCTGCCGGCCGCACTCGAGCCGTGGGCGCCATGGCTGACGCTGTTTCCGCCCGATCTGGCGCCCGCCGTCGGCGCACTGCTGCTGCGCCTGCATCCGCTGGTCGGCAAACTCAGTACCGCCACCCTGGAGCGCGGCGCCGACCCCGCCGGCATCGGCAACATCGTGCGGCGCGGCCAGTACGAGCGCCTGCTGATGACGCAATGGGTGTATGCCGATGCCGAGCCGGATGAATTCCTGCGCCGCGCCGCCAGTGGCGAGCTGCTGTTCAACGGCCCCGAACCGGCGGTACACCAGCGCTCGCTGCACAGCGTGGCGCTGTTCGACGCGGGGCCATCCCAGCTGGGCGAGCCGCGTCTCGCACATTTGGCGCTGTTCATCCTGCTGGCGCGCCGCGCGCAGCAGGCTGGCGCCCGGTTCAGCTGGGGCATCTGGCAGCTGCCCGGTATCCTGTCCGAAGACACGGAAAAGGAAGGCTTGCGCAAGCTGATCCAGTCGCGCACCCTGCACGCAGCGCCCGCCAACGCGCGCGAGCAGTGGCAAACCAGGCTTGGCGGCGACCTGGCCGACTGCTGGCTGATCGGCGTTGCCGGCGAGGCGCCCAGGCAGGCGCGTGAGCGGGTGGCGATTCGCCGCGCCCTCTGCGGCAACCATCTGAATGTCAGCCTGCGGCAGCGGCATGACTACCGCACGGTGCAACTGGAATTGCCCGACGCGCCGACAGGCGTGCGCCTGCTGCGAAAACCGTTTGCGCCGCGCGCGCCAGCGGGCGTGATCCATCACCACGGCCACCAGCCGTCACGCGCACAGGCGCCGCGCTTCGCCAGCGGCGGCAATCTCGTGTGCGCGCCGCAACTCAATGGCGGCGCCATCGTCTATCACGTGCCCCAGTCGGCGTCCGTCAAACCCGGCAAGCCGCGCATCATCTCCGCGCCGAAGCATGGCGCCATCCTGGCAGCCGGCGTGTTCAAGCCGGCGCTGTCCTGTATTACCTCGGCCGGCGGCACGCTGGGTTTTCACAACTTTCCCGGTCCCCTGTTTTCCAGCAAACCGATCATGTGCGACCGGCCGCCGCTGGAACAATTCCATGCGCCGCCCGGCATGGGACGATGGTTGCAGACGTTCTATCTGCTGGCCAACCACAACGTCAATTGCTACGAACATGTCGTTGTACTCGATACCAAAAGACGGCTGGTTTGCTGGCAGGCGGCTCCGGCGGCATCGCACAAGGTGGCGTCCACGGTTTCCTTCCGGGCTGTGCTCGACAATGTGATCGGCGCTGACCAGCTGGGCGACTCGCTGTACATCGGCTGCGCCGATGGCGACGGCGTGCAGCTGTATCACTGGCATCGCCAGAATGCGACCCCGTACAAGATGCAACGGATCGCGCAACAAGGCAGCAGGCTGCTGCATGGCGCCTTGAAAGGCGAGCACGCCGGGCACAGCGGCAACCTGCTCGCGCTCAAAACCGGCCCGAGCCGCTGGTGGGTCGGCAGCCACGCCATGGGCGAAGCGATGGACATCGACGACAACGCCGCCGTGCTGGGCGTGGCCATCAGCGAAAAACACCCCAAGCCCGGCCTGGTGGTGCTGCATCCGGGCCGCTACCGCATCGAATTGCGGGTCGGCCATCTGCGCTACACGCTGGCCACGTCACCCGAAGCGATACAGCAAGCCAGCATGGATCCTGCCAGCGCGCGCATCGCCTGGATCACGGCCAAGAGCAGCACCCTCGTCGTGCGCCATATCGATGACGAGCAGCCGCTGTTGCAAATTTCCTGCGATCGAGACATTGATGAGTCATAAGATACGCCGCCCCCTGCATGACGGCATGCAGCTGGTGCATGCGCTGTGGTTCGACCTGGCCCTGCTGGGCGAGGCCGAGGTGCGCCGCCGCGTGCTGCGGCACTGGGCGCCGGGCGCGCGACTGCACCGGGTGCACGATGGTTTCCTGCTGTTGCTGGCGACGCCGCGCTACGGCCAGTGCGCCGCGCTGGACGGCTTGCCGCTGTGCGAACAGGCGGGCATCCTCAGCAGCGCGCCACTGGCGGCGGACGAACGGGCGGTCACGCCTCCGTCCGGCATCTGGCTGGTGCGCGCGGCGCAGGCGCAGCTGATCAGCCTTGCGGCGGCGCCGCGTATCGACCCGGCCGCCTGGCTCGATCTGCGCGCGATTCCCCTGCATGCGCCATTGCGCCCGCCGCTAGCCGCTGCGGCTGCGGCCACTGCGGCCTTGCTGGAAACGCTGCCCGTGCACGACATCTTCGCGGGCGCGCTGGCACCGCCCAGCGACAAACGCGAAGCGTTTCTACGCCAGATGGACAAGGCGCAGCACGGCGCCAAGGCCATGCGGCGCGGCGCCGGCATCGCGCTGGCGGTGACGGGCGTGGCGGCCGTCCTGCTGGGCGCCATACCGCTGGGCTTGATCAAGCTGTTCGGCGGCGGCAAGCAGGCCGCATCCGCGCAGGCGGACAGCGGCCGGCAACAGCGACCGCCATCGGCGCTGCAGCAGCGCCTGGCCGCGCTGGCGACCCGGCTGGCGATCATGACGCGCGCCTCCACGGTGATCGGCTGGCGCCAGGCCGCTTATCTGCGCAAGATGATGCAGCTGCTGGAACAGGGCGACGTGAAAGAAGCCCTGCGCCATGCGATCCCGCTCGACACCCTGTCGCCAGCGCGCCGTCCCGCCTTCGGCACGCCGCGCCCGCGCACCAGCCTGGAAATTTCCGGCCCCGGCCAGGCGAGCAGCTCGATCAGCCTCGGCGGCGAGCTGGAGCAATACTTGCGCGCGACCTACCGCGCCACCTTCGAGCGGCTCGATCGTGAAGGCAAGATCGACGAAGCCACCTACGTGCTGGCGGAACTGCTCAAGTGCGGTAGCGAGGCAGTCGACTATCTGGAGAAAAAGGGCCGCATCAAGCAAGCCGCGCAGCTGGCGGAAACCATGGAGCTGGCGCCGGAAGTCGCCGTGCGCCTGTGGTGCATGGCAGGCGACGTCGAACGGGCGGTGAAGCTGGCCCGGCTCGGCCAGGCGTTTGCCGCGGCGGTCCAGTTGCTGGAACGGCGCAAGAGTCCGCAAGCACCGGAGATGCGCTTGCTATGGGCCGAGGATCTGGCCATGCGCGGCCAGCTGAGCGAAGCGGCGGAAGCCATCTGGCCATTGCCGGAGCAGCAGGACAAGGCGCTGGCATGGCTGCTGGAAGGCGAGCGCACGGGGGGCGTGCTGGGCATGCGTGCCCTCCTCAAAAAGCTGGCCTTGCTGCCAGCCAGCCTGGCCGACAGCGAAGCGGCCGTGCTGCAGCTGCTCGACGACGACAGCGACGAAGGCGCGCAGCAGCGCATGCGCCTGGGCACGGAATTGCTGGCGCTGTCGCTGCATTCGCCCGCCACCCGACGCGTGGCGGCGGAACTCATGCGCCCCTTGCTGGCTGACCGCATGGGCGAACGTATCGCATTCGACAAGAAGGCAATGGCCAAGCTGCTGTCACTGTCCGACGGCGCCGTCCTGCGGGCCGATCTGTCGGCATTGACCCTGCCTGCCATGGTGCCGCCCCAGGAGCTGCGCAAGCGCCGCAAGCCGCTGCGGGTGCATCTGGCCGAACGCGGCCTGTTGACGATCCATGATGCCCGGCGCCTGCCGGACGGCCATTACCTGCTGGCGCTGGGCGAGGGCGGCGTGGTGCGCATCGACCGGCATGGCCGGCAACTGGCGCAGTTCCCAGTACCGGCGACGCGGCTGGTGATGGCGGCCGGCGGCCAGCGTGCGCTGGCGCTGGTGCAGCGCGACAGCATGTGGCGCGTCAGCCGCATCGACTTGATCGCGCGCAAAGTGTCGGACTGGATCATCCAGCCACTGCGCTTCTGGGCCGACAACTATGACGGCCTGATCTGGAACGCGGTGATCGACAACCGCCTCGTCGCCATCGACAGCAGCAAGGATCAGTTGTCGGTGAGCTGGCAAGTGGCCGACTTGCCAGGGCGGGTGGTCGCCTTCCAGGAAGAGCCTGGCGTACAGACCTTGCTGCTGGCGACGGCAGAAGGCATCCAGCAATGGCGCTATCAATTGCCCGCGCGCCGCCTGCTGCAGCGCGACAGCTTCCCGCATCCACGCGATCCAGTGCTGGCGCTGCTGCCGCATAGCGCGCGCGATGCGCCCACCCTGGTCTGCATCATGGGCGATGACGGGCCTCGCTACCTGCAAGTGCATCACGGCGGCGCCACTGCGCCCTTGACGCTGCCGTTGCAGGCGATTGCCTCGGTTCCCGAGGTGACCCAGGCGGCAGGCTTGCTGATGGTGCGCAGCCACCTCGACGACGACAGCCCCATGGAATGCCTGGTGGCCGATGGCGGAACGGGAACCGTCCTGGCCCAATTGCGGCTGGACGAATGCGATGCGGCACGCGTGCATGTCAATGACGGCCACATCCTGCTGTGCGACGACGCGGGCCGGCTGATCGATATCGACTGCGAAAACAGCCAGGTGCACACCTTGACGCTGGCGTAGACGCGTGCCAGGTCAATCGGATGCCCGAACATATTGGGGAGGCGCGTCGCCCCGGGCGACGCACCGGAACCGTACTTCACTTCCTGCTAGGCGAGTTCTCCGCGGATGATTGCCGCACCGGCGCTGAGCGCATTGAGTTTGCCTCTTGCCACGCGACGCGCCAGGGGCGCCATGCCGCAGTTGGTGCTCGGGTAGAGCTTGTCGGCATCGACAAAGCGCAGCGCCTTGCGCAGGGTGTTGGCCACTTCCTCCGGCGTTTCAATGGCATTGCTTGCCACGTCGATGGCCCCGACCATTACTTTCTTGCCGCGTATGAGTTCAATCAGGTCGATGGGCACGCGCGAGTTGTGGCATTCCAGCGAGATGATGTCGATATTCGACTGCTGCAGCTTGGGGAACGATTCCTCATATTGGCGCCATTCGGATCCCAGCGTATTTTTCCAGTCCGTATTGGCCTTGATGCCGTAACCATAGCAAATATGCACGGCCGTTTCGCATTTGAGCCCTTCAATTGCCCGCTCCAGGGTGGCGATGCCCCAATCGTTCACTTCATCGAAGAACACATTGAACGCGGGTTCGTCAAACTGGATGATATCGACGCCGGCCGCCTCCAGTTCCCGCGCTTCCTGATTGAGGATCCTGGCGAATTCCCAGGCCAGCTTTTCGCGGCTTTTATAGTGGCTGTCGTACAGCGTATCGATCATCGTCATCGGACCTGGCAGCGCCCATTTGATCGGCTGCGTGGTTTGCTGGCGTAAAAATCTGGCGTCGTCGACAAAAACCGGCCTGGTGCGGCTCACGGCGCCCACCACGGTCGGCACGCTCGCATCGTAGCGGTCACGAATGCGGACGGTCTCGCGTTTGTCGAAATCGACGCCGCTCAGATGCTCGATGAACGTGGTGACAAAATGCTGGCGGGTCTGCTCGCCATCGCTGACGATATCGATGCCGGCCTGCTGCTGTTCCTGCAGCGACAAGCGCAAGGCATCCTGTTTGCCCTCAATCAATTCCTCGTCCTGTAATTTCCACGGCGACCAGAGTTTTTCAGGCTGCGCCAGCCAGGAAGGTTTGGGCAGGCTGCCGGCAGTGGAAGTAGGTAACAATTTTTTCATGATGGTGATTTCGTGTATTGTGATTAATCAACGAGCGTGGCGGCAGCCCATTGTTCAAGAAGATGCTTGTATGGCTTGATGAAGTGCTCTTCCGTATATTTGCCCTGCTTGACAGCCAGCTCGCTGCGCTCTTCGCGGTCATAGACAATTTGCGTCAATGAATAATCCTGGTTCTTCAGGCTGGGCTGATAGCATTTCCCCGCCGCGGCATTGGCGTTGTAAATCTCGGGCCGATAAATCTTCTGGAATGTTTCCATCGTGCTGATGGTGCCGATCAGCTCAAGATTGCTGTAGTCCGCCAGCAGGTCGCCGATAAAGTAAAACGCCAGCGGTGCGGCGCTGTTCGGCGGCATGAAATAGCGCACTTGCATGCCCATTTTCTCGAAATAGGCATCCGTCGATGAGAACTCATTTTGCTGATACTCGACGCCCAGGATGGGGTGCTGGTTTTCCGTGCGCCGATAGGTCTTGCTGCTCGAAGCGCTGAGGCAGATGACAGGCGGCTTGCTGAAACGCTCTTGATAAGCATCGGATCTGACAAAGTGCTTGAACAACTTGCCATGAAAATCGCCGAAATCCTCTGGTGCGCTGAATGCGGATTGATTGTTGTTGTGCTCTGGCAGCAGCACGCTGAAGTCGTAATCGCGCACGTAAGAGGAAAAGTTATTTCCGGCGATGCCATCGATGCGTTTTCCGGTTTTTTTGTCGATAATATTCGGCTTCAATATCTCGATCAGCGGGATATTGCCGCCTTTGACATCGATATTCAACTCGACGGAAATGATTTCGAGCTCGACAGAGTAGCGGTCTGCGTTCGGGTTGTCCCAATGCGCCAGGCTGTTGAAGCGGCTGGCTATCATTTTCAGCGTATTGCGCAAATTCTCCTGGCGGCTCTTTCCCCTGGCCAGATTGGCAAAGTTGGTCGTCAGGCGCGTGTTGTCCGATGGATGATAGTTTTCATCGAAAACAATGCTCTTGATGCTGAATACAAAATCGTTGCTCATGGTGATCTGCTGTCCTGATTTCTGCGAAAAGGTGAATGGGTTGCTTGCTTGGTGCCTGCGGTGAGGCTTATCAGGCGGCGGCCAGCTCTTGCGTCGTGGCCGGTCTCGCATGGCGCGTCAATGCGATCAAGGGCAAGGCCCGTTGCACCGCCAGTGTCGCCCGCTGGATCAGCGCCTCGTCCTGCAGGCGGTAGTCGAGGAAATCCTTGTCGGTCGCGTAGACGCCCAGCGGCAAGGTGCGTGCCTGGAAGAAGCTGAACAGCGGGCGCAACTGGTGGTCGATCATCAGGGCATGGCGCTCGCTGCCGCCGGTGGCGGCCAGCAGGACGGGCTTGTCGATCAAGGCATCCTGATCAATAAAGTCGAAGAAGTGCTTGAACAGTCCCGTGTACGAGCCGCGATAGACCGGTGTCGCCACCACCACGATGTCAGCTTGCTCGACGGCAGCAAGTTCGCGCTCCACCGTCTCGGGCAGCTGCGAGCGCCAGACGGCGCCGGCCAGCTGCGGCGCCAACTGGCCCAGTTCGACCAGGCGTTGCTCGCACAGCACTTCGTCGGCGATCAGGTCCATCAGGTGTTCGGCCAGGGCTGCCGCCTTGGACGGGCGTTGCAGCCCGCCGGAGACGGCGACTAGACGCAGTGGACGTGTCATGTTTGCTTTCATAGGGATGGATGCGCGAGGGCGAAGAACGCCGGCAACAGGGAAGTGGATGATAGCGGCGGGAATCGATGAAGTATAATGGTCATATTTCATACATCCATGAATATGGCTCATTCCAATGCTTGAACGCATCCACCTCAGCATCGTCCAGCAGGTCGAAAAACAAGGGTCGTTGACGGCCGCCGCAGGCGTGCTGCACCTGACCCAGTCGGCCCTGAGCCACAGCATGAAGAAGCTGGAGCAGCAGCTGGGCACCGACGTCTGGCTGCGCGAAGGAAGAAATTTGCGCCTGACGCAGGCTGGCCAGTACTTGCTGGCGGTGGCGAACCGGGTGCTGCCGCAGCTGGACCTGGCCGAAGAGCGCCTGGGCCAGTTTGCGCAGGGCGAGCGCGGCGCGCTGCGCATCGGCATGGAATGCCACCCCTGCTACCAGTGGCTGCTCAAAATCGTGTCCCCGTATCTGGCCGCATGGCCCGACGTGGATGTGGACGTCAAGCAGAAGTTCCAGTTCGGCGGGATCGGCGCGCTGTTCGGCTACGAGATCGACCTGCTGGTCACGCCCGACCCGCTGTACAAGCCGGGGCTGACCTTCGAACCCGTGTTCGACTACGAGCAGGTGCTCGTCGTGGCCAAGGGCCATGCGCTAGCTGGGGCGGCGTATGTGCAGCCGCAGCAACTGACCCGGGAAGTGCTCATCAGCTACCCTGTGGACATCGAGCGCCTGGATATTTACAATCAATTCCTCTTGCCGGCCGGCGTCACGCCCAAGCGCCACAAGGCCATCGAAACGACCGATATCATGCTGCAAATGGTGGCCAGCGGCCGCGGCGTGGCCGCCCTGCCGCGCTGGCTGGTCGAGGAATATGCGGCCAAGATGGACGTGGTGCCGGTGCGGCTGGGCGCGCGCGGCATCGCCAAGCAGATCTTCCTGGGCGCACGCGAGACGGACACCGCCATCGACTATGTGCGCGCCTTCATCGCACTGGCGCGCCAGCCTGTCGTTGCGCAGGGAAACTAAGCACGCACGCCGGTTCGCCGGGGCCGGCTACCGCGCGCCTTCCATGGCTTCCACGGTGTCGAAAAGACGCGCCAGCGCGCTTTCCATGGCGCCGGCCGTAGCGTCGCCGCTCTGGTTGGTGATGATGAAGACGCCAAGCTGATATTTGGGAACGATGTAGGCGTAGCTTTGCGCACGCGGCACGCCGCCATGGTGGACATAATGCGTGCCCAGCTGGCGATTGCTGCCGATGTTCCAGAAATAGCCGATGCTGAAGTCGTCCTGAAAGCGGACCAGCGGCTGGTGCGATTCGACGACGGCGGGATGGGCGCTCAACTGCAGGCGCAGGTATTTCGCCATGTCCGGCATCGTCGACTTCAGGTTACCGGCCGCCCCCCAGGGCAGCTGCGGCATCGGCGTGGTGACGACGGGATTGTCGCTGTGGTAGCCGGGCGCCAGCCGGCCGGCATCCTGGGCGGTGATGCTCAGCCTGGTATCGTGCATGCCCGCTGCGCGCGCGAGCCATTGCGTGAGCAGGACGTCATAAGGCATGCCGTAGATTGTTTCGAGCGTGTGCGCAATGAGTTCGGTCGCGGCGCTGGAATAGGCGTAATCCTTGCCGAGCGGGCCTTTGATGCTGACCGTGTGCAAGTCCTGCCAGAATTGCCGTTGCCCGTAGCCGGCGTAGGCGGCATTGAGCTTTGCCGGCGTGGCGTGTGCCGTGAAATCCTTCAAGACGGTGTTTACCTGCAATGGCAGCATGCCCGGCATATTGCTCGTGTGCGTGATCAAGTGGCGCAGGCGTATGGGCTCCCCCTGCGACTGCAGGTTCGGGTAGGCGGCCGGCAGATACATTTGTATGGGATCGTCGAGCGCCGCCTTCCCATCGAGCACGGCCTTCGCCAGCAGCAGGCCGGCAAAAGTCTTGCTGACCGAGCCGATTTCATACAGCGTCGTATCGTCCGGCGGATTGGCTTTGCCGGTCTCCAGCTCGCCTTGATGCAGCATGAATTGCTTGCCGCGATACACGACGGCAATCGAAGTCGCGTGCAGCAATGGCGACTGCAGCAAAGTGGTCGCGGTCTGGCGCATGGCCGCAGGAATGTCGTGCGCAGGTGCCGTGGCTGCGGGCTTGCAAGCTGCCAGCACGAGTGTCATTCCAGTCATGATTGCGGCGAGTTTGTTCATCATGCGCACCATCGAAGGGGGAGGGGCATTCTCGCACAACGGGTTCTGCGGCGGCAGAAAAAAGTCATGCGTATGAATTTTCCAGGTAGAAAGAAAACGCCACCTGGCGGTGGCGTTTTCTTTCTCTTCCTGATGGCCTGGGCGGCGCCCGGCCGGCTTATTCCACCGTCACCGACTTGGCCAGATTCCTTGGCTTGTCCACGTCCGTGCCGCGCGCCAGCGCCGTGTGGTACGCCAGCAGTTGCAAGGCGCACACGTGCAGGATAGGCGACAGATCGCCGTAGTGCTCGGGCAGGCGGATGACGTGCAGGCCTTCGCCGGAGCTGATGCGCGAATCGACGTCGGCAAAGACGTACAATTGGCCGCCGCGGGCGCGCACTTCCTGCATGTTCGATTTGAGTTTTTCGATCAGGGCGTCGTTCGGCGCGATGGTAACGACCGGCATTTCATTCGTCACCAGGGCCAGCGGGCCGTGTTTCAGTTCGCCGGCCGGATACGCTTCGGCGTGGATGTACGAGATTTCCTTCAGTTTTAATGCGCCTTCCAGGGCGATCGGGTAGTGCATGCCGCGGCCCAGGAAGAGGGCGTTTTCCTTGCGCGCGAACTCCTCGGACCAGGCGATGATCTGCGGCTCCAGCGCCAGCACGGAAGCGATGGCGACGGGCAGGTGGCGCATGGCTTTCAGGTGCGCCGCTTCCTGCTCTTCGGACAGGTGGCCATTGACTTGCGCCAGGCACAGGGTCAGCAGGAACAGGCCCGCCAGCTGCGTCGTGAACGCCTTGGTCGACGCCACGCCCACTTCCACGCCGGCGCGCGTGATGTAGGCCAGCGCGCATTCGCGCACCATGGCGCTGGTGGCCACGTTGCAGATGGTCAAAGTGTGCTGCATGCCCAGGCTGCGCGCATGTTTCAGCGCGGCCAGGGTGTCGGCCGTTTCGCCGCTTTGCGAAATCGTCACCACCAGCGTGTTCGGGTGCGGCACGCTGTCGCGGTAGCGGTATTCGCTGGCCACTTCCACGCTGACGGGCACTTTCGCAATCGCTTCGATCCAGTATTTGGCCGTCATACCCGCATACGAGCTGGTGCCGCAGGCGAGGATCAGCACGCGGTCGATCTGCTTGAAGATTTTATAGGCGCCGTCGCCGAACAGTTCCGGCATGATGGCCGTCACGCCTTCGAGCGTGTCGCCGATGGCGCGCGGCTGTTCAAAAATTTCCTTCTGCATGTAGTGGCGGTACGGGCCCAGCTCGGCCGCGCCCGTGTGCGCATGCACGGTTTTGACTTCGCGCTCGACCGGCTTGCCGTCCACGTCGACGATCCAGCAGCGCGACAGCTGCAGGTCGACCACGTCGCCTTCTTCCAGGTAGATGATCTGGTCCGTCGTGCCGGCCAGCGCCATGGCGTCCGACGCAACGAAGTTTTCACCGTTGCCCAGGCCGACGATCAGCGGCGAGCCCTGGCGCGCGGCCACCACGCGGTGCGGTTCGTCGCGGCAGAAGACGGCGATCGCGTACGCGCCGTCGAGGCGTTTCACGGCCTGCTGCACGGTCTCGAACAGGTCGCCGTTATACATGTGCTCGACCAGGTGGGCGATCACTTCCGTGTCCGTCTGGCTCTGGAAGACGTAACCCAAGGCCGTCAGTTCGGCGCGCAGTTCGTCGTGGTTTTCGATGATGCCGTTGTGCACCAGCGCCACGCGGGCGTTTTCTTCCGTCGGGGAAAAGTGCGGGTGGGCATTGAACGAGACAGGGGCGCCATGCGTGGCCCAGCGCGTGTGGGCGATGCCCGTAAAACCGCCCAGGCCTTCTTCGCCGATCTGCTTTTCCAGCTCGGCCACGCGCGAGGTGGAGCGCGAACGCTGCAGCCGGCCATCGGCGTGCAGGGCGATGCCGCAGGAATCGTAGCCGCGGTATTCCAGGCGCTTCAAGCCTTCGAGCAGGATGGGAGTGATATTACGCTGCGCTACCGCGCCGACGATGCCGCACATGGAAACCTCTGTCTAAAAATTCATCAATGCACGCATGCTAAAGCAGAGAGCATGAAATAAGTTTTCTAAATATGTGTATTTTTGACTGAATATTTCACGACTATTTCACGATGAAATATTCTTTCATCTATACTTGATTTATTTCCAAATTCATCAAAACCATGAACGAGAACAACATTACCCTCGATGAAATCGATCGTCGCATCCTGAACGCTTTGCAAGTTGACGCATCGCAAACCAACAGCGAGCTGGCCCAGGCCGTACACGTCTCGGCGCCCACCTGTTTGCGGCGGGTCAAGCATTTGCGGGAAAGCGGCGTCATCGAGCGGCAAGTGGCCATCGTCGCGCCGCAGCGGGTGGGTGCGCGCCTGACGGCCATCGTGGAAATCACGCTCGACGTGCAGGCGTTTGAGCGCATGGCGGAATTCGAGCAGCTCGTGGCGCACGAGCCGGCCGTGCTGCAATGCTACCGCGTCTCGCCCGGCCCCGACTTCGTGCTGATGGTGCAGGTGGCCGACATGCCCGCCTACCACGCGCTGGCGCACCGCTTGTTTGCCGCGCACGCCAACGTGCGCAACGTGAAAAGCTATTTTTCCACGTTTCGCAGCAAATTCGAGACGCGTATCGCCGTCTGATCTTCGACTGTAAATTATCCACCGCTTGCACACATCTTATACGCGGCTTGCCCACCGCTTATCCGGCGCTTTTGCACAGGCTTATGCACAGCCCTGAATCCGGCGCAGGGCTGATGGCGTAACGCTTTTCTTCCATGAAAAGCCCGGTCTGCCGCCAGCGTGCCCGGCAACGTAGCCTGATTCCCTGCCACCGATATTTTCACCAACAGGCACAGCGACTTTTGCACCGCTTTCACACAGCTTGCCAACAGGTTGTTGCACCACTTATCGACACACTTATCCACATCGTCCGCCCGCGCCATCCGGGACCTGCGCCCCCAGGCAAGCCGCGGCCGCTTCCGTGCGCGCAGCGACATGGCGCAGAACGCCCCGTTCAGGCACTTGAGTTTGCTGAAAGCATGACTTGATATGGAACAATACTTGTCCACATGTTTTCAACCCTCTTTTCCACAGGCTTACCCACAGAGCACACTCGAGCACAAGGCGGGAAAGCACACTTATCCCCACTTATGCAAAGGCTATGCAGTGCTTATCCGCAGGCTTACGCACAGACTTATCCACATTCGATGGGTAAACCGGCTTGCCGGGCTGCAGAATGGCGGAAAGTGCAGGGGAGAACCACGACAGGCGCATGGCAGGCGAAGCCGGCAACTTTACACACAGCTTATGCATGGGCTTGTCCACATGCTTATGCAGTACTTACTGATGGGCTTACCCACATAGTTATCCACAAAAAAAAGGCAGGCCGCAAGGCCTGCCTGTGCAAGGACGGACTGCGCCGCTTACTTCTTGATCTTCACGGGACGCGTCCAGCCGTCGATGGTCACCTGGCGCGCGCGCGAGACAGTCAGCTTGCCTGCCGGCGCATCCTTCGACAAGGTCGTGCCGGCGCCCAGCGTGGCGCCCTTGCCGACGGTGACGGGGGCGATCAGCTGGCTGTCGCTGCCGATAAACGCGTCGTCTTCGATCACCGTGCGGAATTTATTGACGCCATCGTAATTGCAGGTGATGGTGCCGGCGCCGATATTGACCCTGGAACCGATGCTGGCGTCGCCGATGTAGGCCAGGTGGTTGGCCTTGCTGTGCGCGGCGATCTGGCTGTTTTTCACTTCCACGAAGTTACCGATGTGCACGTCTTCCGCCAGCACGGCGCCGGGGCGCAGGCGCGCATACGGGCCGATGATGGATGCGGCGCCGACGACGGCGTCCTCCAGATGGCAGAACGGCTTGATGTGCGCGCCGGCGGCCACCGTGGCGTTGATGATCACGTTGTTGGCGCCCACGCGCACGCCGTCACCGAGTTCCACGCGGCCTTCGAACACGCAGCCGACGTCGATGGTGACATCGCGGCCGCAAATGAGTTCGCCGCGCACGTCGATGCGGGCCGGGTCCAGCAAGGTCACGCCCCGCTCGAGCAAGGCTTGCGCGATATTGTTCTGGTGGATGCGTTCGAGCTGGGCCAGCTGCACCTTGCTGTTGACGCCCGCCACTTCCCACACGGCGCCCGGCTGGGCCGAGGTGACGGGCACGCCATCGGCGACGGCCTGGGCGACGATATCGGTCAGATAATATTCCCCTTGGGCATTGTTGTTCGACAAGGACGACAGCCATTTCTTCAGGGGCACGGTGGGCGCGACCATGATGCCGCTGTTGATTTCGCGAATCGCGCGCTCGCCTGGTGAGGCATCCTTTTCCTCGACGATGCGCACGATGGCGCCCTGGTCGCGCACGATGCGGCCCAGGCCGAAAGGATCGTCCTGTTCCACGGTCAGGATGGCCAGCTTGTCGCTGCCGGCGGCGTCCACCAATTTCTGCAGGGAAACAGCACTGGTCAGCGGCACGTCGCCGTACAGGATCAGGGTCGGCACCGATTCGTCGAGCAGGGACACGGCTTGCTGCACCGCATGGCCCGTACCCAGCTGCTGCGTTTGCTCGGCGGCGTCGACCGCCAGGCCATGGTTCGCCTTGTAGCCGTCAAGCAACTTGAGCACCGCAGCGCCCCCATGCCCGTAAATCACGCATAATCGGGACGGCGCCAGACTGCGCGCCGTATCGATCACATGCGACAGCAGCGGCTTGCCAGCCAGCGGGTGCAGTACTTTTGGCAGCGCCGACTGCATGCGTTTCCCCATACCGGCGGCGAGAATGACAACGTTCATAGACCGTATTTATTTATTAAGTTAAGAATATGAAAAAGTTTAACACGCAAGCCCCTCTCGCCAGTCGCTTTCGCACTGCCGTGCTGGCCGTCTTGCTGGTCGTCATAGCCGGCTGCAGCGGCTTGCGCCTGGCCTACAACAACGGCGACACCGTGCTGTACTGGTGGCTGAACGCGTATGTCGACCTGGACCGCGACCAGAAGGGCTGGGTGCGCGACGATATCGGCAAGCTGTTCGACTGGCACCGCAAGACGCAATTGAAGGATTACGTCGACATCCTGCATACGGGCCAGAAGCAGTTGCAGGGCAACATCACGCAGGCGGACCTGATGGCCGACTACGGCGAGATCAAGCACCGCACGCAGACGCTGCTGCTGAAGGCGGCGCCGGACCTGGCCGACCTGGCCCGCTCGCTCAAGCCCGAGCAACTTGCGCAGATGGAAAAGAAGTTCAAGTCGAACAATGACGACTACCGCAAGAAATACCTGAGCGGCGACAAGGACAAGCGCCAGAAGCTGCGCTACAAGAAGGCCATGGAGCAATTCGAGCTGTGGTTCGGCGGTTTCAGCAGTGAGCAGGAAGCCATCATCCGCAAGGCGTCCGACGCGCGTCCGCTGGACAATGAGATCTGGCTCGACGAACGCATGCGGCGCCAGCAGAATGTCTTGAACCTGGTCAAGAAAGTGCAGCAGGAAAAGCTCGGCAAGGACGCCACCGTGTCCCTGATCAATACGCTGATCAGGGACAGTTTCGAGCGCCTCGAGCACTCCGAGCGCAAAGCCTTCTTTGACGCCTACCAGGACAGCACGGCGCAGATGGTTTTGACGGTGATCAAGATCGCCACGCCGGCGCAAAAAGCCCACGCCGTCAAGCGCATGCAGGGCTGGATCGACGATTTCAACTCGCTGGCCACGCAAGCCAAATAGCCAGGCAGCGCCAGCAGGGGGGAGGGGGCCATATGCTATAGTGGCCGCCACCGAATTGAAGAAATGCCCATGCAAAAGAAAATTAAAAAACCCGCCAAAGTCCCCGTCCACCACGCACCGCCACCGAACCAGGTGCGCATCATCGGCGGCCAATGGAAACGCTCCGTGCTGCCTGTCTTGCAGGCGCTGGGCTTGCGCCCGACGCCGGACCGCGTGCGCGAGACCGTCTTTAACTGGATCAATCATCTGCGCGACGGCGACTGGTCCAACGCCCAGGTGCTGGACCTGTTCGCCGGCAGCGGCGCGCTGGGTTTTGAAGCGGCCAGCCGCGGCGCCGCGTCCGTCACCATGGTCGACACGCACACGCCGGTGATCCGCCAGCTGGAAGAGAACAAGGTGAAATTGCGCGCCGACAACGTGCACCTGCTGCGCGGCGACGCCCTGCTGACGGCGCAAGGCCTGGCCTCGCGCGGCCAGCGTTACGACCTGATCTTCCTCGACCCGCCTTACCAGCAGGATTTCCTGGCCAAGGTCTTGCCCCTGTGCGCCAATCTGCTCAAGGAAGGCGGCATGGTCTACGCGGAATCGGGCTTGCCGCTGGTCTTCGACGAGCACAGCGCACTGGAAAAACCCGAGTGGATGGCGCCATGGGAAGTCATCCGCGCCGACAAGGCGGGCACCGTTTATTATCATTTGCTAACTTACAACAAAGTGCCGGCAACTGCCTGAATCTGCCTATAAATGAGGCAAAAAAGCTCCCTGGCCCGAGGCGCGGCAGCAAGGTGGTCACCAATTTCAGGCATAATGCGCGTCTATATTGGTGCATCATCAGGGAGCCGCAATGGTTGTAGCCGTTTATCCAGGAACATTCGATCCGCTCACGCGCGGTCATGAAGATTTGGTGCGCCGCGCATCGGGTCTATTTGACAAGCTGATCGTCGGTGTGGCCGACAGCAAGAACAAGCAACCGTTTTTCTCGCTCGACGAACGCCTGGAAATCGCCAATGAAGTGCTCGGTCACTATCCGAACGTGCAGGTGGAAAGCTTTTCCGGCCTGCTCAAGGATTTCGTGCGCAAGCACGAGGCGCGCGTCATCGTGCGCGGCTTGCGCGCCGTCTCCGACTTTGAATACGAATTCCAGATGGCGGGCATGAACCGCTACCTGCTGCCCGATGTCGAAACCATGTTCCTGACGCCGTCCGACCAGTACCAGTTCATTTCGGGCACCATCGTGCGCGAAATCGCGGCGCTGGGCGGCGACGTCTCCAAGTTTGTCTTCCCCTCGGTGAACCGCTGGCTGCAAAACAAGATTGCCGCCAACGCTGCATCATCGCAATAAGTAAGAGTGAAATCATGGCATTACTGATCACCGACGAATGCATCAATTGCGACATTTGCGAGCCCGAGTGCCCGAATGATGCGATCTACATGGGTGCGGAAATCTACGAAATCGATCCCAACAAGTGCACCGAATGCGTGGGCCACTTTGACGAGCCGCAATGCCAGCAAGTATGCCCCGTCAGCTGCATTCCATTCAATCCCGCCTGGCGCGAAAGCCCGGAGCAATTGATGGCCAAGTACGAGCGCCTGCAGGCGGAACTGCCTGCCGCCAAGCCCTGAGCTTGCCCTCCGCGCCCCTTCTGCGTGGCGCCAGCTTCTGCCAACTGTTCTACACTATGTGCTGACTTATCCACAGCCCATGGTTTCACGGAGGTAGAAGATGCATATCAGCACATCCCGTTTTGGCCTCTCCCTGGCTGCCGCCTGCCTGTGCGCCGGCCTGGCGCAGCCGGCGCTGGCCGTCGACGTGGGCGGCGTCAAGCTCGACGAGACGGTGCAGCTGGCCAGCCGTGAACTCAAGCTCAACGGCGCCGGCGTGCGCTACAAGATCATCTTCAAGGTCTACACGATCGCGCTGTACCTGCCGGAAAAAAAAACCCAGCTCGACGACATCCTGGCGCTGCCCGGCCCGCGCCGTCTCGAAATCGTCATGTTGCGCAATATCACGTCCGACGAGCTGGGCCAGGCCTTCATGCAAGGCTTGAAGCGCAGTTCCGACCAGGCCGACCGCACGCGTTTGCTGAGCCAGACGATGCAGTTCGGCGCCATGTTCGAAATGGTGCCGGGCCTGAAAAAGGGCGACATTCTCACCGTGGACTGGCTGCCGGACGAGGGCACGTTGTGCAAACTCAACGGCAAGCAGGTGGGCGACAAGGTGCCGGACCTGGCCTTCTACAATGCGCTGCTGAAAATCTGGCTGGGCGCCCATCCGGCCGACACCGCCCTGCGCGCGCATTTGCTGGGCGAGGTGGCCTGAAGCAAGACGCGGGCGTAAAAAAAGCCGGTGCATGCACCGGCTTGTCTTTCTGCAACAGTTTAACGCTTATGCGCGCGTCGACAGGGCGCGCAATTCGGCGGCATTGCTCGGCGAGACGCCATCCATCTTGCCCAGCGTGCGCTTGAGCGCCTGCGCTTCGCGCATCTGCTGGCGCGCCAAACGCTCTTCGCGGCTCAGCTTGGGACGCACCACCAGCACCATGGCGCGGGCGATGCCCACCAGCAAAGGCTTGAACAGCAGGGCGAAAGCGCCCACGGCCACGATCACCAGGGCGATTTGCAGGGTGTTGAGCAGGGAAATCTCCAGCACGGGTGCGGATACTGCGTACAGGGCGGAGGCGAAGGTAGACATACTGTTCCAGTGCATTATAGAATTTGACAGTACTATAGTGCAGTGCAACATATAAATCTAATTCCATTTCTTGATACCAATTATATGAATTGTGAATGGAAAACTGTAATATTTTTTTACGAGTGAAAATATTCGTGCCCGGCGCGGTTTACACTCCTAACTAATTATCTGAATTCAACTTTTATCTTGGGCTTTCCATGAGTTTTCTGACGCTGGATCTGAACTTGCTGCGTGTTTTCGACGCCGTCATGACGGAACAAAACCTGACGCGCGCGGCCGGCCACCTGGCGATGACGCAGCCGGCGGTATCGAACGCCATCAAACGCCTGCGCGAAAGCCTCGGTGACGAATTGCTGATCCGCACGGCGTATGGCGTGAAACCCACGCCGCGCGCCGAAGCCCTGTGGCCGTCCGTGCGCTCGGCCCTGGCCAGCCTGGAAGCGGCCGTCACGCCGGAAACCTTCGACGTGTCGAAAACCCACGCCACTTTCCGCATGGCCATGGCCGACGCCACGGCCGCGTTCTGGCTGCCCTCGCTGATGCGCTCGATCGAACGCGAAGCGCCGGGCGTCAACGTGCGCATGATGCCGCTGACCACGCGCGAACCGCGTCCCATGCTGCTGCGCGGCGACATCGACCTGGCCGTGGGCTTCTTTCCCGGCGTGGCGGCGCAGTTGTCGAGCGACACCAGCTCGCCGATCCGCCATGAACGTTTATATTCCGGCAAATATGTCTGCGTGATGCGGCGCGGCCACCCGCTGGCGAAAGTGGAACTCAATCTGGATAATTACTGCGCGGCAAATCACCTGCTGGTGAGCTTTTCCGGCCGCGCCCACGGCCTCGTCGACGAGGCGCTGGCGCAGATCCACCGCGAACGGCGCATCCTGTTGACGGTGAACCAGTTCTTCACGGCCGGGCGCGTGGTCGCCAATTCCGACCTGATCACGGTCTTGCCGCGCCACCTGATCGCCTCGACGGGCATGACGGAGTCCTTGCTGTACAAGGATTTGCCGTTTGCCTTGCCGGCCGTCCACCTGGACATGCTGTGGCATGAACGCGACGCCCGCAGCCCGGCCCACAAATGGCTGCGCAACCACCTCGAAGAAATGAATACGCCGACCCTGCGCTCGGCCACGGCGGCCGGCGGCGGCGTGGCGCCGAAACCGCATATTGAGTAAGGCTGAGATGGGTCAAAGGGAAGCCTGATGCACATGCATCAGGCTTTTTTCATGCGTGATTGCTGGAGCGGTAGCCGATGCGGAAACCGCCCCAGTGCTTGCCCTCGACGTGGATCGGCACGGACAAGTCGTGCATGACTTCGCCCGTGTCGCGTTTATAGGTTTGCAACAGGAACGGCTTCGTGTTGCTGCCGCAGCGCTTGCCCGTGCGGTCGCTGAAGATGCGCTTGGTACGGTTGTTAATGATATCGGTGGCGTAGTCGCCCGTCAGCGGCTGCGAAAACTTCTTGTTGTGCGTCGGAAAGTATCCATTGTTGTCGACGGCGCCCGCATACGCCAGGTGGGGCAATGCCGCCAGCACGTCTTCCTGCAGGTCCGGCAGCACCTTGTCCGTAAAGGCGTCGAATTTCGTGTTGTGCTTGGGCGGATTGGTGTTCGGGATGGGGCGGTAATGGCGGTCGAACAGGGCTTCGCGCGTGATGCGGCCCGAGGCGATCGCCTGCTCGAACAATTTGCCCACCTCGCGCGCGGCGCGCTGGGCGGCCTCGCGGATCTCATCATGCGGCGTGGCCACGCCGGCTTCGCCGAGGGCGCCGGCGATCACTTCAGCCCGCTCGGCCAGGGCCATGGCCGACTGCGTGGCGCGCGGCAATTCGGCATTCGTCGACAGCATGCTGTCGCGGATTTTCAGGATGGCGTCGGCGATCAGCTGCGTCGTGTCGACGTGTTCGCGCGAGGCGCGGGCGATTTGCCCGATCTCGTCCTCGGACACGCCCGAGGATTCCTCGATATGGCTGAGCGAGCCATGCACGCTTTCCACATTGCGCGCCGCCTCCGTCACGCCGGTGGCCAACGCCGTCATGCCTTGCGCGGCTTTTTCCGCCTGTTCATTGATTTCGCGCACCATCACGCTGATTTCATCGGACGCTTCCTTGGTGCGCTGCGCCAGTTGCCGCACTTCGCCGGCCACCACGGCAAAACCACGGCCGTGCTCGCCGGCGCGCGCCGCTTCGATGGCGGCGTTCAGCGCCAGCAAGTTGGTGCGCGCGGAAATATCGGAAATGGCTTCCGTAAAACCCGTGATGCGTCTGGATTTTTCCTGCAGGCCCAGCATGGCGCTGGAGGCGCCTTGCGCTTCTTCGCGTGCTTTATTGATGCGGCGCAAGCCCTGATCCACTTCGGCGCGCGCCGCCACGCTTTCCACGCGCACGCCGGCGGCCACCTTGGCGGCCCGTTCCGCATTGGCGGCGATCTTTTCCGTCATCATGGCGTTCTGTCCGGAACTGTCGGCGATCTCGCTGGCCGTGCGCACGTCCAGGTCCACCTTCTGTTTGACGGAATCGACAAAATACGACGTTTCCGCCGCGCCGATCATGATGGCGTCAATGGCGTGCCCGACCGTGCCGGAAAACGCGTGCAACCCCCCTTCGCCGCGCGGGCGTCCGGCAAAGGCCAGCAGCGCGGCGCCCGTAACGGCCGCCACGCAGGCAATCAGATACGGATGCTCGCCGCCGCCCAGCGCCAGCAGCAGATAGGCCAGGCAACAAGCCACGGCCATGGCCAGAACAGTGAATACAAAGAAACGCACCAGCTGATGCTGCAACTGCTTCATTTGTCCCCCGCTGCGAGAACCCGTCGCCCCTCCCGCCAGGGGAGAGGCCATAACCGTATGCGCATGGGCACGATTGCCCATTTTGCACCCTGAACCTGACGTCTGCGCGTCGTTTCAGGCGGCTACCGGATGGCAGAATTGTAGTTCTACCCTACAACATTTGTTCCGATAGCTCAATCAGAAAAACGGGAGCACTACACCGCGGTCACTTAATCGGCAACTTGGTGGTGTTTTTGACCTCTTCCATGACGGCATAAGTGTGGGTTTCCCGCACACCTTTTTGCAACAGCGTCTTGCCCAGGAATTCGCGGTAAGCGGCCATGTCCTTGACGCGCGCCTTGACCAGGTAATCAAAACCGCCGGCCACCATATGACATTCCAGTACCTCTGGAATGATTTGTACGCTATGCTTGAAGGCGTCGAACACTTCCGGTGTCGTGCGATCGAGCACCACTTCGATGAACACCAGCAGCGACACGTCGAGCAGCTGCGGGTTCAACTGGGCCGTATAGCCCATGATGTAACCGGATTCGTGCAATTTGCGCACGCGCTCCAGGCAGGCGGCCGGCGACAGGTTCACGCGCGCGGCCAGCTCCACATTGCTGATGCGTCCATCGCTCTGCAATTCCATCAAGATTTTCTTACTGATCTTGTCCAGCATTTCCATCACCCCCAAATTAATATTATTTGGTTAAATTGTCGCATCAAAAACTATCTATTGCTAGTCCCCTGTATTACCAGAATTAATCCATAAGAATCCCCTTTACAATCGAATCATCTTAACGTCCGACTTTCTGTATTTTTTTGCACCAAAAAAGAGCAGGCATGGCGGGCGTTTTCGTCCCCTTTTTCCTTGTAAAGAGCACTTATGCACCCTGCAGGCCCCTCGGCTTTTACCCCGATTCCCTTTGCCGCGCTCCAGGCGGAAATCCTGCCCGAAGCGACGCCACAACGCGCCGCCATCACCGCCGCCTATAGGCGCGATGAGGTTTCCGCCGTGCAGTGGCTGTTGCAACAAGTGCGCGCCAGCAGCACCGAAACGACGGCCGCAGGCCAGGCCCTGGCGCACCGGCTGGTGTCGGCCGTGCGCCAGAAACGCACGCGCGCTTCCGGCGTCGATGCGCTGATGCATGAGTTCTCGCTATCATCGGAAGAGGGTGTTGCGCTGATGTGCCTGGCCGAAGCGCTGTTGCGTATACCCGACAGTCAAACGGCCGATCGCCTGATCGCCGACAAAATCAGCAAGGGCGACTGGCGCAAGCACCTGGGCGAATCGCCGTCGCTGTTCGTCAACGCCGCCACCTGGGGCTTGCTGATCACGGGCAAACTGGTCAGTACCAGCAGCGAATCGGGCCTCGGCTCGGCCATGACCAAGCTCATCGCCAAAGGCGGCGAGCCGCTGATACGCAAGGGCGTCGACCTGGCCATGCGCATGCTGGGCAACCAGTTCGTCACGGGCCAGACCATCGAGGAAGCGTTAAAAAACAGCCGCGAGAATGAAACGCGCGGCTACCGCTACTCGTACGACATGCTGGGCGAGGCGGCCCTGACGCAAGCCGACGCGGCCAGCTACTACGCCTCGTACGAAACGGCGATCCACGCCATCGGCAAGGCGTCGAACGGGCGCGGCATCAAGAACGGCCCCGGCATTTCCGTAAAACTGTCGGCCCTGCACGCGCGCTACAGCCGCGCCCAGCGCGCCCGCGTCATGGAAGAACTGTTGCCGAAAGTCAAAGCGCTGCTGTTGCTGGCAAAACAGTACAACATCGGCTTCAACATTGATGCGGAAGAAACGGACCGCCTGGAACTGTCGCTGGACCTGATGGAAGCCCTCGCTTTTGATCCGGACCTGGCCGGCTTCGACGGCATCGGCTACGTGGTGCAGGCGTATCAGAAGCGCTGCCCGTTCGCCATCGATTTCCTGATCGACCTGGCGCGCCGCAGCGGCCGCAAGTTCATGGTGCGCCTGGTCAAGGGCGCATATTGGGATGCGGAAATCAAACGCGCCCAGGTCGACGGCCAGGAAGGCTATCCCGTCTACACGCGCAAGGTCTACACGGACGTGTCTTACCTCGTCTGCGCGCAAAAACTGCTGGACGCCAGCAGCCTGATCTACCCGCAATTTGCCACGCACAATGCGCAAACCCTGTCGACCATCTTTACCTGGGCGAAACGCGACGGCGTTACCGACTACGAATTCCAGTGCCTGCACGGCATGGGCGAAACCCTGTACGACCAGGTCGTCGGCCCGGCCAACCTGGACAAGCCTTGCCGCATCTACGCGCCCGTCGGCTCGCATGAAACCCTGCTGGCCTACCTGGTGCGCCGGCTGCTGGAAAACGGCGCCAACTCGTCCTTCGTCAACCAGATCGTCGACGAAAGCGTGGCCATCGACAGCCTGATCCGCGATCCGCTGGAACAGGCGCGCCTGCAGGGCGGCTTGCCGCACCCGTCGATCCCGCTGCCGCTGGACATGTTTGGCAGCGAGCGCAGGAACTCGGCCGGCCTGGACCTGTCGAATGAAGACACCTTGCGCGCCCTGGCCGCCGGCCTGGCGCAGCAGCAGCAATGGCAGGCGGGACCGCTGATCGACGGCGCCGTCAGCCTGAATACGCCAACGCAAGTGATCCACAATCCGGCCCAGCACGACGATGTCGTCGGCAAGGTCATGGAAGCGGCGCCGGCCGACGTGGAAACGGCCCTGGCCAGCGCCAGCGCCTACGCCATGGAATGGCAGACAACGGAGCCGTCGCTGCGCGCACTAGCCTTGCTGCGCGCCGCCGACCTGTTCGAGGAACACCACATCGAGCTGATGGCCCTGGCCGTGCGCGAAGCGGGCAAGTCGCTGCCGAACGCGATCGCGGAAATCCGCGAAGCCGTCGACTTCCTGCGCTATTACGCAGCGCAGGTGGAACACGCGCCCAATACCGTGGCGCTCGGTCCCGTCACCTGCATCAGCCCGTGGAATTTCCCGCTGGCCATCTTTACGGGCCAGCTGGCCGCCGCCCTGGCCGCCGGCAACGTGGTGCTGGCCAAGCCGGCCGAGCAAACGCCGCTGATCGCCCACCGCGCCGTGCAGCTGCTGCATGCGGCGGGCGTGCCGCGCGGCGCGCTGCAGTTCTTGCCCGGCAGCGGAGAAGTCGTCGGCGCCGGCCTGTGCAATGATGCGCGCGTGAAAGGCGTGATTTTCACGGGTTCCACGGAAGTGGCGCAATTGATCAACCGCAACCTGACCGCGCGCGCCGTGGCCGAAGGCATCGACCTTCCCCTGATCGCCGAAACGGGCGGCCAGAACGCCCTGATCGTCGATTCGTCGGCCCTGCCGGAACAGGTGGTGCAGGACGTGATGTCGTCCGCCTTCGACAGCGCCGGCCAGCGCTGCTCGGCCTTGCGCGTGCTGTTCCTGCAAACGGAAATCGCCGACAAGACCATCCACATGCTGAAAGGCGCCATGCAGGAATTGCGCGTTGGCAATCCTGACCGCCTGGCCACCGATATCGGCCCCGTCATCGACGCGGAAGCGCAAAGTAATCTGCTGGCGCACATCAACAAGATGAAAACCATGGCCATCGACCATTATTCCCTCGATTTACCGACCGTGAAAGGCACGTTCGTCGCCCCGACCGTGCTGGAAATCAAGTCGCTGGCGCAATTGACGCAGGAAGTCTTCGGCCCCGTACTGCACGTGATCCGCTACAAGCGGTCCGAACTGCCGCAACTGGTGCAATCGATCAACGACAGCGGTTACGGCTTGACCCTGGGCATCCATACGCGCATTGATGAAACCATCGGCTTCATCACCAAACGCGCGCACGTGGGCAATATTTATGTGAACCGCAACATCGTCGGCGCCGTCGTCGGCGTGCAGCCGTTCGGCGGCGAAGGCAAGTCGGGCACCGGTCCGAAGGCGGGCGGCCCCCTGTACCTGAAACGCCTGCAGCGCAATGCGCCGGCCGGCGCGCAGCACCAGCGCCAGGCGCCGCCGGCGCTCGACGCGCTGACCGTATGGGCCAAGATGCACGGCCACGACCAGGTGCAGCAACTGGCGCAGGAATACGCGCGCACTACCTTGTTGGGCAGCACCACCGTCTTGCCAGGCCCGACGGGCGAGCGCAATACGCTGAGCTTTGCCGCCCGCGGCACGATCTTGTGCGCGGCAGCCACCTCCGGCACCTTGATGAACCAGCTGGCGGCGGTATTGGCCACCGGTAACCAGGCCCTGGTGCTGGCGCAAGCGCCGGACCTGATCCCGGGTGACTTGCCGGCCGCGCTGAAGGACCGCATCCAGGTCGTCAGCAGCCTGGAGTCGGTCAAGCAGGATTTCCAGATCGCCATGATCGAGCCGAGTCTCGATGGCCAGCTCAAACCGCTGCTGGCGGCCCGGGAAGGGGCCCTGGTGAGCACCATCGCCACGACGCAGGACGATGTCATCCCCCTGTGGCGCCTGGTCGCTGAACGGGCGCTGTGCGTAAATACGACGGCAGCGGGCGGAAACGCCAGTTTAATGATGCTCAGTGTCTAAAGGAACCTGAGAAAAAGTCCATGGCGTTGTTGCCTTGCCTGGCCGTACATTCGTACTGCCTGCAGCAAGGCGCCTAGCCCTGAACATTTTTCAGGCTACTTTGTTTTTAAATACAAAGGGCAGAACCGCTGGTTCTGCCCTTTTTTTATGCACGCTAGCTGAAAAATCAGCCGACCAGGCGCTGGCACAGCTGCTGAATTACCGTCAACGCATACGGCGAGGCGACGGTCTGCACGAAACGCATGAAGTCGACGGCAGCGTCTTCATTGGCGTTGTCGGAAATGGTGCGCATGACCGTAAACGGCACGCCCAGCTCAAAACACACTTGCGCCACGGCGGCGCCTTCCATTTCGACGGCCAGCAGGTCGGGGATATCCGCTTTCAGCTCGTTGATATGCGCGGCGCTGCTGATGAACTGGTCGCCGCTGGCGATCAGGCCGCGGTGTACTTTGGCGTGCTGCAAACAGAATTGCGCGATATCGGCGGCCTTGAGCACGCTGGAGACATCGTCACGCAGGAAATCTTCCGCGGCGCCAGCCAGTTGCGTGCTCAGTTCCAGGTCCGTGGCAAAGCGCTGCAAGCCCGTCAGCGGCACTTCGAAGCGGGGAAACAGGGGGCGGGCGTCCATATCGTGCTGCAGCAGTGCTTCGGCCACGACGATATCGCCTACTTTCACGTGGTGATCGCCACTGCCGGCCACGCCGGTGAAGACGATGTGGGTAACTCCGTACTTTTCCACAAGGATAGAAGCTGTCATGGCAGCGGCAACCTTGCCCAGACGCGACAGGACGCACACAGCGTCGATATTCCACAGGGTTCCCAGGGTGTAGTCACGCATGCCGTGCGAACGCCTCTGGGGGCCTTGCATGGCTTCTACCAGCCCCTGCTGTTCTTCGTGCAAGGCACTGATGATGCCTAAACGCATTTTTTTGTGTGAATTCATGCTGTTTTTACAGGTTTTTTGCATTGCAAAACGGTTTACAGGGTGAAAACAGCCGTTTTGGCGACTTTTCCACCGTTCGCGTTTGTCTCTGTGTTTTAAATAAAGATGTATACATAAAAATAGTAGTGATAGTAAACGGCCATTTTTTTGTGGATAAGTCGGTATACCATCGAAAAATCATCGACTTAGCGCACAAAAAAGTAGGCGTACATGCATTGTATCTACGGAGGACTTGTTTGGGATAAAAATTGGCTTGTGGACAAAGATCGACTTTTCCCACATCTCATCCTGTGGATATGCAGGCACTTATCCACATAGCCAAGCAAAAATCACGGTTTTTCTTGCTGTCGTGGCATGTTTAATGTGCTTCGCATGTCGTGATCCCTGTTTGGCAATCAACGTTGAGCGATCACGAACGCTGTTCTTTCGCGAACATTGGCGTCCAGGTGATTGCTGGAAGACGGTTTGGCAGTGGGTCGCGCTGTTGCCGTTGGCTCTTTTTTTGACGTTTTTTGTATGCTTTTTGGAAATATCCCCGGACTTCCGTTTTTTTTGTCGGTTTACAATAGATCTATATATAAAAATAGTAGTAATAGTAAACGCGCTTTTTTCTGTGGATAAGTCGCTTTTTTTCAACAGGATCAATCGTTTACGCGCAAAATAAAGCGTGCATAATCGCTGTATCACGCGAGGAGCAAAATTGTATAAAATGCGGGCCTGCGCATAACTTCGTGTTTACGCACAAGTCATCCTGTGGATATCAAGTGACTTATCCACAATCGTTGTAAATTCCCCCTCTTTTTGACATCGAATTGCTTGCTGGCTCTGTGCCTGGTCAGGTCTGTTGGCGTTTCCATTTTGCAAAACGGTTTGGCAGTGCAGTGTGCGTGATGCCGGCCGTGCCGGTTTTCGTCGCTCAGTTGTTGGCTGGATTTTTTTTTTGCGTACTGAAAGCCGCTTGCGGTTTTTTTTACAGGCAAAGACTGCAGGGCTTTCTTTTTTTCGAAGGGCAGGCAAAGCGGGCGTTGTCGGGTTTACCTTAACAAGATCGTATACAAGAATAGTAATAGTAGTTAACGGCGGCATCTTCTGTGGATAAGTCCTGATTTATCCTTGTAAACAATCGCTTGGCGTACGGATAAGCGCTGAGTAAGCGTTGTATCTGCATGGGATGGTTTTGGGATAAAAAAAAGTCATCCAAAAAAAATTTCGTTTACTCACATATCGTACCTGTGGATATCCATACGGTTATCCACAGCTCGCAACCCCTGTTGGGGACGGTTTTTTCGTTGCCCGACAAGCGCGTCAACACGGCGATCATGCTAGCCATGCGATTAATGTCGCCCTGGGCCGGCACTGGTGGTAATCTCAATGTGGCTCAGCAGCCAAGCATGCATGAACGAATACAGACTCTGGTAACGCGATGCGGCGGGGAGACACGCCGCGCGACAGCTTGATGGCATACCGAAAGGAGCTTCATTGGAATCGGCAGGCGAATACGACTACATCATCGTGGGCGGCGGCACGGCCGGCTGCGTACTGGCCAACCGGCTCACGCGCGACAAGGACGCCAGCGTTTTACTCGTGGAAGCGGGCGGCAAGGACGATTACGTGTGGATCCACATCCCCGTCGGCTATCTGCATTGCATCGGCAATCCCCGCACGGACTGGCTGTATGCCACGCAGGCGGACGCGGGCCTGGGCGGGCGCAGCCTGATGTATCCGCGCGGTAAAGTGCTCGGCGGCAGCTCATCCATCAACGGCATGATCTATATGCGCGGCCAGGCCGGCGATTACGACCATTGGGCCGACCTGACGGACGACGCTTCCTGGCGCTGGGACAAAGTCTTGCCGCTGTTTAAGCAAAGCGAGGATTATTACGGCGGCGCGTCGGAAAACCATGGCGCTGGCGGCGAGTGGCGCGTGGAAAAACAGCGCCTGTCGTGGGATATCCTCAATGCCTTCCGCGACGCGGCGCAGCAGGTCGGCATCCCGAAAACCAGCGATTTCAACGGTGGCGACAATAGCGGCAGCGCGTATTTCGACGTCAACCAGCGCCGCGGCATCCGCTGGAACACCTCGAAAGCGTTTCTGAAACCGGCGTCGCGCCGGCCGAATCTGACGATCATGACAGGGTGCCATGTGGAACGTCTATTGATCGAGACCACGGAAGCGGGGCCGCGCTGCACGGGCGTCGTGTTGACGGGCGGCGGCACGCAGTGGCAGGCGACGGCCCGGCGTGAAACTTTATTGACGGCGGGCGCCATCGGTTCGCCGCAATTGCTGCAATTGTCCGGCATCGGCCCGGCCGCCTTGCTGCGCGAACACGGCATCACGCCCGTGCTCGACGCCGCCGGCGTGGGCGGCAATTTGCAGGACCACCTGCAGCTGCGCATGGTGTACAAGGTGCAGGGGGTGAAAACCTTGAACGTGATGGCCAGCAATATCGTCGGAAAAATGCAGATCGGCTTGCAATATGCGCTATTCCAGAGCGGGCCCATGTCGATGGCGCCGTCGCAGCTGGGGGCATTCGCCAAGTCCGATCCGCAGCAAGCCACGCCGAACCTGCAATACCACGTGCAGCCCTTGTCGCTCGATAAATTCGGCGAACCCTTGCACGCGTTTCCCGCGTTTACGGCCAGCGTCTGCAATCTGCGCCCCACCTCGCGCGGCCACGTGCGGATCGCCTCGGCCGACAGCTATGCGGCGCCGAACATCGTGCCCAATTACCTGAGTACAGAACAGGACCGCAAGGTGGCGGCCGACGCCCTGCGCCTGACGCGGGCCATCGTGGCCGCGCCCGCCCTGAAAAAGTTTGCGCCGCAGGAATACAAGCCGGGACTGCAATTCCAGAGCGAGGAAGAGCTGGCGCAGGCGGCCAGCCAGATCGGCACCACGATCTTTCACCCGGTGGGCACCTGCCGCATGGGCGTGGCCGGCGATCCGTCCAGCGTGGTCGACAGCACCTTGCGCGTGATCGGCGTGGCTGGTTTACGCGTCGTCGACGCTTCCATCATGCCCTACATTACTTCTGGTAATACGAACTCGCCCACCGTGATGATTGCGGAAAAAGCGGCGCAAATGATACATGCGGCCTGGAAATAGCAGGGCAAGCGTGCAAGTTTGCGCCATTCGGCCTGGCGAAAAATCCCCGTAGTTATACTGTATTGTGCGTTAAATTCAAGTTGTGTATTATAAAAATGACTAAGTAGTACAAAAAGTACAACTAGGAGACACGATGTCAAACGTAATCTTGGAAACAAGAAATTTGACCAAGGAATTCAAGGGTTTCACCGCCGTCAGCGAGGTGAACCTGAAGGTAGAGCGGGGCCATATCCACGCCTTGATCGGTCCTAACGGCGCCGGCAAGACCACGTGTTTCAACTTGCTCACCAAATTCCTGGTCCCCACCGGCGGACAGATCCTGTTCAACGGGAAAGACATCACGGCCGCCAAACCGGCCCAGATCGCCCGCATGGGCGTGATCCGTTCCTTCCAGATTTCCGCCGTCTTCCCCCATTTGTCCGTGCTGCAGAATGTGCGCATCGGCTTGCAGCGCCAGCTCGGCACCTCGTTTCACTTCTGGAAAAGCGAACGTTCATTAAGCCAGCTCAACGACCGTGCCATGGCCTTGCTGGCTGAGGTCGACCTGACGGAGTTTGCCGACACCATCACGGTCGACATGCCTTACGGACGCAAGCGGGCGCTGGAGATCGCCACCACCCTGGCGATGGAACCGGAAATGATGCTGCTCGATGAACCGACGCAAGGCATGGGCCACGAGGACGTGCACCGCGTGACGGAACTGATTAAAAAAGTGTCGGCCGGGCGCACGATTTTGATGGTGGAACACAATATGAGCGTGGTGTCCGGCATCTGCGACAAGATTTCTGTCCTGCAGCGCGGCGCCATGCTGGCCGAAGGCAGTTACGCGGAAGTATCGCGCAATCCGCAAGTGATGGAAGCGTACATGGGCACCACCCACGCCGAACTGGAAGGGGCGCATTGATGGCGACACAAGTGAATGGCAACGCACCCGCGCTGGAAATTGCACAATTGCATACGTGGTATGGCGAATCGCACATCCTGCACGACGTTAACTTGAAGGTGGAGCAGGGCGAGGTGGTGACCTTGCTGGGCCGCAACGGCGCCGGCCGCACGACCACCTTGCGCGCCATTATGGGGCTGACGGGCGCGCGCACGGGTTCCATCAAAGTCCATGGCGCCGAAGCGATAGGTTTGGCCACGCACAAGATCGCCCACCTGGGCATCGGTTACTGTCCTGAAGAGCGCGGTATTTTCTCGTCGCTGTCGACCGAGGAAAACCTGATGCTGCCGCCGACCCTGGCCAGCGGCGAGAAGGGCATGTCGGTGGAGGAAATCTACGCCATGTTCCCGAACCTGCAGGAACGCCGGCACAGCCAGGGCACGCGCCTGTCGGGCGGCGAGCAGCAGATGCTGGCCGTGGCGCGCATCCTGCGCACGGGCGCACGATTGCTGCTGCTCGATGAAATATCCGAAGGCCTGGCGCCCGTCATCGTGCAGGGCCTGGCGCGCATGATTACCACCCTGAAAGCGAAGGGATACACCATCGTCATGGTGGAGCAGAATTTCCGGTTTGCCGCGCCGCTGGCGGACCGGTTTTATGTGATGGAGCACGGTCAGATCGTCGAGACTTTTGCTGCATCCGAACTGGAGGCCAAGATGCCGGTATTGACCGAGCTGCTTGGCGTGTAGTGCCCATGTCGTTTTTACTCGTCATCGTCCAGCAATCGACTGAATAGCAAACAATAATCCCAACGGAGACACTATGAAACGTAACGCTATCGCCATTGCCACCGCCACCCTGTGCGCACTGGGTTTTTCCGCTGCCGCGCATGCCCAGGTATCGGGCGACACCATCAAGATCGGTTTTATTTCCGACATGTCGGGCGTGTATTCCGACGTCGACGGCCTCGGCGGCGCGGAAGCCATCAAGATGGCGATCGCCGATGCCGGCGTCGTTCTCGCCGGCAAGAAGGTGGAATTCATTTCCGCCGACCACCAGAACAAGGCCGACATCGCCGCCTCGAAGGCGCGCGAATGGTTCGACCAGCAGGGCGTCGACATGCTGATCGGCGGCACCAATTCCGGCGCCAGCCTGGCCATGGCCAAGGTCGCGGCGGAAAAGAAAAAAATCTTCATCGCCATCGGCGCCGGCTCTTCGCGCCTGACGAACGAGGAATGCACGCCGTACACCGTGCACTACGCTTACGACACGGTGGCGCTGGCGCGCGGCACGGGCGGCACCATCGTCAAGCAGGGCGGCAAGAACTGGTATTTCATGACGGCCGACTATGCGTTCGGCCATTCGCTGGAAAAAGACACGGCCGAAGTCGTCAAGGCGGCCGGCGGCAAGGTGCTGGGCAGCGTCAAGCATCCGCTGGGCGCTTCGGATTTCTCTTCCTTCCTGCTGCAGGCGCAGGCGGCCAAGCCGCAGATCCTGGGTCTGGCCAATGCGGGCGGCGACGCCATCAACAGCATCAAGGCGGCCAACGAGTTTGGCCTGACGAAGTCCATGAAGCTGGCCGGCCTGCTGATCTTCATCAACGATATTCATTCGCTGGGCCTGAACCTGACGCAGGGCATGTACCTGACGGACGGCTGGTACTGGGACTTGAATGCGGAAACGCGCGCCTGGTCGAAACGCTATTTCGCCAAGATGAAGAAGGAGCCGTCGATGCTGCAGGCGGCCGACTATTCGGCCGCGGCGAACTACCTGAAAGCCGTCAAGGCCGTCGGCACGGACGATACCGAGAAAGTCATGGCGTATCTGAAAAAGACCAAGATCAACGACATGTTCACCCAGAATGGCGAAGTGCGTCCCGACGGCCGCATGGTGCACGACATGTATCTGATGGAAGTCAAGAAGCCGTCCGAATCGAAGTACCCATGGGATTACTACAAGGTCGTGGCCACCGTGCCCGGCGCGCAGGCGTATGTGACCAAGGCTGAATCGAAGTGTTCGCTGTGGAAGTAACGCTGTAGCAGTCCGTCAAACGGATTGCCCGCCCGGTGCGGGCAGTCTCTCCTGCAGGCGCTTTGCCTGCAGGGTTCGCCTTGCGCCGCCGCGCCCGTCTGCGGTGGCGTGTTTCCCTTGATACCACACCGTCGTCCGGCGGTGCTTTTTATACTGTGATGCCATGGAAATTTTCGGCGTTCCATTACCTGCGATGATGAGCCAGCTGCTGCTGGGCCTCGTCAACGGCTCGTTCTATGCCATGTTGTCCCTCGGACTGGCCGTCATCTTCGGCTTGCTCAATGTCATCAACTTCTCGCATGGCGCCATGTACATGATGGGCGCCTTCCTGGCCTGGATGGGCCTCAGTTACTTCGACATCAATTACTGGGCCATGCTGGTCATCGCCCCGATCATCGTCGGCCTGTTCGGCATCCTGATCGAAAAAACCATGCTGCGCTGGCTATATAAACTCGACCACCTGTATGGACTGCTGCTGACGTTCGGCATCACCCTGATCGTCGAAGGCGTGTTTCGTTCCTTCTATGGCGTCTCGGGCCAGCCGTACGCGGTGCCCGAAGCGCTGGCCGGCGCGACGGACCTGGGCTTCATGATCCTGCCGAACTACCGTGCCTGGGTGGTGATCGCCTCGCTGTTCGTCTGCCTGGCCACCTGGTTCGTCATCGAAAAAACCAAGTTGGGCGCCTACCTGCGGGCCGGCACGGAAAACCCGAAACTGGTGGAAGCGTTCGGCATCAACGTGCCGCTGATGGTGACCCTGACCTTCGGCTTCGGCGTGGCGCTGGCCGGTTTTGCCGGCGTGCTGGCCGCGCCGATCATCCAGGTTTCGCCGCTGATGGGCTCGAACCTGATCATCGTCGTCTTCGCCGTGGTGGTGATCGGCGGCATGGGGTCCATCATGGGTTCCATCCTCACGGGCCTGGGCCTGGGCGTGATCGAGGGCCTGACCCGCGTGTTTTACCCGGAAGGCTCGGCCACCGTGGTCTTCGTGGTGATGGTCATCGTGCTGCTGCTGCGTCCCGCCGGCCTGTTCGGCAAAGAAAAGTAATCCTCATCAGTCATGTATTGGAGCTACCACGATGAATAAGAATGTAGGCTACGCCATTGCCCTGCTGCTGGCACTGGCGGCCCCGTTTTACGGCTATCCCGTCTTCCTGATGAAGTTGCTGTGTTTTGCCCTGTTTGCCTGCGCCTTCAATTTGCTGATCGGCTATACGGGCTTGCTGTCGTTCGGCCACGCGGCCTTCTTTGGCGGCGCCGGCTATGTCACCGGCTACGCGCTGCGCAGCTGGGGCTGGCCGACGGAACTCGGTCTGCTGGCCGGCGTGCTCACCGGCGCCGGGCTGGGTCTGGTCATGGGCGGCCTGGCGATCCGCCGCCAGGGCATCTACTTTACGATGATCACCCTGGCGCTGGCGCAGATGGTGTATTTCCTCGCCCTGCGCCTGCCGTTCACGGGCGGCGAAGATGGCTTGCAGGGTGTTCCACGTGGAACCTTGCTGGGCATGATAGACCTGGGCAACGACACGGTGCTGTACTACGTCGTGCTGGCCATCTTCATCGCCGGCTTTGCCCTGATCGTGCGCACCATCCACTCGCCGTTCGGGCAAGTGCTCAAGGCCATCAAGGAAAATGAACCGCGCGCCATCTCGCTCGGCTATGACGTCAACCGCTACAAGCTGATGGCCATCGTGCTGTCCGCTTCGCTGGCCGCGCTGGCCGGCGCCACCAAGACCCTGGTGCTGGGCTTTGAGACTTTGACGGACGTGTACTGGGGCATGTCGGGCCTGGTCGTGCTGATGACCCTGGTTGGCGGCATGGGCACCCTGGCCGGACCCATCCTTGGCGCCGTGCTGATCATCGCGCTGGAAAACAAGCTGGGCGACTTCGGCACGTATCTGGCCACGCACACGGGCATCGAATGGTTCGGCACCCTGGGCGAATCGGTGGGCATGGTCACCGGCGTCATCTTTGTCCTCTGCGTGCTGATGTTCCGGCGCGGCATCGTCGGCGAAGCCATCGCGCGCTTCAGCGCCAGGCCAGCCAAGGCCGCTGTCTGATTTTCAAGCAACGCCGGACCGATCATCCGGCGTTTTTCATTGTGCGTCCATTGTGACTTCAACGGAGAGAACCACCATGCAAACGACGAGTACGTGCGCGCCCGCTGGCGTGGGCCTGTGCACCTTGCTGCTGCTGGCAGCCTGCGGCAGCAACCATGCACCCGAAGAGCTGAACCGGATGCCCGGCTACCTGGGAACGATTGCGCGCGCCGACTACGACGGCAAGAGCAATGACTTGCTGACGGCGGGCCTGGGCAAGACGGGGCTGGCGGGCGCCACGCCCCTGTATGCGAATGCGGAACAGCCGACGCCGGTGGAACTGCGCCGCAATGCGATTTATGCCAACTACCGCGCCGTGCTCGACATCGCTGCCAACAGCGGCTACGGCACCCTGTACGGCCCGAACGTGGACGCGGCCGGCAACGTGGGCGGCGGCGAGGGCTTGATTGCCGGCAGCGAATACATCGCCTACGCCGACGACGGCACGGGCAAGAAGAACGTGACCTTGATGGTGCAGGTGCCGTCCAGCTTCGATCCTGACCACGCCTGCATCGTCACGGGCACGTCGAGCGGTTCGCGCGGCATCTACGGCGCTATCGGCAGCTCCGGCGAATGGGGCTTGAAGAAAGGCTGCGCCGTGGCGTATGCGGACAAGGGGTCCGGCACGGGCTTGTATGTGTTCGAGGATGACAGCGTCAATCTGCAAAACGGCGTGCGCGCGGGAAGGGGGGCTGCCGGCAAGAGCGCCATTTTCGCCCCCGACCTGGGCGACGCCGATCGCCTCGCCTGGGCCGCCGCCTATCCGAACCGAATCGCCTTCAAGCATGCGCACTCGCAGCAGAACCCGGAAAAGGACTGGGGCAAGGTGACCTTGCAGGCGGTCGAGATGGCGTTCTACGTCTTGAACGAGCGCTACGGCGTGCTGGCCCGCGACGGCAGCTCGCGCATCGTGCGCCTGACGCCGAAGAACACCATCACGATTGCGTCGAGCATTTCCAATGGCGCCGGCTCGGCCCTGCTGGCGGCGGAACAGGATACGGGGGGGCTGATCAGCGGCGTGGCGGCCAGCGAGCCGCAGATCCAGCCGCAGCCTTCCGCGGCCTACAGCGTGCGCCAGGGCGGGGTGCTGGTGGCCAATCCCGGGCGCGCCCTGTTCGACTACGCCACCTACGCGGCCCTGTACCAGCCATGTATCGCTTCCGTGGCCGGCAATGCGGGACGCTGCACGGTGCTGGTGGCCAAAGGCTTGTTGAACGGTGCCGACCTGGCGGCGCAGCAGGCGGACGCAAAACTGCGCTTGCAGGCGTATGGCTGGCAGGCCGATTCCGACCCGCTGCAGGCGGCGCATGCGGGCACGAATATCCTGGTGGCCGTCACGTATGCGTATGCCTACGGGAAATTTTCCGTGACGGATAAAGTATGCGGGTTCACGTTTGCGCAGACGGATGGCGGCGGCAACCCGATCGCGTTCACGTCGGCGCAGAAGGTCGCCAGCTTTGCCACCCAGAGCGGCATCGTCGGCAATGTCGTATATGAAAACAGCGTGGGCGGCGCCAGGGTGTACACGGCCGGCGTGTCGCCCTCAAGCAATCTGGCGGACCAGTCGCTCGACGGCTTCCTGTGCCTGCGCAGCCTGGCCACGGGGCGCGACGCCGTCAGCGGCGCCAACCTGGAAGGCACCCTGGCTGGGCAAAGCGTGCGCGTGCGTGCCGGCATGGCGGAGGTGCAGGCGGTTGGCAAGCTCAACGGCAAGCCGGCCATCATCGTGCATGGCCGCAGCGATACCTTGATACCTGTCAATCATGCCTCGCGCGCGTATGTGGGCCTTAATGCCGCCGTGGAAGGCGCCGCCAGTCGCTTGCGCTATATCGAGGTAACCAACGCCAACCACTTCGATTCTTTCAGCAGCGCCTTGCCGACCCGGATCGTGCCCTTGCACGTCTATCTGAACCGCGCGCTCGACGCCATGTACGCACACCTGGCTTCGCAGCAGGCCCTGCCGCCGTCGCAGGTGGTGCGCACGGTGACGCGGGCCGATGCGTCGACCCTGATCACCAACGTCAACGTGCCGCCGATTGCCGCCGCGCCCGTGCCGGCCAATCTGATCAGCGTGACGGGCGCCGTGGTGGATGTGCCCAACTGAGTGTCATAGGGCCGCCGCATAGATGGCCCGGGCATCCCCGCGCGTGACGGTGCGGGGATTGTTGCCTAGCAAGCGCGTCTGCAGCATGGCCTCGTCGGCCAGCCGGTCCAGGTCGCTGGCCGCGATGCCCACCTCGCGCAGGGTACGCGCGATGCCGGTGGTTGCGGCAATTTCCTGCATGGTATCGATCAGCGCCTGTGCCCGCGCTTCATCGCTGCCCTTCATGGCGGGCCGGAGCACGGTGGCCAGCTCCGCATACAGGGGCGCCGCATGGGACAGATTAAAACGCAGCACATGCGGCAGCACCAACGCATTCGACAGGCCATGTGGCACGTGGAACAGGCCGCCGATCGGATACGCGAGCGCATGCACGGCCGCGACGGGCGCATTGGAAAACGCCTGGCCGGCCAGCATGGCGCCCAGCAGCATGGCCTGGCGTGCCGGCAAGTTGGCGCCATCGCTGCAAGCCGTGACGAGGTGGCCATGCAGCAATGACAGTGCCTGGCGGGCCAGCATGTCGGACAGGGGATTTTTCAGCAGCCGGCTGGTATAGGCTTCGATCGCATGCACCATGGCATCGATGCCGGTGGCGGCCGTGATCGCGGGCGGCAAGCCCAGGGTGAGGCTGGCGTCGAGGATGGCCAGGTCCGCATACAGCTGCGGCGCGACGACGCCCATCTTGCTGGTGGCGCCCGTGGTGACGATGGCGATGTTGCTCACTTCCGAACCCGTGCCCGCCGTGGTCGGCAATTGCACCAGCGGCAGGCGCTGGCCTTGGACATTGCCGATGCCATATAGTTGTCCCAGTTCCTGATGCCCGGGCGCCAGGACGGCAATCAGCTTGGCGACATCGAGCGAGCTGCCGCCGCCGAGGCCGATAATCAGTTCCACGTGAAACATCTGGGCCTGGGCCACGCCGGCCAGCACGACGGCTTCCGGGGGATCGGCTTGCACTTCGGAAAATACGTGGACGTCGATGCCCGCCACCCGCAGGCTGTGCAGGGGAGCCTCGGCCAGTCCCGTGGACAGGAAGCCCGCATCGGTGACGAGCAGGGCGCGGCGTACCGACGGAAAGTGATGGGCGATGTGCGCGCCCAGTTGGGCAGCGGCGCCCGCGTCGACGATTACATGGGGCACGGTGCGAAACTGGAAGGCGGACATGCGTACTCCTGGCGAGGAACAGAAGCCAAGCTTACTCCGCTTTCCGGCTCCGCGCATGTTCCACGTGGAACAGTTTGTGCCCGGTAAGCGGTTGGCCGGCGCCTGGCTCACGACGAGCGCCACGCCGGACACCGCCGCCAGCATCCGGGCCGACACCCATGAGCAGCTTGAGCAGGAGCAGGTCTGTCATTCCCACTCCAACGCACCGCGTTTCCATTCGTAGGCCAGGCCGATGGTCAATACGGCGAGAAAACCCATGACGGCCCAGAAGCCGGGCAAGCCCAGTGCGTTGACGTTGGCCGCCCACGGCATCAGGAAGATGACTTCGATATCGAACAGGATGAACAGGATGGCGACCAGGTAGAAGCGGATATCGAACTTCATGCGCGCATCGCCGAATGCTTCGAAGCCGCATTCATACGGCGACAGCTTGTGTGCGTCGGGTTTGTGCGGACCGAGCACGCGTCCCAGCAGCATGGGCACGATGCCGACCAGGATACCGATCAGTATGAACAGGAGGACGGGGAAATAGTTTTCGAGGAGCATGGAGATTCCTCTTAGTGGCTCGATGACAGTTTCATCAGCACGATGCCGCACACGATGAGCACGGCGGCGCACACGCGCATGGCGTTGACTTGTTCGCCCAGAAAGACGATGCCGACGATGAAGGCGCCGACGGCGCCGATGCCGGTCCAGATGGTGTAGGCCGTGCCCAGGGGCAGGGTGCGCATGGCCAGCGACAGCAAGCCGAAGCTGGCGATCATCATGACGACGGTGACAACGGAGGGGGTGAGTCTGGTGAAACCCGCGGAGAGTTTCATCGAATATGCCCACACGACTTCAAGCATGCCGGCAATAATTAAAAGTATCCAGGCCATGGCGGCTCCTTATACAGAGCGGGCCGTCCCGGTATGTTCCCATGATGGGGGAGGCCGTCCTCCTGGAGGATCGTCGCGCCGGCCACTGGCGTGACCTTGCGGACGACGCGGCAATTGTAACAAACATTGACGGTTGCCGCAGCCCGGGCCAGGACGCGATTCGTGTTCCACGTGAAACAGAAACAGCCCTTGTCATGCCCTTGCTGAGTAAAAATTAAGCAAAAAGTGACCCGCGTAAGGTTGCGCTTGCAAAAAGACTCTATAATCGGAGCTCAATCCTCGCATTTTTACCTGCACTGTTACCTATTTATCATGTTATTTCCTACAGAATTCGACGTCATCGTTGTCGGTGGTGGTCACGCCGGTACCGAGGCGGCCCTCGCTTCCGCCCGCATGGGGCAGAAGACGCTATTGCTCACGCATAATATTGAGACACTGGGCCAGATGTCGTGCAATCCTTCCATCGGTGGCATCGGCAAGGGCCACCTGGTCAAGGAGGTCGATGCCATGGGCGGCGCGATGGCGATCGCCACCGACGAGTCCGGCATCCAGTTCCGCATCCTGAATTCCTCGAAAGGCCCGGCAGTGCGCGCCACGCGCGCCCAGGCTGACCGTATTCTCTACAAGGCCGCCATCCGCACGCGCCTGGAAAACCAGCCCAACCTGTGGCTGTTCCAGCAGGCGGTCGATGATTTGATGGTCGAAGGCGACCGCGTCGTCGGCGCCGTGACGCAGATCGGCCTGAAGTTCCTGGCGCGCGCCGTGGTGCTGACGGCCGGTACCTTCCTCGACGGCAAGATCCACGTGGGCCTGAATAATTATTCGGCCGGTCGCGCCGGCGATCCGCCCGCCATCTCGCTGTCCGCCCGGTTAAAAGAGCTGAAACTGCCGCAGGGGCGCTTGAAAACGGGCACGCCGCCGCGCATCGACGGCCGCACGATCGACTTTTCCGTGATGCAGGAACAGCCGGGCGACCTCGATCCCGTGCCCGTGTTCTCCGTCATGGGCAACACGGCCATGCACCCGCGCCAGGTGCCGTGCTGGGTCACGCACACGAACGCGCAGACGCACGACATCATCCGCGCCGGCCTGGACCGCAGCCCCATGTACACGGGCGTGATCGAAGGCGTGGGTCCCCGTTATTGCCCGTCGATCGAAGACAAGATCCACCGTTTCTCGGGCAAGGAATCGCACCAGATCTTCCTCGAGCCGGAAGGCTTGACGACGCATGAGTTCTATCCGAACGGCATCTCCACGAGCCTGCCGTTCGACGTACAGATCGCCCTGGTGCAATCGATGAAGGGCATGGAAAACGCGCACATCCTGCGTCCCGGCTATGCCATCGAATACGATTATTTCGACCCGCGCGGCTTGAAGGCCTCGCTGGAAACGAAGGCCGTTGCCGGCCTGTTCTTCGCCGGCCAGATCAACGGCACCACGGGCTACGAAGAAGCGGCCGCGCAAGGCATGCTGGCGGGCCTGAATGCGGCCTTGCTGACGCAGGACAAGGACGCCTGGGTACCGGGCCGCTCCGAGGCTTATCTGGGCGTGCTGGTCGACGATCTGATCACCCAGGGCGTGCAGGAACCGTACCGCATGTTTACCAGCCGCGCCGAGTACCGTCTGAGCCTGCGCGAAGACAATGCCGACATGCGCCTGACGGAAATCGGCCGCGCCTTGGGCTGCGTGGGCGACGCCCAGTGGCAAGCGTTCGAGACTAAGCGCGAAGCGGTGGCGCGCGAGCTTGAGCGCCTGCGTTCCACGTGGGTCAATCCGCGCATCCTGGCGGCCGCCGAGTCGGAACGCATCGTCGGCCAGGCCCTCGAGCGCGAGTACTCGCTGGCCGACCTGCTGCGCCGTCCGAACGTGGCCTACGACACCCTGATGAGCATGACGGGCATCGAAGGCCAGGCGCTGGCCGGGCCCGGCGTGGAAGACCCCGCCGTGCGCGAGCAGGTGGAAATCCAGCTCAAATATGCGGGCTACATCGAGCGCCAGAGCAAGGAAATCGAGCGCCATGAACACTATGAAAACCTGGCCTTGCCGGCAGGTTTTAATTACCTGGACATCGCTGCGCTGTCGGTCGAAGTGCGGCAAAAACTCGACAAGCAGCGCCCGGAAACCCTGGGCCAGGCATCGCGCATTTCGGGCGTGACGCCGGCGGCGATTTCGCTGCTGCTGGTGCACCTGAAAAAGCGCGGCTTCGGCGCCGCGCAGACCACCACTTTAAAGGACGAGGTTGTTGAATGAAGCAGTTTGACCGGGCGCAACTTGCCCAGATTTTGAATGAAGGCATCGCCGCGCTGGGGCTGGACCTGAGCGCGGATCAGACGGAAAAACTGCTCGATTACCTGGCCTTGCTGGCCAAATGGAACAGCGTGTACAACCTGACGTCGGTGCGCGATCCCCTGCAGATGCTGACCTTGCACGTACTCGATTCGCTGGCCGCCGTGCCGGCGTTCGCGGATGCAAAGAATGTGCTCGACGTGGGCGCCGGCGGCGGCTTGCCGGGCATGGTGCTGGCCATCGCGCGGCCCGATATGAAGGTGTCGATGATCGACACGGTGCACAAGAAGACGGCCTTCCTGACGCAAGTGAAGGCCGAACTGGGCCTGGCCAACGTCACGGTGTACACGAAGCGCGTGGAGCAGCTGGAAGTGCAGCAGAAATTCGACGTGATCACCTCGCGCGCCTTTGCCGACCTGTCCGACTTCGTCAACTGGTCGAACCATGTGCTGGCCGAGGGCGGCCAATTCATCGCCTTGAAAGGCGTGGCGCCGCCAGACGAGAGAGAGAGACTGCCGGCAGACTGGCAAGTGACGCAATTGCGGGCTATCCAGGTGCCAGGGCTAAATGCAGAGCGTCATCTGGTCTTTATAGCAAGAGTCTGAAAAGCGGAAATAAAAAGTATAAATAGTTTATACGGTATAAATAATATAAACCATATAAATGATTTATATCGTATAAACGAAATAAACAGTATAAATCGTTTCGGCCTGATGCCGGGGCGCACGATGATGTTTGCATCTCTTTACAACTAGAAGATACATGGCCAAAATTTTTTGTGTAGCAAATCAAAAGGGTGGTGTTGGTAAAACCACAACAAGCGTCAACCTCTCCGCCGGTCTGGCCAAGTTGAACCAGCGCGTGCTGCTGGTCGACCTCGACCCGCAGGGCAATGCGACCATGGGCGCCGGCATCAACAAGGCCGGCCTGACGGCGTCGACCTATGAGGTGATGCTGGGCGAGTCCGATGTCAAAACGGCACGCCAGCGTTCGGAAGCGGGGCGCTTCGATGTCTTGCCGTCGAACCGCGAGCTGGCCGGCGCCGAAGTGGAGATGGTCGAACTCGATAACCGCGAACGCCGCCTGAAGGATGCGCTGGCCGAAGTGGACGGCGAATACGATTTCATCCTGGTCGATTGCCCACCGGCACTATCGATGCTGACCCTGAACGGCCTGTGCGCCGCGCATGGCGTGATCATCCCGATGCAGTGCGAGTACTACGCGCTGGAAGGGCTGTCCGATCTGGTCAACACCATCAAGAAGGTGCACGCCAACCTGAACCCCGACCTGAAGATCATCGGCCTGTTGCGCGTGATGTTCGATCCGCGCATGACATTATCGCAACAAGTGTCGGCCCAGCTGGAACAGCATTTCGGCGACAAGGTGTTTACCACCATTATTCCGCGCAACGTGCGCCTGGCCGAAGCGCCATCGTACGGCTTGCCCGGCGTGACCTTCGACCCGAGCTCGAAAGGTGCCCAGGCATATATCGCCTTCGGCGCCGAAATGGTCGAACGCATCAAACATATGTAAACAAGGAGCAAGCGCGAACGCAATGTGATGTGAGCGCTTACTCTGAAAACACGATTAGGACAGCATGGCTACGAAAAAACTAAAAGGACTGGGTCGCGGACTCGATGCGCTGTTGGGCGGCGGCGGCGACTTCGCCAGTCCGGACACGCATCAACCGTCGAACTTGCCCGTGTCACAAATGCAAGCCGGCAAATATCAGCCGCGCACGCGCATGGACGAGGGCGCGCTCAATGAACTGGCCGCCTCGATCAAGGCGCAGGGGTTGATGCAGCCTATCCTGGTGCGCCCGATAGGCCAGGATACCCTGAGCGGACTTGTTAAATATGAAATCATCGCCGGCGAACGCCGCTTCCGCGCCTCGCAGCTGGCCGGTTTGATGGAAGTGCCGGTGCTGGTGCGCGATGTGGACGACCTGGCCGCCGCGGCCATGGCGCTGATCGAGAACATCCAGCGCGAGGACTTGAATCCCCTGGAAGAGGCCCAGGGCATCCACCGCCTGATCGCCGACTTCAGTTTTACGCATGAGCAAGCGGCCACTGCGCTGGGACGCTCGCGCAGCGCCGTGTCGAACCTGTTGCGCCTGATGAATCTGGCCAGCCCCGTGCAGACCATGCTGATGGCCGGCGATATCGACATGGGCCATGCGCGCGCGCTGCTGGCCGTCGATGCGGCCACTCAGATTACGCTGGCGAATCAGGTCGTGGCCAAGCGCCTGTCGGTGCGCGAAACGGAAAAGCTGGTGACCCGCACGCTTGAGGAAGCGACCAACCCGGTCGAGCCGCGGCAAAAGGAAAAGTCCGGTGACATCGCGCGCCTGGAAGAAGAGCTGTCCGATGCGCTGGCCACGCCCGTGGTGTTCAAGATGGGCAACAAAGGCCGTGGTCAATTGGTCATCGATTTTGCCGATCTTGACGTGCTCGATGGCTTGTTGACCCGTTTGCGTGGTTAAATAGCAAGTTGGCAAAGCAGCGGAACGGTGCGTTGAGAAACGGGCTGGACAAGCTGGCCACGCTTTCCGGGCGCATCACGTGATTCCTTGATAACACGGCTGGAAGCGGCCCGGCAAGCGGCTTTGCCACATAGTGGCGCAAATGGCGGCGAATAGTCGGTAAAGCGTCAGTTTCGCGCAGCAATTGCCCTGCTGCGGTGCAGCAACGTTTGACTCTATAGATCAAAGCCAACTATAATCCCGTGTCTTTGCGTGTGTAGATTTTTCTGGGAACTTGGTAATTGAGTGATTCACAACAAAATATTGCCAAACCAGTCTACAAAGTAGTTGCTCTGCAGCTTGCAATCGCTATCAGTTTTGCAACGGTCACCCTGTTTTTTGGTGGCAGTGTCAAAGGCTGGTCCGCCGCTTACGGCGGCGCTATCGCAGTCATCGGTAGCCTGGTGTATGCCATGCTGGTCGTTCGCGGTTCCAGCGACGCCAACAAGGCATTCCGGGCGCATTTGCGCGCAGAAGTGGTGAAAATATTTATCACAGCGGTGCTGTTTATATTGGCACTGGTGTTGTTTCAGTCGGCCGCCTGGTTATGGCTGATCTTGGGTTTCGCGGTGGCAACCTTAGCATACTGGTTTTCATTGCTCGCTGTTTAATCATTGGTTTTGGGGCCTGTTGTGCTCTGAAACGACAAATCTAAATTCATTATGACCACAGAACACGCTATTGAAGCGGGCCATGCTGCCCCGGCCAACGCCACAGAATACATCAGTCACCATCTGGCCCACCTGAGAAGTGCCGACGGCATGATCAATCTGGATACGTTCTGGATTTCGGCCATTCTGGGCTTCGTTTTCCTGGCTGTTTTCTACATGGCGTCGCGCCGCGCGACGGCTGGTGTCCCTGGCAAGTTGCAAAACTTCGTCGAAATGGTCATGGAAATCGTCAATGACACTATTAATGGGGCCTTCCACGCGAAAAGCAAGGTCATCGCGCCGCTGGCCATCACGATTTTTGTGTGGGTCTGGCTGCTCAACGCGATGGACTTCCTGCCGGTTGACCTGTTGCCGAAGATCCTGAGCTGGTTTGGCGTGCATAAACTGCGCGCCGTGCCGACCGCCGACGTCAATCACACCTTCGCCATGTCGCTGTCCGTCGTGCTGTGCGTGATTGCCTTCTCGATCAAGGCCAAGGGCCTGGGCGGCTGGATCAAGGAACTGTTCACGGCGCCGTTCCATGCGAGCGGCCTGATCGGCACGATTGCCCTGGCACCCGTCAATTTCCTGCTGCAAATGGTTGAGCTGGTTGCAAAACTGATCTCCCTGTCGCTGCGACTGTTCGGCAATATGTATGCCGGCGAACTGATTTTCATCTTGATCGCGTTGTTGCCTTGGTGGGCACAGTGGGCGTTGGGTGGTCCATGGGCAATTTTCCATATCTTGATTGTAACTTTGCAAGCTTTTGTGTTTATGGCGTTGACGGTTGTGTATCTGAGCCTTGCGGTTGAGAAACATTAATCTTTAACTTTATATTTTGTTTTTTTAGTATCTTTCGTTTTTAAATTTAGGAGAATTTTATGCAAGCTCTGATCGCACAAGTACAAAGCATGACCGTTCTGGCAGCAGCAATCATCATCGGCCTGGCCGCAATCGGCACCGCTCTGGGCTTCGCTATCTTGGGTGGCAAATTCCTGGAAGCGTCGGCACGTCAACCAGAACTGATGCCACAACTGCAAACCAAACTGTTCGTTATCGCTGGTCTGCTGGATGCTATCTCGATGATCGGCGTTGGTGTTGCTCTGCTGTACACGTTCGCTAACCCGTTCCTGTCCGCTCTGACGGCTGTTGCTCAGTAATTCGCTCCAACCCTAGGAGAAACTTTTAGTTAGGAGCAAAGGTATGGACATCAATATGTCGCTCATCGGCCAGATGATCACCTTCGCGGTGTTGGTCTGGTTCTCGATGAAGTTCGTATTTCCAGCGCTGAACAACGCGCTGGATGAGCGTGCCAAACGAATCGCGGATGGATTGGCTGCGGCCGATCAAGGTCAGGCTTCGATGGCTGTCGCTGAAAAGCGTGCGCAAGAGGCATTGAACAGTGCACGTGAAGAAGCTTCGCAACGCGTTGCGGACGCTGAAAAGCGCGCGCAGCTGGTTGCTGAAGAGATCAAGCAAAATGCACAAGCTGAAGCTGCGCGTATCATTGCGCAAGCCCAGTCGGACGCCGAACAGCAACTGTCGAAAGCACGCGAACAATTGCGCGCTCAGGTGGCTGACCTGGCTGTCAAGGGTGCCGAGCAGATCTTGAAGCGTGAAGTAAACCCAACGGCTCACGCCGAAATGTTGCAGCGTCTTGCTGTCGAGCTGTAATCATGGCAGAACTCGCAACCGTCGCCCGTCCCTACGCGGAAGCTTTGTTCCGCGTAGCCCAAGCTGGTAAGGAGTCAAGCAACCTCGCGGCGTGGTCCGAACTGGTGTCCGAACTGGCACAGATCGGTAGCCACCCCGAGGTACAGGCGTACGCGCGCAATCCGAAAGTTTCGGAAAGCGACGTCGCCGCCACCATCCTGTCGTTGTTGAAATCGCCGCTCAATGAGGAAGTGAAAAACTTCGTCACCATGTTGATCGAAAATGGCCGCATCAGCCTGCTGCCGGAAATCGGCGCGCAATTCCACACCTTGAAAAATAGTGTGGAAGGTGCGGCTGACGCCGAGATCACGAGCGCTTTCGATCTGAGCGAAGGCCAAACGGCCGAGCTGGTCGCAACGCTGGAAAAGAAATTCAGTCGTAAGCTCAACCCTGCCGTCACAGTGGATCCATCGCTGCTCGGCGGCGTGCGCGTGGTTGTTGGCGACCAAGTGCTCGATACCTCGGTGCGCGCCAAGCTGCAGCAACTGCACGCTGCACTGGTGTCGTAAGACACGCGCTTCGGCAGGCCAGCTTAGACAGACCCTTACCCCTCGCGCAAGCTGAGAGAAACACTTTTAGGAGTTAGTATGCAACTCAACCCATCTGAAATCAGCGAGTTGATCAAGAGCCGGATCCAAGGTCTTGACGGCGGCGCTGAAGTGCGTAATCAAGGCACGGTTATTTCCGTTGCCGACGGTATCTGCCGCATCCACGGTTTGTCGGACGTGATGCAAGGCGAGATGCTGGAATTCCCAGGCAACACGTTTGGCCTGGCAATGAATCTGGAACGCGACTCCGTCGGTTCCGTGATTCTGGGTGCCTACGAGCACATCTCCGAAGGCGACACGGTGAAATGCACCGGCCGCATTCTGGAAGTGCCAGTCGGTCCTGAGCTGCTTGGCCGCGTAGTCAACGCGCTGGGCCAGCCGATCGACGGCAAAGGCGCCATCGAGACCAAACTGACGGCCGCGATTGAAAAAATCGCCCCGGGCGTGATCGCCCGTGAATCCGTTTCGCAACCGATGCAAACCGGCCTGAAGTCGATCGATGCGATGGTTCCAGTTGGCCGCGGCCAGCGCGAACTGATCATCGGCGACCGTCAAACCGGCAAGTCGGCTGTGGCGATTGATGCGATCATCAATCAAAAAGGCCAGGGCATGAAGTGTATCTACGTCGCGATTGGCCAAAAAGCCTCGTCGATCAAGAACATCGTGCGCTCGCTGGAACAGCACGGCGCGATGGAATACACCATCGTTGTCGCCGCTTCCGCTTCGGAATCGGCCGCCATGCAATACATCTCGCCGTACTCCGGTTGCGCCATGGGCGAATACTTCCGTGACCGCGGTGAAGATGCACTGATCGTCTACGATGATCTGTCCAAACAAGCTGTTGCATACCGTCAAATCTCGCTGCTGCTGCGCCGTCCACCAGGTCGCGAAGCGTACCCAGGCGACGTGTTCTACCTGCACAGCCGCCTGCTGGAACGCGCAGCACGCGTGAACGCCGACTACGTCGAGAAGTTCACCGACGGCGCCGTCAAAGGCAAGACCGGTTCCCTGACGGCACTGCCGATCATTGAAACGCAAGCTGGCGACGTGTCCGCATTCGTTCCAACCAACGTGATTTCGATTACCGACGGTCAGATCTTCCTGGAAACCTCACTGTTCAACGCCGGTATCCGTCCTGCGATTAACGCCGGTATTTCCGTATCGCGCGTCGGTGGCGCCGCCCAGACCAAGGTCATCAAAAACCTGTCCGGCGGTATCCGTACCGACTTGGCGCAGTACCGTGAACTGGCCGCGTTTGCGCAGTTCGCTTCGGACCTGGATGAATCGACCCGCAAGCAGCTGGACCGTGGTGCCCGCGTAACGGAATTGCTCAAGCAAGCCCAATACTCGCCACTGTCGATCTCGCTGATGGCCGTATCGCTGTTCTCGGTGAACAAAGGCTTCATGGACGACGTGCCAGTCAAGCAAGTGCTGTCGTTCGAAGCTGGTGTCCACGCTTACATGAAGACCAAGCAAGCTGCTCTGCTGGCCAAGATCGAAGAAACCAAGCAACTCGACAAAGACAGCGAAGCAACTCTGTCGGCGGCCATTGCTGATTTCAAGAAATCCGGCGCATATTAAGCGGCCAGGCGGCGCCCGCCTCGAGTGAGGCGCCGCCCTACGCGCAGAAGGAGTAAGGACTCATGGCATCAAGCAAAGAGATACGAGGCAAGATCAAGAGCGTAGAGAATACGAAGAAGATCACCAAGGCGATGGAAATGGTCGCCGCGTCCAAAATGCGCAAGGCGCAAGACCGGATGCGGGCCGCCCGTCCCTACAGTGACAAGATTCGGAATATCGCCGCCAATCTGGCGACCGCCAATCCGGAATACACGCACCCGTTCCTGGCAGCTGCCCAGGGTACGCAAGCGAAGGCAGTGGGTTTCATCGTTGTCACGACCGACAAGGGTCTGTGCGGCGGCATGAACACCAACATCCTGCGCCAGGTGACGTCGAAGTCGCGCGAGCTGGAAGCAGCTGGCAACCGGATTGAAGCAGTTGCCATCGGTAACAAGGGTTTGGGTTTTTTGAATCGCATCGGCGTCAAGATCGTCGCCTCTGCCATTCAAACCGGTGATACGCCGCACCTGGATAAATTGATCGGACCTGTCAAGGTCATGCTCGAAGAATTCCAGGCTGGCAAGCTCGACGCAGTGTACCTGTGCTACACCAAATTCATCAACACGATGAAGCAGGAACCAGTGGTCGAACAGTTGCTGCCGTTGACGGCTGACAAAATGGTCGCCGACAAGAGCGCACACTCGTGGGATTACATCTACGAGCCGGATGCACAAAGCATCATCGACGAATTGCTGGAGCGCTATGTAGAAGCGCTGGTGTACCAGGCAGTCGCGGAGAATCTGGCGTCCGAGCAATCGGCACGGATGGTCGCGATGAAAGCTGCAAGCGACAACGCGGGTAGTGTGATCGGCGAATTGAAGCTGATCTACAACAAGACCCGCCAAGCTGCGATTACCAAAGAACTCTCCGAAATCGTCGCCGGTGCGGCTGCGGTTTAAACGAATTTAACTATATTGAAGGAACGAACATGGCTGATGGCAAAATCGTTCAGTGTATCGGCGCTGTGGTGGACGTTGAGTTTCCCCGCAACGCGATGCCTAAGGTATTTGATGCCTTGAAGATGGCAGGCTCGGAACTGACCCTGGAAGTACAACAGCAGTTGGGCGACGGCATTGTCCGTACCATTGCACTCGGCTCGTCCGATGGCCTGCGTCGCGGCATGATGATCCAGAACACCGGCAAACCTATCATGGTGCCAGTCGGTAAAGCAACCCTGGGTCGCATCATGGACGTGCTGGGCAACCCGATCGACGAATGCGGCCCCGTGTCGCACGAGCAGATCGCGTCGATCCACCGCACCGCTCCCGCATACGACGAACTGTCGCCATCGCAAGAACTGCTGGAAACCGGCATCAAGGTGATCGACCTGGTGTGCCCGTTTGCAAAAGGCGGTAAAGTGGGTCTGTTCGGCGGCGCTGGCGTAGGCAAGACCGTGAACATGATGGAACTGATTAACAACATCGCCAAGGCGCACAGCGGCGTGTCCGTGTTCGCCGGCGTCGGTGAGCGTACCCGTGAAGGTAACGACTTCTACCACGAGATGGCTGACGCGAAAGTGGTCGATCTGGAAAACCCGGAGAACTCCAAGGTCGCGATGGTCTACGGTCAGATGAATGAACCGCCAGGTAACCGTCTGCGCGTCGCGCTGACCGGCCTGACGATCGCTGAATCGTTCCGTGATGAAGGCAAGGACGTTCTGTTCTTCGTCGACAACATCTACCGCTTTACGCTGGCCGGTACCGAAGTATCGGCACTGCTGGGCCGTATGCCGTCGGCTGTGGGTTACCAACCGACCCTGGCGGAAGAAATGGGCCGTCTGCAAGAGCGTATTACGTCGACCAAGACCGGTTCGATCACCTCGATCCAGGCCGTCTACGTTCCAGCCGATGATTACACCGATCCGTCGCCTGCTACCACGTTTGCTCACTTGGATTCGACCGTTGCGCTGTCGCGTGACATCGCTTCCCTGGGTATCTACCCAGCCGTGGACCCGCTGGATTCGACCTCGCGTCAGCTCGATCCGTTGATCGTTGGTCAAGAGCACTATGACACCGCGCGTGCCGTGCAAACGACCCTGCAACGCTACAAGGAATTGCGCGACATTATCGCGATTCTGGGTATGGACGAGCTGGCACCGGAAGACAAACTGCTGGTTGCCCGTGCACGTAAGATGCAGCGTTTCCTGTCGCAGCCTTTCCACGTCGCTGAAGTCTTTACCGGCGCGCCCGGTAAATACGTTTCGCTCAAAGACACGATCAAGGGCTTCAAAATGATCGCTTCGGGCGAACTCGATCACCTGCCGGAACAAGCGTTCTACATGGTCGGCACGATCGAAGAAGCAATCGAAAAAGCCAAGAAACTTAACTAAGTTAAGTCTGGGCCTAACCCCGCCCGTTAGACGGCGGGGTTCTTCAACCCGATAGGACACACATGGCACACACAATTCACGTTGACGTGGTTTCCGCTGAAGAACTGATTTTTTCAGGCGAAGCAGAATTCGTCGCGTTGCCGGGTGAACAGGGCGAGCTGGGTATCTACCCACGCCACACGCCTTTGATTACCCGCATCCGTCCGGGCGCGGTCCGCATCAAGGTAGTCGGCCAGGCTGAAGAAGAGTTCGTCTTCGTTGCCGGCGGCCTGCTGGAAGTGCAACCGGATACCGTGACCGTCCTGGCCGATACCGCGATCCGCGGTCACGACCTCGACGAAGCGAAAGCGCTGGAAGCGAAGAAGTTGGCGGAAGAAAATATCCACAACAAGGATTCGGGCATCGACTACGCGCAAGCGCAAGCCGAGCTGGCCAGCGCGATTGCGCAACTGGCAGCGATCCAGAAGCTGCGCAAGATTTAATTCTTTGCGCCGCACAAGAAAGGCAGCCTGCGGGCTGCCTTTTTTTTCAGCAAAAATTAGCGGCGCTTGTCTTTCCCCCTTTCCATTCCGGCCTTCAATATCGTCTTCCACTTGGCGCGCGCGGCAATGCGCTCGAGCGGCGTCTCCTCGCTGCGGCGGGCGTCGCGCAGCAGCTTGTGATAGTTGCGCAGGCGGTCCCCATCGACGGCGCCACGGACCTGGCAACCGGGTTCGCTGGCATGCCGGCAATCGCGAAACTGGCACGTTGCGGCAAGCGCCGCGATGTCGTCAAACGTGGCCGCCAGCGTATCGGCATCGGCATCGGCCTGCCAGCTGCGCAAGCCCGGCGTGTCGATGATGCAGGCACCATCCGCGCACAGGTGCAGCGAGCGGGCTGTCGTCGTATGCCGGCCGCGTCCGTCGCCGTGGCGCACGCCATTGGTCGCTTGATCCGCCGCGCACAGGGTATTGGTCAGGCTGGACTTGCCGGCGCCCGATGAACCGAGCAGCACCAGGGTCTGGCCGGCACCCAGCCAGGGTTCCAGGATGGCCACGTCATACGCATGGCGCGTGTCGATGGCAAACAGCGGTACGTGCTGCGGCAGGCGCTGTCTGAGCAGCGCCAGCTTGCCCGGCACGTCGTCGGCCACGTCGGCCTTGCTCAACACCACCACGGGCGTCACATGCGCCGCCAGCACGATGGCCAGATAGCGTTCCAGGCGGCGCGGGTTGAAGTCTCCATCGAGTCCCATCACCAGCAGGGCCGTATCGACATTGCTGGCGAGCACCTGGCGCCGCCCGTCATTGCCGCGCCGGGCGATTTGGGTGGCTGGGGATAAGCGTTCGGTTATCCACAGGGAGCCGTGTGCAGCAGCATCGGCATCGGTGGCGACCCAGTCGCCGACGGCCAGTGTGGTGTCTTGCTGCTGCAATGCATGCTGCAGGCACGGCAGGATCTGTGCTGCGCGTTCGCTGGCGCCATCGTGCACGCCGATGCTATCACGATGCACGGCGCTCACGCGCATCAGCTGCGCGGTGGAAGACGAGAAGTCGAGGTGGGCGGCAGCGCTGGCGATGGCCTGCTGCAGTCCGATGGGGCGTAGTTGCGCAAAATCGCATGCGATCATGGTAGCGTGATTCCTTATTCTATCGTCCGCGTGCGGACGTGTAGCCTGCGCGTGCAGGCACCGCCAGTCGCAATGACTGGCACGAAAAAAGGGGGAAGTCGGCTACGCGATCACGCGCAAGGGTAAAACGAGGTCAGTGCTGTATGAATGCAGACTGGAACGATGGTGATCAGGCAGCCGACAGCACGGCAGTATCCGAATGGCGCATGTTGTCTACTCCTGTTGTGTGATGGAAAACGCCAGTGTGCCAGCGGCTTGCGCCGTCGTCAATGGACGGTGTGGCTCAGCTGCACATGCCGTAAGCCTGGCGCTCGGGGAAATAGCGGTACGTAAACGTGCGCACCGGATAGCGCTTGCCGGCGACGAGCATGTCGGGCATGGATAAATCGAAGCGCTGCGGCAACTGGCGCGGCAGTTGCAGGCGCAAGCGCCATTGCGTTTCCTTGCTGTTGCCGACGGCGGCAAACATGATGGGCAACTGCTCGATGACGTCGACGATCTCTGCCTTCTGGTTCATGCCGCGCTGGTAGATGGTCAGCACTTTCGCCTCGGCGAACGGCTGCTTGTGCGGTTCTTCCAGCAGGAAGGACAGGCGCGTGAAGCTGGCCTGGGTACCGACGGGCAAGGTGAAGATCAGCGCCAGTTCCGTGCCGCCCTCCTTCAAGGTGACGGGCGGCGTGGCGTAGATGCTGATACCGCGCGGCAGTTCGAAGCGCGAGCCTTCCGTCCACGTCTTGCACTCGGGCGTGGTGGCCTGGTACAGGCTGGGCGCCGTGTAGTCGTTGCAGGCGGAAACCAGCAGCAGCAGGGGCAGGGCAAGGAGGGCGGAACGGCGCATGGAAGTCACGGTTGGAGGATCAGCCGACAGTGTAAGCGATCCCTCCGCGATCCACCAGCGCCGCTATGGATGTCCTGGCGGTGCGCGGCGCACGGACTGCAACTGGCAATGCGGCGCCTGCAGCGCATCCTGGATGGTGTCCAGCGCCAGCTGCGGCCGGGCCGCGCCGCACATGAAGATGTCGACGGCGGCAAAGCCGCATTCCGGCCAGGTGTGGATCGAAATGTGCGACTCGGCCAGCAACAGCACGCCCGTGACGCCGTGGCCCGGCCCAAAGCTGTGGAAATGGCCGTGCAACACCTGTGCGCCGGCGATGATAGCGGCATTGCGCAACAGGCCTTCGAGCGCGTCGCAGTCACGCAGGGATTCGGCGTGAATGCCTGACAGGTCGGCCAGCAGATGGGTGCCCAGGGGCAGATGCGGTGTGGCTGTCATGCTTACTTGTGGCTGCCGCCGCTGGAGCCGCCGCCATAGCTGCCGCCGCCGCCGCCCGTGCGCGAACTCCAGCTGCTGCCGCCGCTGCTGCCGCTGCCGGCCACCTTGAACATGCGCACCCAGTTGGCGGCCGTAACGGAGAACGTCACCATCAGGGCGTAGATCACGTATTTACTCATGGGGGATTCTTTGCATTTTTGTCGAGAAAAACGGCCGGCAGGAACAGCGCCAGGCATCCCAGCAAACTCCACATCAAGGTGCTGGAGAACGACACGAACATGGGGATCGCATTCAAGACCAGCACGATGACGATGAAGACCTTGGCGATGCCGCAGTGGCTCATCTGGATATTCTGTACCTTGGTGCCGCCATGGAAGGCGGCGCCGAACCAGGCGGCCATCTGGTCATAGGCGACGGGCATGGAGCGCGACCAGGTCATTTCCTCGTTGCTGAGCTCTGCCGCCAATTTTGTTTGTCCCTGTTCGAATTCAAACACGCGCGCACTGTCGCCGACGGCCACCTTCCAGTTGAAGGCGCCGGCCGCATACACGACCTGCGAGCCGTAGTCGTACAGTTTGCGGTAGGTGGCGCCATCGAGCGTGCAGCTGGCGGCGTCCAGCGAGGCCCAGTTGGGCCAGTTCGGCAGCACGTTCGAGCGTGACCAGCCCTCGTCCGTCTCCACCAGCCAGAAGAAGCCGGCGCGCGCGTTGTACAGCAGGTATTCGTTCCACTCGCTGCCTTCGTCGTCGGCGCGGCGCATCATGCCGATCACCGTGAAATCCACATTGCCGATCTTCGCGCTGGCGCCCAGCTCCAGCGTGATGTCGGCGTTCTCGTGCACCTGCTTGCCGATGGCCAGCACCTGCGCTTCCGGGCCGCTGGCGTCGAGCTGCGCATGGCAGGCGGGGCACACCAGCTGCGCCGCCGCGCCGGGTACATATTGAATGCCGCTGCCGCAGGACGGGCAGTCGAGTGCATCAAGCTTGCCGCGGTACTTGCCGGCGCTCGTGGCGATGGCCTCGTCGTCGCGCAGCAGCTGGCATTGCAGGCCGTCCAGGGTGACGGCGACGCCCTGGTAGACGACCGGTTGCGGGCCATCCGTGTAGTCGAGCGTGACGAAGCTGGCGTAGTTGCGGAAGTCCGCCACCTGGATGCGCCAGCCCGCGCCCACCTTGAAGGGCAATTCGCCCTGGCCGGCGATGCATTCGGCCTTGCGGATCTCGGCTGCCGTGTAGGGCTCGCCGCAGATTGTGTAGCGCTTGCCGGGCGCCAGCTCGCCAAAGACGGGTAAAGTACCTTGCGTGCCGCGCTCGCGCGTCAGCGTGTACAGGCTGGACGAGTCGCCCAGCCACGCCGTGCTGGCGTCATCGAACAGCAGATACCACTCGTTCCACGTGCCGGCGCTGTAGCGCTGCTGGATGCGCCCGACAACGGTGAAGTGCACGCCGTCGTGCACGCCGGCCGTGCCGATCTGGACGGGCGAATAGTCTTCCAGGACGGCCGACATCTTGCCCAGGTCCCTGACGGCATCGGCGTCCTTGAGGATGGTGCTGTGGCAGTACTCGCACACGGCGAGCACGGAAGCATGCGAGCGGAAATGCACTTCCGCGCCGCAGCTGGGACAGGAAACAGTTTGCATGCAGTCGTATTTCGCTCTAATCAGCCGATCAGTTTTTTCAGCAGTTCAGCCTTGGCGCCGTCGTAGTCGGCCGGCGAAATGAGTCCCTTGTCCAATAAACCTTTGAGTTTTTCCAGACGCGCCTCGATCGGTTCCTCGGCGGGTGCCGGTGGCGCCGCCGGAACTGGTGCCGGGGCGGGCTGCTGCAGCGCATTGCCCATGCTTTGCGCCATCACCTGGCCGATCGACAGCCCGGCGCCCAGGCCTGCGCCGATGCCGGCCATGCCGCCTTCGTTTTGCGCCGCCAGCGGGATGGCGTTGGCCACCTGGAACTTGGTGTAGCCGCTCATCTTGTCGGCGCCCAGGCCGCCCTTCATGCCGGCCGAGATGCGCTCGTCGAGCGCCGCCTGCAATTCCTCGGGCAGGCTGATGCTGGCCACGTTGAATTCATCGAGGCCCACGCCGTAGCGGGCAAACGCCTGCGCCAGGCCATCCTTGACCTCCTGCGCCATCAGCGCCTGGTTGGCCGCCATGTCGAGGAAGGGCACATTCGCGCCGCCCAGCGAGCTGGCCATGCTCGACATCAGAATGCCGCGCAATTGATCTTCCACTTCGTCGCGCGTATAGACTTCGCGCGTGCCGCTGATCTCGGTGAAGAAGGTGCGGGCGTCGGCGATGCGGTACGAATACATGCCGAAGGCGCGCACGCGGATCATGTCGAAATCCTTGTCGCGGATGGTGATCGGCTGCGGCGTGCCCCACTTGCGGCCCGTCTGCACGCGGGTGCTGAAGTAATACACGTCCGACTTGAACGGCGAATCGAACAGCTTGTCCCAGTTTTTCAGGTTGGTCAGCAACGGTAACGTTTGCGTCGTCAGCTTGTGCGTGCCGGGACCGAAGACGTCGGCGATCTTGCCTTCATTGACGAAGACGGCGACCTGCGATTCGCGCACATTCAGGATGGCGCCGTTCTGGATCTCGAAATCCTGCATGGGGAAGCGCCAGGCCAGCACGCCTTCTGTCTCTTCGTTCCACTGCAGTACGTCGATAAACTGCTTCTTGATAAAGCTGCCGAGGCTCATGATGGATGTCCTTGAATAAGATAAAGCGGTGTCAGGAAATGCAGGCGGCGTTGATGGCGCCGATCGACAGGGAAATGGCGCCCAGCAGGCCGCCGAAAGCGCTGTTGTTCGATTCGATCTGGTCCTTCGACATGCGCAGCAGGCGCGTGGTGACCACATAGGCGAGCAATTGCACCACCATGGCGCCGAAGGCCCAGGCGAAGAATTGCTGGTAGTCGGCCGTGTGCATGAGGGACGAGGCGATGGTGGCGGAAAAGCCCAGCAATGCGCCGCCCAGCGACAGGGCCGCCGCCTGGTTGCCCTGTCGGATCAGCAGCACTTCGTTATACGGCGTGACGCGCGTGTAGATGATAAAAAAGGCAATCAGCAGCGCGGCGGCCAGTATAAGATGGATCAGATAGTTTAGGATGGCGGGCACGGCTTTCCTCGCAATGAGTATTTGATAACGTCAACGCATATTAGAACAAAAAAAGTCCAATGAACAAAAAGATTCTGATTTTGTCCGTCTTCGTGGTCGCCTCCTGCGGCCTCGCGTATGAACTGATCGCCGGCGCCATGTCCAGCTACCTGCTCGGCGACTCCATCCTGCAGTTTTCCACCATCATCGGCTGCTACCTGTTTGCCATGGGTGTGGGCGCTCACTTTTCCAAGTATGTGCGGGACGACGACGTGCTCTCGCGCTTCGTCGACATCGAACTGGCCGTGGGCCTGATCGGCGGCCTGTCGGCCGCCATCCTGTTCATGACGTTCTCGTGGATGGCCGCGCCATTTCGCACCTTATTGTATGTGATGGTGTTCCTGATCGGCGCACTGGTCGGCATGGAAGTGCCGCTGGTGATGCGCGCCCTGAACTCGCGCCAGACGGAGTTTTCCGAACTGGTCAGCCGCGTGCTCACCTTCGATTACCTGGGTGCGCTGGCCGTCTCTCTGCTGTTTCCGCTGGTGCTGTCGCCCTACCTGGGCCTGGTGCGCACGGGCTTTTTGTTCGGCATGCTCAACGTGGGCGTGGGCCTGTGGACGATTTACGTGTTCCGCGCGGAGCTGAAGAATCTCACGGGTCGCTTCCTGCGCGCCTGCGCCGTGATGCTGGTGCTGGTCGCCGGCTTTGCCATGTCCGACCGCATGGTGGCCTGGGGCGAGCACGGCCTGTTCGGCGACCAGATCGTGTATTCCACCACCACGCCCTACCAGCGCCTGGTGATCACGCGCTGGAAGGACGATACGCGGCTGTACATCAACGGCAACCTGCAGTTTTCCTCGCGCGACGAGTACCGCTACCACGAGGCGCTGGTGCACCCCGTGCTCGAAGCCTTGCCGTGGGCGCGCCGCGTGCTGGTGCTGGGCGGCGGCGATGGCCTGGCGCTGCGCGAAATCCTGCGTTATCCACACATCGAACACGTCACCGTGGTCGACCTCGATCCTGCCATGACGGCCGCGTTTACCACGCGCCCGGAACTGGCAAAGTTAAATAACAGCTCGTTCTCGGACAAGCGCGTCACCGTCGTCAATGCCGATGCCGCCGTCTGGCTGCGCAACAACGGCGACATGTTCGACGCGGCCATCGTCGATTTCCCCGATCCGTCCAGCTTCGCGCTCGGCAAACTGTACTCGGTGCCGTTCTATGACCTGGTGAAAAAGCACCTGGCGGCCAAGGGCTTGATGGTGGTGCAATCGACGTCGCCGTTCTTTGCCCCGCACGCCTACTGGACCATCAATTCGACCCTGCGCGAAGTGGGCATGCGCACCTGGCCCTACCACGCCTACGTGCCTTCATTCGGCGAATGGGGTTTTATCCTCGCCTCGCCCCAGCTCGACTACACACCGCCGACGAAATACCGCCTGCCGATGCGCTACCTGAATGCGGACACCACGCGCGAGATGTTCATCTTCCCGCCCGACATGCAGCCGCTGCCCATGGCGCCGAACCGCTTGAATACCCAGTCGCTCGTGCATGAATTCGAGCAGGACTGGAACCGGGTGATCCGCTGATGCAGCGCCGCTCCTTCATGCTGTGGGCCGCTGGCGGCACAGCGGCAGCCGCCGCCGGCATCGGCAGCATCGCCGCGTATCTGCGCTGGCAGGAAATCACGCCGACAGTGCTGTATCCGGGCCGCAGCGAGGGGCATTATTTGCGCAAGCTGCTGCGCGAGGGCACGGCGCTGCCGCCGCCTTCGCGTACCTTGAGCACCGACGTGGCCATCCTCGGCTCCGGCATCGCGGGCCTGACGGCTGCCTGGCGTTTGAACAAGCTGGGGCACAGGGACTTTCTCATGATCGATGGCCCGCAGCCGTATGGCAACGCGGCCGGCGGCCACTTCGGCGACCTGGCCTATCCCACCGGCGGCCACTATCTGCCATTGCCGTCGCCCGAATCGACCCATGTGCGCGAAATCCTGTTCGACCTGGGGATCATCGAGCGCGACCCGCAGGCGGAAAAGCCATATTACGACGAGCGCTACATCCTGCACGCGCCGGAAGAGCGATTGCTGTTCAACGGTCAGTGGCAGGACGGCTTCATTCCCACCGAAGGCGTGCCGCCCGAGGAGCTCGCGCAGCATGAGCGCTTCTTTGCCGAGGTGCGGCGCCTGCGCCAGGCGCATGGCAACGATGGCAAGCGCGTCTTCGTCTTTCCTACCGTGGAGTCGTCGCAAGACCCGGCCTGGCAGGCGTTCGACACCATCACCTTGAAGCAGTGGATGGAACGCGAAGGCTATACCTCGCCCACCCTGCACTGGTACCTGAATTACTGCTGCCGCGACGATTACGGCACGCGCTACGATCAGGTTTCGGCCTGGGCCGGCCTGCATTACTACTGCAGCCGCTGGGGCCAGGCGGCCAATGCTGGCAACGGCGCCTGGCTGACCTGGCCGGGCGGCATGCAGCCGGTCGCCACGGCCATGGAACAGGCGTCCAAGGTCCGGCGCCACGCGGGCACGGTGGTTTCCCTCACGACGACGGCCAACGGCGTGGAAGCGCTGTGCCTGGAACTGGTCGACGGCCAGCCGCGCACCTATCTGGTCAAGGCGCGCAAGGCCATCTGCGCCATGCCTTTGTACGTGGCGGCGCGCGTGGTGAAGAACATCGCCGACTATGGCTTCGACGCGAAACGCGATACGCCCGCGTATGCGCCGTGGATGGTGGCGAATTTTTTACTTAAACGCTTTCCCGACGAACTGCCGCATGCGCCCCTGTGCTGGGACAACGTGGTGTACCAGGAACCTGGCCTTGGCTATGTCGTCTCGACCCACCAGGACATCCGCGTGCGCCCGCCCGAGAAAACCGTTTTCAGCGCCTACGTGGCACTGTCCGACCGCACGCCGCAGCAAGCGCGCAAGTGGCTCGACACGGCCAGCCCCGAAGAACTGCTGGCGCTGGCCAGCGTCGATTTAAAGACGGCGTATGGGCGCGATTTTGCCAGCTGCGTCGAGCGCGTCGACATCACCGTGCGCGGTCACGCCATGGCAGCGCCCTTGCCGGGATTCCGCAGCAACGCGGGCTTGAAGGCCTTGCGCGAACACGACGGCGCCATCCTGTTCGCGCATGCGGATTTGTCGGGCTTTTCCGTGTTCGAAGAGGCGGCGTGGTGGGGGGATAGGGCGGCGCGGCTGGCGGCTAACGTCTGACATAAGCTACTGCGCGTGGCAATTTGTGGCCTGCGATGCTCACTGCCTCGGCGGCCCCATGCTAAAGCACAGCTGCGCTTCTTAGCCCCAACTTGCTGCCGCTCGCTACGCTTTTGTCCGACGTTATATATAAAAAGGCCGGCGCAAGCGCCGGCCAGAGCCCCCTAAGGCTCGAACCGGTCTATTTGTTTTTGTTGATCACGTCGATGAACACGGCCGCCAGCAGTACCAGGCCCTTGATCACCTGCTGATAATCGATGCCGATGCCCATGATGGACATGCCGTTGTTCATCACGCCCATGATGAAGGCGCCGATGACGGCTCCCATCACCTTGCCCACGCCGCCCGAGGCCGACGCGCCGCCGATGAAGCAGGCGGCGATCACGTCCAGCTCGAAACCCGTGCCCGCCTTCGGCGTGGCCGTGTTCAGGCGCGCCGCGAAGATCAGGCCGGCCAGCGCGGCCAGCATGCCCATGTTGACGAAGGTGTAGAAGCTGACCCGTTCCGTCTTGATGCCGGACAGGCGCGCCGCCTTTTCATTGCCGCCCACGGCATACACGCGACGGCCCAGCACGGTGCGGTTGGTGATGAAGGTGTAGGCGACGATGAGCAGCGACATCACGGCCAGCACGTTGGGGAAGCCGCGGTACGACGCCAGCAGGTAGCTGAAATACACCATCACGGCCGCGAAGATGGCGTTTTTCAGCAGGAAGAAGGCGCGCGGCTCGTTTTCCATGCCGTGCTTCAGCTGCTTGGCGCGGCTGCGCAGCGAGGTGACGATCAGCGCCGCGGCGGCGATCACGCCCAGCAGCAGGGACAGGCCGCGCAGGTTTTCGCCGCCGAACGGGTCGGGCAGGAAGCCCGAGCTGAGCATCTGGAAGCCTTCCGGGAAAGGGCCGACCGACTGGCCTGCCAGCAGCGCCAGGGTCAGGCCCTTGAACACCAGCATGCCGGCCAGGGTGACGATAAACGACGGGATCTTGAAGAAGGCGACGAAATAGCCTTGCGCACCGCCGATGACGGCGCCGGCCAGCAGGCAGAGGATGCTGGCGGCGACAAAATGCATGTGATAGTTGACGATCAGGACGGCCGCCAGCGCGCCGACGAAGCCGACCACCGAGCCGACGGACAAATCGATATGGCCGGCCACGATGACCATCAGCATGCCCAGCGCCATGATGACGATGTAGCTGTTTTGCAGCACCAGGTTGGTCAGGTTCAGCGGCTGCATCAGCGTGCCGTCGGTCATGTACTGAAAAAAGCCCATGATGACGATCAGGGAGAGCAGCATGCCGTAGTCGCGCATATTGTTTTTCAGGAAGCCGGCATAGCTTTTCGCTTGCGGCGCGGTGCCGGGGGTGGTGCCTGCCGCCGCTCCCGCTGTCAGTTTATTGTCCATTGTTTTCTCCGTGTGTAACGATCGCGCGCATGATGCGCTCCTGCGATGCCTCTGCCGCGCTCAGTTCTGCCGCGAAGCGGCCTTCGTTCATGACATAGATCCGGTCGCACATGCCCAGCAATTCCGGCATTTCCGAGGAAATCATGATGATGCATTTGCCTTCGGCGGCCAGCTCGCTGATGATGCTGTAGATCTCGTACTTTGCGCCCACGTCGATGCCGCGGCTCGGTTCATCGAGGATCAGCACGTCGGGGCGCGAAAACAGCCATTTCGCCAGCACCACTTTCTGCTGGTTGCCGCCGGACAGGTTGACCACCTTCTGCGCCACGCTCGAGCAACGGGTCTTGAGCTTGCGGCGGAACTCCTCGGCCACGCTGAATTCACGCTGCTCGTCGATCACCATGTGCTGCGAAATCGCGTCCAGATTGGCCAGGCTGGTGTTCTTCTGGATGTCTTCCTCGAGGATCAGGCCCAGGCCCTTGCGGTCTTCCGTAACATACGCGAGGCCGTGGGCGATCGCCTTGCCAATGGTGCTGACGTCGATTTCCTGGCCATGCTTGAGCACCGTGCCGCTGATGCGCTGGCCGTAGGCGCGCCCGAACAGGCTCATTGCCAGTTCCGTGCGCCCGGAGCCCATCAGGCCGGCGATGCCGATGATCTCGCCCTTTTTGGCGTGCAGATTGATGCCCTTGATGACGGGGCGGTCGGCATGCTCGGGATGGAAGACGCGCCAGTCGCGCACTTCGAAAATGGTCTCGCCGATGCTGGGCGTGCGCGGCGGATAGCGGTCGGCCATCTCGCGCCCGACCATTTTTTCGATGATGCGGTCTTCGCTGACGGGCTCCGTGCGGCAGTCGAAGCTGTCGACCGTGTTCCCGTCGCGCAGCACCGTGATGGCGTCGGCGACTCTTGAGATTTCATTGAGCTTGTGCGAAATCAGGATCGAGGCGATGCCCTGGGCTTTCAGGCCCAGCAGCAGGTCGAGCAGGGCCGCGCTGTCGCTTTCATTCAGGCTGGCCGTCGGCTCGTCGAGGATCAGCAGCTTGACGTCCTTGCACAACGCCTTGGCGATTTCGATCAGCTGCTGTTTGCCCACGCCCAGATTGGTGATCAGGGTGTCCGGGGACTCCTTCAGGCCGACTTTCTGCAGCAGTTCGCGCGTCTTGCCTTGCGCGTATTCCCAGTCGATGACGCCCATATGGGCCGGCTCGTTGCCGAGGAAGATATTCTCGGCGATCGACAGCTGGGGCACCAGCGCCAGTTCCTGGTGGATGATGATGATGCCGATTTCTTCGCTGTCCTTGATGCCGCGGAAGTGCCGCGTCTGGCCCTGGTAATCGATGTCGCCCGTATAGCTGCCATGGCCATAGACGCCGCTCAGCACTTTCATCAGCGTGGATTTGCCGGCGCCGTTTTCGCCGACGATGGCGTGGATCTCGCCGCTGCGTACCCGCAGGTTGACATTGTCGAGCGCAACGACGCCCGGGAATGTTTTGCGTATCCCGCGCATTTCCAGGATAGTGTTCGTCATATAACCTCTCTGGCACGGCCGCGCTGGTGGGCAGCGGTCGTGCGGCAGTCTTGTTCTTGATCGTGCGTGAAGCGAAAGGCCCGGCAGTGCCGGGCCTTCAGTAGCATGGATGCTTATTTCACTTGCGCTTCCGTGTAGTAGCCGCTGCCGGTGACGAGCACCTGCTTCCAGTTCGCCTTGTCGACGGTGACCGGTTTTAACAGGTAGGACGGCACGACCTTCACGCCGTTGTTATAGGTCTTGGTGTCGTTGACGGCCGGCGCCTTGCCGCTCATCATCGCGTCGACCATGTTGGCCGTGACCTTGGCCAGTTCGCGCGTGTCCTTGAACACGGTCGATGCCTGTTCGCCGCGGATGATCGATTTCACCGACGGGATTTCCGCATCCTGGCCCGTGACGACGGGGAAGGGCTGTTTCGGCGTGCCGTAGCCGACACCCTTGAGCGAGGACAGGATGCCGATGCTCAAGCCGTCATATGGCGACAGCACCGCGTCGACGCGCGCATTGCCGTAGTAGGCGCTGAGCAGGTTGTCCATGCGTGCCTGCGCCACGGCGCCGTCCCAGCGCAGGGTGGCGACCTTTTCCATGCCCATCTGCTTCGAGCGCACCACCAGCTTGCCGCTGTCGATGTATGGTTTCAGGACCGACAGCGCGCCGTTGTAGAAGAAGTGCGCGTTGTTGTCGTCGGCCGAGCCGCCGAACAGTTCGATATTGAACGGGCCCTTGCCTTCCTTGAGTTTCAGCGCCGATTCGATATAGCCCGCTTGCAGCACGCCGACCTGGAAGTTGTCGAAGGTGGCGTAGTAATCGATGTTTTTCGTGCCGCGGATCAGACGGTCATACGAAATGACCTTGATGCCCTTGTCGGCCGCCTTTTGCAGCACGTTCGACAAGGTGGTGCCGTCGATGGCGGCGATCACCAGCACCTTGGCGCCCTTGGTGATCATGTTTTCCACCTGCGCCAGCTGGTTCGGGATGTCGTCGTCGGCAAACTGCAAGTCCGTCTTGTAGCCGCGCTCCTTGAATACCCTGACCATGTTGTCGCCGTCGGCGATCCAGCGCATGGACGACTTGGTTGGCATCGAGATGCCGATCGCGCCCTTGTCGGCGGCGCTTGCCACGGGTATTGCCGCCATGCCGGAGATGGCCAGCGCCAGGCTCGCGGTCAGCATTTTCATTGTTGTTTTCATTTCAGGTCTCCACCGTCTTCGATAGTTGAATGTGCCAGGGCCGTCGTCCAGTGGGCGGGCTCCGTGCGAATGGCCGATTGCGGGCCACGGCTGATACTAGTTTGTCCATCCATCCCTCACCAATCACTTTTTTCGCATTGGCGATATCCAAAACGATATCGATGGGCCAATTGATGCAATGCGCCATAGCGCCCCTTCCCGCCTGCGGACAGGGCGGCAGCGCAGGCCGGGCGGCGGCTTTTTTTTGTGCGCTGCAATACCAATAATCATCATTCAATTTGGTGATTTTCGTAATTGCGGCGACACAGGGCGGCGCGCAGAATCGGTCCGGACTTGAAGACCAGCCATCCCGTCACGACCTTTTGAAAGCTTGCCATGCAGCCGATTTCCCCTGCCTCCCTGTTGCCCGCCGAACTGGCGCAGGCGCTCCTCATCGGCCGCATCTGGCGTGACGGCCCCTGCGTCATCGCCGTGCGCGGCGGCGAGGTGATCGACATCACGCAGACGGCAGCGACGGTGTCCGGGCTGTTCGAACGCAGCGATGCGCTCGATATCGCCCGCCATGCACCCGGGATCGCGCTCGGTCCCGTGCAGGCGCTGCTGGCGCAGGCGCTGGCCGCGCCGGCCGGCGAGCCTTTGCTGCTGGCGCCGTGCGACCTGCAGGCCGTCAAGGCCTGCGGCGTGACCTTCGCCGTCAGCCTGCTCGAACGGGTGATCGAGGAACAGGCGGGCGGCGACGCGGCGCGCGCGGCAAGCCTGCGCGCCGCCCTGCAAACGACGCTGGGCGGCGACTTGTCCGCATTAAAACCGGGCTCGGAGGCGGCGCAGCGCCTGAAACAGCAGCTGCAGCAGCGCGGCGCCTGGTCGCAATACATGGAAGTAGGCATCGGCCCCGAGGCGGAAGTGTTTACCAAGGCGCAGCCGATGTCGTCGGTGGGCTGCGGCGCGCAGGTGGGCTTGCTGCCATCGTCTGCCTGGAACAACCCCGAGCCGGAGATCGTCCTGGCCGTCAACAGCCGCGGCGAGGTGCTGGGAGCGACCCTGGGCAACGACGTCAACCTGCGCGACATCGAAGGGCGCAGCGCCCTCTTGCTGGGCAAGGCCAAGGATAACAACGGTTCCTGCGCCATCGGCCCCTTCATTCGCCTGTTCGACGAACACTACACGCTCGACACCGTGCGCCAGGCGGAAGTGTCGCTGCTGATCGAGGGCGCGGACGACGGCTTTGTGCTCGAAGGCGCCAGCTTCATGCGCGAGATTAGCCGCGACCCGCTCGACCTCGTGCGCCAGACGGCAGGCCAGTACCACCAGTATCCGGACGGCTTCATGCTGTTCCTGGGGACCATGTTCTCGCCCGTGAAGGACCGCGGCGCGCAGGGCGGCGGCTTTACGCACCACCTGGGCGACCGCGTGACGATTGCCAGCGCCGCGCTGGGCGCGCTGGTCAATGAAGTGCAGCGCTGCGATGAGATTGCCCCCTGGACGTTTGGCGTGCGCGCGCTGTACCAGAACCTGGCCCGACGCGGTTTGCTTTAATTATTTATTAACTTCGAACGCGTTTAACAAAACCGTAGCGAGCGGATGAGAGTTGTGGCTGAGAAGCGGAGCTGTGCGCATGCACGGGGACGCCGAGTCAGTGAGCATCGGAGGCCGCAAATCTCGACGCGCAATAGGATTGGTTAAGCGTTCCTAAACAGAGAGACACCATGCAGCATGCAACTTACCCCAGCCTGGCAGGTCAGCGCGTCGTCATCACGGGCGGCGGCACCGGCATCGGCGTGGCCATCGTCGAGGCGTTCGCGCGCCAGGGCGCCCACGTCACCTTTCTCGACATCGCCCGCGAGGCGTCGCTGGCGCTGCAGGAAAAGCTGGCGCACCTGCCGCAGTCGCCCGTTTTCCGTTACTGCGACCTGACGGACCTGGCAGCCCTGGCCGCCACCTTCGCCGAGATCGAACACAGCGCGGGCGCCACGGATATCCTCGTCAACAATGCGGCCAATGACGACCGCCACCAGCTGCGGGATGTTACGCCCGCCTACTGGGACGAGCGCATCGCCGTCAACCTGCGCCACCAGTATTTCTGCGCCCAGGCAGTGGCGCCGGCCATGCGCGCCAAGGGCAGCGGCGTGATCCTCAACCTGGGCTCGATTTCCTGGCACCTGGCGCAGGCGAACCTGTCGATCTACATGACGGCGAAGGCGGGCATCGAGGGCCTGACCCGTGGACTGGCGCGCGACCTGGGTGCTGACGGCATCCGCGTCAACTGCATCATTCCCGGCGCCGTGCGCACGCCGCGCCAGGAGCGGCTGTGGCATACGCCGGAAGCGGAAGCCGTGATCCTGCAGGGACAATGCCTGCAGACGCGCGTGGAGCCGGAAGACGTGGCGGCGCTGGCGCTGTTCCTCGCGTCCGACAACGCGGCCAAGTGCGCCGGCCGCGAATACTATGTCGACGCCGGCTGGTACGGCGCATGAGCACCCCAGGCAACCGCCAGGCGCGGCGCTTCCGCTCGCAGGACTGGTTCGACAATCCCGACCACATCGACATGACGGCGCTGTACCTCGAGCGCTTCATGAACTACGGCATCACGGCCGAGGAACTGCGTTCGGGCCGGCCCATCATCGGCATCGCGCAAAGCGGCAGCGATATCAGTCCCTGCAACCGCATCCACCTGGAGCTGGCGCAGCGCGTGCGCGACGGCATCCGCGACGCGGGCGGCATCCCGATGGAGTTCCCGCTGCACCCGATCTTCGAAAACTGCCGCCGTCCCACGGCCGCGCTGGACCGCAACCTGGCCTATCTGGGCCTGGTGGAAATCCTGCATGGCTACCCGATCGACGCCGTGGTGCTGACGACGGGCTGCGACAAGACCACGCCGGCGCAACTGATGGCCGCCGCCACGGTGGACATTCCTGCCATCGTGCTGTCGGGCGGGCCCATGCTCGACGGCTGGATGGACGGCGAACTGGTCGGGTCCGGCGCGGCCATCTGGAAGGGCCGCCGCCAGCTGTCCGCCGGCATGATCGACAACGACAAATTCCTGCAGATCGCCGCCGCCTCGGCGCCGTCGGCCGGCCACTGCAACACCATGGGCACGGCATCGACCATGAATGCGCTGGCCGAAGCGCTGGGCATGTCCCTGACGGGCTGCTCGGCCATCCCCGCGCCGTACCGCGAGCGGGGTCAGATCGCCTATGCAACGGGGCGCCGCATCGTCGGCATGGCGCATGAGGACGTGCGCCCGTCGAGCATCCTCACGCGCGAGGCCTTCCTGGACGCCATCATCGTCAACGCGGCCATCGGCGGCTCCACCAACGCCCAGCCGCACCTGATGGCCATGGCGCGCCATGCGGGCGTGGAACTGCATTCGAGCGACTGGATGGAACACGGCTACGACGTGCCGCTGCTGTTGAACATGCAGCCGGCCGGCAAATTCCTGGGCGAGCGCTTCCACCGCGCCGGCGGCGTGCCGGCCGTGATGTGGGAGCTGCAGCAGGCGGGCTTGCTGCATGCCGAGCGGCCTACCGTCACGGGCCAGACGATGGCGGCGAACCTGGCGGGCCGTGAAAGCGCGGACCGCGAGATGATCCGCCCGTTTGCCGCGCCGCTGAAGGAAAAGGCCGGCTTTATGGCCTTGCAGGGCAACCTGTTCGACTTCGCCATCATGAAGACCAGCGTGATCTCGCCCGCTTTCCGCGAGCGCTATCTGTCACGTCCCGGCAGCGAGGGCGTGTTCGAGGCGCGCGCCATCGTCTTTGACGGTTCAAGCGACTATCACGCGCGCATCAACGACCCGGCGCTCAATATCGACGACAGCTGCATGCTGGTCATGCGCGGCGCCGGTCCCGTGGGCTGGCCCGGTTCGGCCGAAGTGGTCAACATGCAGCCGCCCGATGCCTTGCTCAAGGCGGGCATTTTGAACCTGCCGACCCTGGGCGACGGGCGCCAGTCGGGCACCTCGGACAGCCCGTCGATCCTGAACGCATCGCCGGAAAGCGCCGTGGGCGGCGGCCTGGCGCTGCTGCGCACGGGCGACATCATCCGCGTGGACCTGAACGGGGGGCAGTGCGACATGCTGGTCGATGCTGCTGAACTGGCGCGCCGCGCCCAGGAACTGCCGCCGCCCGTCAACGACAGCGCCACGCCGTGGCAGGAAATCTACCGCGCCAGCGTGGGCCAGCTGGAAACGGGCGCCTGCATGGAGCTGGCCCTGAAATACCGCGCCGTGGGACAGACCCTGCCGCGTCACAACCATTAGCAGTCGCAGCACCTAGGTCGGGTTAGCGCTTCGCGCGTAACCCGACAACACCGGCATCGCCACATTTTTCAGCAGCACCCGCAGTTAAAAAAACGTCGTTAATAAAATCCACAAGGAGACACACAATGAACAAGATCATCAGTGCAGCCATCATGACCGCCGTGCTGGCATTGAGCAGCAGCGCCGCCCTGGCCGATGCGAAAAACCCGAAGATCGGCTTTTCCATCGACGATTTGCGCGTCGAGCGCTGGACGCGCGACCGCGACTTCTTCATCGCCGCGGCCGAAAAGCAGGGCGCCAAGGTCTTCGTGCAGTCGGCCGACGCCAGCGAACAGCGCCAGATTTCGCAGATCGAAAACCTGATCTCGCGCGGCGTGGACGTGCTGGTGATCGTGCCGTTCAACGCCACTGTGCTCAACAACACCGTCAAGGAAGCGAAAAAGGCCGGCATCAAGGTGCTGTCGTATGACCGGCTGATCCTGAACGCCGATATCGATGCGTATATCTCGTTCGACAACGAGAAAGTGGGCGAGATGCAGGCCGAAGGCGTGACCAAGCTGCAGCCGAAGGGCAATTACTACTTGCTGGGCGGCTCACCGACCGACAACAACGCCAAGATGCTGCGCGAAGGCCAGATGAAGGTGCTCAAACCGTTCATCGACAAGGGCGACATCAAGATCGTCGGCCAGCAGTGGGTGAAGGACTGGAGCGCCACCGAAGCGCTGTCCATCGTGGAAAACGCGCTGACGGCCAACGGCAACAAGATCGACGCCATCGTCGCCTCGAACGACGGCACGGCCGGCGGCGCCATCCAGGCCCTGGCCGCGCAAAAACTGGCCGGCAAGGTGCCGGTCTCGGGCCAGGACGCCGATCTGGCGGCGGTCAAACGCGTCATCGCCGGCACGCAGTCGATGACCGTCTACAAACCCCTGAAAACCATCGCCGCTGAAGCGGCCAGGCTGGCCGTGCAACTGGCGCGCAATGAAAAGCCGGCCTACAACTCCAGCTATGACAACGGCCTGAAAAAGGTCAGCACGGTACTGCTGAAACCCACGCCCTTGACCAAGGCGAATGTGAACATTCTCGTCGATGACGGTTTTTATACCAAAGCTCAGTTGGGCAACTAAAAGCTGGGGGCAGACCCGCCGGGGGAGTACGCCCCAATGGGGCGCACTCCGATCCCGCAGGGACTGACCCATGATTTCTGTTAATCCGCAACGAGAGTGAGCATGTCCGACTATCTGCTTGAAATGAAAGGCATCGTCAAACAGTTTGGCGACGTCCGCGTAGGCGGTGTCCGCGCGCTTGACGGCATCGACCTGCAGGTGCGGGCCGGCGAGTGCATCGGCCTGTGCGGCGAGAATGGCGCCGGCAAGTCGACCCTGATGAAGGTGCTGTCCGGCGTGTACCCGCACGGCACCTGGGACGGCGAGATCCTGTGGGATGGCCAGCCCCTGCGCGCGCAATCGATCCGCGACACGGAAGACGCGGGCATCATCATCATCCACCAGGAACTGATGCTGGTGCCGCAGCTGTCCGTGGCCGAGAATATCTTCATGGGCCGCGAGCTCACTCTGCCGGGCGGGCGCATGCATTACGCGGCCATGTACAAGCGCGCGGACGAACTGCTGCGCGAATTGAAGATACCCGAGCTGAACGTGGCGATGCCCGTGATGAATTACGGCGGCGGTCACCAGCAGCTGGTGGAAATCGCCAAGGCGCTCAACAAGAACGCGCGCCTGCTGATACTCGACGAGCCGTCGTCGTCGCTGACGGCGTCGGAAATCGCCGTGTTGCTCGATATCCTGCGCGCGCTGAAGGCCAAGGGCGTCACCTGCATCTATATTTCGCACAAGCTCGATGAAGTGGCGGCCATCTGCGACACCATCGTCGTCATTCGCGACGGCAAGCATATCGCCACCACGCCGATGGCGCAGATGAACGTCGAGCGCATCATCGCGCAGATGGTGGGCCGCGAAATGAGCCAGCTGTACCCGCAGCGCGCGCAGCCAGCGGTCATCGGCGAGGTGCTGTTCGAGGCGCGCCACGTGAGCTGCATCGATGCCGACAATCCGCAGCGCAAGCGGGTCGACGATGTGTCGTTCACCCTGCGCCGTGGCGAGATCCTAGGCATCGCCGGCCTGGTGGGGGCGGGGCGTACGGAGCTCGTCTCGGCCCTGTTCGGCGCTTACCAGGGGCCTTGCCAGGCCGAAGTGTGGCTCGATGGCCGCCGCATCGACACTTCCTCCCCGCAAAAGGCCATCGGCATGGGCCTGGCCATGGTGCCGGAGGACCGCAAACATCATGGCATCGTGCCCGACCTCGACGTGGGGCAGAACATCACCCTGGCCGTGCTGGAGGAATTTTCGCGTGTCACGCGCATCGATGGCGAGGCGGAATTGAGGGCCGTGCGCGACGAGATCACGCAGCTGGAACTGAAGGCGGCCAGCCCGTCGTTGCCCATTACGAGCCTGTCGGGCGGCAACCAGCAAAAGGCCGTGCTGGCCAAGATGCTGCTGACGCGCCCGCGCGTGCTGATCCTCGACGAGCCCACGCGCGGCGTGGACGTGGGCGCCAAATATGAAATCTACAAACTGATGCTGGCACTGGCCGACCGGGGCGTGGCCATCATCATGGTCTCGTCGGAACTGGCCGAAGTGCTGGGCGTGTCCGACCGCGTGCTGGTGATGGGCGAAGGCCGCCTGCGCGGCGACTTTATCAACGATGGCCTGAGCCAGGAAACCGTGCTGGCGGCAGCGCTGGATCAGCGCCCGGCGCTCGCCGCCAATACAGCAAACAAGGAACCCGCAGCATGAAACCGCACAGTATCAAACAGCTGTTCACCCAATACAAGATGCTGGCCCTGCTGATCGCCGTGGCGCTGATCTGGGCCTTCTTTTCGTGGAAGACGCAGGGCAGCTTCCTCACGCCGCGCAACCTGTCGAATCTGCTGCGCCAGATGTCCGTCACCGGCATCCTCGCCTGCGGCATGGTGCTGGTGATTATCGCCGGCGAGATCGACCTGTCGATCGGCTCCCTGCTGGGGCTACTCGGCGGCATCGCCGCCGTGCTGGACGTAACGCAGCACTGGCCGCTGGCGCTGAACCTGATGGCGGTGCTGGGCTGCGGCCTGGTGATCGGCCTCTTGAATGGCTACCTGACGGCATACCGGGGTATTCCGTCCTTCATCGTCGGCCTGGGCGGCATGTTGGCATATCGCGGCATCCTGCTGGGCATCACGGGCGGCATTACGATCGCCCCCGTCTCCGAGCCGATGGTCTACCTGGGACAGGGTTACCTGCCCGCGGTGCCCGGCATCGTGCTGGGCATCGGCCTGTTCCTGCTGGCCGCCTTTTTGACGTGGCGCGCGCGCGTCAGCCGCGCCCGGCATGGCTTGCCGCAGACGGCGCCCTGGGCCGACGGCCTGCGCCTGGCCGTCATCGGCGCCGTGCTGTATGCCTTCGTGCGGACCCTGAACGGCTATGAAGGCATCCCGCTGCCCGTGCTGCTGTTGCTGGCCTTGCTGGGATTGTTCAGCTACATCACCAGCCAGACTGTGTTCGGCCGCCGCATCTACGCCGTCGGCAGCAATATGGAAGCGACGCGTTTGTCCGGCATCAACGTCAAAGCCGTCAAGCTGTGGATATTCGGCATCATGGGCCTGATGTGCGCGCTGGCGGGGCTGATCAACACGGGCCGCCTGGCGGCCGGTTCGCCGTCGGCCGGCACTTTCAGCGAACTCGATGCGATTGCCGCCTGCTTCATCGGCGGCACCTCGATGCGCGGCGGTTCGGGCACCGTGTACGGCGCCCTGATCGGCGCGCTGGTGATGGCCAGCCTCGATAACGGCATGTCCATGCTGGACGTGGACACCTACTGGCAGATGATCGTGAAAGGCAGTATTCTGACCCTCGCCGTCTGGGTCGATGTCAGTACAAGGGCGGGACGCCGGTAAAACCGATGCGCGACCGGCAGCCAGGGACGAAAATACGTCGCGGCCGCCACATGGAGGAGACACCAGCATGAAATTACCGACCGCGCACCGGATCGCGCTGCTGTTTAACGGGAATAAAATCTACGACCGCGACATCATCGCCGGCATCGCCGCCTACCTGAACACCACGCGCGTGTCGTGGGACCTGTTCCTGGAAGAGGATTTCCGCTGCCGCCTGCCCGGCATCGAACGCTGGCAGGGCGACGGCATCATCGCCGATTTCGACGATCCCGCCGTGTGCGCGGCGCTGTCAAACAGCCGCCTGCCCGTGGTGGCCGTGGGCGGCTCGTATGCGCGCGCGGACGATTACCCGGCCGGCATCCCGTATGTGGCGACCGATAATTTCAAGATCGTCAAGCTGGCCTATGAACACCTGGTGGAAGCGGGCCTGAGCCGCTTTGCCTGTTTCAGCCTGCCCGAGGCCGATGTCAACCGCTGGGCCCAGGAACGGGAAACAGCGTTTTGCGCCCTGATGGAGCGCGACCACATGCGCGCCGACGTGTACCGGGGCGTGGCCACCAGCGCGCCGTCTTGGGACGAGGCGGTGGAGCAGCAGATCGCCTGGCTCAACAGCCTGGAAAAACCCGTCGGCATCATCGCTGTCAGCGACGCGCGCGCGCGCCAGCTGCTGCAAGCGTGCATGCACGCGGGTATCGCCGTGCCGGAGCAAGTGGCCCTGATCGGCATCGACAACGACCCGCTGGCGCGCATGCTCACGCGCATACCCTTGAGTTCCGTGATCCAGGGCACCGAGGAAATGGGCCGCACGGCCGCGCATTTGCTGCACCAGATGCTCAACGGCGCGCGCCTGTCCGGCACGCGCATCCTGGTGCCGCCGGCCGGCCTGAACGTGCTCGCTTCCACGCGCCACCAGCCCTTCCAGCATCCGCAGGTGATGCAGGCGCGCCACTTCATCCGCCAGTACGCCTGCCAGGGCATCAAGACGGAGCAGGTGGCCGATTACGTGGGCGTGTCACGCTCCTCGCTCGAAGCGCACTTCCGCCACGAGTTGGGGCGCAGCGTGCACGACGAGATCCTGCATTTCAAGCTCGATGCGGCCAAGACCCTGCTGGCGCACGGGCCGGGGCAGGTGTCCGAGGTGGCCGTGCGTTGCGGCTTTACCACGGTGCAGTACATGCACGCCGTCTTCAAGCGCGAACTCGGTTGCACGCCGCGCGAATTCCAGCAGCGCAGCCGGCCGCCGCCAGCGCCCGGGCAGGCGCCATGATGCATCTGCTGCGCAATGCGCGCGGCATGCGCGTGGCCATCGACGCGCACGACGCCAGCGTGCGGGCCTGGTGGGCGCCCGACCGTTATGGCCGCCTGGCCGACGTGCTGGGCGCCGCGCCCCCTGCGGCGCGTGCGCCTGCGGGCTGGCAGTGCGCGCCGCCGGACGACGGCCGCTTGCTGCTGCACCTGGCGCACGACGGCCTGTCGGTGCGCCTGGCCTACCGGCTTGACGACGATGGCAGCCTGCACCTCGACTGCGCCGCCACGGCCGATACGGTTTCCCGTTTTGCGCTTGCCGCGCCCCGCTTCAACCTGCAGGGCGGCCGCGCCGCCGTGGGCGACCATGTGCTGCGCCTGGCCGCGGACCGTTACCGGCCTGGGCCTTGGCCCGGCGGCTGCGCGGGCGACGCTGCGCTCGATGTGGCGGGCAGCGCGTTTGACTTCCGCCMACCGGCGCCGCTCGCTTCACGCCTGGCCTGGCCTGCGCTGGTGAACTTGCCGGGATTCCGGCATGACTTTTACTGGACGGGCAGCGGCCCGCTGCGCGAGGCGGCGCGGGTTGCCGACCCCGCTTCCGGCCGGGTCCTGCGTTTTTCCAGCACCCAGGACAGCTGCCATCTGTATTCCGATGCGCGCTGTTTTTCCCTGCTGGCGCAGGGCGCGCAAATGCAGCCGGGACAGGTGATGGGGTTCCAGCTCGCCTACCGCTTGGGCGTGCAGGATCTCGACGCGTTTGACATATCCGAACCGGTATCAATGATGTCAAATAAGTGATTGGTCAGATATGCGGGGCAGTTCTACCATGGGGTAGTTTTTCCCTCATTTATTTTGTCCTGACCGACGCTGCGAACCTGCCCATGAACATACTTACCATCGATGCCGGCACCACCAATACGCGTACCTTGCTGTGGCGCGCAGGCGCCGTCGTCGCCCAGGCGCAGCTGGAAACGGGCGTGCGCAATACCGCCATCGATGGCCATAACGGCGCGCTGAAACAGGCGCTGCGCGACACCATCGCCAGCGTGCTGGCCAGCGCCGGCATCGCGCCGACCGCCGTGGACCTGGCGCTGGCCTCGGGCATGATCACTTCGCCCATGGGGATGCAGGAAGTGCCGCATTTGCCGGCGCCCGCCGGTCTGGCCCAGCTGGCGCAAGGCATGCAGGCGGTGGACTTGCCCGACGTGCTGGCGCAGCCCCTGTGGCTGATTCCCGGCGTGCGCAACCAGCATGGCGCCGTCGGCCTGCATAACGTCGAGGCGATGGACATGATGCGCGGCGAAGAGACGGAAGTGGTAGCGCTGCTCGAGCGCCTGCAATTGCGGAGTGCGGCGACCCTGATCATGCCCGGTTCGCATACCAAATTGATCAGCGTGGACGAGCAGCGCCGCATCCTCGGTTGCAGCACCACCATCGCTGGAGAATTGCTGCAGGCGATCACGCAGCACACCCTGATCAAGCAATCGGTCGATGGCGGTTTTGCGCAGACCCTGGTGCCGAAAATGCTGCTGGCCGGCGCGGCGGCGGCGCAAAAGACGGGGCTGGCGCGCGCCTGCTTCAGCGTGCGCACCCTGGGCCAGTTCAGCGCCATCGAATGCAATGAGCGGGCCAATTTTTTGATGGGCGCCGTGCTCAGCGGCGACTTGCTGGCGCTGCGCAACAGCACCGCCATCCAGATGCGGCCCGATACGCCGCTCGTCATCACCGGCAAGCCCATGTTGCGCCAGGCGCTCGGGCTACTGATCGAAGAACACGGATTTTTTTATGGCAAGCGCATCATCGTCGACGACCAGCAGCAGGCAAATCTGGCCGGCCACGGTGCGCTGCTGATCGCCGCCGCGCGCGGCTTGATTTCCCGGCAGGAGACAGTATGAGCAGCAACAAGAACAAGCATCCCTTGCGTTCGCAAGCGTGGTTTGGCGGCGACGACAAGGACAGTTTCATTCACCGCAGCTGGATGAAGAACCAGGGCTATCCCGGCGACGCCTTCGATGGCCGTCCCGTCATCGGCATCTGCAATACCTGGTCCGAGCTGACGCCCTGCAATGGCCATTTCCGCGACCTGGCCGAGATGGTCAAGCGCGGCGTGCTCGAAGCGGGCGGCTTTCCCGTCGAATTTCCCGTCATGTCGCTGGGCGAGACGAATTTGCGCCCGACGGCCATGCTGTTCCGTAACCTGGCCAGCATGGATGTCGAGGAATCGATCCGCGCCAACCCCATTGACGGCGTGGTGCTGCTGACGGGCTGCGACAAGACCACGCCGGCCTTGCTGATGGGCGCGGCCAGCGTGGACTTGCCCACCATCGTGCTGTCGGGCGGTCCCATGCTGAACGGGAATTACCGGGGCAAGCCGATCGGCTCGGGCACGGACGTGTGGAAGTTTTCCGAAGACGTGCGGGCAGGGCGCATGACCTCAAACGAATTCAAGCAGGCCGAATCGTGCATGTCGCGTTCCGCCGGCCACTGCATGACCATGGGCACGGCCTCCACCATGGCCAGCATGGCCGAGGCGCTGGGCGTGACCCTGCCCGGCAACGCGGCCATTCCCGCCGTCGATGCGCGCCGCAAACTGCAGGCGCAGCTGACGGGCCGGCGTATCGTCGACATGGTGCATGAAGACCTGAAGCTGTCGCAGATCCTCACGCGCGCAGCGTTTGAAAACGCCATCATGGTCAACGGCGCCATCGGCGGCTCGACCAATGCCGTGATCCACCTGCTGGCCATTGCCGGGCGCATCGGCGTGGACATGCGCCTGGCCGACTGGGACCGCCTGGGCCGTGACATTCCCTGTTTGCTCAACCTGATGCCTTCGGGCCAGTACCTGATGGAAGATTTTTATTATGCGGGCGGCCTGCCCGTGATCATCCGCGACCTGCTGGGCAAATTGCATGGCGGGGCGCTCACCGTCACGGGCGCCAGCATGGCCGTCAACGTGGCCGAGGCGGAAAATTTCAATCCCGAGGTGATCACGCCACTGGCGCAGCCATTCAAGGACGAGGGCGGCATCGCCGTCCTGCAGGGCAACCTGGCCCCGCGCGGCGCCGTCATCAAGCCTTCCGCCGCGTCGCCTGAGCTGATGCAGCACCGTGGCCGCGCCGTCGTCTTCAACAGCATCGAACACTATAAAAAGCGTATCGACGACCCCGCGCTCGACATCGACGCCAGCTGTGTGATGGTGCTGCAAAATTGCGGCCCGCAGGGTTATCCGGGCATGGCCGAAGTGGGCAATATGGGATTGCCGAAAAAACTGCTGGAGCAGGGCGTGCGCGACATGGTGCGCATCTCGGACGCGCGCATGAGCGGCACGGCCTATGGCACGGTGGTGCTGCACGTGGCGCCGGAAGCGGCCGTGGGCGGGCCGCTGGCGCTGGTGCGCGATGGCGACATGATTGAACTGGATGTGGCGGGACGGCGCTTGCACCTGGACGTCGACGAGGCCGAGCTGGCGCGCCGGCGCGAAGAATGGCGCGCGCCGCCACCGGCCATGCAGGGCGGCTACCAGTCGATGTACATCAAGCACGTGACGCAGGCCGACGAAGGCGCGGACCTGGACTTCCTCGTTGGCTGCCGGGGTTCGGCCGTGCCGCGCGAGTCACACTAAAAAGGAAAAAAAATGGGGACACAGGCCCAATTACTGGTCGATGCGCAGAATTTCCTGGGCGAGGGCGTGCGCTGGTGCGAGCGCAGCGGCCGCGTTTTCTGGACGAATATCGAAGGCTGCCAGCTGCATGCGCTGGTGCTGGCCACGGGCGAACGCCAGCGTTGGGACATGCCCGAGCGCCTGGCGTGCTTCGCGCTGACGGAGCGCGACGACGTGCTGCTGCTGGGCCTCGCTTCGCGCCTGGCGTGGTTTGACGCGCGCAGCGGGGCCGTCATGCCCTTGCACACCGTGGAGGCAGACTTGCCCATGACGCGCCTGAACGACGGCCGCTGCGACCGCCAGGGACGCTTTGTCTTCGGCACGCTCGATGAGCGCTCCTGCCGCGATGCGATCGCCAGTTTCTACCGCCTCAACCTGGACTTGAGCCTGGAACGGCTGCCGCTGCCGCCCATCGCCATCTCGAACAGCATCTGCTTCAGCGTTGATGGCACGGCCATGTATTTTTGCGACTCGATGAAGAAGGCGATCTACCGCTGGGACGATTACCTGGGCGGCGATGCCAGCCGGGTGCGCGTGTTTGCCGTGCTCGATCCGGGGCCGGGCGCGGCCGACGGCGCCACCATCGATGCGGATGACCACTTGTGGAGCGCGCAGTGGGGCGCCGGCCGGGTCTTGCGCTTCGCGCCGGACGGCAGCGTTGAGCGGGCGATAGCCTTGCCCGTGTCGCAGCCCAGCTGCGTGAGCCTGGGCGGCCCGCACTACGACGAATTGTTCGTCACGACGGCGCAGGAAAGCCTGACCCCGGCCCAGCTGGCGGGCGAACCGCTGGCCGGAGGATTGTTTCATGCGCGCCAGGTGGACGTGCGCGGTTTGCCGGAGGTGCGCTTTGGCGCCCTGCCGGCCTGACAGGAGAGAGCATATGCAAAAGCATGCAGTTTTCGAGGGCATTATCGAACGGGGCATGGTCGGCATCGTGCGCGCCGACTCGCCCGATGCGGCGCTGCAGATTGCCGAGGCGTGCATCGCCGGCGGCATCACGGCGCTGGAAGTGGCGTTCACCACGCCCGATACCCTGGGCGTGCTGCGCACCCTGCGCGAACGCCATGGTCCTGAGGTGCTGCTGGGCGCGGGCACGGTGCTCGATACGGAGACGGCGCGCGCCGCCATCCTTGCCGGCGCCCAGTTCATCATTTCGCCCGGCGTGAACGTCGACACCATCGCGCTGTGCCAGCGCTACCAGGTGCTGGCCATGCCCGGGGCGATGACGCCGACGGAGATCGTCACGGCCCTGCAGGCGGGCGCCGACATCGTCAAGGTCTTTCCCGCCGAGATGTTCGGCCCCGCCTACATCAAGGCCCTGCGCGCACCGTTGCCGCAAGCGCCGCTGATGCCGACGGGCGGCGTGACGGTGGAGAACCTGCATGCATGGTTTGCCAGCGGCGCGGTGGCCGTGGGCATCGGCAGCAGCCTCAGTGGCCCGGGCGCCACGGGAGATTACGCGGCCGTGACGGGGCGCGCACAAGCCTTCGTGGCGCAGATGGCGGTCGTGCGTATGGCCAAGTCTTCTGGCTAGCTCCCGGCGGGACGGGAATCTGCTACGCTAGACGGGCAATGTCGCACGCTTAACCACGACCCGAATATGCCCAACATCGCCCGCATCCTGCAAGACAGCCGCATCATCGCCATCGTCGGCATGTCCGACAAGCCCGAACGCGCCAGCCACGAAGTGGCGGACTACCTGCTGCGGCATGGTTACCGCGTATTGCCCGTCAATCCGGCCCTGGCCGGGCGCGACGTGCTGGGCCAGCGCGCTTACGCCACCCTGACGCAGGCCGCCGCCGCAGTGGCGCCGGCGCGCATCGATATCGTCGACTGTTTCCGCAAGCCGGCAGACATCCTGCCGATCGCCGAGGAAGCCATCGCCGTCAAGGCCGGCTGTCTGTGGCTGCAGCTCGATGTCATCAATGACGAAGCGGCGCAGCTGGCGCGGGCAGCGGGGCTGGAGGTGGTGATGGATCATTGCACAAAAATCGAGCACCGCAAGCTGGCGGTGGCGGCATGAAGGCCCGCACGCAATTTCGCGCCGGGAAGGGCTTCGAGCTGAATGAGGAATTCGCCGGCAAGCGGCTGCTGGGTGCCGCCACCAAGGCGGCCAATAAGAAGCTGACGGCAGCCCAGTGCAAGGCCATCGATCGCGAGGAAACCGTGGCGCTGACGGCGCAGATCGCCGAGTGCCAGAGCATGCTGTACGCGCAGCACAAAAAGAAGGTGCTGCTGGTCCTGCAGGGCATGGATACCTCGGGCAAGGATGGCACGGTCAAGGCCATCTTCAGCAATATCAACCCGATGGGCATCCGTGCCGTGGCGTTCAAGGGCCCCACCGATATCGAACTGGCCCACGATTACCTGTGGCGCGTGCATCAGCATGTGCCGGTCAAGGGTGAAATCGCCATTTTCAACCGCAGCCATTACGAGGATGTGCTGATCACGCGCGTGCAGGACATGATCGACAAGGCCGAATGCCAGCGCCGTTATGCGCAGATCCGCGATTTCGAGCGCATGCTGAGCGAAACGGGTACCGTCATCCTGAAAGTCTTCCTGCATATCTCCAAGGATGAACAACGGGGGCGACTGCAGGAGCGGCTCGACGACCCGGACCGCCAGTGGAAGTTCGATCCCAACGATATCGCCCAGCGCAAGAAGTGGGATGCGTATCAGCGCGCCTATGAAACGGCGATCCGCGAAACCGATGCGGATCACGCGCCGTGGTACGTGGTGCCGTCCAATTCCAAGACCCAGCGCAACCTCGTGGTGGCCTCGCTGCTGCTGGAAACCCTGCAGGGCATGAAGCTGGAATACCCGGCGCCGGACCCGAAACTGTCGTCCTTCAAGGTCGAGTAAATCCGCGCCGCGCCTGCGAAATCGGCCGTGCTGTGGCATAGTATCCCCCGTCGATAATTCAAACCAGACCGGAGATCCACATGCTGCAGTTGAAAGATCCTACCTTGTTGCGCCACCAGGCTTACGTGAACGGTGCCTGGGTCGATGCCGATGGCGGCCAGACGCTCGACGTGAGCAACCCCGCCACGGGCGAGCATCTGGGCACCGTGCCCCTGATGGGCGCGGCCGAGACGCGCCGCGCGATCGAGGCGGCGAATGCCGCCTGGCCCGCCTGGCGCAAGAAGACGGCCAAGGAGCGCGCGGCCGTGCTGCGCCGCTGGCATGACCTGATCCTGGAAAACGCCGACGACCTGGCGCTGATCATGACCACCGAGCAGGGCAAGCCCCTGCCGGAAGCGAAGGGCGAAGTGCAGTTCGGCGCCTCGTTCATCGAGTGGTTTGCGGAAGAGGGCAAGCGCGTCTCCGGCGAGACGCTGCAATCGCCGTGGCCCGACCGCCGCCTGGTGGTGACCAAGGAGCCGATCGGCGTGTGCGCCGCCATCACCCCGTGGAACTTCCCCGCCGCCATGATCACGCGCAAAGTCGGCCCGGCTCTGGCCGCCGGCTGCCCGATGGTCCTGAAACCTGCCGAAGCGACGCCGTTTTCCGCACTGGCGCTGGCCGTGCTGGCCGAGCGCGCGGGCGTGCCTGCCGGCGTGTTCAGCATCGTCACCGGCGCGCCGAAAGACATCGGCGGCGAGATGACTTCGAATCCCATCGTGCGCAAGCTGACGTTTACCGGCTCGACGCAGGTGGGGCGTCTGCTGTTTGAACAGTGCGCGCCGACGGTCAAGAAGCTGTCGTTGGAACTGGGTGGTAATGCACCGTTCATCGTCTTCGACGACGCCGACCTGGATGCGGCCGTGGAAGGCGCGATTGCTTCGAAATACCGCAATGCGGGCCAGACCTGCGTGTGTGCCAACCGCCTGTACGTGCAGGACAGCGTGTACGATGCGTTTGCCGACAAGCTGGTGGCCGCTGTGGCCAGGCTGAAGGTGGGCAATGGCATCGAGGCTGGCGTCACGCAAGGCCCGCTGATCGACGCCAAGGCCGTCGCCAAGGTGGAAGAGCACGTGGCCGATGCGCTGGCCAAGGGCGGGCGTTTGCTCGCCGGCGGAAAGCGTCATGCGCTGGGCAACGGCTTTTTCGAGCCGACCGTCATCGCCGATGTGACGAACGACATGCGCGTGGCCACTGAAGAGACTTTCGGCCCGTTGGCGCCTTTGTTCCGCTTCACGACGGACGATGAAGTCGTCGCTCTGGCGAACAACACGGAATTCGGCCTGGCCGCCTACTTCTATTCGCGCGACATCGGCCGTATCTGGCGCGTGGCCGAAGGCCTGGAAACGGGCATGGTCGGCGTCAACACGGGCCTGATCTCGAACGAGATAGCGCCCTTCGGCGGCGTGAAGCAATCGGGCCTGGGCCGCGAAGGGTCGACCTACGGCATTGAGGACTACCTGGTCGTCAAGTATATCTGCATGGGCGGGATCCAGGATGCCTGATTAAAGCAGCGGCGCCGCTCATCGGCGCCGCTTGCCGCGATTTTTCAAGTATCCCTTACGTGCCTATCGACGGCTGCTGCGCGCCGATCCTAAACGGTCCAGCATGCGCTTGACCGCGTCCATCTGCGTGCCGCTGCGCGTGTAGAAATCCGGATCGATCGGATTGAGGCTGGTGTAGCCCCAGAAGTCCCAGCAGCCTTTCGGGTTGTACGGATAGACGGGGCTCGGCTCGGCCTGCGGGTACAGCACGATGATCTTGTTGGCGTCGGCTACCTGGTTGTAGCCGGTGCTGGTGTAGAAACGGTTGCCGATTGCCTGCGTCGTTTGCAGGCAGCCGTGGAAGACCACGTGCACGCGGCAGCTCTCGCTGTCGCAGGCTTTCGGAATGTAGGCGTAGCCGGTGTTGCTCATGCTCGAGTACGAGCTCTGGATGAAGCTGCGCTGGTTGAAGGCGATCAGCTTGCCCGTCAGTGCTGCTGACGAGGGTTGCAGATCCGGGTACAGATGCTGCAGGATGTCGCGCGCCTGCATGAAGTCGCAGTCGTTGATGAAGGGCGATGCCGTTACCTCGCAGGCCTTGTCCTGATTGTTGTCGGTGATGATGGCATGGCCGGCGCCGACCGTGTCGACGAAGCGGATTTGCGCCGCCGGCGTGCCCGCCAGTTCATAGAATTTCCCCACCTGCTCCACCACCGGTCGCGTCACGGTCTGGTCTTTCGTTCCGCTGAACAGGTACACGCGCTGGCGCTTCAGGTTGGCGGTATCGTCGATGAGACGAGCGCGCGCAAAATCGTTCGCCGCGCGCAGCAATGCGCTGGCCACGGGCGGGGCCACTTGCGCGCTGCCCGGATTCATGCAGGTGGTCAGGGCATTCGTCAGGTAGGGAATATAGGGGAAGCGGCCCGGCTGGCCCGAGCAGAAATACGGGCCGCCGGCGATGATGCCGGCACCGGCCACCGTGGCCGAATAGGCGACGGCAAACTGCGCGGCCATGAAACCGCCCGAGGACAGGCCGGAAACGGTGGTCTGGCGCAGGTCGGCCTGATAGGCTGGCAGGGCGGGCGCATCGCCCGTCGCGGCGGGCTTGATGGCCGTGGCGGCGTGCGTGCTGCCTGGCGCCAGGGTGAGCAGGCTGGCGGCCAGCAGCGAAGCGGGTAGGCGTGCAAGGTAGGGGAAGGGCATGATGTCTCCACTGGGCAATGAAACGGGGGCAGAAAGGCCGAGCATAGGTAAAAAAAACCGTCGCAGGGCACGGACTGCGCTGTTGTTGATGCAGCTCAAGGAATCGCTGTTGTTGTCTGCCTCACACATGCGCGCGGCGTTTGGCATAGAATGGTTTTTTACGTTCAACCATGGTGCCTCTCATGTCCAAGACCCTTGCCCAGCTGTTTGCGCTTACCACCCTTGCCGCCGGCGCCAGCCTGGCCATGCCGGCCCGTGCCGAAACAGCGCCAGTTGCCGCCGCGCCAGCGGCCTGCCCCGCCATCCTCAAGCAAACTTTCAACCGCCTGCAGGACGAGGCGCCGCAAAACCTGTGCCAGTATGCGGGCAAGGTCGTGCTGGTGGTAAATACGGCCAGTTATTGTGGTTTTACCAACCAATACGAGGGGCTCGAGGCGCTGTACGCCAAGTATGGCAGCAAGGGCCTGGTGGTGCTGGGTTTCCCGTCGAATGATTTCGGCAAGCAGGAACCGGGCAATAGCAAGGAAATCGCCGATTTCTGCTACAACACCTATGGCGTGAAGTTCCCCATGTTTTCGAAGTCCGTCGTTTCCGGCCCCAATCCGAACCCGCTGTACGTGGACTTGATCAAGCAGACGGGCAAGACGCCGGCCTGGAATTTTCATAAATACCTGATCGACCGCCACGGCAAGGTTGTCGAGAGCTTCCCCAGCAAGGTGACGCCGGACGACAAGAAGCTCGTTGGCGCGGTGGAAAAAGCGCTGGCGATGTAAGTTGCCGATACACAAGCAGGCCTGCGCGCCTGCTTTTTTTTAATGCCGCGCTTGTCGTCTTGCCATCATTGTCCTAAGCTGGTTGTTCATGTTTGTCAAAACAACCATCAAGGAGATCATCATGGCGTATGTCGATGGATTTGTGGTGCCCGTACCGAAGGCCAAACTCGATACCTATCTGGCCATGTCGCGCGCCTGCGGCGCCGTCTGGCGTGAATATGGCGCGCAGGAATTTCGCGAATGCGTGGGCGACGATGTCAAGCCGGGAAAACTGACCTCGTTTCCGCAGGCGGTGGACTTGCAGGATGGCGAAGTGGTGGTGTTTTCCTGGATCGTCTTCGAGTCGCGCGCCAAGCGCGACGAAATCAACGACAAGGTCATGAAAGACCCCCGTCTGGCCGAGATGATGGATCCGGCCAAGCTGCCCTTCGATGGCAAGCGGATGATCTACGGCGGCTATGAAATGCGCGTGGACGCCTAACGGACAAGCTGCGCCGGCATGGCGCCGCGCAACGCGTTGCACACGATAATCGCCTCGGCTCGTGCCAGCATGGGGCGCGTGATGATGGTTTCCTGTGCATCCCAGGCGGGATCGGCCAGCATGGCAGCGCGCTGCACGCCTGGCAGCAAGCCGCAGGACAACGGCGGCGTGTGCCAGCGGCCATCGAGCCGGACGAAGACATTGCTGCGCCCGCCCTCCGTCAGCTCGCCGCGCTCGTTAAAGAACAGCATGTCGAAGGCGCCCTGCGCCTCGGCTGTTCGCCAGGCCGCGTCATAGCGCGCGCGCACGCTGCTCTTGTGGCGCAGGAACAGGTCGGCCGCCGTGGTGGCGTCGGGCGCCAGCATGACGTTGACCTTGGCTGGCGAGGGCGCCAGTGAGCCGCTTTGCACCGTAAACTGGCCATCCTGGCGCAGCGCCAGGCGCAGGCGGAAGGGGGCATCGTCGGGGCGCGCCGCGCAGGCCGCCTGCAGCGCGGCGCGGGCAGCATGTTGGTCCCAGGAAAAACCGAAGTAGGCGCTGGACGCGGCCAGGCGCGCCAGGTGGCGCTCCTGCTGGCGGCAGCCGCCGGCGCGGCTGGCGTGCAGGGTCTCGAACAGTTCGAAGTCGTTGCTCAAGCCCGTCAGGAAGCGCGCCTTGAGCCGGCATTCCGCAAATTCCTCCTGCGGGTCGCTGTCGAGCACGATGCCGGCGCCCACGCCCATCTCGCCGCGCCGCAGGCCATCCGCACCGGGCGGCTGCAGGGCCAGGGTACGGATCGGCACGGACATGCAGAAGTCGCCTATCGTGTGGGCAGCGCCGGCGGCCGGCGGATCAAACCAGCCGATGGCGCCCGTGTAGATGCCGCGCGGCGCCGGCTCCAGTTCGGCGATGATCTCCATGGTGCGGCGTTTCGGCGCGCCCGTGATCGACCCGCACGGATACAGGGCCTGGAAGATGTCGGCCAGGCTGGCATCGTCGCGCAAGCGCGCCTGCACGGTGGACGTCATCTGCAGCACGCTGCTGTAGCGCGTCACCTGGAACAGGGCCGGCACCTTGACGGAGCCCGTGGCGGCGATGCGGCCGATGTCGTTGCGCAGCAGATCGACGATCATCAGGTTTTCCGCGCGGTTTTTCGGGTCGCTGGCCAGGGCGGCGGCGCGGCGCGCGTTTTCGTCCGTTTGTTCAGGCGGGGCGGCCGGCGCCGTACCTTTCATCGGGCGCGCCGTCAGCTCTCCTTGGGCATGGCGCACGAACAGTTCCGGCGACAGCGACAGCAGGGCGCCGCCATCGGGCAGCATCACCAGCGCGCCATACGGCACGGGCTGGCGTTCCCGCAGCCGCGCATACAGAGCCAGCGGCGAGCCGAAGGCGTCAAAGCGCAGCCGATACGTATAGTTGACCTGATACGTGTCGCCGGCCACGATGTAGTCGTGGATGCGCCCCAGCGCGCGCGTGAATTCGGCCTGATCCACATTCGCGCGGATGCCGGCGATGCCGGCCGGCGTTTCCACCGCCGGCGTACGTGCGGCCAGCCACTGCACCACCTCGTCCTGCGACAGCTGGGTGCAGTGTTCGAAGACGAGCACCTGCGCCAGCGGCGGCGCACCGGGATCTGCCGCGCGCGGCGGCATGGCCAGCAAGTGCGCGCCCAGCTCGTAGCTGCACACGCTGACGGCGTACTGGCCGCGTTCCAAGGCCCCTTGCAGCCCTTCGAGCAGCACTGGCCACGGCTTCCCCTCGCCGCACCGCAAGACCGCCGCCAGGCCCGTGTACAGGCGCGAACCGGCGCCGGGCGTGCTGGCGTCGTCGAGCAGGGCGAAACAATCGGTATGCATGGGGACAGCCGCGGCAGTGACTTACCCCAGCAGCATGGCGATTTGCAGCGCCGCTTCCTGGGATGGATTGATCTTGAAGCCGCTTTTGGCGTAGCGGTGCCAGCGTCCGATGACGAAGCTGACGATCAGGGTGGCGCGCGCCGCCACTTCGCTTTCCTTGCCATGCCCTTCGGCGGCGGCCACGCGCAAGGCCTGCTTGAGCGCCAGTTCCACGCGGTCGTAGAACTGGTTCATGCGCACTTGCAGGCGCTCGTCCTCATTGACCAGGGCGTCGCCGATCAGCACGCGCGTCATGCCCGGATTGCTGATGGCGAAATTGAGCAGCATGCCGACGATGTCGCGCGTCTGCGTCATGCCGTCGCTGTGCTTTTCCGCGATCTGGTTGATCAGGCCGAAAACGCTCGACTCGATGAATTCGATCAGCCCTTCGAACATTTGCGCCTTGCTGGCGAAATGGCGGTACAGGGCCGCTTCCGAGACGGCCAGCCTGGCCGCCAGTGCTGCGGTGGTGATCTTTTCGCCTTTCGGCTGCTCCAGCATTGCGGCGAGGGCCTGAAGAATTTGTAGCCTGCGTTGGCCCGGCGGTGTGCTTGCCATATTTTCTCTTGTCGTTAAAAAAAATGCTGCCTTGATGGGAAGGTCCGTCACCGCCGCTAGCGGTGCGGCTTCCGGCGTCAGCCGGAAGCTCAGGAGTCCCCTTCAACGCAGACGGTGAAGGCGGCGTGCCAAATGCCGGACAGATTTTACTTTGACATCGACGTAAGCGGGGCGATTTAACGCCTTGGGCAGCTTCGCCACGCCGATCGGATCGGCCATTTTCAGGTATTGCGTGACCCAGGCCGTGCGCAGGCCCAGCCTTTTTGCGCCCTTCAGGTTGGCCAGGGTATCTTCCACCAGGATGCAGCGCCCGGGCCGGATCTGGTGCTTGCGCATCAGTTTGCGCAGCATCAGCGTCGATGGCTTGGGCCGCAGCTGGCGGTGCACCTGCATCGCTTCGATGGCGACGTGGTGTGAAAAGTGCCGGCGCAGGCCCAGGTGGCGCATTACGTCGCTCGAATAGCGCAGCGGCGCGTTGGTGAGCAAAATTTTACGGCCAGGCAGGCGTTTGAGTAAAGCCCCCAGTCCCCGCTCGGCGCGTATCATGGCGCGCAAATCGTCGAAGGCGTGCGTCTCGTGCAAAAAATGCGCGGCCTGCACCTGATGGTGCTTGACCATGCCCAGCAAGGTGGCGCCATAGCGGCGCCAGTAAGCCGCACGCGCCGCATTGACGATGGCCTCGTCGGCCGGCGTCACACCGTCGCCCAGCACGCGGGCAATATACGTGTTCATATTGGCCGTGATGGTGGGGAAGATGGCGTGCGAGGCATTGTGCAGCGTGTTGTCGAGGTCAAACAGCCAGACCGGCGACGAGCGGTTAAGATGGGACACAGGCACGAGAGTCTTTGCTAGCGAGAGAAGATGAAAAATTCAACAATCAGGAAAACCATGCGACGCCAGATTATAGTGATGTTTTGCGGATTATTCTTGCTGCCGTTGCAGACGGCCTTCGCCGAAGCGCCGCCCGTGGCGCAAAACCGGGGCGCCCTTTTCAAGGTGCAGGACGCGGCCCACACCCTGTATTTGTTCGGTACCATCCACGTCGGCGCGCCCGACTTTTATCCGCTCGAACCCACTGTGACGCAGGCGCTGCACCAGGCAGGGGCGCTGGCGCTGGAGATCGATCCGGGCGCCGATCCGCGCGCCGCCCTGGGCGCCGTGCTGAAATACGGCATGGAGGCGCCGGGCAGCAAAGTGCCTGCCGACTGCCGCCAGACCCTGGCGCCGCGCCTGGCGCCGCTGTTGCAAAAATACGGCATTTCAGCTGAATCGGTGGCGCCGATGAAGCCGTGGATGCTGGCCAGCATGCTGGCCATCGGCGAGTTTTCCACCTTGGGCTACCGCTCCGACCTGGCGGTGGACAATTATCTGTCGCAGCAAGCCAAGGCGCGCAAGATCCCCGTGCTGGAACTCGAATCGATGGAAGGCCAGATGGCGCTGTTTGGCGCCATGTCGCCCGGCGACCAGTGCCGCTTCCTGGAAGACGGCGTGGCGTCGATCGAAGACCAGGAACAGAGCCAGGAAGCGCGCGAGATCGCCGGCGCCTGGCGCAACGCCGACGCGGCCGCCTTCGACAGGCTGGCGGCAAAGGCGGCGCAAGACCCCTCGTTCGCCGCGCAGTTCGTGCAAAAGGTGTTGTTAGATGGCCGCAACCCGGCCCTGGCCGACGGCATCGCCAGCCTGCTGGCGCGCGAAAAGTCCAGCCTGGCCGCCATCGGCGTGCTGCACCTGGTCGGAGAGAAAAGCGTGCCGGATTTATTGCGCAAGAAAGGCCTGAAGGTCGAGCGGATTTATTGAACGGCAGAAGCGATGACGGCAGCTCAGCCGCGCAATAAACGGCGGCAGAGTAGATGAAAAGTGTTCAGGGCAAGGCGCCGAGCCGAAGACAGTACGCATGTACGGCGAGGCGAGGCAACGCAGCCATGGACATTTTTTACTATCAGGAGATGACGGCAGAGCAGATGGAAAAATGTTCAGGGCAAGGCGGACTGACGAAGACAGTACGAATGTACGGCGAGGAAGGACAACGCCGCCATGGACAGTTTTTCAGCTGCGGGGATATAAAGTTGGTGCCCTTGACGTGGATCGAACACGTGGCCTCTCCCTTACCAAGGGAGTGCTCTACCACTGAGCTACAAGGGCAAATTAAAAGCGGCGCCAGGTGATCTGCGCCGCCAAACTACTCGCTGTGATGCGTTGCGATTTTTTTAGTGCGAACGGATCATAGTACCAAAAGCCTGCTCGGTCAACACTTCCAGCAATAATGAGTGTTCGATGCGGCCATCGATGATGTGCACCGTATTCACGCCGGACTTGGCCGCGTCGAGCGCCGACGAGATTTTTGGCAGCATGCCGCCCGAGATCGTGCCATCGGCGAACATCTCGTCGATTTCGCGTGCCGACAGGTCGGTTACCAGGTTGCCCTGCTTGTCCTGGACGCCGGCGATGTTGGTCATCATGATCAGCTTTTCCGCCTTCAGGATTTCCGCGATCTTGCCCGCCACGACATCGGCATTGATGTTGTAAGCCTGGCCGTCCTGGCCGAAACCGATAGGCGAGATGATGGGAATGAAGGCGTCGTCCTGCAGCGCCTTGACGACGGCCGGGTTGATCGCGTCGATCTCGCCGACAAAGCCGATGTCGAGGAACTCGCCCGGATGTTCGCGGTCCGGCATCTGCATCTTGCGCGCACGGATCAAGCCGCCGTCCTTGCCTGTCAGGCCGACTGCCTGGCCGCCGTAATGGTTGATCAGCATGACGATATCCTGCTGTACTTCGCCGCCCAGCACCCACTCCACCACTTCCATGGTTTCTTCGTCGGTGATGCGCATGCCTTGCACGAAGGTGCCTTGCTTGCCGATTTTCTTGAGCGCGTTGTCAATCTGCGGTCCGCCGCCGTGCACCACGACCGGGTTCATGCCGACCAGCTTGAGCAGGATGACGTCGCGCGCGAAGCCGTGCTTCAGGCGTTCGTCCGTCATCGCGTTGCCACCGTACTTGATGACGATGGTTTTGCCATGGAAATTGCGAATGTATGGCAGGGCCTCGGCCAGAATCTGCGCCTTGATTTGCGGCGACACCGCCGTCAAGTCGTCATTCATGTCCAGGTTCAAGTTAGCTAGTTGATTCATGGCGAGTCCGGAAAATAGATTTGTGCGATTTTACAGGGAAGAAGAAAATCCTGGAGGCATTATAGGGCGATCTTGTTGTATTTTCCCTGATGATCCTATAGTCTGGGCCGATATGTCCGCCAGCCAGCCTTTTTACTGCCAGTTACATCTGCGTCGCACCCCGGTGCGACGTGTCACACACTTGCCAATTCAAACACAGCCATGAGCCAGTGCACGCGCTGCGGCGCCACGTTCCAATGCGGCCAGACTGACCTGCAAGCGGCCGGACCATGCTGGTGCACGGCCCTGCCGCCGGCCATGCCCGTGCCGGGCAGCGCCATCGGCTGCTGGTGCCCGGCCTGTCTGCAAGTCCATATTGCATCGCTGGCGCATCCCATAAAAGCGCCAACATCGGCCAAATAAGCGCATTTTCGCGCAATTCCTTTGCAATAAACCTTGCATTCTGTAGGGAAATGCGTTCAGACTTCGCTTTTAATAGTTACTTATGGGAAATTTTTATGCGTTTCAGGGATATCCGGATCGGCGTGCGCATCAATGCGGGCTATGTCATCCTGATTGTGCTGATGCTGGTCGTCATCGTGCTGTCGGGCAGCCGTATTTACGCGATCCGTGCCGAGACCGACGATATTCTGCAGCGCGACTGGGTCGCTTCCAAGGCCACCAGCAAGATCCATGGCCTGGCGCGCGAGGCTGCCACGCGCATCGCCAGCCTGCCCACCCAGCATAAGCTGGCGCTGCGCCAGGCAAATCAGGAACGCCTGGAATCGATCAAGCTTGGCATCGACGAACAGGTGCGGGTTCTCGACGGGCTCGATGCGCGGCCCGAGGAGCGGCGCCTGCTGGAGCAGATGCATCGCGCGCGCGCCGATTATTATGCCTCGCTCAAGGCGATGTTCGTGCTGGTAGAGCGCGGTGACGATGCTGGCGCGGAGCAGACGATGCAGATACAGACGCTACCCGTGCTGGAAAAGGTGCTGCTCTACGTAGGCCAGCTCGATGACCTGCAGCAGCAGCAGATCCGCGACAGCGCGGCGAGGATACGCAACGATATCGACACCTCGCTGCTGCTGATGGGCGGCATCGGCCTGGCAGCCTTGCTGATTGGCCTGGCCTTTGCCTGGTCGGCGCGCTCGATCACGCGTCCGCTGGGCGAGGCGGTGGCGATTGCCACGCGCGTGGCCAATGGCGACCTCAGTTCCGTCATCGAAGTGACGTCACGCGACGAGACGGGCGAATTGCTGCAGGCGCTCAAGGACATGAGTACCAGCCTGGCCGTCGAGCAGGACTTGCGCCATGCCGTCGAAGTGGCCGAGGATGCGACCAAGATGAAGTCGGACTTCCTGGCCAATATGTCGCACGAGATCCGCACGCCGATGAATGGCATCATCGGCATGACCCACCTGGCGTTGCAGACCGAGCTCACGCCAACCCAGCGCAATTACCTGGAAAAGGTGGAATCGGCCTCGAAGAACCTGCTGGCCATTATCGACGATATCCTCGATTTCTCGAAGATAGAGGCGGGCAAGATGGCCTTTGAAAAAGTCGATTTCTTCCTCGAGGACGTGCTGGCGCAGATCGCCGACCTGTCCGTGATGCGCGCGCAGGACAAGGGCCTGGAGCTGCTGTTCGACGTCGCTCCCGATGTACCGAACGCCTTGCAGGGCGATCCGCTGCGCCTGGGCCAGGTGCTGATCAACCTGACCAACAATGCCATCAAATTTACGGAGAAGGGCGAGATCGTCGTCAGCATCCGCCTGCAGCAGCTGGAAGAACATGCGGCGGTGCTGCGGGTGGATGTGCGCGACACGGGCATTGGCCTGACGCCGCCCCAGCGCAGCAAGCTGTTCCAGGCATTTACCCAGGCCGATACCTCCACCACGCGCCACCACGGCGGCACGGGCCTGGGCCTGACCATCAGCAAGCGCCTGGTGGAAATGATGGAAGGCGAGATCGACCTGGAAAGCGAAGCTGGCGTGGGCAGCACCTTCTTTTTCACGGCCCGCTTCGGCCTGGCCGCCGTGCCGCGCGACAGCCTGCAGCATCCGCAGCAGTTCGAGGGGCTGCGCGTGCTGGTGGTCGACGATAACCCAAGCGCGCGTGAAATATTCGTCAATATGCTGACGGCGCTGGGCTTCGAGGCGCGCGCCGTATATGGCGGCGTGCTGGCCATCGGTGCTGTGGCGCAGGCGCGTGCCGAGGGGCGCCCGTATGGCCTCGTACTGATGGACTGGAAGATGCCTGGCATGAACGGCCTCGATACCCTGGCCGGCATCCGCGCAGATGCCGCTGGCATCGATGCGGCGCCTGCCTGCATCATGGTGACGGCCTTCCATCGCGAAGCGCTGGTGGAGGCGGCGCGCCAGCGCGAGCTGCCGCTTGACGGTATATTGAACAAGCCGATCAGCGCCTCGACCTTGCTTGACCAGATTTCATTCGTGTTTGGCGGCGTGACGGGACAGAGCCGCAAGACGCAGCGCCAGAGCAGCTACCGCGACGACGAGCGCGCTCTGCGCGGCGCCTGGCTGTTGCTGGTGGAAGACAATGAGGTCAACCAGGAAGTGGCGCAGCATATTCTCAACGACGCGGGCATTCGCGTCGATATTGCCAGCAATGGCGCCATCGCGCTGGCGAAGATCGAAGAAAATGCGTATGACGGCGTATTGATGGATTGCCAGATGCCGGTGATGGACGGCTATCAGGCGACCCGCAAGCTGCGCCAGGATCCGCGCTACTCCAATTTGCCCGTGATTGCCATGACGGCCAATGCCATGGTTGGCGACAAGGAAAAATGCCTGGACGCCGGCATGAACGATTTCATCGCCAAGCCGATCGACGTGGCGCAGCTGTTCGGCACCCTGGCACGCTGGATTGCGCCTGCCATGCCGCAGGAAGTGAGCGTGGCGGTGGCGCTGCCGGAAGCGGAGCTGCCGGTGATCGCAGGCCTGAAAATGGCGGACGCCATGCGGCGCGTGGGCGGCAATGCCGCGTTGATGCGAAAATTGCTGGACCGTTTTGTGGAAACCCAGTTTGATGTCATGCAGCGCATCGTTGCCGCCATCGAGAACAACCAGCTGGAAACGGCGATTCGCGAAGCGCATACCCTGAAGGGCCTGGCCGGCAATATCGGCGCCGGCGGCCTGGCCGATTGCGCTGCGCGCGTCGAGCATTTGCTCAGCCTCGGCTCGCACGACGGCTTGCCGCAGGCGCTGGCCGCCTGTACCCTGGCGCTCGATGAGCTGGTGCCGAAGATCGTGCTGGCCATGCAGGCGCGTGGCAATGTGGTCGAGCCAGGTAGTGCGGTGGTGGCGCCCGTGGACCGGGTGCGCCTGGAGACTGGCTTGCGCGAACTGTCGCAGCTGCTGCAGCAGGATGATGCGCAGGCCGTCAAACACCTCGACGGCATCGGCCCTGTGCTGATCGCGGCCGGGCAGGCTGAACACGCGCGTCAGTTGAAGCGCATGCTGGGGCAATATGATTTCGAAGGTGCGCTGGCGCAGCTGGGCGAGGTGGCCGATGCGCTGGAGCTGACATTGTGAGAAGGATAACTATGCAGAGCGAAGGACGGGCATGAGAGCGCCGGCAAGCAAGCCAACCATCCTGGTGGTCGATGACACGCCAGACAATATCGACCTGCTGCGTGCGGTGCTGGAAGACGATTACCGCACCAAGATTGCCGTCAATGGCGAGCGTGCCCTGAAGATCGCCGCCGGCAGCGACCAGCCTGACCTGATCCTGCTCGACATCATGATGCCGGGCATGAGCGGCTACGATGTGTGCCGCGCGCTGAAGGCCGATCCCGCCACGGCCGGCATCCCCGTGATTTTTGTCACCGCCATGAGCGAAGTGGCCGACGAGCAGCTGGGCCTGGCCCTGGGCGCCGTCGACTACATCACCAAGCCGATTTCGGCGCCCATCGTGCTGGCGCGCATCAAGACGCAGCTGGCGATGAAGCAGATGCAGGATTTTTTGCTCGACCAGAACCAGTACCTGGAAACCGAGGTGGAGCGCCGCGTGCAGGAAGTCAAGGCGTTACAGGATGTCACCATCCATGCGATGGCGTCGCTGGCCGAGACACGCGACAGCGAGACGGGCAACCATATCCGCCGCACCTCGCACTACCTGAAGGCGCTGGCGGAAAAAGTGCGCAACTTGCCGCGCTTCCGCGCTTTTTTGACAGACAAGAATATCGAGCTGCTGTTCAAGACGGCGCCATTGCACGATATCGGCAAGGTGGGCATCCCCGACCATATCCTGCTCAAGCCGGGCCGTTTCGAGCCGCATGAAATGGCCATCATGAAGACGCACACTACGCTGGGTCGCGATGCCATCCTGGCGGCCGAGCACGAGCTGGGCATCGAGGTCGATTTCCTCAAGTACGCGAAAGAGATCGCCTACAGCCACCATGAAAAATGGGATGGCAGCGGTTATCCGCAGGGGCTGGCCGGCGAAGACATCCCGATTTCGGCGCGCCTGATGGCGCTGGCCGACGTGTATGACGCCCTGATCAGCCGACGTATCTACAAGCAGGGCATGGACCATGCGCAGGCCGTGCAGATCATCGTCGAGGGCCGCGGTTCGCACTTCGACGCCGAGATCGTCGACGCCTTCCTGCAGATCCAGGAGCAGTTCATCGCCATCTCCAACCGCTATGCCGACGGCGTGTGCGAGATCGCCGACAAGCAGCGGCAGATCGCACCATACACCGAAAACATCAGCTGACGGCCTTGAAGAAGCGCAGCTGCTTTTTGCGTCCGGCGGCTGGCGTCCGGGCCTTTGCCGTCGGTCGCATGACGGCCGCTGTCGCTGCCGCCTGATCAGGCATGGCCGGCGCCGTGCATGCCACGTCCAGATTAGTGTTTAGCTGACGGTCTTGAAGAAGCGCAGCATCTCCCGGCTGGCGTCCGGCCCTTTGCCGTCCGTGTAACTGCCGTTGTCGCTGCCGCCGGACCAGGCATGACCGGCGCCATGGATGATCCAATATTCACCCAGCGGCGAACCATCGGCCTGGCTGTGCGTGGTGCGCGTGTAGCGGTGGCCATTCGGCACGCTGCCGTCGACGGATGCGGCCTTGGCCGCCTTGCCGCCCGCCTGACTGCGCACGCCCTGGGCGATCAGTTCATCGCCATTGCGCGGGTTGACGGTGGTGTCGCGGTCGCCATGGAAGACGATGATGGGTACGCCGCCTGCCGGCGCCTGGCGCTTGGGGTTGGGCATGGCGCCGCCCTTCATGGCCGCCAGTGCCGACGGCAGGTCCTGCGCCGAGGCGAAGGGCAGACCCGAATGCACGCCCACGGCGGCAAACAGGTCCGGATACAAGGTGCCGACGATGACGGCCATGGCGCCGCCCGCCGACAGGCCGGCGACGAACACTTCGCGCTCATTGACCGGGTACTCGTCGATGACTTGCTGGGCGATGCCGGCGATCAGCGACGGCTCGCCCTGGCCGCGCTGCTGGTCGATGGCGTTGAACCAGTTCCAGCAGCGCGAACTGTTGGCGCCCTGCGTCTGCGCCGGGTAGACAACAAAACACTCCTTTTCTTCAGCCAGCGCATTCATCTGCGTGCCGGCCGCGAAATCGTCGGGATTTTGCGTACAGCCGTGCAGCATGACGACCAGCGGCATGGCCTGGCCATGATAGCTGCTGGGGATGTACAGCTTGTAGGAGCGCGTGCCCGCATGGTTGCGGTACACGCCGTCGATGAATTGGGCACCGTCGGGCACGTCCGGCGGCGCGGTGGCCGGGGTGTTGAAACCGGGCGGATGGAAATTCGGCAGCTCGAAGCTGGGCATGTCGAAGCCGTGCTGGCCCAGGCCGGCGGGCACGCCCAGGCGCGCCATGAAGTCTTGCGCGAAATCCTGCGCCGCTTGTGCCGGCGTGGGCGGCGCCGATGCCGATTCCGGCGCGGCGGCAGGCTGCGCGGCCCGGGCCGACGCTGGCGGCGGTGGTGGATTGATGTCGTGCATACGCTGCTGCGGCGGCTGCGTAGCCGTCGCCTGCGGTGTCAGGCCGGCCGCGGCCAACGCTTGCTGGATGGCTTCGGTGGCGGCGGCAGGGCCTCTGCCCATCAGCTTGCGGGTTGCTGCGCGCATTTGCGCAAACATGTTTTGAGGTAGTTTCATGACCATCCTTAACGGTGCCGCGCATCGGCCGGGCCATCGCCGCAAACCAATACGCTAGTGAATTCGCCCTGCGAGCGCCGTCTTGACGACGGTGCTGGCGTGCAGGGCACCTAATACGAAGATCGACTCGATGGTGGCCAGCGCCAGTTCCACGGAGACGTCGCTGGCGATGCTGGCCAGTCCCAGCACCTGGATCTGCAAGCGCTGGCCGGCGGCCTGGATCGCTTCCAGGTCGGCGCGCGAATAGTGCTGCATGCCCAATACCAGGCTTTTACGGGCGACGGTTTGTCTGACCACGTCGGCGTGGGTACCCAGTTGGTTGCGTATGGCCGTACGGATCAGGTCCGTACGGTTGGAATAGAATCCTTCCTGGACCAGCAGATCGATCTGCCCCAGGTCGATCAACCCCAGGTTGATCGTGATTTTTTCTGATTCCCCGATTTTGGGCTTGCTGTCTTGCTTGGTCATAAGTCTCCAGAAACTCCGTGTGGCATCCAACTGCCATCTACATGGATGGTAGTATAGTTCTGAAATATCTCAAGTCAAGCAGGATCTTGGCTGATCCGGATGTAGGACAAGGTCCCGCAGAGTGACAGGACCGTGCAAAATAAATGTGCGGTAAATAATTTTTTAATAATATTTTATTTTTAAACATGTGGCGACGGAAACATTGTTGTGCTTGTTTGCCGCATCGCTGCGGCGCTTTCGCGGCATAATGAAGGTCTCACAGTCACCGATGCCGCTTCATGATGGTCGCTACCCCGCCAGTTGTTCCCGCCATGCTGGCGTCCCCCGTGCCGTCGCCCTGCGTCAGCCTGTGCAAAATGAACCGCGACAGCGGCTTATGCGAGGGCTGTTTGCGCACGCTTGACGAAATCATCGCCTGGAGCAAGGCCGACGACGACTTCAAGCGCGCCGTGTGGGCCCAGTTGCCGGGCCGCGATGCCATGATCGACTTCGACTGAGGACCACGATGCCGCGACCGCCCGCGCTGTTCCCCGATGCTGTACAGGTATTCGAGCGAGGCTGGCTGTCGTCGAATAACATCCTGTTCACAGGGAAGGATGACACGGCCCTGATCGACAGCGGCTATGTCACGCACGCGCCGCAAACCCTGGCCCTGCTGCGCCATAGCCTGGCCGGCCGACCCCTGGACCGCCTGTTCAATACGCACCTGCACTCCGACCATTGCGGCGGCAACGCGCTGCTGCAGGCCGAATACGGCTGTTATACGGCCATTCCCGCATCGGAAGCGGACAAGGTGCGCAGCTGGGACGTGGACGCCCTGAGTTTCCAGGCCACGGGCCAGCAATGCCCGCGCTTCCGCTTTGACGCCACCGTCTCGCCCGGCGATACGTTCATCCTGGCCGACCTGGCCTGGCAAGCGCTGGGCGCACCCGGCCACGACCCGCATTCCCTGATTTTTTACTGCGCAGCAGAGGGCATTCTCATTTCCGCCGACGCCCTGTGGGAAAACGGCTTTGGCGTGATCTTCCCCGAACTCGAGGGCGGTTCCGGCTTTCCGGAGGCGCGCGCCACGCTGGACCTGATCGCCGGCCTGGACGTGCGCGTCGTCATTCCCGGCCACGGGCGGCCCTTCACGGATGCCGCCGGCGCGCTGCAGCGCGCGTATTCTCGTCTCGACTACCTGGCGTCCGACCCCGTGCGCAACGCGCAGAATGCGGTGAAAGTACTGCTGAAATTCCTGCTGCTGGAACGCCGGCGCATCGCCCTGGCCGAGGTGCCGGCTCTGCTGCGCGGCATGCCCGTCTTCGAAGAGGCCAACCGGCGCTTCCTGCGCCAGGAGTCGGCCGCGCTGGCCGAGTGGGCCGTGTCGCAACTATGCAGGGCGGCAGCGGCACGCGTCGAGGGTGAGTACTTGCTCAACGAGGGCTGAACCGGACTTGCGATAAATTCAGCACGATCGTACTTTTTCTGCACTATAATCGACGTTCAGTGTGTCTTTCACGTCCGATCAACTTTCCAGCGAGTCCGCCATGGCATTGCCTGTTGCGTTGCAAAACCTCTCCTTACCCGTTATCGCCTCGCCGATGTTCATCGCCAGCGGCCCGGCCCTCGTCGCGGCGCAGTGCAAGGCCGGCATCGTCGGTTCCTTCCCGGCCCTCAACGCGCGTCCCGCCGAACTGCTCGACACCTGGCTCACGGACTTGCAAGCCGAACTGGCAGCCTTCCAGGCCGCCAACCCCGATAAAAAAGTGGGACCGATCGCCGTCAATCAGATCGTGCACCAGTCGAACGACAGACTGGCGCATGACGTGGCCGTGTGCGTAAAACACCAGATTCCCATCATCATTTCCTCGCTGCGCGCGCCGCCCAAGGAAATGCTCGACGCCATCCACAGCTATGGCGGCATCGTGCTGCATGACGTGATTTCGATCCGCCACGCGAAAAAGGCGCTGGAAGCGGGCGTCGATGGCTTGATCCTGGTCGCCAGCGGCGCCGGCGGCCACGCGGGTACCCTGTCGCCGTTCGCGCTGGTAGGCGAAGTGCGCAAATTCTTCGACGGTCCGCTGGCGCTGTCAGGCTCCATCGCCACGGGCGACGCCGTGCTGGCCGCGCAAGCGATGGGCGCCGACTTCGCCTACATCGGCTCGCGCTGGCTGGCGACCAAGGAGTCGAACGTCAGCGACGGCTACCGCGACGCCATCGTCGACTCAAGTGCAGCGGACATCGTCTACACGAACCTGTTTACGGGCGTGCACGGCAATTACCTGAAAAAATCGATCGAAGCGGCCGGACTCGATCCGGAAGCTCTGCCTGAAGCAGACAAGAGCGCGATGAATTTTGGCTCCGGCAGCGCGAAGGCCTGGCGCGATATCTGGGGCGCAGGCCAGGGCGTGGGCTTGATGGATGACGTGCCGAGCGTAGCGGAGATGGTGGCGCGCCTGAAGGCGGAATACGAGGCGGCGCGCGCGCGGCTAAAGCTGTAAGGTTGGTGGGAACAGCGGATGGCGCGGCATGCCGCACCATCCGGGCCATCCTTATTCCTGCTTCAAGTCTTCTGGCTTGATGGCCCACAAACCCGGCAGGTTGCGCCAGTAGCCGTATGCATCCATGCCGAAGCCGACGACGAAGCGGTTCGGGATCACCAGGCCGACGATGTCGGCTTGCACGGGCTTTTTCTTGCCGATGGCCTTGTCGGCAAAGACGGCCAGGATGACTTCCGAAGCGCCCATGTCCAGCAAACGCTGCTTGACGTGCGCCAGGGTTTCGCCTTCGTCGAGAATATCATCGAGCACGATGACGGTGCGGCCCGCCACGTTCGAGCGGGGGATGACTTTCCATACCACTTCGCCGCCCTTGTCATCGTCGCCGTAGCGGCTCACATGGATGTAGTCGAATTCGAGCGGAAAGCTCAGTTGCGGCAGCAGATTGCCCGTAAACACGACGGCGCCGCCCATCACGCCCAGCACCAGCGGGAACTCTTTCGAATCTTCGGCGTTGAAGCGCGTGTTGAGCACGTCGGCCATGCGCGTGATCGACGCCTGCACGGTATCTTGGTCGAACAGCATTTCCGCGTTCTTGATCAGGTCACGGGCACGGTTGTGATGAAATTCTTGCATGGACTCTTGCATGGCGATGAATGGGGCTGATGGTCAATGCCGGTATTATCCCGCAAATCGGCCTTATTTGTAATCGCGCATGTCGTCGATGATTCTCCCATCCTGCGCCAGGCTGCCCACCGCCACCAGCGCCACTTCGCCGCGCAACTTGGTCAGTTCGCGGATCGAGCCGACGATGGCCTCGACGCCGCTGGCGTCGCGCGGATCGTCGACTTCGCAATGCAAGGTCATCTCGTCGTTGGCCATGCGCCCCGACACCACCAGCCGCGCCTTTTTGATCTGCGGGTGGCGGCGCGCGATCTCGTGCACCTGCGACGGGTGCACGAACATGGCGCGCACCTTGGTGGTCTGGTCGGCGCGCCCCATCCAGCCTTTGATGCGCGTATTCGTGCGCCCGCAAGGCGAAGCGGGGACGTCCGTCAGCACGGCCGACAGATCGCCCGTGGCAAAGCGGATCAGCGGGTAATCGGCATTGAAGACGGTGACCACCACTTCGCCCACCTCGCCCGGTGCGACGGGAATACCGCTGCCGGGATGGACGATCTCGAGCAGCACGTTCTCGTCGATGACCATGCCCGGATTAAGCTTGCCATTGCTGGCCGTTTCATAGGCAATGCTGCCGATATCGGCCGAGGCATAGGTCTGGAACACGTGCGGTACGCCGTTCTCGGCAAACCAGCTGCGCAAGGATTCGGGCAAGGCTTCCGCGCCCATCAGGGCTTTGGTGACGCTGCTGATGTCGGCGCCCATTTCGCGCGCCTTCTCGATGATCAGTTTTAAAAACGAGGGCGTGCCGATATACGTGTCCGGCTTGAGGTCGGCCATCGCCTGCACCTGCATTTCCGTCTGGCCGATGCCGGCCGGGATGACGGTGCAGCCGATGCGCGCGGCCCCTCCTTCAACCATGAAGGCTGCCGGCGTGAAGTGATACGAAAAGCAGTTCTGCAGCAGGCCGCCGGCGCGCACGCCGGCCGCATACATGGGGCGCGCGAAGCGCCACCAGTCGGGGCCGCGGCCTTCGGGATCGAAGATGGGGCCGGGCGAGACGAATACGCGCGACAGGGCGTTTTTCGGCGTCGTGTTCAAGCCGCCGAACGGCAGTTGCGCGTGCTGCAATTGCTTCAGGTCGGACTTGCGCGTGACGGGCAGCTGCGCCAGCGCGGCGCGGCTGGTGACGTCGGCCGCGTTGACGCCATTGAGGATGCGGGCCCAGCCCGGCGCCTGTTGCGCGCGCGCGATCAGCTGCGGCAGGCCGGCCATCAATTCGCGTTCACGCGCTTCGGGGGCGCGTGCTTCCAGACTGTCGAGCGTATCGGTCATGTTACGGATTCTCCAATGTCAACTGCAGTTTTTTCGTCAGCCTGGAAACGATCAGGCGGTAGGAGCGGTGCAGCAGGGCCGCCATTTCAGCGTCGCCGAGGGCGTCGGGGCTGGCGATATGCACCCATCTGGCCCGTGCCAGGTAGGGCGCGGGGCGGATACCGGGACGGTCCGTCAATTCCAGGAAGCGTTCGGCATCGACCTTGAAGCTCATGCCGCGCGTGCTGTGCGCTTCCGCGCCGCACAGGGCGAACATCTTGCCGCCGACGCAAAACGCCAGCACATTCGTCCATTTGATGTCTTCGGTCGCACCGGGAAAGCCGCGGCACACTTCTTTCGCCCGTTCCAGATCCATGGCGTCCCTCTGTCCTCAGGCCAGCCAGCGCTTGCGGCGGCGGTAGAACTTCATGTCGCGGAAGCTCTTGCGCCCGGCACCGGAGACGCCCAGGTAAAACTCCTTGACGTCTTCGTTGCTGGCCAGTTCCCGGGCTTGCCCTTCCATCACGACACGGCCGTTTTCCAGGATGTAGCCGAAGTCGGCGTAGCGCAGGGCCACGTTGGTGTTCTGCTCGGCCAGCAGGAAAGAGACGTTTTCCTTGTGGTTCAAATCCTTGACGATACCGAAGATCTCCTCGACGATTTGCGGCGCGATGCCCATCGAGGGTTCGTCCAACAAAATCATCGAGGGCTTGGCCATCAGCGCGCGGCCGATGGCGCACATCTGCTGCTCGCCGCCCGAGGTGTAGCCGGCCTGACTGGCGCGCCGTGTTTTGAGGCGCGGGAAATAGTGATACACCTTCTCCAGCGCGTCTTTCAGCTCGCCGCGCGACAGGCTGCGCGTGTAAGCGCCTGTCAGCAGGTTTTCCTCGATCGTCAGGTGGCCGAAACAGTGGCGGCCTTCCATCACCTGCGACAGGCCGCGCCTGACCAGCTCATTCGGCGTCAGTTGGTCCACGCGCTCGCCCTTGAACTGGACCTCGCCCTTGGTGACGTCACCGCGCTCGCCGCGCAGCAGGGTCGAGATGGTCTTCAGCGTGGTCGACTTGCCGGCGCCGTTGGCGCCCAGCAGGGCCACGATCTTGCCTTGCGGGACCTGCAGCGACACGCCTTTCAAGACCAGGATCACATGGTCGTAAATGACTTCGATATTGTTGACCGACAGGTAGGGCGGCGGCGCGTCTACCTTGATCGGGGATTGCGTGGCAGTGTGGCTCATGGCTGCTTCTTTAAAATGTTAAACACGGGACCGGCGCGTCGGCACCGATCCGGTTCCAGTGGCTTACTTCATGCACGCCGGCGTGATCTTTTTCTCTTCCGCGTACTTGCCTGACGATTCCTCGACCAGCTTGCGCACCAGGGCCTTGTCGCCGACGATCCATTTCGGCGTGATGGCGGTCCATTTCTTGCCATCCCACTGCTGTACTTTCACGGCGCCCGAGCCTTCATGGTCGTCGCAGCTGGTTTTCACGGTGGGGAACATGCCCAGCGCGCCCACGGCCTTCTGGCGCGCATCGTCGACGTTCAGGTTTTCCAGGCCCCAGCGCATCTGCTCGCCCGTGATCGGCTTGCCCTTGCCGAATTTTTCCTGCGCCGTGCGGATCGCTTCCACCCACAGGATGCCGGCCGTCACGCCGCGCATGTGGTAGACGGAGCCGATGCGCGACTGGTCGGACAGATTGCCCTTGCCGGAGGCGTAGAGTTTCTTGCGGATGTCGTCGAGCACGGGGTAATTGCCCGGCGTATTGAACGTCATCGCCGTGTAACCCTTGGCCGCGTCGCCCGATGGAATCGTGTCTTCCTCGGAGCCGGCCCACCAGACGCCCAGCATCTTGTCGCGCGGGAAGCCGTTGCGTTGCGCCGTCTTGATGGCGACGGAGTTCATCACGCCCCAGCCCCACAGGATCACGTGGTCCGGCTTGGCCTGGCGGATCTGCAGCCATTGCGATTGCTGTTCGCTGCCGGGCGGCGCGACGGGAATCTTGATCAGCTCGAAGCCGTACTGTTTCGACAGCGCTTCGAGCACGGGCAGCGGCTCCTTGCCGAAGGCCGAATCGTGGTACAGGTGGACGATCTTCTTGCCTTTCAGCTTGTCCATGCCGCCATCCTTGTCGCCCAAATACTTGATCATGGCGGCGGCCTGGCTCCAGTAGCTGGAGATCAGCGGATACACGTAGGGGAAGACCTTGCCGTTGGCGGCATCCGAGCGGCCGTAGCCGATCATCGTCATCGGGATCTTGTCCTGCGCCACGCGGTCGAGGATGCCGTAGGCGACGCCCGTGGACAGGGTTTCGACCAACGTGGCGCCGCCCTGCTTGGTTTTCAGGCGTTCATAGCATTCGACGCCGCGCGACGGGTTGTATTCGGTTTCGCATTCCTCCCAGCTGATCTTGACGCCATTGACGCCGCCGGCCTGGTTGACCAGGTTGAAGTAGTCGATGATGCCGCCGTAGAAGCCGGAGCCGCCGGCCGCGTATGGACCCACGCGGTAGGACGGCAGGGCGATGTACTGTTCCTTGTCCTGCGCCTGCGCACTGCCGGCCATGGTAAGTGCGGCACTGGCGATGGCGGCGGCCAGCATGAGCGATTTGATGTGTTTCATTGTGTCTCCTCTTGTTTTATTTGGTTTTCAACAGAACCGACATCTGACTGCAAGGTACAAATTCCTAGTGCGGGAAAGGCCACAACCTGAGCTTTTCCTTGGCGATCTGCCACAGCCTGGCCAGGCCGTGTGGTTCGACGATCAGGAAGAAGATGATCAGCGCGCCGAACACCATCAGTTCCAGGTTCGAGGCCACGCTGGTGGGCAGCGCCAGGCCATGCGCGATGGTGTTCAGGAAGACGGGCAGCAGCACGATGAAGGCCGCGCCCAGAAAGGAGCCTAAAATCGAACCGACGCCGCCAATGATGATCATGAACAGGATGCGGAAGGACAGGTCCAGGTTGTACGCTTCCGGTTCTACCGTGCCCAGGTAGGCGTACGCATACAGCGCGCCGGCCACGCCGCAGTAAAACGAGCTGACGGCGAACGCCAGCAGCTTGGTGCGCATCAGTCTGAAACCGATCACTTCTGCCGCCATGTCCATGTCGCGCACGGCCATCCATGAACGGCCCACGTTTGAGCGGATCATGTTCTTGGCCAGCAGCGCCATGCCGGCGACGATGGCCAGCACCAGCAGGTATTTGCTTTGTGGCGTGTCGAACTGGTAGCCGAGGATGCTCATTTTCTGTACCGTGATCACGCCCGAGGAACTGTAGTTGGTCAGATACGGGATCTTGGTCAGGCACCAGACAACGAAGAACTGCGTCGCCAGCGTGGAGGCTGCCAGGTAGAAGCCGCGGATGCGCAAGGAGGGCAGGCCGAAGGCGATGCCCACCGTGGCCGCGCACAGGCCGCCCAGGATGAAGGACACCAGCAGCGGCAGGCCAGGCAGGCGCGCCATGAAGTTGTATGAGGCGAAGGCACCGACGGCCATGAAGGCGGCCGTGCCCAGCGACAGCTGGCCCGCGTAACCGGTCAGGATGTTCAGTCCCAGCGCGGCCAGGGCGAAGATCAGGAAGGGAATCATGATCGCCGACAGCAGATAGGGCGAGGAGAAATACGGCAGGAGGAAGACGGCGGCTAGCAGCGTGCCCGTCAGCGCCAGGCGGTCTTGCCGGATCGGGAAGATCTGGTTGTCGGCCTGGTAGCTGGTCTTGAATTGTCCTGCTTCACGGTAAATCATGGCGTGTCCTTTGTGATGGAGCGGTAGCGTTGTGCGTGGTGTGCATGGTGTGCGTCATCAGATCCGCCGGATGATCTTCTCGCCGAACAGGCCTTCCGGGCGCACCAGCAGGAACAGCAGGGCCAGCACATACGGGAACCAGCCTTCGATGCCGCCGCCGACCATGGGGCCGATATAGACTTCGGCCAGTTTTTCAGAGGCGCCGATGATCAGGCCGCCGACGATGGCGCCCGGCACCGAGGTAAAGCCGCCGAGGATCAGCACCGGCAAGGCTTTGAGGGCGACGAAGGTGAGGGCGAACTGCACGCCGTTGCGGGCGCCCCACAGCAAGCCTGCCACCAGGGCCACCAGGCCCGCCACGCCCCAGACCACGGCCCAGATGCGCTGCAAAGGGATACCCACGGCAAGCGCCGCCTGGTGGTCGTCGGCGACGGCGCGCAGGGCGCGGCCTACCTTGGTTTTCGAGAACAGCAGGGCCAGGCAAATGACCAGCACCGCGCAGACGCCGGCAGCCACCATGTCGAATTGCGAAATGTTGATGTCGAAGTGGTCCATCAGGAACTGCATCGGCACGTCCTCGATCGGCAGGTCCAGCTTGTGCACCTGCGAACCCCACATCAGCTGCGCCAGGCCCTCGATGAAAAAGGTCAGGCCGATGGTGGCCATGAAGAGGGTGATTTCGGGCTGGTTGACGAGCGGGCGCAAGACCACCCTTTCAATCGCCATGCCCAGGACTATCATGGTGAGCATCGTCAGCGGGATGGCCAGCCACAGCGACAGGCCGAACTTGTCCATGATGCCGACGCAGGTCAGGGCGGCGAAGAACACCATCGCGCCCTGCGCGAAGTTGAACACGCCCGAGGCCTTGTAGATCAGGACGAAGCCGATCGCCACCAGCGCATACATGACGCCCGACAGCAGGCCGCCGATCAGCACTTCAAAGAAAAAATTGATATTCATTGCTGTTCCTTGTCTGGTGCTAGTGCGCGACACCCAAATACGCGTTGATGACATCCTGATTGCTGCGCACCTCGTCGGGCGTGCCATCGCCGATTTTCTTGCCGTAGTCGAGCACTACCACGCGGTCGCAGATATCCATCACCACGCCCATGTCGTGCTCGATCAGCACGATGGTCGTGCCCAGCTGGTCGTTGACGTCGAGGATGAAGCGGCACATGTCCTGTTTTTCCTCCACGTTCATGCCGGCCATCGGCTCGTCCAGCAGCAAAATTTYCGGTTCGGCCACCAGCGCGCGGCCCAGTTCCACGCGCTTTTGCAGGCCGTAGGGCAGGCGTCCCACGGGCGTCTTGCGGATGGCCTGGATTTCCAGGAAGTCGATGATTTCTTCGGCCTTCTTGCGGTGCTCGATTTCCTCGCGCCGCGCCGGGCCCCAGTACAGGGCTTGCAAGAGGAAATTCGACTTCATTTTCAGGTTACGCCCCGTCATGATGTTGTCCAGCACCGTCATGCCCTTGAACAGGGCGATGTTCTGGAAGGTGCGCGCAATGCCGGACTTGGCGGCCGCATAGCAATCCATGCCGCGCCGGTGTTCGCCCCGGTAGATGATCTCGCCCTGCTGCGGACGGTACACGCCGTTGATCACGTTGAGCATCGAACTTTTGCCGGCGCCGTTCGGGCCGATGATGGCGCGGATTTCATGCTGCCTGACGTCGAAGGAGATATCGGTCAGCGCCTTCACGCCGCCGAACGACAGCGAGATGTTCTTCAGGTCGAGGATCACGGGACCGGTCTTGCGGGCCGTGCCGAAATGGGCGTCGGGTTCGTTCATTTGCATCGTGCTGTGCTCCATCATGCAGCCAGGCCCAGGGCCGGATACGTTTTGCTGTCCCAGATCTGCAGGTCGGCGCTGGTCGAACCGATGCGGCCATCCTCGAACTTCACCTGGGTCTCGATGTATTGCGTTGCCTTGCCCTCATACAGGGCGGCAATGAGCACCGCGTATTTTTCGGCGATGAACTTGCGGCGCACCTTGCGCGTGCGGGTCAGTTCGTCGTCGTCCGGATCGAGTTCCTTGTGCAGCACCAGGAAGCGGTGTACCTGCGTGCGTTCCATCAAGGGGTCGGCCGCCAGTTCCGCGTTCATTTGCTCGATGCAGTCGCGAATCAGGCCATATGTCTCGGTGCGGGCCGCCAGGTCGGTGTAGCCGGAATAGGCGATGCCGCGCCGCTCGGACCAGTTGCCCACCGCTTCGATGTCGATATTGATGAAGGCACAGACCTGGTCGCGCGCATGGCCGAAAGCCACCACCTCCTTGATGAAGGGGAAAAACTTGAGCTTGTTCTCGATGTAGTTGGGGGCGAAGATGGCGCCGCAATTCATCTTGCCCACGTCGGCCGCGCGGTCGATGATTTTCAGGTGGCCTTCGCTGTCGAACACGCCCGCGTCGCCCGTATGGAAATAGCCGTCGTCGTCGATCACTTCGGCTGTCGCATCGGGACGCTTGAAGTAGCCGCTCATGGTGGCCGGCGACTTGACCAGCACTTCGCCGTTGTGCGCCAGCTTGACTTCCACGCCCGGCGCCGGCAAGCCTACGCTGTCGAACTTGATATTGCCATCCGGTTGCAGACATACATAGGCGCACGTTTCGGTGGAGCCATACAGCTGCTTGAGGTTGACGCCGATGGAGCGGTAGAAGCGGAACAGGTCGGGGCCGATGGCGGCGCCGGCCGTATAGGCGACGCGCACGCGCGACAGTCCGAGCACGTTTTTCAGGGGACCGTAGACCAGCAGGTCGCCCAGCTTGTAGCTGAGACGGTCAGCCAGCGAAACCGGCTTGCCATCCAGAATCTGCGCGCCGCAGCGTTTGGCGACGTCCATGAAATGCCTGAACATGTGGCGCTTGATGCTGCTCGCATCTTCCATGCGTATCATCACGCTGGTGAGCATGTTCTCGAACACGCGCGGAGGGGCAAAATAGCAGGTGGGGCCGATTTCGCGCATGTCGATCATCACCGTATCGCCCGACTCGGGGCAGTTGACGGTGAAGCCTGCCACCATGGCCTGTGCCAGCGAGAACAGGCAGTCGCCGACCCACGCCATGGGCAGGTAGGAGAGGATGTCTTCATCGTCCGTGAGCTTGTCGAAGGCGACGCAGCCAACGCCTGCGGCCAGCAGTGCGGCGTGGCTTTGGCACACGCCTTTCGGCTTGCCGGTGGTGCCCGAGGTGTACAGCATGACGGCCGAATCCTGACCGTTACCCAGCTCCACGGAAGCGTCGAAAAAGCCCGGATGTTCGCGATCGTAGACCCGGCCCAGCGCCTGCAGGCCGGCGAAGGAAATCAGCTCCGGCTGGCGGTAGTGGCGCATGCCGCGTTCATCGTCATAGGCGATGTGGGTGATGTGCGGGTACAGCGCCTTGAGTTCGAGCAGCTTGTCGACCTGTTCCTGGTCTTCGACGATGGCGTAATGGATTTCCGCATCCTGCAGCACATAGGCCATGTCGGCGGCCGGCGCATCCTGGTACAGTGGCACCGGCACGCCGCCCAGGCTTTGCGCGGCCAGCATGGCCCAGTACAGGCGCGGGCGGTTGTCGCCGATGATGGCCAGGTTCATGCCGCGCTGGAAACCGATGGCCGCCAGACCGCAGGCCAGCGCACGTACCTCGTCATTGACCTGGGACCAGCTCCAGGTTTGCCAGATGCCCAGGTGTTTTTCGCGAAATGCGGGCTTGTCAGCGCGGATTGCTCCGTGTTGCAATAAGCGCCGCGGAAAAGTTGGCATTGCTGCCGTGGTCGTTGTATGCACCAGTGTCTCCCTGTTGCGTGTCTCAGGCGCCACCTCGTCGTGTGGCGCTCTGTGTTTTTTATGTGTGCTGCGTTTGTGTAATGATAGTAGCTTGCGTTAGTTTGCCGAGTTGTCTTTTCGGGGACATTTACCCACTTTTCGATGGTGCATCGCACAATGACCAACCCTGATATCAGTCTCAAGGATGCCGTGCGCGCGGCAAACTGGGCGCAGCTGCTCGATCCCGTTCAACTGGCCCGGGTGGAGGCGGATGTGTTTGAAACCTTCGTGCCGAAAGGCGGTTTTGTCTGCCGCAAGGGCGAGCCGGTGGACAACTGGATCGGCGTCATCAGCGGCATGGTCAAGATGAATAATTTTTCCGCATCCGGCAAGGCCATGACCTTTATCGGCGTGCCGCCCGGCAGCTGGTTTGGCGAAGGCTCGCTGCTGAAGAACGAAATCCGCAAGTACGACACCATGGCCTTGCGCGACACGCGCGTGGCGCGCCTGCCCGGCGCCACCTTCCACTGGCTGCTGGAAACGAGTTTGCCATTTACGCGCTTTTTGCTGATGCAGTTGAACGAGCGCCTGGGACAGTTCATCGGCATGGTGGAAAACGAGCGCCTGCTGGACCTGAACACGCGCGTGGCGCGCTGCCTGGCGTCGATGTTCAATTCGCATTTGTACCCGGGCGTGGAAACCCTGGTGCAGCTGTCGCAGGAGGAAATCGGCCTGCTGTCCGGCTCCTCGCGCCAGCGCGCCAACCAGGCCTTGCAGGTGCTGGAAAAGAAAGGCTTGCTGCGCCTCGATTACGGCGGCATCCGCGTGCTGGATCTGGAAGGCTTGCGCCGCTACGAGGCCGATGATGCCATCTGAGTCCACTCGCGCCGCGGCGCTGCGCGCCCGCCTCGATGGCGGCTTTGTCGAGCATGCGCGCTTTACGGGGCCGCCGGTCGATTTCAGCGACTGGGCGCCAGAAGAACTGGGCGCCATCTGGGGTGCGCTGCACCGCGCGGCGCGCTTCGGCCATGACGATTATGCTCGGCGCGAACTGGCGCTGGCGCTATTGGAGCAAGCGAGCAGCATGAACCTGGCACCGGCGCTGGCAGGCGACATGTTCCTCGACGCGCTGGACGCGGCCCGCGTGCACGACTGGGACTACGCAATCGGCTGCCTGGCTTGCCTGCGCGGCACGCCACCGGAAGGCAGCGCGCAGCTGGCGCTGCGCGTCCTCGATGAACCGAAGCACTGGGGCGAACAGCATTTTGCCGCCTGGCTGCTGGCGCAGCTGGCCGGCGGCGACGCCCTGACCCAGTTCGGGCAGATGATGGACGAGCGCCATGCGCGCTACCCGATGCCCTTGACCTTGCAGGAACTTACCGTGCTGCCGCAGCTGGCGAAAACGTCGCTGCTGGCGCTGGCCGGCTCGCGCTACAGCGGCCACTGGAACCGCGACAGCATAGGCGAGGCGGACCCCGCCGAAGAGCTGGCCGATGATGCGGCGTATGTGGATTTTGCGCGTACGATACTGGAACAGGCGGCGCGCCATATCGCCGCCATTCATGATGGCAGCGTGCCGTATACGGCCGATGCCGCCTTTGCCACGGCAGACTCGCCGGTGCTGGCGCGTGCCGCGCGGGTGGCGTCCTATCGCGATGATGCATGGTTCAGGCCCGTGATCACCGTCCTGCTGCCTTTGGCATGCGTGGCACCCGGCGCGGCCAAGAGCGCGCCGTCGCAGTCGCTGGCGATGGCGCTGGGTCATGCGGTGGAAACCATCCCCACGCCCGAAAGCCTGCTGGCCCTGCGCGCGGCGCTGGCCCAGGTGCGCCATGCCGGCATCCGCAAGAAGCTGGAACGCAATCTGAAACCGGCCGAACGGGCGCTGGCCGAACGGCCCGATATCGCCTGGAGGATCGGCATGCCGGGTCCCATGGGAAAGCGGCGCCAGGCCATGCTGGCGCGACGCCTGGAGGCCGGCTACGCCAGCGAGGTGTGGTTTGGCCTGGACCAATGGCGTGCCCTGCGCGACGATGCCGATATCGACGCGGTGGCGCGCGCGCTGGTCTGGCGCACGGGCGATGGGCTGGCCTTTATGCTCGACGGGAAAGGCGCCATCGATGCGCAGGGGCAGCCAGTGGATTTGCCTGCGCAAGGCGAGATCGGCCTGTGGCACCCCTTGCATGGCAGCGGGGAGGAGCGCGCCGCCTGGCAAGCGCTGCTCGCGCAGCGGCGTCTGCGCCAGCCGCTGCGCCAGGTTTATCGCGAAATATATGCAGCGCCTGGCGACGGCAGTGCCGCATTTGCAGGCTACCAGCTGTCGCTGCGCACCTTGCTGGGGCTGGCGCGCCGCGAAGGCTGGCGCCTGGACTACGATGAAGGCCTGTCGCGCCAGTTCGGCGCCTGGCGCGTATTGCTGCGCATCCAGGGACGCGTGTATCCGGGGGCGGGCGGCGCCTGCACGTCAAACGGGCTGGCGCCCGCGCAGATGATGCCGATGGCGCCGGTGGCATATTCGGAAGCGTGCCGCGCGGTGGACCTGCTGGTCAGCGCCAGCGCGTTGGCGCTGGTGGAGGAAGAGCAAAGCGTGGAGCGCGAACAGCGCCTGTTTTACCTGGCCAACCTGGCACCGGGGCCGATGGCGGACATGCGGCGCGCCGTGCTGGAACAGGTATTCGCGGACCTGATCAAGGATGGCCGGATGACGCTCGAAGCGCGCCACCTGATGGTGGGCGGGCATGCGATCCACCTGAGCACCGGCAGGGTCACCAAGGATGGCGCCGAGGCAGTGATCGAGGTGGCAGCACAGGGGAACAAGCTGGGCGCCGTGCCGTGGCTGCCCTACGACGAGGCGCTGCTGGAAAAAATCGCGGCCGCGGCCGGGGCGCTGCTGGCGCTGCAGCGAGTGCAGCCCGGCTGCTAATCGCGGTATCATAGGCACTTCCCGGCACCGCTCCATTTTCGCTCCCATGCAGACACCAGACCAATCCACTCCCGCTTCCCGTTTATCGCAGCTGCGCGGCGCCATGCGCGCGCAGCATATCGACGCCTGCATCGTGCCCTCGGCCGACCCGCATTTGTCCGAGTACCTGCCGGCCCGCTGGCAGGGCCGCGAGTGGCTGTCGGGCTTTACGGGGTCGGTCGGCACCCTGGTCGTGACGCAGGATTTTGCCGGCGTGTGGACCGATGGCCGTTACTGGGAACAGGCTGAAGACGAACTGGCCGGCAGCGGCATCGTCCTGAAGAAAATCCCGTCCGGCGCCAGCGTGCTGTATATCGACTGGCTGGGAGAGACCATGCAGCCGGGGCAGACGGTGGCCGTCGACGGCGCCGTGCTGGGTCTGGCCAATGCGCGCCTGCTGCAGCAGGCGCTGGGCGCGCAAGTGACCCTGCGCACGGATACCGATGTGCTGCAAGCCGTGTGGCCGCAGCGCCCGGCCATGCCTGCCGCGCCCGTCTTTGAACATGTACCCGCCTATCCGGCCCTGTCGCGTAATGAAAAACTGGCGGCCCTGCGTGCCAGCATGGCGGCGCACGGCGCCAGCCACCACGTCATTTCCACCCTCGACGATATCGCGTATTTGTTCAACCTGCGCGGCGCCGACGTGAACTACAACCCGGTCTTCCTCGCCCATGCGCTGGTGGGCCCCGAGCGCGCCACCCTGTTCGTCGCCGACGGCAAGCTGCCCGCCGCCCTGCGCGCCACGCTGGAGAGCGAAGGCGTGGACGTGGCCGCGTATGACCGCGCGGCCGCCGCGCTGGCCGCCCTGCCGGCCGGCGCCACCCTGCTGCTGGACCCGCGCCGCATCACCTTCGGCACGCGCCAGGCCGTGGCCGACGGCGTGCGCGTGGTGGAGTCCATCAACCCCACCACACTGGCCAAGTCGCGCAAGACGGACAGCGAAGCGGCGCATGTGCGCGCGGCCATGGAGCAGGACGGCGCCGCCCTGTGCGAATTTTTCAGCTGGTTGGATCGCACCCTGGCCGACCCGCAGCGCGCGCCGTTGACGGAAATCGGCGTCGATGAGCACCTGACGGCCGCCCGCGCGCGCCGCGCCGGTTTCGTCAGCCCCAGTTTCGGCACCATCGCCGGCTTCAATGCGCATGGCGCCATCATGCATTACCACGCGCATGCGGATTCGGCCGCCACCATCGAAGGCGACGGCTTGCTGCTGATCGACTCGGGCGGCCAGTACTGGGGCGGCACCACGGACATCACGCGCGTGGTTCCCGTCGGCACGATCACGGCAGAACACCGGCGCGATTTCACCCTCGTCTTGCGCAGCATGATTGCGCTGTCGCGCGCGCAGTTCCCGCGCGGCGTGAAGTCGCCCATGCTTGACTCCATCGCCCGCGCGCCCCTGTGGGCCGAGGGCATCGACTTTGGCCACGGCACGGGCCATGGCGTGGGCTTTTTCCTGAACGTCCACGAAGGGCCGCAATCGATTTCGCAGTCCGCCATGCCGGAGCCGCAGACGGCCATGGAGATAGGCATGATCACCTCCATCGAACCGGGCATTTATCGCCCTGGCCAGTGGGGCATCCGCATCGAGAACCTGGTGCTGAACGTGCCGGCGGGGACGACGCCATTCGGCGAATTCCTGCGCTTCGAAACCTTGACCCTGTGCCCGATCGACACGCGCTGCGTCGAGCGCTCGCTGTTGCGCGACGACGAGGCGGCCTGGCTCAACGACTACCACGCCACCGTGCGCGCGCGCCTGGCGCCGCACCTGGCGGCGCCGGCCGATGCGCCTGCGCTGGCGTGGCTGGAACAGCGCACGGGAGCCATCTGATGCGCTCGACCCGCGCCACGTCCGCCATCGAGCGGCTCAAGGAACGCAGCGGCCACCGCCTGTACACGATGGCGCGCACGGGCGATGAACTGTTCTTCCTCACGGAAGGCCCCGGCTTGCCGCCTTTGTGCCCGCCGCTGGAACTGGACGCCTTTGTCGCCTTCGTCAATGGCCTGGGGCCGCAAAAGGCGCGCCGCGTCAGCAAGCTCGATGTGGCGTTTGAAAAGCAGCTGACGAAAAAGCCCTAGCATGCCGACCATCGACTTCCTGCGCGCCTACTGGTCGCCGGCCGAGCTGGCGACGAATGGCGTGATCCTGCTGAATTTGCTGGGTGCGCTGTTGCTGGGCTTGCTGGTGGGCTATGAGCGCTCGTATCACGGGCGCGCGGCCGGCATGCGCACCTACAGCCTGGTCTGCATGGCCTCGGCCGCGTTGACGGTGCTGGGCGGCTATCCCGAGTTCTGGTACGGCGGCCATGGCGCCATCGTCGGCAGCGACCCCACGCGCGTCATCCAGGGCATCGTCACGGGCGTGGGCTTTCTCGGCGCCGGCGTCATCATGCGCGAGGGCTTCAATATCAGCGGCCTGACGACGGCCGCCTCGATCTGGGCCTCGTCCGTGATCGGCATCATGGTCGGCATCGGCTTTTACCTGTCGGCCATGGGCCTGGCCTTCCTGTGCGCGATGGCGATGATTTTTCTGTCAAAATTGGAAAACTGGCTGCCGTCGCGCCACGCGGTGGCCATCACCATGCGTTTCAAACGCGATTTCGTGCCCCGCGAAGATGCGTTGCGGCGCATGGCCGCCAAGCGCGGCTATGACATCGCGGGCGGCTCGCTGACCATCGGCAGCACCGACGGCATGCAGGAATGGCGTTTTGTCGCCATCGCGCACGGCAAGAACACGGGCGCCAGCCTGTCGGCCATGTCGGCCGAACTGGCCGCCTTCGACGGCATCGCCGGCTTCCAGCTGTCGCATGCCCGCAATTAACCGGATGCCAACAGGATGAACATGGATGCACAGGCCCAAGACGTACTCGATTTCTGGTTTTTGCCGCCGGAACACCCTGGCTATGGCCAGTCGCGCGTGGAATGGTTCCGCAAGGATGACGCCTTCGACGCGCAGATACGCGCGCGTTTCGGCGCGCTGATCGACGCCGCCATAGCCGGCGGCTTGGGTGAATGGGATGCGACGCCGCACGGCGCGCTGGCGCGTCTCATCGTGCTCGATCAGTTCACGCGCAATGTGTACCGCGGCACGCCGCGCGCCTTTGCCGGCGACGTCGGGGCGCTGGCGCTGGCCGTTGCCTTGACGCAGCAGGGACTCGACCGGCAACTGCCGCCGATGCTGCGCGCCTTCGTGTATTTACCGTTCGAACATGCGGAAGACCTGGCCATGCAGGCACGCGCCGTCGAGCTGTTCCAGCTGCTGTCGCAGGCGCAGCCGGGTTTCGAGAGCATGCTTGATTATGCGCAGCGGCACCAGGAAGTGATCGCCCGCTTCGGCCGCTTCCCGCACCGCAACGCCATCCTCGGCCGCCCCTCCACCCCGGAAGAGGTGGAATTCCTGCGCCAGCCGGGATCGAGTTTTTAGAACATCATCATGAACGTGACATTGAATATCATCGGCGCCGGCCACGTGGGCAAGGTGCTGGGCCGCCTGTTCGCCGGCGTGGACGGCATCGCCGTGCAGGATGTGCTGACGCGCTCGATGGCGACGGCGCAGGCGGCCGTCGATTTCATGGGCGCAGGCAGCCCCGTCGCCGGCTATGCGGCCTTGCGGCGCGCCGACGTCACCATGCTGGCCGTGGCGGACGACCAGATCGGCCCGGCCTGCGCGGCGCTGGTGGCCGAGGGACGCCAGGCAGGCGCCATCGTGTTCCACTGCAGCGGCGCGCTGGCCTCGAACGTGCTGCTGGCGGCCACGCAGGCCGGTGCATCGGTGGCCAGCGCGCACCCGATCCGCAGCTTTGCCGATCCGCAGCAGGTGGCCGCCACCTTTGACGGCACGTTTTGCGGCGTCGAAGGCGATCCGCTGGCGCTGGCCTTCCTCACGCCGGCCTTGAATGCCATCGGCGCGCGTCCCGTGCCCATCGATCCGGCCGCCAAGACCCTGTATCACGCCGCCGCCGTCTTTGCCAGCAATTACCTGGTAACGGTGCTCGATGCCGCCCTGCGCGCCTACCAGGCGGCCGGCATCCCCGAGCCGGTGGCGCGCGAACTGGCGCAGCCTCTGGTGACGGAAGCGGTGGCGAACGTGTTCCGCCTGGGCGCGGCGCCAGCGCTGTCCGGCCCCATTGCACGCGGTGACGATGCCACCGTGCAACGCCAGCTGCAGGCCGTGCAAGCCTGGGATGCCGCCACGGGCGAGCTGTACCGGGCCCTGGTGGCGCCCACGCAGGACCTGGCCAGGCGCAAGCGCGGGCAATAAATCAGTCAGCTGGCGTGGACGCCATTGCGCCCGCCTTGTTTCGCCTGATACAGGGCGCTGTCGGCGCGCGAGAAGAAGGCCGATTCGCTTTCCTCCGGCCGGTATTCGGCCACGCCCAGGCTGATCGTCACGGGCAGTTGCGGCTCGGGCAAGCCGAAGTCGTGGCGTTCGACGGCGGCGCGCAGGTTTTCCGCCACTTCCACGGCTTGCGCCAGGCTGCAGTTATTCAGCAGTACCAGGTATTCCTCGCCGCCCCAGCGCGTGATGACGTCGCTTTCGCGCACGGTGGCGCGCGCCACGTCCGCCACGCCGCAAATGACCTTGTCGCCCCACAGATGGCCGTGGGTATCGTTGACGCGCTTGAAGAAGTCGATGTCGAAAAGGATGGCCGACATGGGCTGTGCATTGCGTTTGGACAATAACATGGCGCGCTGGAACAATAATTCCAGCGATTTGCGGTTCATCAAGCCCGTCAGCGCATCCGTCGAGGCGATGCGCTCGATGCGGCGCTGGTAGCGGTTTACCGTCAGCAGGGTCAGCACGAGCACCAGCAGGGTGACGCCAAAGCTGATGGCCAGGTTCAGGATGAACACGCCCTGCAGCGATCTGACCTCGTCGCTGACGTTCTGCTCGACCACCAGGTACCAGCCCAGTTCGGGAATGTAGCGCGAGTTGACGAGGATTTGCGCGCGGTCCTGCTGGTAGGACAGGTGCGTCGGCTCGCTCCGGTGATTGATGATCTGGTCGGCAATGGTGTTTACGCCGGGCAATTTGCGGATGTTGGCGTGACCATCGCGCATGGTCTTGCCAGCCAGCACCAGGGCACCGGCGCCGTCGACAAAATAAATGTTGCGGTGAAAGCGCGCCTGGTAGCGGTCGATGATGTGGCTCATGGTGTCGAGGGTCAGGCCGATGCCCGTGGCGCCGATGAACTGGCCGTCATAATCGTAGACGCGGTGGTTGATGAAGATGGTCATGCTGTCGCGGTTGGCCATGTCGATGTCGACATTGGTTTCATAGTCGCTGTTTTGCATGGCGCGCACGCGGTAGTACCAGATATCGCGCGTCGCCTCCGGGCTGACGGATTTCAAGGTGCCTTCCGCGTAATAATATTTGCTGCTCTTGTCCGAGACGAGAAAGCTGGTGATGGCGCCGTATTTCTTCTTCACTTCGGCCAGGTAGCGCACGATCTGCGCCGGGTTGCTTTCGCCGGCGAGTATCCAGTCGCGCACGAAGGTGTCATGCGCCATCAGCGAAGAGATGAAGACGGGGCGCAGCATGTCCTTCTGGATTTCGGAATAGATATTGTCGCCCGTCAAAGGCAGGGTCTGGTCGGCGATGCCATGTTCGATGGCCTGGCGCGAGGCCAGATAGCTGGCGAGGCTGGTGGCCATGAAGCCCGCCCCGAGGATCAGGGTCAGGAGTATGAGCAGGCGGTACTTGATCGACAGAAGACGCATGGGGACGAGGATAGGCTGGCCGGGACGTGCGGATGCGGGCCCAGGCATACGGGGCAGGGCGATCTTTACGCAAGCCAAAAGTATGCAGCAGGCCGAGTATTGGCGCAATGATAACTAGCTTTCCTGGCAATATGCGCTGTCTGACACGACAAGATAACCACGATTTACCAAATATAATTGCCGATTTGTCGACAAAGATGCCAATTAGCAATAAGATTTGGCGAAGGGAATCATCGCGCATTGCCCCTGTCATGTTGCCGCTTTCAGGCGCAGGACATCACGCGCAGGGAGTGTTTCATGTTATTTTTAAAGAGTACGTCTGTCAGCAAGGCGCCCGGGATCTATGAAGTCGATATCGCGGCCAAGCCGCCCGGCAAGACCTTCGGCGTTTTCCTCGCCACCGATCCCGACAATCCGCCGCATGCCCTGTTGGGGCAGTTGAGGACGCTTGGCTTCGAGAACACCTACAGTTCGCCCTATCTGCACAAGGATATGGGCAAGGTGCTGGACCTGCATTTCCAGAAAGACGGCACCGATATCTTCAAGGGCTGGAAAACCGAAGAGTGCACGCAGAACCTGGCGGCCATTACGGCCCTGTTCGAGGAGTACGGCATTACCATCGCGCCACGGGTTATGTCGATGGCGGAAGCCTACGCCTAAACGCCTGGCAAAACCTGCTGCGCGTCGCGCTTTGCGGCCGGCGATGCTCACCATGCTCAAGCACGTCTGCGCTTCTCGGCCACAAATCACTGCCGCTCGCTACGGTTTTGTCTGGCGTTGCAAGACAGCTCAACCCGCCTCCACGCCGATGTGATACAGCGCCCACGGGCAGCTGGCGAAACGTTCGGCCAGGGGCAGCGCCGCCACGGCCGCGATGCGGTCCGCATCGTGGATCGCCCATAGGGGACCCAGGCCGCCCAGCGCCATTGCCTGTCCATCGAGGTGGGTGGCGACGATGAAGCGTTGGGCGCGCGCCTGCGCCACGGTCAGCGCCGCCGCATAGCCGTCCACGCCGCGCAGCAGCAGGCGCACGGCATCATCCTGCGGCGCGCCCGCCACCATCAGCACGTCGAGCAGCAGCGGTCCGCGCAAGGCATGCGCCTTGCCGTCATATTCCAGGGTGGGGCGGATGGTGTGCGCCGGCAAGGCTGTCAGCGCCGTGAAGTCGAACGCCCGCGCCCGTTCAAAGCTGATCTTTTGCTTGTGCATCATCTGGTCGCGCACGGCGTCGAAGGGACCCCGGTTCGGCTTGGCTACGCTGCCCGTGACGGTCAGCAGGGCCGGCCCGCGCAGCGCTGGCGGCGCCGCGCGGGCCATGGCCGGCACGGTGGCAGCCGTCATGGCGGCGGCGAGAAACTGGCGTTTGTGCATGCATCTCTCCTGTTCGTCTGAAATTCGATTTTCTCTTAAGTCTATATTAAGTTCGCGCAACGGTGCGCATCTTTCATTTATTGTCAGTTTGAAATTCCCACTTACATCTTGTCACAGTTCTTACGGAATGGAGAAAGACGTAGCTTTTTTCGACTGTTATTGTGTACGCATCGCACTTCGCTGAACTGCGAATCCTGGCACGTCAACCAATTGAAAGAGAGAACATGATGAAGAAGAAAATCCTGTTTGCAATGATCGCCACTGCTACCGCATTCACCGGCATGGGCGTCGCGCACGCTGAAGGCGCTTACGTCGGCGCCGGCATTACCGGCAACCGTTATAACTTCGACATTCCTGGCGCCACCAGCGCCGATAACCACAGCGGCTACAAGGCCGGCGGCAAGGTGTTTGCCGGTTATGACTTCGACAAGACTTGGGCGGTCGAGGGCGGCTACGCCGATTTCGGCAGCAAGGATTACAGCTATGTCACGGGCGCCGGCAACGGTGCCGTGAAAAGCGACTCGCACGGCTATTACCTGGCCGGCAAGGCCACCATGCCCGTGAGCGACAAGGTGGGCGTGTTCGGCAAGCTGGGCGTGGCCAAGGTCAACAATAGCCTGAGCGGCACGGGCCTGTCGAGCGGCGTGACGGGCGAGAACAAGACGGGCGTGTATGCCTCCGTCGGTGCCCAGTACGCGATCAACGAGAAAGTCTCGCTGACGGCGGAAGTGGAACACTTCGGCAAGAGCGCCGACCAGGGCCACAAGGCCACCGGCCTGGCACTGGGCGCACGCTACAACTTCTAAAAACCTACTGCGCGGCACGCTTTGCGGCCGCCGATGCTCACTGCCTCGGCGGCCCCGTGCTATAGCACGGTTCCGTTTCCCGGCCACATGCGTTGCCGCTCGCGACGGTTTTCAATGCTTGAAATATGCTGAAAAAAAAGGCAGTTACCGCGAGGTAACTGCCTTTTTGTATTGTCGTACGTAAATTACGTCGTCAAAGGCTTGTAGCGGATACGTTTTGGTTTCGCGCCTTCTTCACCCAGGCGTTTCTTCTTGTCGGCTTCGTATTCCTGGTAGTTGCCGTCAAAGAAGGTCACTTGCGAGTTGCCTTCGAAGGCGAGGATGTGCGTGGCGATACGGTCGAGGAACCAGCGGTCATGCGAAATGACCATGACGCTGCCGGCAAATTCCAGCAGGGCGTCTTCCAGCGCGCGCAAGGTTTCCACGTCCAGATCGTTCGACGGTTCATCGAGCAGCAGGACGTTGCCGCCCATCAACAGCGTTTTTGCCAGGTGCAAACGACCGCGTTCACCGCCGGACAGGTTGCCCACCTGCTTCTGCTGGTCCGAACCCTTGAAGTTGAAGCGGCCCAGGTAGGCGCGCGACGGCATTTCGAAACGGCCCACCGTCAGCATGTCGGCGCCGCCGGACACGTCTTCAAAGACGGACTTGTTGTCGGCCAGGGAATCGCGGTTCTGGTCGACGATGGACACGCGCGCCGTCTGGCCGATGGCCACTTCGCCGCTGTCCGGCGTTTCCTTGCCGGTAATCATCTTGAACAGGGTCGATTTACCGGCGCCGTTGGGGCCGATGATGCCGACGATGGCGCCTGGCGGCACGGTAAAGCTCAGGTTGTCGATCAGCAAACGGTCGCCGAAGGCTTTCGACACGTTCTTGAATTCGATGACTTCATTGCCCAGGCGTTCGGCCACGGGAATGAAGATCTCCTGCGTCTCGTTGCGCTTCTGGTATTCATGCTCGGACAGCTCGTTGAAACGGGCCAGACGGGCTTTCGACTTGGCCTGGCGCGCTTTCGGGTTCTGGCGCGACCACTCCAGTTCCTTCTGCAGCGCCTTCTGGCGCGCCGATTCCGTCGCTTCTTCCTGCTTCAGGCGCGCTTGCTTCTGGTCCAGCCAGGTCGAGTAATTGCCCTTCCATGGGATGCCGTGGCCGCGGTCCAGCTCCAGGATCCACTCTGCCGCGTTGTCGAGGAAGTAGCGGTCATGGGTGATGGCCACCACGGTGCCGGGGAAGCGCAGCAGGAATTGTTCCAGCCAGTCGACCGATTCCGCATCCAGATGGTTGGTCGGCTCGTCGAGCAGCAGCATGTCCGGTTTCGACAGCAGCAGCTTGCACAGCGCCACGCGGCGCTTTTCACCGCCGGACAGCACGCCGATCTTGGCGTCCCAGGGCGGCAGGCGCAGGGCGTCGGCGGCCATTTCCAGCTGCAAATTCAGATTGCCGCCGTCGGAGGTCGAGATGATCGCTTCCAGGCGCGCCTGTTCCGTGGCCAGGGCGTCGAAATCGGCGTCTTCCTCGGCATACGCGGCGTACACGGCTTCCAGCTTGGCTTGCGCTTCAAACACTTCGCCCAGGCCCGACTCGACTTCCTGGCGCACGGTTTTTTCCGGATCCAGCTGCGGTTCCTGCGGCAGGTAGCCGATGTTCAGGCCCGGCATCGGCACGGCTTCGCCCTGGATGTCGGTGTCGATGCCGGCCATGATTTTCAGCAGGGTCGATTTGCCGGAGCCGTTCAGGCCCAGCACGCCGATCTTCGCGCCTGGGAAGAAGGACAGGGAAATATCTTTCAGAATCTGGCGCTTGGGCGGGACGATTTTGCCCACGCGATTCATGGTGTAGACGTAATTTGCCATTAGAAATCTCGGGTGATATACAAAGACGGACAGGATACGGTAAACGCCCGCTTCCGGCCAGCGCTGTGCGCTGCGGAAACGGACGCCTGGGGCAGGCTCAGGCGGCGGCGCGCACTTTACGCGCCGTCCACAGGCCTTCGGCCGCATACAGGGCCAGCGCCGTCCAGATGACGAGGAAGCCCAGCATGCGCTCGTGGGTGAACGATTCGTGGAAGACCCACACGCCGATCAGGAGCTGGCCCGTGGGGGCGATATATTGCAGCAAGCCCAGCACGGCCAACGGCAGGCGCCGCGCGCCGGCCGCGAACAGCAGCAGGGGAATCGCCGTGATGGGGCCGGACGCGAGCAGCAGGGCGCGCGTGGCGCCCGACTCCGTGTTGACGAAGCCGCTTTGCCCATGCCAGGCCAGCCACAGCATATAAGCCAGCGCCAGCGGGAACAGGATCAGGGTTTCAAACGACAGGCCTTCCAGCGCGCCCAGCGCGGCCGTCTTGCGCAGCAAGCCGTAACCGCCGAAGGTGGCCGCCAGCAGCAGGGCGATCCACGGCACCTGCCCCGCCTGCCAGGTGAGCCAGGCCACGCCGCAGGCGGCCAGGCCGATGGCCAGCCACTGCAGGCGGCGCAGGCGCTCGTGCAGCAGCAAAAAGCCCAGCATGACGTTGATCAAGGGCGTAATAAAGTAGCCGAGGCTGGCGTCGACCACATGGCCATTGTTGACGGCCCAGATATAGATGAACCAGTTGGCGGACAGCAAAAACGCGCTGGCGATGAAGCTGGCCACCACCTTCGGCTGGCCGCGCAGGGCGCCCAGCCAGCCCCACTGGCGGCGCACGGTCAGCACGATGCCGAGGAACAACAGCGACCAGACCATGCGGTTGGCCAGGATTTCCTGGGGGGCAATATCGTCGATGGCATGGAAATACAGGGGAAACAGGCCCCAGCACAGGAAGGCGAGGGAGGCGTACAACATGCCTGGATTCATGATGGCGTTCGCTTCAGAGTAGACAGTCTGTCATTATCGCTGAAAACACACGGGGCTGCCCGGCGCCGCTGGCGAGGCGTAGAATGGCAGCAAATCAACATCCGCACGCCCGCGCAAGCCGGCGCGGCGGCATAAAACAATGACCTTGGGGCAGCTGCGGAACCATGCAAAAATACTCTTGCTATTTGCTAATACCTATCATATTGTGCGATGCAACAAAACAGAAACGGGTGCAATCTTGACGTCGGAACACAAAAAAAGCAGCCTGGTCGGCTTGACACTGGCTGCCGTCGGCATCGTCTACGGCGATATCGGCACCAGTCCGCTGTACACGCTGAAAACGGTTTTTGACCCGACCCATGGCCTGGCCGTCACGCATAACAATCTGCTGGGTATCGTTTCGCTGATCTTCTGGGGCCTGACCCTGATCGTCTCGCTCAAGTACGTGACCCTGGTGTTGCGCGCCGACAACCGCGGCGAGGGCGGCATCATGGCCTTGATGGCGCTGGTGCTGTCGTCCGTCAGCAAGTCGTCGCGCTGGCACGTGCCGCTGATGGTGATCGGCGTGTTTGGCGCCACCCTGTTCTATGGCGACAGCGTGATCACCCCGGCCATTTCCGTGCTGTCGGCCATCGAGGGCCTGGAAGTGGCCACGCCCGCCTTCAGTCCCTACGTGGTATGGCTGACGATCGCCGTGCTGGTGGCCCTGTACTCGGTGCAGTCGCACGGCACGGCCGGCATCGGCCGTTTCTTCGCCCCTATCATGCTGATCTGGTTTGTCGCGCTCGCTTGCATGGGCGTGGTCAACATCGTCAAGTCGCCGGCCATCCTGGCCGCCGTCAACCCGCTGCATGCGGTGGCCTTCCTGCTCGACAATGGCCGCATCGCCTTCCTGTCGCTGGGCGCCGTGGTGCTGGCGCTGACCGGCGCCGAGGCGCTGTACGCGGACATGGGTCACTTCGGCAAGAAGCCGATCCGCATGGCCTGGTTCCTGATCGCCTTCCCCGCGCTGGCATTGAATTACCTGGGCCAGGGCGGCCTGCTGCTGGCGCACCCGGAAGCCATTTCGAATCCGTTCTACCAGCAGCTGGGCGCCTGGAGCGTGTACCCGCTGGTGATCCTGTCGACCATGGCCACCGTGATCGCTTCGCAGGCCACCATTTCCGGCACCTTCTCGATGACCAAGCAAGCCATCGCGCTGGGCTTTTTGCCCCGCATGCGCGTGCGCCACACGTCGGAAAGCGAAATCGGCCAGATCTATATCCCCGCCGTCAACTGGCTGCAGCTGGCCGTGGTGCTGCTGGCCGTCGTCGGTTTCGGTTCGTCGGAGAAGCTGGCCGCCGCCTACGGCATCGCCGTCACGGCCACCATGCTGGCCACCACCATCCTGACCTTCTTCGTCATCCGCTACCGCTGGAAGATGAATTTGCTGCTGTGCTGGGCCGCCACCGGTTTCTTCCTGGTCATCGACGTCAGCCTGTTCTCGGCCAGCGCCCTGAAACTGTTCCACGGCGGCTGGTTCCCGCTGCTGCTGGGCGCCATCCTGTTCATCGTCATGCTGACCTGGAAGCGGGGCCGCCAGCTGGTGTTCCAGAACCTGGAAAAGCATGCGATCCCGCTCGACGATTTCCTCTCGTCGCTGTTCATCGCGCCGCCGCTGCGCGTGCCCGGCACGGCCATCTTCCTGCGCGGCGAGACGGATGGCGTGCCGCATGCGCTGCTGCATAACTTGCTGCACAACAAAGTGCTGCACGAGCGCGTGATCTTCCTCACGGTCTTCATGCATGAAGAACCATGGGTGGCGCCGTCCGAGCAGGTGCGCGTGGTGGACCTGGGCCACCAGTGCTTCCAGGTGAACGTGCACTACGGCTTCAAGGATGAACCCGACATTCCGGCTGCGCTGGCGCGCTGCGCCGAGCAGGGACTCGACTTCGAGATGATGGAAACGTCGTTCTTCATCGCCCGCCAGACCATCATTTCGACGCCGGGCGCCGGCATGATGCCGTGGCGCGAACACCTGTTCGTCACCATGTCGCGCAATGCGCGCACGGCGGCCGACTACTACCAGATCCCGAGCAACCGGGTGATCGAACTGGGCACGCAGGTGGAAATCTAGGCGCGACGGCGCGGTGGAATGGTTATTGTGTCAACGTTGTATTGGTGCATAATCTTCCGCCGTGCTTACGTCTGCTTACAAATGCGGCTGGCGACACCTGTTAAACTGCTGCTCGCACCGGTCCGCACCGTACGGGTCGAGCCACACTCAATATTTAAAGGGAAACCATGAAATCGGTATTTCAAATGATCGCCACCATTGCCTGTGCCGTGGTCCTGACCGCCTGCGGCGCCGCCGCCAACACGGAAAAGCCGGTCGTGCTCGACCCGAATACGCAAGTGAAGGAATTCACCTTCCCCGACGTGGTGGTCGGCACCGGCACGGCCGCGGCGGCGGGCGATACCCTGGACGTGGTCTACACGGGCTGGCTGTATGACGCAAGCAAGCCGGAGAACAAGGGCGCAAAATTCGATGCGACCCTGCCAGGCGCAGGTTTCCCATTCGTCCTGGGTATCGGCCAGGTGATCCTGGGCTGGGACCGCGGCCTGGTCGGCATGAAGGTGGGCGGCACGCGCATCCTGTCCATTCCATATGACCTCGGTTATGGCAAGGTGGGCAAGCCGCCGGTGATTCCCGGCTATGCGGGCTTGCTGTTTGAAGTCAAGCTGATCGGCGTGACGAAAAAGTAAGCAGGCGCAAGGCAGCCAATACCAGGGGCGATTCCACGGAATCGCCCTTTTTGCTTTGTGGCGCCCGTTTGCGTCAGGCGGGCGCCAGTTCCTGGAAGTAATATGTGGCGCCGCCCAGATCGGCCGGCGCGTCATATTGCAGCACTTGCGTGCGGCGCAGCGCCACCGGGGCGCTGAAGGCGGGGCCGTCATAGACAAAGGTGTGGAATTCGCCGTTCTCGCCGCAGGCGTCGACGCCGGGCGGCAGGTCGGCCAAAAAGGCGGCGTCGAATTCGCGCCCGCAAAATTCCCGCGGCAGGTGCCGGCCATTGATGCAGACGACGATGGCCTTGAAGCCGGCGGCGAGGAATTCATCGACCAGCGCGCGCCGTTCTTCGCCCCACAGCGGCAGGTGCGCCGTCAGGCCGGCGACCGCGCAGACCTTTTCTTCCCAGTCGCGGTGCGGCTGCAGGTCGATGTCGCCGAAGATGGCGTGGTCTATGCCCTCGTCCTTCGCCGCGCGCAGCATGGCGATGAACCGTTCTTCATAGCTGGCCCAGCTGGCGTGATAGCGCTGCAGGCGCGCGCCCAGGCTGGCCGCTTGCGCCTCGAGCAGCTCGGGCGGCACGCCGTGCGAGCGCGACTTGCGGCCATCTTCATCCATGGCCGTGATCAGCAGCGGCACGGCCAGGCCGGCGTTGCGCGCGCGCCACAGCGCCAGGCAGGAGTCCTTGCCGCCGCTCCAGGAAATCAGCGCCGTCGTCATGCCGGTTTCTCCGCGCGCAGCATGTCGACGTGCTGTATGCCGTCTTCGTCATACGGTGCGCTGACGGTGACAAAGCCGAACGACTGGTAGAAGCGCTCCAGGTAGTGCTGCGCGCCGATGCGGATGGCGTGGCCCGGATGCTGGCGTTCCGCCCGCGCGATGCCCTCAAGCAACAACTGCCTGCCGGCGCCCGTGCTGCGCGCCTCGGGCGCCGTCAGCACGCGGCCCAGCGACATTTCCACATACTTGGCGCCGGGCGCCAGCACGCGCAGGTAGGCGGCCAGGCGGCGCTGGCCGTCGACCGTCTGCCAGCCCAGCAGATGCATGGCCTGCTGGTCATGGCCATCGAGATCCGGATAAATGCACTGCTGTTCGATGACGAACACGCGCTGGCGCAAGGCCAGCACCTGGTACAAATCGTGGGGGCCGAGTTCGTCGAACGTGTTCCATTGCCAGCTGATCATGGGTCATCCTTGATTGAGAGTGGCCGTGATTTTACCGGCTCCAGGGCGCCAGCGTTGAGCAAGGCGCGCAATTGCGCTTCGGCGCCGGCCTTGGCGGACCAGTTGTCGCTGGCGTACAAGAAAAATAGTGGTTTTGCCGCTGCTACCGAATTGCAAGTCTTTCCACACAATCTACAGCACGCCGACACCATGCCATATTTGAATGAAAATTATAATTAGGATAACATTCGCGCGGCGGCTTGCCATCGCTTGTGATTGGTGCATGCACCTGAATGACTTTTATAACGTTCTGCAAAACATACGAGGAAGCCATGAAAAAGAAACTGTTATGTGCCGCTCTATTTATTGCCGGAATCTCTTCTGCCCATGCCGATGAGAGGACCTGGAATTTTGTCTATCAAGGCTTCGTCGACGCCGCTACCGGCGTGTTCGATCCCGAGATGAAGTACTCGGGCAGTTTCACCGGCGAAGACCGTAATCTGGACGGCATTGTTGCACTTGATGAACTCAGCTATTTCGAATCCCAGGGCCATGACTATGTGCCTGGAAAAATCATTTCTGGCGGCGGGGGATGCGGCAGTTCCACTCTGCAATGTACAGTATATAGATTCAGTTATGCACTGACGGGGGCACTGTACTATTCAGTCGCCACTTTCGGCACTGACGAACTTCGCGTCCATTGGTGGAGTAGCAGCGGTGCTACCCGCAGTTCTTTCAGCGGCGAAGGCGGAAATTCGCGCACGGGTGGCGAAGGTTGGTTCTATCGCTATGAATGGTCCGACCGGACGACCTTTACCATCTCTCCGGCGCCAGTCCCGGAGCCAACGGTCGCGTTGATGCTGCCTGCGGGCTTGGCCCTCCTGTACTTGACACGGGCACGCCGCCGTAAGATTCCTGCCTGATCCCGCCGTACGGGTCTTACATTGAAGCGCCGGCATTGGCGCGCTCTCCATCTTGCGCGGCAGATGATGCAGGGCACGGCGAGCGCCAATGTCGAACTTCCCCAGACGATCGGTCTGGCCTTGCATGTACCTTGCACCTTGCAGCTCACACGTTTGCTCGACGTGGACGAGCCATGCAGTCGTGGATTGCGCAGCTGCGCAGCTGCGCAGGAAGCGCTTTTTTATGTACAGCTACCGAATTGCAAGCCTTTTCGCGCACTCTGCAGCAAGCCGAAATCAGGCCGTTTTCTGAAGATCATTGCAATTATGCTAATCTCTTCATGGCGGTTTTGCCGTCACTTGTGATTCGGGCATCCACCTGAATGACCCTTGTAACGTTCTACAAAAATATGAGGAAGCCATGAAAAAGAAACTGTTATGTGCCGCTCTATTTATTGCCGGAATCTCTTCTGCCCATGCCGATGAGAGAACCTGGAATTTTGTCTATCAAGGCTTCGTCGACGACGCTACCGGCGTGTTCGATTCCAAGATGAAGTACTCGGGCAGTTTCACCGGCGAAGACCGTAATCTGGACGGCATTGTTGCACTTGATGAACTCAGCTATTTCGAATCCCAGGGCCATGAGTATTTGCCTGAAAAGATCATTATTGGCAGCGGGGACTGCGGCAGTTCCTATCTTAAATGTACAGTACGTGAATTTAGTTATGCATTGACGGGTAAGCTAAACTTCTCAGTCGGCACTTACGGCGCTGACGAAGTTTATGTCCACTGGTGGAGTAGCTCTGCCGATACTGGCTATAACTTCGGCAGTCTAAGCGGCAATACGCATACGGGAGAAACTTGGTCAGATCAATATAATTGGTCCGACCGGACGACTCTCACCATCTCTCTGCTGCCAGTCCCTGAGCCGGCGGTCGCGCTGATGCTGCCTGCGGGCCTGGCGCTCATGTGCTTGGCACGGGTACGGCGCCGTAAGATCCCTGCTTGATCAGGCCGGTCTGGCCGCGCATGCGCCGTGCGGCGCGCGCCGTTGATCGATGTGGACGGGCCTGGCAGTCATGGATGGCGCACCAGCACCAGTATACATACCTTGCAAGATCCGTCCATTTCCATGGTAGTGCCATGCTCAACCTCCGGCAGCGTTGCGCTGCCGGAGCGGATGAAGGACGTTGCCGCCCGATTACACGATCGTCAGGGTGACGTCGATATTGCCGCGCGTGGCGTTCGAGTACGGGCAGACGATGTGGGCGGCGGCGACCAGCGCTTCGGCGGCGGCGCGCTCCATGCCCGGCAGCGAGATTTTCAATTCCACTTCGATGCCGAAGCCCGTGTCGATGGCGCCGATGCCGACGTTGCCTTCGATCGACAGGTCCGCCGGCACGGCGATCTTGTCGCGGCCGCCGACGAATTTCATGGCGCCGATGAAGCAGGCCGAGTAGCCGGCGGCGAACAGCTGTTCCGGATTGGTGCCCACGGCGCCATTGCCGCCCAGTTCTTTTGGCGTGGTCAGCTTGACGTCGAGTACCTTGTCGGACGACACGGCACGGCCTTCGCGGCCCCCGGTGGCGGTAGCTTGAGCACGGTACAGGACTTGTTTGATCGACATGATGGTTTCCTTTTGGTAGGTAAATAGTTGGCGACTAAATAGTGTACTACTTGTTTCATGGGATAGTGTCCCAGGATGCCCGTCTGAAGAAGCAATTCCGGCGTCCATGTGTGCAATATATATCGCGCACTATTTAATTGCAAGCGATTTTATTTTCAGGCGATGCGGATTTGTGCTTTATTTTCTTGCCTTTGTCGCCACTATGGGGCTTCCATCGCATAATGGCCACCGCCGCCGGCGCCGATCGCTATGCTTGGCCCACTTCAATACCCAAGGAAAAATCATGACCAGCCTGTTCTTTATCCTGCGCCTCGCCGCGGCCACGATGCTCACCTACATCATCGCCACCGCCCTCCTGGTCGAGAACTTCCTGCGCCATATTTTTGGACACACGGAAGGCTTTTTTGTCATCGTCGGCGCGCTGCTGGCCGGCACCGTCATCACGAATGCGTTTTCGCACGTGCGGCGCGTGCGCCTGATCGCCGGCGCCGTCAATGCCGGCACCCTGTCGAGCCGCCAGCGGCGCCAGATCGAGATTCCGTTCGAGGCCGGCGAAGCGTTCGACATGGTCGACGCGGCCATCCGCGAACTGCCGGGCAGCGAAGTGGTCGAGAGCGCGCGCGACAGCCTGCAGGTGCAGGCGCGCGTGCGCCGCGCGGCGCCGTACACGGACACGGGCTTGCCGCGCATGCGTTTTTTGGGTTTCCTCGAGCCGCGGCCGAACCAGATCCTCGCCACCGTCACGCCGAATGGCGAGGCAGGCAGCGTGACCCTGATCTGCGAGCCGTCGCGCAACGCCTGGACCGACTGGTTCCTCGTCGACCATGGCAGCAACCTGGAAAACGCGGAAGCGGTGACGCGGGCGATGACGCGCCGCGTGGCGCAGCGCCGCCGCGGCGAGCAGGCCGAGGCGCGCCAGACGGTGACGGAAAAGGAACTGACGGTGGCCAAACTGAGCCTGCTGCATGCGCAGGTGGAGCCGCACTTCCTGTACAACACGCTGGCCAGCGCCCAGTTGCTCACGCGCAGCGACCCCGTGCGCGCCGATGAAATGCTGGGCAATCTGATTTTATATCTGCGCCACTCGCTGCCGCGCACGGAGCAAGCCATGTCGACCCTGGGCACGGAACTGGAACGGGCGCGCGCCTACCTCGACATCCTGAAAATCCGCATGGGTGAGCGCCTGAACCTGCAGATTGAGGTACCGCAATACCTGCGCCAGGTGGAACTGCCGCCGATGATGCTGCAAACCCTGGTGGAAAACGCCATCAAGCATGGCCTGGAGCCGAAAAGCGGCGGCGGCACCATCTGGATCATGGCGCGCAGCGGCAACGGCACGGTGATCGTCACGGTGGCCGACGACGGCAAGGGGCTCAGCGACGACGGCGCCGGCACGGGCATCGGCCTGCGCAATGTGCGCGAACGCCTGCGCCTGACCTACGGCAATGCCGCCGCGTTTGCCATCGTCGCCAATTTCCCCGATGGCGTGACGGCCACCATCACGGTGCCGGACAGCTCGGCGCAAGGAGTGTCATATGGCTAACCCTGAAATGACGTGCGTCATCGCCGAAGATGAAATCCTGCTGCGCGACGCGCTGGTGGCCCTGCTGGCCGAAGAGTGGCCGGCACTGCGCATCGTTGCCGCCTGCGACGACGGCGGCACGGCGCTTGAGGCCATCGCCACGCGCCAGCCCGACGTCGCCTTCCTCGATATCCGCATGCCGGGCCTGACGGGGCTGGAAGTGGCGGCCGGCGTGCTGGAAGCGAGTCCCGCCACGCAGGTGGTGTTCGTCACGGCCTATGACCAGTACGCGATCGACGCCTTCGACAAGGGCGCCGTCGATTATTTGTTGAAACCGATCGTCCGCGAGCGCCTGCAGGCAACCCTGCAGCGCCTGCAGGCACGGGCCGGCAAGACCCGGGCGGGCGACGGCGCGCTGGCCGGCTTGCTGCAGCAGTTGACGAGCGCCTTGCCGGCGGCCGCCAAGTCGCCGCCGCTGGTGTGGCTGACGGCCAGCAGCGGCAAGGATACGCGGCTGATCATGGTGGAAGACATCGCCTATTTCCAGTCCGACACCAAATACACGGCCGTCATGACGGCGGACGGGGAGGCGCTGCTGCGCAAGCCGATCCGCGAACTGCTCGACGTGCTCGATCCGGCCATCTTCAAACAGGTCCACCGCTCCACCATCGTCAACATGAAGATGGTGGCGTCGGTGACGCGCGACGAGGTGGGACGGGGTGCCCTGCGCCTCAAATCGCGGCCGGAAACCCTGGCCGTGAGCCAGCCTTTCATGGCCTTGTTCCGCACTATGTAGCCATGATTGCGCGCCATTTCAACAATCTCGCGCCTGCTTTTTCATCTCCTCCCTGACCATTGATAATTATCATATTTATATTTAATTATGATAATATTAACATGGCGGCATGCCGTCAGATGTGATGGGTACGTCTTCCTGAAGCGCTTTTTAACGCTCTGCAAACATATGAGGAAACCATGAAAAAGAACCTGTTGTGCGCCGCATTGCTTGTCGCCGGAATATCCGCTGCCCATGCGCAGCCGACGACGTGGAATTTTACTTATCAAGGCTTTGTCGATGCGGCTACCGGCGTATTCGATTCCGGCACGAAGTTCGGGGGCAGTTTTGTCGGGGAGGACAGCAATCTGGACGGCGTGATTGCGTTGGATGAGCTGAGCTATTTCATTACCAATGGCTACCTGTTTTTTCCCGTCTGGCCAGGCCAATATGGGTGCAATACTTCTTCTTACCTCCGGTGCGACGTCAAGAATTTCAGTTATACACTGACGGGTAAACTTCACTACGAAGCCAGCACCAGCGGCAATGACGAAGGTTCCAGGTCCTGGTATAGCGATGCCGTTATCGGCAGTCACTTCCTCAGCGGTGGAGGAGATTTTATGAAGGGCACAAGTTGGGAACGGCGTTATAACTGGACCGACCAGACGACCTTCACGATTTCTCCGGCGCCCGTTCCTGAGCCAACGGTCGCGTTGATGCTGCCTGCGGGCCTGGCGCTCATGTACCTTGCGCGGGGACGCCGCCGTAACACTTCAGCATAAGCCCGCCTTGTCCGCTGCGCCGGAAAACGCATCCGGCAGCCTGGGCCGTGAGCCAGCCGCACACGGCCTTGTTGCACAAACTCATGCCGTCAGACGCTTAGTCTGCCGTCTCGAAGCCTTCCAGTACGTTCACCACATTGATGCCGATTTCCTTCACCGCATAGCCGCCTTCGAGGATGAAGGCGGTGGGCAGGTTCAGATGCGCCAGGCGCTCGCCCACGCGCAGGTAGTCGCCGCTTTGCAGGGCGAACTGCGACAGCGGGTCGCCGGCGAACGTATCGACGCCGAGCGAGACCACCAGCGCGTCGGGCGCATACATATTGATGCGCAGGCAGGCCGTTTCCAGCGCGGCGAACCAGCTGGCCGTGGAACTGCCGGCCGGCAGCGGTAAATTGACGTTGTAGCCGAGCCCCGCGCCGCTGCCCGTTTCATCCGCATGGCCCAGGTAAAACGGATATTCGCTGCGCGGGTCGGCGTGGATGGAAGCGAACAGCACGTCGTCGCGTCCGTAAAAGATGCTTTGCGTGCCGTTGCCGTGGTGGTAATCGATATCGAGGATGGCGACCTTGCGGGCGCCGTCGTCGAGCAGGTGCTGCGCGGCCAGGGCCGCGTTGTTCAGAAAACAGTAGCCGCCAAAGAAATCGCTGCCCGCGTGGTGGCCGGGCGGGCGCGTCAGGGCGAAGGTGGCCCGCTCGCCCAGGCGCAGCGCGTGGGCCGCGTTGACGGCGCAGTCGGCGCCCGTCTTGGCCGCCGTCCAGGTGCCGGCCGTCAGCGGCGTGCCGTTGTCCATCGAGTACAGCCCCAGCCTGGCCGTGAAGTTCTCCGGCTCGATATCGCTGCGCAGGGTGCGCACGGGCCACACGGATGGCAAGGCGTCCTTGCCCGCATTGTCCGGGTCGAGCGCCAGCCAGTCGTGCCAGGCGTGGCGCAGGAAATGCAGGTAGCGGGGCGTGTGGATGCGTTCGAGCGAGGTCAGCGGCACGCCGTGCGGCGTGACGATGCGGCCCAGGTTGCGCCGCCCCAGCTCGGCCACCACCATGTCGGCCCGTTCCGGCGTCTCGAAGCAGGGCACCATGGCGCCGCGAAACCATTCGAAGCGGCCCCGGTGCTGGCCGTGCAATTCATTATAGAAGGTCAGCATGGGGGCGCTTTGCGCAAGGTCAGGCTCAGGTGTGCGAACACAGGGTGCTGGCGCGGTAGGCGGCGACGAAGTCGTCGAAGCTGCCGGCGGGCGCCGCTTCCATGGCGCGCTGCTCGGCCAGCGAGCTTTCCGCCAGCTGGTCGAAATACGCGCTTTGTTCCTTTGTTGCCGGATGCGCGCGGAAAAACGCCGCATGGCGTTCGCTTTGCTGCAGGCCGAAGGCGGCAAACGAGCCGCCGTTGGCGCGCAGCTCGGCCAAGACCTTTGCCGATGGCGTCGCGTCCGCGTCGGCCAGTTTACGGGCCTGCGCCGCCAGGCTGTCCGCATGCTGCGTGCCGCCCTGGCGCGCGTCGAGCAAGGCCGCCACGGGCGCGATGCGCGCCAGCAGTTCCTCGCCCCACGCCTGCAGGGTGATTTCCTGACCGTCGCGGCGCAGGCTCAAGCCCGGCTTGCGGCCTTCCTTGACGGTGCGGGCGAAATTGTTCGTGTAGCAGGCGCTTTGCTCGGCAGAAATCGGCGCGCTGTCGTCGAGCGCGCAGAACAGCAGGAAGGCGTCGAGGAAGCGGCCCGTTTCCAGGCTGATGCCCACCGGTTCGAACGGGTCCACATCCATGCAGCGCACTTCGATGTACTGCACGCCGCGCAGGCACAGGGCCTGGATGGGGCGCTCGCCCGTGCGGATCACGCGTTTCGGGCGGATGGTCGAATAGTATTCATTTTCGATCTGCAGCACGTTGGTGGACAACTGTATCCACTCGCCATCCTTTTTCGTGCCCAGCGCCGCGTACGGCGGATACGGGTCGTTGACGGCGTGCGTGAGGGCGTTGACGTAGTCATCGAGGCTGTTTTCGTGCGGGCGCAGGCCGGACTGGGCGTCGTTCTGGTAGCCGAGGTCGCTCATGCGCAGGCTGGTGGCATAGGGCAGGAACAGGGTGTCGTCGGACAAGGTGTCGAGCTTGTGCGCGCGGCCGCGCAGGAAACCGCTGGAAAGTGCCGGCGAGGCGCCGAACAGATACATCAGCAGCCAGCTGTAGCGGCGGAAATTGCGGATCGTCGCCAGATAGCTTTCCGACTGCACGTCTTTCGGCGTGGCGGCCGCCTGCGCCGGGCTGGCGCTGGTGTCCGGATGGCTGGCCAGTACTTGCCACAGCTGCTCGTCGAGCGAATAGTTGTAGTGGATGCCGGCGATGCACTGCATGGCTTTGCCGTAGCGCAAGGCCAGGCCGCGCCGGTAGACGTGCTTGAGCATGCCCATGTTCGAGCTGCCGTAGTTGGCGATCTCGATGTCCGCTTCGGGCGGCAGCTGGCAGGGCATCGACTGGCTCCACAGCAACTCGTCGCCGAGGCGGCTGTAGGCGTGGCGGTGCACGGTATCGAGCTTGTCGAGCGTGACGGCGATATCGGCTTCGGCCGGGGTGATGAATTCGAGCAGCGCTTCGGCGTAGTCGGTGGTGATTTCAGGGTGCGTCAGCGCCGAGCCCAGGGCGGCGGGGTGGGGCGTGGAAGCCAGATGGCCGGCGTGGTCGACGCGCAGGGTTTCACGCTCGATGCCGCGCAAGCCGCCCAGCAGCGCGCGGTTGGCATCTTCAGTCAGCAATGCCAGGCGGCGAGTCAACAGGTTGGGCAATTTGAGCTTCCTTTCTTGTGCAGCAGATAAATAATTTGTGCTGAGATTAACCGAATTTTGGCAAATGCGTCGGCGCCGGCCCAAAAAACGCCGCGTCGCCAGCGTCCGTCCCGGGCAGAGGGGACGGCGCTTCGGTCAGGAATTCGCTTGATAGTTTAACAAACTGCGGGGGATCTGGCGCGCGGCCGGGTCAAGCTTTGCGCAGGCGGCAACGTCAGCCCAGGCGGGCGCCGCTGACACGCTCGATGCCGGCCAGGTCGCGCCAGCTTTGCACTTTGCTGTAGCCGGCGTCGGCCAGCAAGCCGCGCACGGACGGCGCCTGGTCATAGCCGTGCTCCATCAGCAGCCAGGCGCCGGCCGCCAGGTGGCGCGCGGCGCCGGCAACGATGGTGCGCAGGGCCGACAGGCCGTCCGCATGGTCGGTCAGGGCGCCGGCCGGCTCGAAGCGCAGGTCGCCTTCGGCCAGGTGGCGGTCGCCGCTGGCGATGTAGGGGGGATTGGAGACGATCAGGTCGAATTTTTCCGTGCCCAGCGCTTCGAACCAGTCGCTGGCCATGAAGGTGATGTTGACGCCGTTGGCGCTGGCGTTGCGGCGCGCCACGGCCAGCGCCGCGCTGCTGACATCGAGGGCCGTGACGACGGCGTCGGGCCGCGTGTACGCCAGCGCGACGGCGATGGCGCCGCTGCCCGTGCCCATGTCGAGCACCCGTCCGCCGGGCGGCAGGCGCTCGAGCGCCAGCTCCACCAGCACTTCCGTGTCGGGACGGGGAATCAGCACGGCCTCGTTCACTTCGAACGGCAGGCCGAAGAATTCGCGCCGGCCGACGATGTAGGCGATCGGCTCGCCCTGCAGGCGGCGCGCCAGCAGGCCTGACAGGCGTTCGGTCTCTTCTGAAGTGAGTACTCGCTGCGATTGCGTGATCAGCGAGACGCGCGACAGGCCCAGCGCGTGGCCCAGCAGGATGCGGTTGTCGAGCGGATCGAGCAGCGGACGGATTTGCAGGGCGCCGACAGTGCTGCCGGCGGGGATCAGTGTTTCTGGCATAGGTAAGTTTATTGTTTGCGGCGCAGCAAGGTCCACAGCAGGCCGATGGCGAAGATGGCAAACCAGATGAACGCCCATTGCGGGATCGACAGGCCGAAAAACGGCTCGCCGGCGTTTTCGCAGGCGCCATACGATTCAAACATGAACGGCATGAGCTCGGCCGTGAAAATCTTGTTCAGCGCCGTTTCCACCGGGTCGATGCCGCACGAGAAGCCGGGATGGGCCAGCACGTACAGATGCTTGGCGCCCACGCCCAGGCCGCCCAGGGCCGCCAGCAAGCCGATGCCGGCGCCGATTTTCGGGCGGTTGGCGGCGGCGCCGGCCAGGCAGGCGATGCCGATGGCGAGGAACAGGTAGCGCTGGATCACGCACAGCGGGCAGGGCGCCATGTTCATGGCGTGCTGCAAATACATGGCCACGCCCAGCATCAGGAAACACAGGGCGGCGATCAACAGGAGGACGGTGCGTGAATTTTTCATGGGCGACACGGTGAGGTGGATGGAATCGGGCTGGTCATTTTCGCACAAGGGCCGATTTTTGTTGCTTAGCCGCTACTTAAGCCCTTGATCTGGCCGGGCGCTTTAAAAAGTGTTCAGGGCAAGGCGCAGCGCCGCAGGCAGTACGCATGGTCGGCCAGGCGATGCAACGCCGCCATGGACGCTTTTTAATCGCCCAGCGCAGCCAGCAGCTCCGCTTGATGCTCTGCCGCCAGCGCATTCGTCAGCTCCGTCAAATCGCCATCCATGATGAAGTCCAGCTTGTACAAGGTCAGGTTGATGCGGTGGTCCGTCAGGCGGCCCTGCGGGAAGTTATAGGTGCGGATGCGCTCGCTGCGGTCGCCGGAGCCGATCAGGCTCTTGCGGGTGGCCGCTTCCTTCGACTGCTGTTCGCGCAGCTGCACGTCCTTGATGCGCGCGGCCAGCACTTTCATCGCCTGCGCCTTGTTCTTGTGCTGGCTGCGGTCATCCTGGCATTCGACGACGATGCCGGTGGGCAAGTGGGTGATGCGCACGGCCGAATCCGTCTTGTTGATGTGCTGTCCGCCGGCGCCCGAGGCGCGGTAGGTGTCGATGCGCAGGTCGGCCGGGTTGATGTTGACGTCTTCGACTTCATCGGCTTCCGGCATCACGGCCACCGTGCAGGCGGACGTGTGGATGCGGCCCTGCGTTTCCGTGGCCGGCACGCGCTGCACGCGGTGGCCGCCCGACTCGAACTTCAGCTTGGAATACGCGCCATTGCCGACCACGCGCACGATCACTTCGCGGTAGCCGCCCAGGTCGGAGTCCGATGACGACACCAGCTCCACCTGCCAGCGGTTGCGCTCGGCAAAGCGCGTGTACATGCGCAACAGGTCGCCGGCGAACAGGGCGGACTCGTCGCCGCCCGTGCCGGCGCGAATTTCCAGGAAGATATTGCGCTCGTCATTGACGTCCTTCGGCAGCAGCATGGTCTGCAGCTCGCGCTCGAGCTGCGCCATGGTGGCTTTCGCCGCCTCGATCTCTTCCTGGGCGAATTCCTTCATGTCCGGATCGGCCAGCATCTCTTGCGCTGTCGCAATATCGTTGCCCGCTTCCTGGTAGGAGCGGTACAGGGCCACCAGCGGGCCCAGTTCGGCGTGTTCGCGCGTCATCTTGCGGTAGCTGTCCATGTTCGACGTGGCGTCGGGATGCATCAGCAGTTCGTCGAGTTCGACCAGGCGGTTCGCCAGTTGATCGAGTTTGGCCAGCATGGATGGTTTCATAGCGGTTCGCGGTAAAAGAGGAGATAAAGGGGCGGCGCGCCCGGCGGGCGGGCAGGGGGCGGCCGCGCGGGCGGCCAGCGGGGCTGCGCTAACGGCGCGGGCGGAACAGTTTCGGCAGCAGGGTGGCCAGCTGCTTGCGCTCGTCGCCTTGCGCATGGTGCAGCGCCTGTTGCGGGCCATGCAGGAACTTCGCCGTCAAGCCTTTCGACAGCGCTTCGAGCACGGCGTCGATGTCGGCGCCCTTGGCCAGCATCTTGCGCGCCCGTTCCACTTCCAGCAGGCGCAGCGCTTCGCTGTTTTCATGCAAATGCTGGATGACGGGCACCATGGCGCGGTCGTCGACCCAGCTCATGAACGATTGCACGCGCGTCTCGATGATGGCTTCGGCTTGCGCCACGGCCGCCTGCCGGCTTTCCAGGCCCGTCTGCACGACCTTGCCCAGGTCGTCGACCGTGTACAGGAAGACGTCGTTCAAACGGCCCACTTCGGCCTCGATATCGCGCGGCACGGCCAGGTCGACCATGAACATGGGCTTGTGGCGGCGCGCCTTGATGGCGCGCTCGACCAGGCCCAGGCCCAGCAGCGGCAGGGACGACGCCGTGCACGAGATGACGATGTCGAACTGGTGCAGCTTTTCCGGCAGGTCCGCCAGGCGGATGGCCGTGCCGCTGTAGCGGTGCGCCAGCTCTTCGCCGCGTTCCATGGTGCGGTTGGCTATCGTGATGCTTTTCGGATTTTGTGCGGCAAAGTGCGTGGCGCACAATTCGATCATTTCGCCGGCGCCGATGAACAGCACATTCTGTTCGGCGATCTTGTCGAAAATGCGCTGCGACAGTCGCACGGCGGCGGCCGCCATGGAAACGCTGTGGGCGCCGATTTCCGTGCTGCTGCGCACTTCCTTGGCGACGGAAAAGCTGCGCTGGAACAACTGGTGCAGATAGGTGCCCAGGCCGCCCGCCTCGTCGGCCGTGCGGATGGCGTCCTTGATCTGCCCCAGGATCTGCGTTTCGCCCAGCACCATCGAATCGAGCCCGGAAGCGACGCGGAAAGTGTGGCGCACGGCATCGTGCTGCGGCAGCATGTACAAGTGGGGGCGCAGCTCGCTGTAGTTGAGCTGGTGGTAGTCGGCCAGGAAATGCGCGCCCGCGTCGAGCGGGTTCGGCACATGGCTGGCCGCATACAATTCCGTGCGGTTGCAGGTCGAGAGGATGGCCGCTTCGTCGTTGTCGCGCAAGTCGATGCGCTGGAACCAGGTGCGCGCCGCCATCACCGCCTGGCCCAGATGCTCAGGCGCAAACGCCAGCTGTTCGCGGAGCGACACTGGGGCGGTGGTGTGGTTGAGGCCGACGGCAAGCAGTTGCATTTCAGGACTATTGGGAATTCTTATGCCGACATTATAGCGCCTTGTGCCCTCTCTTTGAGCAGTTCGCCTGTTTTCGCCCTGGCGCCCTGGCGTCACCCCCCCAGTTTTTCCAGGCGATAACCATAACTGTAGACCGGCACCAGGCGGTAGCCGTGTTCCGGTTTCAGCTGCAGCTTGTTGCGCACGCGCGAAACATGGGTATCCATGGTGCGCGAAGGCAGGGCCGTATCGCGCTGCCATACGGCTTCGTGGATATAGGCGCGCGACAGGGGGCGGCCCAGGTTGCGGAAAAACAGCAGGGCCAGGGCGAATTCCTTGTGCGTCACGTCGAGCGCCTCGCCATCCTTGAGCAGGCGGCCGGGACGCATTTCAAACGTGTATGGTCCGAATTGCAATTGCTCGGCGCCATTCTGGCTCGGATAGGCCACGCGCAGCAGCGCCTGGGTGCGCAAGGTCAGTTCGCTGCGCCGCAAGGGCTTGATCATGTAGTCGTCGGCGCCGGCCGTCATGCCCGCCACCACGTCGTCTTCGCCGGAGCTGTTGGTCATAAACAACACAGGCGCCTTGGGCGCCAGTTTTTCCCGCGCGCGGCGCAGCACTTCGGCGCCGTCCAGGTCGCTGACATGCCAGTCGAGGATGAGCATGTCGCAACTGTCCTTGCGCAACTGGCCCAGCATTTCCTTGCCACTCTGAAACTCGTGGCAAGCGTGGCCGGCAGCGGTGAGCACCTGGCAGATCAGTTCTGCCTGACTGTGATCGCTATCGAGTACGGCAATTCGCATAATTGGCTGGAGTGTGTAGCAACAAACAGACGGTCCGCTCTGCTTATCGTAATGTTAAGGAATGCTCAAGTGAAATATAACAGAGATTGCAACTGTGTCCAGTGAAATCGGCGGCCGCATTCTTTACGTTACACTTGTTCATCTACCCCCACCAGCGGAGAAACGGGCATGGCAGACCAGAGCACCACGGATTGGACCCTGATACCGGCCAGTAGTGCGGAAATCGAGCAGGTGCGCGAGCGTTGCCGGCGCCTGGTGCAGCGGCGCGCCGTGATGTCGGCCGGCGCCTCGGCCATCCCCATTCCCGGCATCGACCTGATGTCGGACGTGGGCCTGTTTTCCATGCTGATCAATGATATCAACCACGAATTCGGCCTCACGCCCGAGCAGATCGAGCGCCTCAACCCGCAGTTCAAGCTGATGGCCTACCGCGCGGCGGTGGGCATGGGGGGCATGCTGGTAGGGAAGCTGGTGTCGCGCGAACTGATACTCCAGCTGCTCAAGCGCAGTGGCGTCAAGATTGCCACCAAGCAGGTGGCACGCTTCGTGCCGTTCGCCGGCCAGGCGGTGGCGGCGGCCATCGGCTACGCCGTGTTCCGCCAGATCGGCAACCAGCACGTGAATGCCTGCGCCGCGGTGGCGCAGGAATTGCTCACGGTCAGGCCGGAGTAGGTCTTACGCGTCCGGCAGCACCACGTTGACGTCGAGCACCTCCAGGTTGCCCTGGCGGTCCAGCGAAATCTTGATGTCGTCGGCATTGACCTTGGTGTACTTGGAAATGACGGCGATCAATTCCTTGTGCAGGGCGGGCAGGAAGTCCGGACCATCGCGTCCGCTGCGTTCGCGGGCGATGATGATCTGCAGGCGTTCCTTGGCCGCGGTGGCCGTCTTCGGCTTGGGGGGGAACAGGAAAGAAAGCAAGGCCATATCACTTCGCCCCAAAAATGCGCTGGAGTAATCCAGGCTTTTCATAGTTGGTAAAGCGCAACTCGACATCTTCGCCGAGGAAACGCGAGACCACGTCTTCATAGGCTTGCGCCACGTCCGTGCCCGTGAAATGGATGGCCGGATTGCCCTGGTTCGAGGCCGCCAGCACCTGTTCCGATTCGGGGATGATGCCCACCAGCGGGATGCGCAGGATTTCCTGCACGTCCTGGTAGGACAGCATTTCATCCGATTCCACGCGCTTCGGCGAGTAGCGGGTAATCAGCAAATGCTCCTTGACCGGCTCGCCGCCCGTCTGCGCGCGGCGCGACTTGGCTTGCAGGATGCCCAGGATGCGGTCCGAATCGCGCACCGACGACACTTCCGGGTTGGTGACGATGATGGCTTCGTCGGCAAACGTCAGCGCCATCAGCGCGCCATGCTCGATGCCGGCCGGCGAATCGCAGATGATGAATTCGAAACCCATGTTGATCAGGTCGTTCAACACGCGTTCCACGCCTTCTTCCGACAGCGCATCCTTGTCGCGCGTCTGCGACGCGGGCAGGATGAACAGGTTGTCGCAGTGCTTGTCCTTGATCAAGGCCTGGTTCAGGGTGGCCTCTTTATTGATCACATTGATCAGGTCATAGACGACGCGGCGCTCGCAACCCATGATCAGGTCGAGGTTACGCAGGCCCACGTCGAAGTCGAGCACGGCTGTCTTGTGGCCGCGCATGGCCAGGCCAGTGGAAAAACTGGCGCTAGAGGTCGTCTTGCCGACACCGCCCTTGCCGGACGTCACAACAATAATTCTTGCCACAAATAATCCTTTTCAGATATCTCTTGAATTGTGCAGCTTAAGAGCGGTTCACGGGAGTGACCGGATTGACAGAGTGTATATCGATTCTGTCGCCGGCCAAACGAATTTGCGCGGGGCCGCGCGCCATTTCTGCAGGGAAACCATCTTCAAACGTGCGGTACACGCCGGCGATCGACACCAGTTCCGGTTCCATGGACAGCGCGAAGATGCGCGCCTGGGGATTGCCCGAGGCGCCGGCCAGCGCGCGGCCATACAGCGAGGAGTACACGTGGATGCTGCCGTCGGCGATGATTTCGGCGCCATTGTTGACGACGGCCGTGATGATCAGGTCGCAGCCGCGCGCATAAATGCGCTGGCCGGCCCGCACGGGCGTGTCGACCACCATCACTTGCGCTTCGGCGCCCGACTGGGCGGCCGCCGTCGCGGCATCCCTGGGGCCATCCTTGGGCGGCGCATCATCGCGCGTCTTGCCGCTGTCGAGGCTCAGGCCCTGCGCCAGGATGGCGTCATGCATCTCGGCCGGCGCATTGCGCACGGCCACGGCATTCAAACGGTATTTTTTCAGCAGCGCCACCAGGCCGGCCCAGTCGACTGGCGTGCTGCCGGGCGGCAAGTCAGCCACGTCCAGCACGGCCAGGTCGTCCTCGAAAAAGTCCGCCACGCCTCCCGTCATGTCGCGCAAGGCGGCATCGAGTGCCTGCGTATCGGCGCTGTGGACAATGGCGGAGACGGCGACGACGGTGGAAATCTTGATTTCGATAGGCTTCTGCGACGGGCTTTTGGACATAAACATTTATCAAAGTGAAACTGCGGCAGGCCAGTTGTTCCGTACGGCAACATTGGGGAGCAGTAAATTTCTTGCATTCTACTGCAAAAAAATCAGCGTCAGGGGCCTGAAGTGTGCTATTCCGCAGGGCAACAACGACTTCTTGTCAAAAAACAAGGGCGGCGCCCCGGAAAACCGTTGCGCCGCCCCGAACGCAGCCGCCCATGCGCCCTGACGGCGTTGTCCTGGATCAAGCCGCGCGCATCTGGCGCGCCGCCTCCACCATATTGCGCAAGGCAGCCTCCGTTTCCGCCCAGCCCCGCGTCTTCAAGCCGCAGTCCGGATTCACCCATAAATTGGCCGGGGGAATCACCGTACTGGCCTTTTGCAGCAATTTCACCATGTCGGCGGTCGCGGGGATGCGCGGCGAGTGGATGTCGTACACGCCGGGGCCGATCTCGTTCGGGTACTGGAAGGCGCCAAAGCCGGCCAGCAGCTGCATGTCCGAGCGGCTCGTCTCCAACGTGATGACGTCGGCATCCATGGCGGCGATCTGCGGCAGGATGTCGTTGAACTCGGCGTAGCACATGTGCGTGTGGATCTGCGTCGCGTCCTGCGCCACGCTGGCGGCGATGCGGAAGGCGCGCGTGGCCCAGGCCAGGTAGGCATCCCACTGGCCGCGGCGCAGCGGCAAGCCTTCGCGGATGGCCGGCTCGTCGATCTGGATGATGCCGATGCCGGCCGTTTCCAGGTCTTGCACTTCGTCGCGGATGGCCAGGGCGATCTGCAGCGCCGTCGTGGCGCGCGGCTGGTCGTCGCGCACGAACGACCATTGCAGGATGGTGACGGGGCCCGTCAGCATGCCCTTCATGGGTTTGTGCGTCAGGCTTTGCGCATGCACGGTCCATGCGACGGTCATGGCGGCCGGGCGCTGCACGTCGCCGTAGATGACGGGCGGCTTGACGCAGCGCGAGCCGTACGATTGCACCCAGCCGTGGCGGGTCGACACGCAGCCGTCGAGCTGTTCGCCGAAGTATTCGACCATGTCGTTGCGCTCCGCTTCGCCATGCACGAGCACGTCCAGGCCCAGCGCTTCCTGGCGCTCCACGGCATGGGCGATTTCCGCGCGCATCTGCCGTTGGTACTCGGCCGCCGGCAAGTCGCCCCGGTGATGGCTGGCGCGGGCGGCGCGGATGGCCGGCGTTTGCGGGAAGGAGCCGATGGTCGTCGTGGGGAAGTGGGGCAGCTGCAAACGCGCGTGCTGCACGGCCTGGCGCAGCGGGAAGCCGGAATCGCGGCGGTCGGCCGTGGGCGACAGCGCCTGCAGGCGCTGCGCGACCGGCGCCCGGTGGACGCGGGGGCTGGCGCGGCGTCCGGCGATGGCCCGGCGGGAAACGGCCAATGCGGCCAGCGCGGCGTCGTCGGGATGGCCGGCCAGCACATCCTTCAGCAGCGCAAGTTCCGCGAGTTTTTCCGTGGCGAACGCCAGCCAGCTCTTGATGTCGCCATCGAGGTCCGTTTCCGCCTCCAGGCTGAACGGCACATGCAGCAGCGAGCACGACGGCGCCAGCCACAGCTGGCCATTGCGCCTGGCCGCCAGCGGCCGCAGCACGGCCAGGGCCGCGTCGAGGTCGGTGCGCCAGATATTGCGGCCATCGACGATGCCGATCGACAAGACTTTATGCGCGGGCAGCCAGTCCGTGACGCTGATCAGTTCATGCGGCGCGCGGATGCCGTCCACGTGCAGGCCGGCCACGGGCAGGCGGCAGGTCAGGCTGAGGTTTTCTTCCAGCGGTGAAAAATACGTGGCCAGCAGGATATTGATACCCACCTGGTTCAGCTGCCAGTACGTGCTTTCGAAGGCGCTGCGCCACGCGTTGGGCAGGTCCAGGCCGAGGATGGGTTCGTCGAGCTGGACCCAGGCCACGCCCTGCCGCTTGAGGCGGTCGAGCAGGGCGCCGTAGACGGGCAGCAACTGTTCCAGCAGGGCCAGGCGGTGGAATTCCGACCCGCCCGCGGTCTTTTCCTTGCCCAGCCACAGGAAGGTGAGGGGGCCGATCAGGGCCGCCTTGACCTCGTGGCCCAGTGCCTGCGCCTCGGCCACTTCGTCGAACAGGCGTTCGCAGGCCAGCGAAAACCGCGTCAGCGGTGAAAATTCCGGCACCAGGTAATGGTAATTCGTGTCAAACCACTTGCTCATTTCCAGCGCGTGGCCGCTGGCGTCGTGTGCATGGCGGCCGTGGCAGCAGCCGGCGTGGTCCGCGTCGCTGCCGGCGCCGCGCGCCATCGTGAAATAGCGCGACAGCGGCGATTGCGCCGCGTCGAAGCCGAAACGGGCCGGTTCGCAGCCGAGCAGCTGGATATGGCTGGCCACCTGGTCGTAGAAGGCGAAGTCGCCCACGGTGACGCAGGCCAGGCCGGCGTCCCTTTGCTGCGCCCAGTGGCGCGCGCGCAATTGCTGGCCGACCGCTTCCAGGGCTGCCTCGGAGACGTCCCCGCGCCAGTGGCTTTCCAGTGCCGATTTCAGTTCACGCGCGGCGCCGATACGGGGAAAGCCAAGGATGTGGGTGCGAATGGTCATGATGTCATCGAGATTTAATGTGAATGCGCTAGAGTGTGCGGCAACTTGGTCTATAATCAAAACGAAACATTTTGCCGAATAACATGAAAATAATTCACGCACAGAGCCTGTTTCCCCGATGCTAGAAATCCGCCACCTGCGCACCCTGAGTGCCCTGCGTTCGTCCGGCAGCCTGGTGCGCGCCGCGCAACTGCTCAATCTGACCCAGTCGGCGCTGTCGCACCAGATCCGTTTGCTCGAAGAGCGCTATAACGCGCCCCTGTTCGAGCGCAAGTCGATGCCGATCGCGTTTACGGCCACCGGCAGCCGCCTGCTGGAGCTGGCCGACAAGCTGCTGCCCGAGATCGAGCTGGCCGAGCGCGACGTGGCGCGTTTGTCGCAGGGCGACAAGGGGCAGCTGCGCGTGGCGCTTGAATGCCATACGTGTTTCGACTGGCTCATGCCCGTGATGGATGCGTTCCGCCAGCGCTGGCCGGAAGTGGAAATCGACCTGGTGTCGGGCTTTCACAGCGAACCGGCGGACTTGCTGCGTTCGGGCGAGGCCGATCTCGTCATCGGCTCGCCGTACGGTCCCGATTTCACCGTGTTTCCCCTGTTCCGCTTTGAAATGCTGGTGGTGATGGCGCAAAAACACCGGCTGCAGGCGCAGCGCCGGCTTGTGGCGGCCGACTTTACGGGCGAGACTTTGATTACCTATCCGGTGCCGGAAGAGCGCATCGATTTGATCCGCGAAGTGCTGAAGCCGGCCGGCATCGCCTTTGAACGGCGCACGGCCGAACTGACGGTGGCCGTGCTGCAGCTGGTGGCGAGCCGGCGCGGCATCGCCGCCTTGCCGAACTGGGCCATCAAGAATTACGTCGACTACGATTATGTGGTGGCGCGCCCCGTCGGCGAGCACGGCCTGTGGAGCGACCTGTACGTGTCCGTGCCCGAGCCGTTGCGGGACAAGGCCTATGTGCGCGACTTCGTCAGCGTGATACGGGAACAGTGCGCTGCTACGCTGGACGGTATCAAGTTGTTGTCCTGATCAACGTTGAGTTGGAAACAAACCAACAGCAAAGCTTGATAAATATCAAGGTTCAGCAATGAACCACCGCTTACAGTTGAGTACTGTGCGGCGCAACATGGCGCCGCCTACTCTTTGGGGAGGAACGACATGTTTTCATTTTCCGAGCAATGGGCACTGGCCGGCAAGGCCGTGGCGGAAGCACAATTGATCGCGGCGCAAGCGTATGCCCGGGCCGCCGTCGACAGCGGTGCCAGCGTACTGGACTTGCAGATCGATGCGGCGCGCACGGCGCTGGCTGCCGCTACGGTAGCGGGCAATCAGCTGTTGTCCGTGAAGGACCCGCAAGCGCTGCTGCAACTGTCGCGCGCGCAGTCGCAGCTGGCCATCGAACGCATCGGTGCATATGGCCGCCAGGCAAAGGATGTTGCTCAGGAAACCCAGGAGAAATTCGATACGGTGACAAAGGGTGAGTTTGCTGCATCGCGTCAAAAATTTGGCGAGCTGTTGCAGGTGGTAAAGCAAACACCCGTACCCCTGATTATTCCCTTCAATAATTTTCTAAAAACCACTTTCGGCGGCGCCGATGAAGGGTATGATAAAAATAAAAACACGCGCCCTGCACGCCGGGCGTAAGCGTATTGCAGCCCGGCAGCGGCTATCCGCCGCGCCAGGCCGCCCGCCGCCACCGCAAGCAGGCTGACGCCGCCGCCTGCGGTGTGGCGCTGGAACTGCGGCGCATGCCGCGCTAGAATGAAACACAGCCCGTCTTCCCGGATTCACTGGATTCTATTCGTACCTTGACCTTGGCCCTCGTGGCCTGCATATCGGAGAAATAAATGGATGATGTCGTAATCGTGGCCGCCGGCCGTACCGCAGTCGGCAAATTCGGTGGCAGTCTGGCCAAGATTCCTGCGTCCGAACTGGGCGCGCACGTAATCAAGGGCTTGCTGGCACAAACCGGCATCGACCCCAACCTGATCGGCGAAGCCATCCTGGGCCAGGTGCTGACGGCCGCCGTCGGCCAGAACGCCGCGCGCCAGGCCGTCATCAAGGCCGGCTTGCCGAGCAGCATACCCGCCTTCACCATCAACAAGGTGTGCGGCAGCGGCCTGAAGGCCACGCACCTGGCGGCGCAGGCGATCAAGTGCGGCGACGCCAACATCATCATCGCCGGCGGCCAGGAAAACATGAGCGCTTCGCCGCACGCGATGAACGGTTCGCGCGACGGCTTCCGCATGGGCGACTTCAAGATGATCGACACCATGATCGTCGACGGCCTGTGGGACGTGTACAACCAGTACCACATGGGCATCACGGCGGAAAACGTCGCCAAGAAATACGAAGTGACGCGCGCCGAGCAGGATGAATTCGCGCTGCAGTCGCAGCTGAAGGCGGAAGCGGCGCAAAAAGCGGGCAAGTTCAAGGATGAAATCCTGCCGCTGGAAATCGCCAACAAAAAAGGCACGGTCGTCTTCGACAGCGACGAATATATCAAGCCCGGTTCGACCCTGGAATCGCTGGCCGGCCTGCGTCCCGCGTTCGCCAAGGACGGCACCGTCACGGCCGGCAATGCCTCGGGCCTGAACGACGGCGCCGCCGCCGTCATCATGATGTCCGCCTCGCAAGCGAAGGAACTGGGCTTGAAGCCGCTGGCGCGCATCAAGGCCTACGCCTCGTCGGGCCTGGACCCTGCCGTCATGGGCATGGGCCCCGTTTCGGCCTCGCGTCTGTGCCTGAAGAAGGCCGGCTGGACGCATGAAGAACTGGACTTGATGGAGATCAATGAAGCGTTTGCGGCGCAGGCGATCGCCGTCAACAAGGAAATGGGCTGGGATACCAGCAAGATCAACGTGAACGGCGGCGCGATTGCCATCGGCCACCCGATCGGCGCCTCGGGCGCGCGCATCCTGGTCACCCTGATCCACGAAATGATACGCCGCGACGCCAAGAAAGGCCTGGCCGCATTGTGCATCGGCGGCGGCATGGGCGTCGCTTTAGCGATCGAGCGGGATTAAGCGCTAGCACGAACCCAGGCTGTTGCGCGTACCGCGCGGCGGCCTGGTTCGATGCGGTACGCCGCCGTCATGCGGCGTTTTTGGATTGTTTTATCTAAATAATTAACTTTTTAGCAACAATACGACACTGAGGGGATGAAAATGGCAAGAGTTGCATTGGTAACTGGTGGCATGGGCGGTCTGGGCGAAGCGGTGTGTTTCAAGCTGGCGGCGCTTGGCTATCGCGTGGTGACGACCTATTCCCCGGGCAATCCGAAGGTCGCTGACTGGCTGGCGACGACCAAGGACATGGGCTATGACTTCAAGGCCTATCCTTGCGACGTGGCCGACTACGATTCGGCCGCCGCCTGCGTGGCGGCCGTGGAAAAGGATATCGGTCCCGTCGACGTGCTGGTGAATAACGCCGGCATCACGCGCGACATGACGTTCAAGAAGATGGACAAGACCAACTGGGACGCCGTGATGAGCACCAACCTCGATTCCGTCTTCAACATGACCAAGCCCGTCTGCGACGGCATGGTGGAGCGCGGCTGGGGCCGCATCATCAATATCTCGTCCGTGAACGGCCAGAAGGGCGCGTTCGGCCAGACCAACTATTCGGCCGCGAAAGCGGGCATGCACGGCTTCACCAAGTCGCTGGCGCTGGAAGTGGCGCGCAAGAACGTCACCGTCAACACCATCTCGCCCGGCTACATCGGCACCAAGATGGTCATGGCGATTCCGCAGGAAGTGCTCGACAGCAAAATCATCCCGCAAATTCCGATGGCGCGCCTGGGCAAGCCGGAAGAAGTGGCCGGCCTGGTGGCCTACCTGGCTTCCGACGAGGCAGCGTTCGTCACGGGCGCCAACATCTCGATCAACGGCGGCCAGCACATGTCGTAAGCGGTATTGCGGTAAAGCAAAAAGACAGCTGCGGCTGTCTTTTTTTATGCTTGCCAGCAAAACAAGGAGATCGCCGGATTTGCCTTAGAATCATTATTTCTTTACTGCATCATCCGCCATGACCCTTGTTCCCGCCTTGCGCCGCGCCAGCGTGCTTGCCTTCCTTTTCCTGGGCGCCAGCGCGGCCCAGGCCAGCGTCGCGTTCCACGTCACGGTGACTACCGAGCGCGTCAACAAGCCCGGCGTGAAAACCAGCCTGCCCGCGCGCGAAACGCAGGACAGCGATGTGGTGCTGGGCGAACATTTCATTAGCGTCCGCGACGGCCACACCTTGTCCGTGCTCGATTTTGCCACGCGCCGCCGCTACATGATCGATACGGCGGCGTCCACCTACGACACGTATTCGCTGTTCGACGTGGCGGGTTCGCGCGCCGCTGAGCTGGGCCACCGGCAAGGGATCGCCGGCATGTTGAAGGTGAGCGGCCTTGAGCAGCACGCAACGCCGCCCGTGTATGAGGAGCAAGCTTTGTCGGTGCTGGACAACAAGCGGCGTGGACCCTTGCTGCCACAAGTGCTCGACGGCGCCGTACTGTGGTCGCTCGACGGGCAGCCCCTGCTGCGCCTGGAGATTGCTGGAAGCCCCGTCAGCGGCGACGAGGCAGACGCGTTTGCCCAGTGGTTGCGCTACACCTGGGGCGGCCACCCGGCAGTGCTGAAGATGCTGGCCGACGGCAAGCGCATACCCGCCGCATTCACCTTGCATCATCAGCAGATTGCCGGCAAAGTCGCGCGCCATTTCCGCATCAGCGCCATGACGGCGGGCGCACCGGCCACCTATGCCTTGTCCGCGTACCGGCCCCGCCCGCTGGCGGCCGATGCGCCCGTACTCGAACGCGTACTGGCGCAGGCGGCGCTGCTGCCGCCGCTGGAACCCGGGGCGCATCCGGCGCTGCGGGCCGAAGCGGAAAAGCTGTTTGCCGCAGACCAGCCCTTCGAGGCTTTCTTGACCATGCTGGAAGACCATTTTTCCACGGGGGCGCTGGTGGAAAAGCTCACGCCGCAGCAGCAGCTGGCCATGCAGGCGTGCCAGCCCATCCATGACTTGACGCGGGCACTGCTGGCCAAGGACAAGGAAGGCATGCAGGCCGCGCTGGCCACCGTGCAGGGTTTGCGCCAGCAATATGGACTGGCCCAGCCCGTGCTGGCTTTGTTCGAGGGAACTCTGCGCGCCAGGCTGGGGCAACGGCAGGCAGCGATGGCCTTGTATCTGCAAGTACTGCAGGCCAGGCCGCAGATGGCAGCCGCGTACCAGGACCTGGGCGACGCGCTCTACGCGCAATTCGATGCGCCGAACGCCTGGCGCAGCTGGGATGCGGGCCGGGCGCTGGCGCCCGGCTTGCGGCAATTTCGCAAAGTTAACGACCTGGAGCGGGACTTGCTGCGGGATTACCCCGCTTTTTTTGACGGCGGGGCGCCGCTGCCGCTGAAGGATCAGCCCAGCACCAGCCGTCCCGCCAGCAGCACGAAGACGGTCGGCAGCACGAACTTGCCGTAAGGCGAGGGCTTGCCGCGCAGGCGGCGCGCCAGGCGCGCGGCCAGCACGGCGTACAGGGCGTCGAACAGCAGGCCCACCAGCACCAGGATGGCGCCCAGGCGCAGGTATTGCAGGCCGACGCCGTCGCTGCCGGCGACGAATTGCGGCAGGAACATGCTGCAAAACAGCAAGGCTTTCGGATTGAGCAGATTCGTCAGGAAACCGCGCACGAGGCTGGCGCCGGCGCCGTGCGCCGTGGCGGGCGCGGCATCTTCCCGCGCCGTGCTGTTCGACAGGGCCGACTGCAGCAGGCGCAGCGCCAGGTACAGCAGGTAGGCGGCGCCCGCCCATTTCACCCATTGCAGGGCTTGCGGATGCGTCACCATCAGCGCCGCCAGGCCCGCGCCCGACAGTGCCACATGCACGGCGCGCGCGCCGGCGATGCCCAGCGCCGTCACCAGCGCCGTGGCCACGCCGCGCGCGGCGCCCGTCGCCAGCACCAGCGCCATGTCGGGGCCCGGCAATAAAAAGGCGCCGGCCAGTGCCAGCAGGTACATCAGGAAGGTAGAATCGGACATGGCGCGGCTTGGTCACAGGCAAAAGTAAGGGCGGGAGCAACGGCAGCTTGCCGCCTGCTCGCCGGACTCCATTATCTTCTTGCTGTGATGAAATGTGCTTGCTTTTCCTGCCCGCCATGCCCTAGTATTCGGGTAGATTCCACTCCCGCAGCGATAATAATTAGATGAAAATTTCAGAAGTTAGCCTTGACGCCACCGATTTGCAGATTCTGCGCCTGTTGCAGGATGAAGGACGGCTGTCCAACGCGCGCCTGGCCGAGCGCTTGAAACTGAGCGAAACGCCCGTCTGGCGCCGCCTGCGCCGCCTGGAAGACGAGGGTTTTATTACCGGCTACCAGGCTTTGCTCAACCGCAAGAAGCTGGGCATCGGCCTGGTGGCGTTCGTGCGCGTGGTGTTTGCCAACCATGGCGGCGAGCAGCCGTCGCAGTTCGAGCAAGCCATCGCGACGATACCCGAGATCTTGTCCTGCCACAATGTGGCGGGCGAAGCCGATTATTTCCTGCAAGTGGTGGCGCGCGACCTGGAAGCGTACGGCGAATTCGTCTCGACCGTGCTGCGCCGCCTGCCGGGCGTGGCGGAAATCCAGTCCAGCCTGTCCATGCGCGAAATCAAGTCGTCGAACCGCCTGCCCTTGCCGCTGGCCTGAGCCACCGGGGCCGCACTATAATTGGACCGGTTGCCAGCAATTGTGCCTGGCAGCCTGACCGCCATTCCAAGGACCGCTCGCCATGCCCGATTCCCTCACTCCCCTGTTCCCCGTCCTGTCGCCGAACCGGCACGGCATGCTGGCCGTCGATGACGTGCACACCATTTACTGGGAAGAGTGCGGCAACCCCGACGGCATCCCCGTGCTGTTCCTGCATGGCGGCCCCGGTGCGGGCCTGTCGCCGCAGCACCGCCGCTTTTTCGACCCGCAGCGCTACCGCGTGATCCTGTTCGACCAGCGCGGCGCCGGCAAGTCCACGCCGCTGGGCGAGTGGCGCAACAATACGACGCAGCTGCTGATCGACGACATCGAAACGCTGCGCGCCCGGTTCGGCATCGCGCAATGGCTGGTGTTTGGCGGTTCCTGGGGCTCGACCCTGGCGCTGGCCTACGGCCAGGCGCATCCGGAGGCTTGCCTCGGTTTCGTGCTGCGCGGCATTTTCCTGTGCACGCAGGCGGAAATCGACTGGTTCATCGACGGCGTGCGCTGGTTTTATCCGGACCTGTATGAGGAATTCGCCGCGCCCATACCGCTCGAGGAACGGGGCGACCTGCTGGCGGCCTACGTGAAACGCATCCTCAGCAGCGATCCGGACGTGTACTGGCCGGCCGCGCGGGCCTGGAGCCGCTTCGAAGGGCGGCGCGTGTATCTGCTGCCGCAAGCGGAAGATGCGCCGAACGACGCGCTGGACCTGGGCGTGGGCCGGCTCGAATCGCATTACATGGCCAACCTGGGTTTCATGGAAGAAGACCAGCTGATCCGCGACATGGGCCGCATCGCGCATTTACCGGCCGTCATCGTGCAGGGCCGCTACGACGCCATCTGCCCGCCGCTGTCGGCCTACCGCCTGCACCAGGCCTGGCCCGGTTCCCAGCTGGAAATGATTCCGGATGCCGGCCATGGCGCCCTGGAGCATGGCATCGCCTCGGCGCTGGTGCGCGCCACCGGGCGTTTCGCGCCGGGGCGCGGCTTCGCATGAGGCCGCAAAGCGCCCGGCCGGCGCGCGCCACCTGCTACACTATGGCCTGTACAGGCGCCACGGTCGGGCGCCGGTGTGAACCCACGACTTTTTATCCATGAACATACAGATCGGCGACATCGGCCATATCATCCAGCTGGCCATCGCGCCGGTTTTTCTGTTGACCGGCATCGGCACCATGCTGGTGGTGCTGACCAACCGCCTGGGCCGCATCATCGACCGCACGCGCGTGCTGGAAGACCGGCTCGACATCGGCTACAACGATTTTTATATGGATGAGCTGGATACGCTCTATAAGCGTACCCATCTGATCAATTATTCGATTTCCCTCAGCACGGCGTGCGGTTTCTTCGTCTGCGTCATCATCGCCATGCTGTTTTTGGGCGATATTCTGAACCTGACCCTGGACAAATACATCGCCGCCTTCTTCGTGCTGGCCGTGGTTTGCCTGATCGGCTGTTTTATTTATTTACTGCGCGAAATTTACCTGGCCGCCAGGGCCCAGCGCATCCGGCGCCATATCCGTCCGCCCCGTTAAGCGGCCGCGCCGGTTTTACCCTACTATTGAAGAACGAGTCCCGTATGCACGATTACAAACGCCCCCCCACCCTGCACCGCTACGGCCAGCGCAGCGAACTCGAACTGGCGCTGAGCCAGGGCCAGTTCCGCCTGACGCCGGCGGGCAATTGTTTGACCCTCAGCTTTTCGCAGGTATGGGACAAGAAACTGTTCGATTTGTTCGCCCCGGCCGACGCTTGTTTGATCATCCACAATACGGAAGAATTCGGCGAACGCCTGCACCGCGCCGTGCAGCGCACCTTGCCCAGCTGGGCCGGCATTGACGGCATCGTCGAATACGGCCAGCGCGCCGCCCTGGGCGCCGCCTTCACCAAGACGCGCGCCGAAGCCCTGGAACAGGAATGGCTGTTCGCCTGGCGCTCGATGCAGCCGCAGGCCAGCCTCAACCCTGTCACCGTGAAGCTGGGCAGCCTGGAAAACTTCGCGGAAATCCGCGACCGCGACACCTATCTGGCTTGATTTATCCGGATTTATCGGCGTGCTGGCTGTCGATGCGGGTGAGCACGGCCGCCATCATGCGCTCGATATCGCCGCGTATCATGGTCGTGCCCAGCATGCCGGGCACATAGAAGCCCGGCATCAGCCGGCTGGAAAAGACGATGCGCGTGCCGCCCGTCTCGGGCACCGGATACAGATTCCAGCGCGATTCGTAGTGCCGCATGTCGCCCGAAATGAGGGCGATGTCGATGGCCGTGAACGGCGTTTCCGTGGCCCGCACCACCAGGTGGATGCCGTGGTTCATGAACAGGAAGCGGGCCACGCCCTGCTGCTCGATGATCACTTCATTGCCGTTGCGCGACAGCACGCGGCAGGAACTGAGGTCGGGCACGAATTCGCTCATGCGCTCGTAGGTGGTCAGGGTCTTCCACACGGAGGCCGGCGGCGCCAGCACGCTGCCGCTGGCATCGACTTCATACATGCGCTGCCCGTCGACCTCGATGCGCTTGACGTCGACCTTCAGCCGCTCCAGGCGTGGCGCCTGCGCCAGTGCGCTAGCGGGGACGGCGCACAGCAGCAGCAGGCAGAGGAAGAGTCGCTTCATGCTACCTAGCCTACGGGAAAGTACCGCCCGGCACAAGCTGCGCGTGCCGCCCGCGGCGGCGCCGGCGTGGTTTTAGAACTCCCGGTCTAGAGAAAGTCGCTGCGGTGATCGTCAATGCTTGTTACCGTACGGCCTGCTGACCTATCTCTATCGGACCGACCATGACTGCCTATCCCCATCTGCTGGCCCCGCTCGACCTGGGCTTCACCACCTTGCGCAACCGCGTCATCATGGGTTCCATGCACACGGGCCTGGAAGACCGTTTTTATCATTATGGCAAGCTCGCCGCGTTTTACCGCGAACGGGCGCGCGGCGGCGTGGGGCTGATCGTCACGGGCGGCATCTCGCCGAACCGGCAAGGCTGGCTGCTGCCGTTCGGCGGCACCTTGAATTTCCTCGGCGACGTGCCGAACCACCGCAAGGTGACGCGCGCCGTGCACGAGGAGGGCGGCAAGATCGTCATGCAGATCCTGCATGCGGGCCGCTATGGCTACCAGCCCTTCGTCGTCTCGGCATCGGCAAAAAAGTCGCCGATTTCGCCGTTCCGCCCCCGTCCCCTGACGGAACGGGGCATCGAGCGCACCATCTGCGACTACGTGCGCTGCGCGCGCCTGGCGCAAAAGGCCGGCTATGACGGCATCGAAGTGATGGGCAGCGAGGGCTATCTGCTGAACCAGTTCCTGTGCGCGCGCACGAATCTGCGCCAGGACCGCTGGGGCGGCACGATCGGGAACCGCATGCGCCTGCCCGTGGAGATCGTGCGCCGCATCCGCGCCGCCGTCGGCCCCAATTTCATCATCATGTACCGCCATTCGCTGCTCGACCTGGTCGAGGGCGGCAATAGCTGGGACGACGTGGTGACGGTGGCCAAGGCGCTGGAGCAGGCCGGCGTAAGCATTCTCAATACGGGCTTCGGCTGGCATGAGGCAAGAGTCCCCACCATCGTCACCTCGGTGCCGCGCGCCGCGTTTGCCTCCGTGGCGGGCCGGCTGCGCCGCGAAGTGACCATTCCCGTGGTGGCGTCGAACCGCATCAACATGCCGCACGAGGCCAACGCCATCCTGGAACGGGGCGACTGCGACCTGGTGTCGATGGCGCGCCCCTTCCTGGCCGACCCTGACTTTGTCGCCAAGGCCGCTTCGGGCCGCGCCGACGAGATCAACACCTGCATCGGCTGCAACCAGGCCTGCCTCGACCACACCTTTGCCAACAAGCGCGCCAGCTGCCTCGTCAACCCGCGCGCCTGCCATGAAACGGAACTCGTCTACGCGAAAAAGGCCGTGCCGCGCCGGGTGGCCGTCGTCGGCGCCGGTCCCGCCGGCCTGTCGGCCGCCACCGTGGCCGATGAATGCGGGCACGAGGTAACCCTGTTCGACAGCAGCGACAGCGTGGGCGGCCAGTTCAAGGTGGCCATGCAGATACCGGGCAAGGAAGAATTCACGGAAACCATCCGCTATTTTGCGCGCCGCATCGCCTTGTCGAAGATCAAGCTGCGCCTGGGCCAGCGCGTCACGCGCGAGCAGTTGCTGGCCGGCGGCTATGACGACGTCATCATCGCCACCGGCATCAAGGTGCGCCTGCCCGCCATTCCCGGCATCGACCACCCGAAAGTGCTGTCCTACCTGGACGTGCTGCAAAGCAAGAAGCCTGTCGGGGCGCGCGTGGCCATCATCGGCGCGGGGGGCATCGGCTTCGATGTGGGCGAGTATCTGCTGCACGACCCGGCGCACCCGCTGCCCCAGCCAGTCGCCACGTGGGCCGGCGAGTGGGGCGTGGACCTGGATGCGGCCAGCGGCGGCGGACTGGTGCCGCCCGTCGCGTCCACCCCCGTGCGGCAAATCTTCCTGTTGCAGCGCAAGACGTCGAAAGTGGGCGCGGGCCTGGGCAAGACCTCGGGCTGGGTGCACCGCGCGGCGCTGGCCCGCAACGGCGTGGCCATGCTGGCCGGCGTCACCTACGACAAGATCGACGGGCAGGGCTTGCACATCACCGTGGGCGGCGAGCAGCGCCTGCTGGCGGTCGATAACGTGGTCATCTGCGCCGGCCAGGACAGCCTGACGGAACTCATGCCGCCAGTCGGCAAGGACGGCAAGCCGCTTGCGTCGGGCGGCCCCCGCTTCCATAAAATCGGCGGCGCCGCGCTGGCGGCGGAGCTCGACGCCAAGCGGGCGATACGCGAAGGGGCGGAGCTGGCCGCGAGTTTATAAATCGAAGGCCGGGGTCAGACGGGGACGCCGAGTCCCGCCGGGTCTGACCCCAAATAGCGCTGCACGTGCCGTTATTAATGGCCATGCCCCTTCTTCGCCGCATCAAAACTCTGCAGCACGTGCTCGGCCATGCCATTGGCCAGTTCGTGTTCGCCGATGAACACCTTGCCCGCGTTTTCCGCGCGCAGCAATTCCGCCTCTTCCTCGCTGTGCGTGCGCACCACCGTCATGATGGACGGGTTCAGCGCGCGCGCCGTCTCGATCATGGCGCGCACGTGGAAGGTGTCGGGCGTGGCGATGACGAGCATGGTGGCGTGCGTGATGTGCGCCTGGATCAGCACGGCCGGTTCGCCCGCATTGCCGGCCACGGCCGGAATGCCCTGCTTGCGCAACTGGTCGACGATGTCGCGGTTTTCCTCGGCCACGACAAAATGGATGCCCCGCTCCATCAGGGCGGCGGCGATGCGCCGGCCCACGCGGCCGTAACCGACGAGGACGATCTGGCCCGAGAGCTTTTCCTGCGGCACCGTCATCGGCAGTTCGGCCAGCGGGTCCGTCGTGCGTTCGAACTTGCGGGCGAAATCGCTGTTGCCGATCACGCGCAGCAGCGGCTTGGCCATGCTGAACACGAGCGGGTTAAGGGCGATCGACAGGATGGCGCCGGCCAGGATCAGGCTTTGCCCTTCCTGCGGCATCAGGCCCAGGGACAGGCCCAGGGCGGCCAGGATGAACGAGAATTCGCCGATCTGCGCCAGGCTGGCCGAGACGATGATGGCCGTTTTCGGCGGATAGCGCAGGGCCATCACGAGCAGGAAGGCGGCGATCGACTTGCCGAAGATGATGATGGCGCACACGGCCAGCACCTGCAGCGGCTTGTCGATGAGGATGGTCGGCTCGAACAGCATGCCGACGGAGACGAAGAACAGCACGGCGAACGCGTCGCGCAGGGGCAGGGATTCTTCCGCGGCGCGGTGGCTCAGTTCAGACTCGCGCAGCACCATGCCGGCGAAGAAGGCGCCCAGCGCGAACGACACGCCGAACAGCTTGGTCGAAGCGTAGGCGATGCCGACGGCGGCGGCAATCACGCACAGGGTGAACAGCTCGCGCGAGCCGGTGCGCGCCACTTGCCACAAGATCCACGGGAACAGCTTGCGGCCGACGACCAGCATGAAGATGATGAAACCGGCCACCTGCCCCAAGGTAACTGCCAGGGTTTGCCACAGGCTGGCCGCCTCGGCGCCCGGCGCGACCTTGCCGCCCAGCGCGCCGGCGAAGGCCGGCAGCAGCACGAGGACCAGGACGGTGACGAGGTCTTCCACCACCAGCCAGCCGACGGCGATGCGCCCATTGAGCGAATCGAGGATGCCCCGTTCTTCCAGCGCGCGCAGCAGCACCACGGTACTGGCCACGGACAGGGCCAGGCCGAAGATCAGCCCGCCGCCGAGACTCCAGCCCCACCAGTGGGCCAGGCCCATGCCCATCGCCGTGGCGACGCCGATCTGCAGGATGGCGCCAGGCAGCGCGATCTTGCGTACATCCCATAAATCTTCGACGGAAAAATGCAGGCCGACACCGAACATCATCAGCATCACCCCGATTTCCGCCAATTGTCCCGCTATTTCCGCATCCGCCACAAAACCGGGCGTGGCCGGTCCGATGATGATGCCGGCGGCCAGATAGCCGACCAGGGCCGGCAGTTTCAGGCGCGCGGCGATGAAGCCGAAGATGAGGCCGAACCCGAGGGCGGCGGCGATGGTGGTGATCAGGCTGATGTCATGGGGCATGCGTGTGGGGTTCCTTCATGGAGAGGTGCGGATGGAAAAAGATGTTGCTCAGCGGCCAAGTATAAACGCATCAAAGGCCGTGCCGGAAAATTTCCTGCGGCTTTATTGCAAAAAACCCGTGCTATATCTTCGTCCAGCTGGCCGCGAACGCCCGCCTATCCACCGCGAACAGCGCCCAATTCAAGCAATCAGGCGCTTCGCCCCCCAGGCGCCTACACCTTGCGCACGACCACGCAGCCGATGGAATAGCCGGCGCCGAACGAGCAGATGACGCCGGTGCTGCCCGCCGCCATATCATCTTGATATTTATGGAAGGCAATGATCGAACCAGCCGACGAGGTGTTAGCATAGGTGTCGAGGATGACGGGCGCCTCGTTCTCCTGCGCGTCGCGGCCCAGGATCAGGCGCGCGATCAGCAAGTTCATGTTCAGGTTGGCCTGGTGCAGCCAGTAGCGGGAGACTTGCGCCACTTCCACGCCGGCCTTGGCCAGCGTCGCCTTGATCATCTCGGCCGCCATCGGGCACACTTCCTTGAAGACCTTGCGCCCTTGCTGGCGGAACAATTTGTCGGCCTTGCCCACGCCGGACTCGTCAAAACGGTTGAGGAAGCCGAAATTGTTGCGGATGGCGTTAGAAAAGCGCGTTTTGAGTTCCGTGCCGATGATTTCGAACTGGTGCGTAGAGACGGCCGTGTCTTTCGCTTCGACGATGATGGCCGTGCAGGCGTCGCCGAAAATGAAATGGCTGTCGCGGTCGCGCCAGTTCAGGTGGCCGCTGGTGATTTCGGGATTGAGGACCAGCACGGCGCGCGCCTGGCCGCTTTGCACGGCGGCCACGGCTTGCTGGATGCCGAAGGTGGCCGACGAACATGCCACGTTCATATCAAAACCATAACCATCGATGCCGAGCGCATCCTGCACTTCCACGGCCATGGCCGGGTAGGCGCGCTGCATATTGCTGCACGCCACCAGCACCATGTCGATGTCGGCCGGCGCGCGGCCGGCGCGCGCCAGGGCGTCTTTGGCGGCGGCGACCGCCATTTCCGCCTGCAAGGACAATTCGTCGTCGCCCCGTTCCGCAATGCGCGAGACCATGCGCGCCGGGTCGAGGATGCCATCCTTTTCCATCACGAAGCGCGACTTGATGCCGGACGCCTTTTCGATGAAGGCCACGCTCGACAGGTCCAGCGCCGTCACCGTGCCCGCGGCGATCGCGTCGGCGTGATCGGCATTGAATTTTTCTGCGTAGGCATTGAAGCAGGTGACCAGCTCTTCGTTGGAGATCGAAAATGGCGGCGTGTACAGTCCGGTCCCGCTGATGACGACTTGTTTCATGGTTAAACTTTCAAATTTGGCAATCGGCGCGGCGCCGATAAGTGAAGCAAATTTTACACAAACGGGCTCGACTGTAGAGAGTTTCGTGTTGCGGGGCAGGGGGAAGTGTGGCGGAAGATTGATTTTTGTCGCGTGGACGGCTGATCGGGGGGCATGGCGCCCCCCGTGGGACGGCTTACTTCTGCTGTTCTTTCTTGACGTCGGCCTGCACCACCACCGGTTCCGCCTTGGCCAGCTGCACCGGTAAACCTTTCAGGTGGTTCAGCGCCTGGTGCAATTGAAAATCGTCCTTGCTGCCGAATTCCAGCGGCTTGCGGGTCTTTTCCAGGGCGATGATGCGCAATTGCTCTTCCATTTCGTCGTTGACGGGGGCGGCCTTGGCGCTTTCCTTGTCGCGGTCGTTGCTCAGGTGCTTGGTCAGGTCCGCTTCGCGGATGCGCAAGCCATTCAAGCCGTCGCCGTCCGCATTTTCATCGACGAGCAGGTCGGGCACGATGCCCTTGGCCTGGATCGAGCGGCCGTTCGGCGTGTAGTAGCGGGCCGTCGTCAGCTTGACGGCCGTGTCGGCCGTCAGCTGGCGGATGGTTTGCACGGAACCCTTGCCGAAGGTTTGCGTGCCGATGATGGTGGCCCGTTTGTAGTCCTGCAGGGCGCCGGCGACGATCTCCGAGGCCGAGGCCGACCCCGTGTTGACGAGCACCACCAGCGGCACTTTCTTGATGGCGGCCGGCAATTTTGCCAGCGCGTCGCCTTCCGAGCGGAAGGTATAGTATTCGGCGCGGCCGTAGAACACCTGTTTCGAGTCCGGCAACTGGCCGTTGGTCGAGACGATGGCCGCGTCCTTCGGCAGGAAGGCGGCCGAGACGCCGATGGCGCCCTGCAGCACGCCGCCCGGGTCGTTGCGCAGGTCCAGCACCATGCCCTTGAGGTTCGGGTCTTGCTGGTACAGGGCCGTGATCTGCGCGGCCATGTCGTCGACGGTCGGTTCCTGGAACTGCGATACGCGCAGCCAGGCGTAGCCCGGCTCGACCATCTTCGCCTTCACGCTCTTTTGATGGATTTCCTCGCGCGTGATGGTGAAGGCCAGCGGCTGCGGTTCATCCTTGCGGGCAATGGTCAGCGACACCTTGGTGCCCGGCTCGCCGCGCATGCGCTTGACATTGTCGTCCAGGCTGATGCCCTTGACGGGCTGGCCATCGAGGCGCGTGATCAAATCGCCGGCCTTGATGCCGGCGCGGTAGGCGGGCGAATCCTCGATGGGCGAGACGATCCGGATGTAGCCGTCTTCGCTCAGGCCGATTTCGATGCCCAGGCCGACGAACTTGCCTTCGGAGCCTTCGCGCAGCTCGGCGTAGGCTTTCTTGTCCAGGTAGGCGGAATGGGGGTCGAGCGAGGCGACCATGCCGGCAATGGCGTCTTCCAGCAGCTTCTTGTCTTCGACGGGCTCGACGTAATCGGACTTGATCAGGCCAAACACGTCGGCCAGCTGGCGCAACTCTTCCAGGGGCAGGGGCGGTTCGACGGTTTTTTGCGCCATCGCCGAAAATTGCAGCGAGACGGCGACGCCGGCCACCACGCCCAGGCCGATCAAGCCGGTATTTTTGAGTTTGCCCATATTTCCACCTGTGAATGTCGTGCACAAGCGCCAGTCCCCGTGGAGCGGCGCTTTCCTGAAAGTATAGACCTGAATCTCTGCCCATGTGGGCCGGCCGTGGAAAATCCGTGCCTGGAGCCAGTCTACGCGTGAAAACGGGGCTGCCGGCTTGCCATATGTTGCGGTTTTGTATGCGATGTATAGTTACTCTTGAGGGGAGTAAGCATTTGTAAGAGTCGAAAAAAAGCATGTGCGGCGGGCCTATAGTGAATTCGCATTCTCGACCCGAAGTGGTTTTGCCTGCGTCCGCGGACGCAGGCTTTTTTTTATCGGCGGGCGCAGTCTCATTTAGACTGGCGCTTCCTCCTTGGCAGCAGATAAAAAATGTTAACTGATTTGCAGGCACGTGCCGCGCTCACAGCGCTGATTGAAAAGTATCTGCAGGGGCGGTATCCCGATGCCGGCCTGCTGATCGACATCGTTCAGGATCCGTCACGGCAAGTGCCGATTCGGGGTGTGCTCGAAGATATCGGACAGGTCAGCGACACGCAGTTCACGCAACAGGAGCGGGCGCTGATCGACGACCTGCTGTATCTGTATGGATAAGCTCCAGCCCGCCCCATGCTCGCCGGCCTGGACAATGAAAGTCCCTTGAGTCTGGCCGAACTGAGCGGCGATTCCCGGGTAGTTCCCGGGGCAAGGATGGTCAAATGGCATGGCCGCGTGCTACATTCCCGTAGCGCCTGGCGCGGCGGGCTATCCGCCCGATCTCTTTGACATGCCCCATAAGGACAATCCGTGAACCGATATCTCTTAAGCAGCCTGACCCTGACCCTGTTGGCTGCGTTTGCCCATGCCGCTGAACCCGTCTCCGCCGCATCCGCCGTTGCCGCGCCAACCGTGGCGCCCGGCGCCGCGCCTGCCGCCGCCGGCGTCGTTTCCGGCATCGATGTGCAGTACATCGACCCCGCTGTACGCGTGCAAGACGATTTCTTTACCCATTTGAACGGCAAGTGGCTGGCCACGGCCGAGATTCCTGCGGATAAGTCGAGCTGGGGCTCGTTTGCCAAGCTGCGCGACGACACGACGCCGCAATTGCGCGGCATCATCGAAGCCACGCAAAAGGACAAGAACAAGAAGGCCGGTTCCGAAGCGCAGAAAATCGGCGACCTGTACGCCAGCTACATGGATGAAGCCAGGCTGGAGTCGCTGGGCACGAAGCCGCTGGCAGGCGAACTGAACCGTATCCGCTCGCTGCGCGACAAGAAGGGCGTGCCGGCCCTGATCGCCCACCTGAGCCAGACGGGCGTGTCGACGCCATACGCCGTCTACGTGGGCCAGGATGCGCGCGCCTCGACGAAGTATGCGGCGTATGTGAGCCAGAGCGGCCTGGGCATGCCTGACCGCGACTACTACCTGGAAGCCAAGCAGGCGGGCGTGAAGGAAAAATACCAGGCGCACGTGGAAAAGATGCTGGCCATGGCCGGCGACAAGAACGCCGCCGCCCGCGCCAAGGCAGTTGTCGCACTGGAAACATCGCTGGCCGAAGCGCAATGGACCAAGGTCGAGAACCGCGACCCCGTCAAGCGCTACAACAAGACCGACATCAACAAGCTGAACGACCTGACCCCCGGCTACGACCTGAAATCCGGCCTGGCCGCCCTGGGCATCGCCAACAAGGTCGATTACGTCATCGTCAACCAGCCGAGCTACCTGGCCGGCTACAACAAGGTGCTGGCGTCCGCCGACCTGGACACCCTGAAAGCGTATTTTGAATGGCAGTTGCTGCGCAGCTACGCCAGCTACCTGTCGAAAAACTTCGTCGACGAGAGCTTTGCCTTCTACGGCACGGTGCTGAGCGGCGTGACGGAAAACCAGCCGCGCTGGAAGCGTGGCGTGGGCGCCGTCGAAGGCGTGCTGGGCGAAGCCGTCGGTAAACTGTATGTGGCGCAATATTTCCCGGCTGAACGCAAGGCGCACATGCAGGAACTGGTGAAAAACGTGCTGGCCGCCTACAAGGACAGCATCGACACGCTGGATTGGATGAGTCCGGAAACCAAGAAGGAAGCGCAAGCCAAGCTGGCCAAGTTCACGCCGAAGATCGCGTATCCGAACAAATGGCGCGATTATTCGAAGCTGCAGATCGTGCAGGGCGACCTGGTGGGCAACGTGATGCGCGCCGCCAACTTCGGTTCCGCGCGCCAGGTGGCCAAGCTGGGCAAACCGATCGACCGCGAAGAGTGGGGCATGACGCCGCAGACGGTGAATGCCTATTACAGCTCGACGATGAATGAAATCGTCTTCCCCGCCTCCATCCTGCAGCCGCCGTTTTTTGACGCCAACGCGGACGACGCCGTCAACTATGGCGCCATCGGCGCCGTCATCGGCCATGAAATCAGCCACGGCTTTGACGACAAGGGCAGCCAGTCCGATGGCGACGGCAACCTGCGCGACTGGTGGACCCCGGCCGACCGCAAGAACTTCGCGGCCAAGGCCGACGCGCTGACCAGGCAGTACGACGGCTACAGCCCATTGCCGGGCTACCACGTCAACGGCGCGCTGACCCTGGGCGAGAACATCGCCGACAACTCGGGCGTGGCGATCGCGTATAAAGCGTACAAGATCTCGCTGGGCGGCAAGCCGGCGCCCGTGCTGGACGGCCTGACGGGCGACCAGCGCTTCTACATGGGCTTTGGCCAGGTGTGGCGCAGCAAAATGCGCGAAGCGCAGCAGATCGTGCAGATCAAGACCGACCCGCATTCGCCGGGCCAGTACCGCGCCAATGGCACCATGGTCAACCAGCCTGGCTTCTATGAAGCGTTTGACGTGAAACCGGGCGACAAGATGTATGTTGCCCCGGAAAACCGCGTCATCATCTGGTAAGCGGCTGCGCTTCATCGCGGAAAACGTATTACTGTAGCAACAAGAAAGACCACCTCGCGTGGTCTTTTTTGCATTCCTGCCAAAGTTTTTTCTGTCGTTTCGGCCGGTATGCTACAGTCAAAAACCGGGCCAGAAGCCCTGGGCCTTCTGACCCTTATATTTCACACAATACAATATAGAGGACAACCGTGAATCGTTATTTGTTAAGTGCATTGACCCTGAGTTTGCTGGCCGGCGTGTCCGGCATGGCTGGCGCCGCTGATTCTGCCAAGAAAGCCGCTGCCGCTCCCGCCACGGCCGTCGCTGCCGCCGCGCTGACGTCCGGCATCGCCGTCGAATACGTGGATCCTGCCGTGCGCGCGCAGGACGACCTGTTCCAGCACCTGAACGGCAAATGGCTGGCGGAAACCGTGATTCCTGCCGACAAGTCGAGCTGGGGCAGCTTTGCCAAGCTGGCCGACGATACGCAAACGCAGCTGCGCGGCATCGTCGAAGGCGCGGCCGCCGACAAGGCCCGCGCGGCCGGCTCGAACGCCCAGAAAATCGGTGATTTTTATAACAGCTTCATGGATGAAGCCAAGCTGGAAAGCCTGGGCCTGACGCCCTTGAACGCGGAGCTGGCGAAGATCGCCGCGCTGCAGGACAAGGCGGAGTTGCCGGCCGTTATCGCCCACTTCAGCAAGCTGGGCGTGACCTCGCCCTACGACTTCGGCATCCACCAGGACGCCAAGGATTCCACCAAATACGTGGCCGACATCGTGCAAAGCGGCCTGGGCCTGCCTGACCGCGATTACTACCTGGAAGAGGGCAAGGCCGATACGCGCGCCAAATACCTGGTCCACGTGGAAAAAATGCTGAGCCTGGCCGGCGACGCGAATGCTGCCGCGAATGCGAAAGCCATCCTCGCGCTGGAAACGGAGCTGGCCAAGGCGCAATGGAGCAATGTGCAGAACCGCGATCCGGTTAAAACCTACAACAAGGTGGAACTGGCGAAACTGGCCGCCGTGGCGCCAGGCTACGACTGGGCCCGCTACCTGAAGGACACGGGCATCGCCGGCAAGGTCGATTATGTGATCGTCAGCCAGCCCAGCTACCTGAAAGGTTTTGCCGAGATCGCCAACAAGACGCCGCTGGAAACGTGGAAAGCATACTTCCAGTGGCACTTGCTGCACGCCAACGCCGGCTACCTGCCGAAAGCCTATGTCGATGAAAACTTCGCGTTTTATGGCACCACCCTGACGGGCGTGACGGAAATGCGTCCGCGCTGGAAACGCGGCGTGGGCGCCGTCGAAGGCGCGCTGGGCGAAGCCGTCGGTCAATTGTACGTCGAGCAATACTTCCCGGCCGAGCGCAAGGTGCGCATGGAAGCGCTGGTGAAAAACCTGATGACGGCCTACAAGCAAAGCATCGACAAGCTCGACTGGATGAGTCCCGTTACCAAGAAACAGGCGCAAATCAAGCTGGCCAAGTTCACCACCAAGATCGGCTATCCGAACAAATGGCGCGATTACTCGGGCCTGACGGTGGCGCCCGATGATTTGATCGGCAACATCCAGCGTTCGCACTTGCTCAACTACAACCGCGAATTGAACAAGCTGGGCCAGCCTATCGACCGCGACGAGTGGGGCATGACGCCGCAGACCGTGAACGCCTATTACAACCCGGAACTGAACGAAATCGTCTTCCCGGCCGCCATTTTGCAGGCGCCGTTCTTCGACGCCAAGGCGGACGACGCCGTCAACTATGGCGCCATCGGCGGCGTCATCGGCCATGAAATCAGCCACGGCTTCGACGACCAGGGCGCCCAGTACGACGGCGACGGCAACCTGCGCGACTGGTGGACCAAGGCCGATCATAAAAACTTCGCCAGGAAAACCAAGCAGCTGGTGGCGCAGTACAACGGCTTCAGCCCAGTCAAGGGCCACTTCGTCAACGGCGAGCTGACCCTGGGCGAGAACATCGCCGACAACTCGGGCGTGGCGATCGCCTACAAAGCGTACAAATTGTCGCTGAACGGCAAGAAAGCGCCGATCATCGACGGTTTCACGGGCGAGCAGCGCTTCTACGCGGGCTTTGCCCAGGTCTGGCGCATGAAAATGCGCGAAGCCCAGCAACTGGTCTTGCTGAAAACGGACCCGCACTCGCCAGGCCAGTTCCGCGCCAACGGCACCATGCGCAACCAGCCAGGCTTCTACCAGGCCTTTGACGTGAAGCCGGGCGACAAGATGTATCTGCCACCGAAAGACCGCGTCATCATGTGGTAAGAGCAGCTCTGACGCGCTAGTACCGAGCCGCCCCGCGCAAGCCGGGCGGCTTTTTCATGCCCGCCGCCCGTCGCTCCCATTGCGTAGTCCGACCAGCCTTTGCCGGCATCCTCTGCGGGCGAAAAAAAACCGCCCCAACGGGCGGTTTCTTGATGCAGCGCAAGTGCTTATTTGGCAGGCTCGGCGGCTGGTGCGGCGGCGCCGTCAGCGGCAGCGGCCGGTGCAGGCACTTCCGGTTCCTTGAACTTGCCGCCCGACGCATTGGCCATGTAGACGACGGCGCGCGCCACTTCCACATCGTCGAGGTCGGGATTGCCGCCCTTGGCCGGCATCGCGCGCAAGCCTTCGATCGCGTGTTTCAGGACCGTATCGTAACCCTGGGCCAGGCGGGCCGACCAGCTGCCCGCGTCGCCAAACTTCGGTGCACCGGCCACGCCGGCGCCGTGGCACGCCACGCAGGTGGCCGTGTACACGGCCTCGCCGCCTTGCAGCACTTTCGGACCGCTGGCGTCCTTGAAGGTAAAGCCTTCATTGGCCACCGGGCTCAGACGTGCATCGATGGCTTCCGGCGACTGGCTGTCCGTGCCGGCGCTCTCGTGTTTTTGCGTCGTGACGAATTGCACCAGCAAGATAATGCCGATGACGGTCACCAAAAAGAAGCCGGCTACGGCTGCAAGCAATTGTTTAGGCGTTTTGATCGCTGATTGTTGTTCGTTATGTGCGTCGCTCATGATGTCCTTAGTCCAGATTTGAAACTGATGGCCGTGTAAGGTAGCATTTTTACATGCCTGGATGCAAACCTTTATGAAACCCACAATTATAGGCACAAAAATTGAGCAATGACATGCAATTGCCGGCGATACGACAGTTTCCGTAGACGTAGGTAAAGAAAAACGGTATCCTTCGCATCACTTCAGAAATTCCCCCTACGCGGCTGTAGCTCAGTGGATAGAGTATTGGCCTCCGAAGCCAAGGGTCGTGGGTTCGATCCCCGCCAGCCGCACCAGACAAATCAAGACATTACGTTTTTGTGCCTCCAGCCTCAGCATGGCTGGGACGAGCGATTTATGGCCGTGCTTTTTGCTGCACGGCCACCGTTTCCCTCGTTGCCCCCTATTTCAGCAACCTCAACAGCGCCTGCGCCGCCGCCTCCGACGAGGCCGGATTCTGGCCGGTGATCAAGATGCCATCCGTGAGCACATACGAGGCCCAGTCGGCGCCCTTGGAATAGATGCCACCGTTTTCCTTGAGCATGTCTTCCACGAGGAACGGTACGACCTTGGTCAGGCCCACGGCTTCCTCTTCCGTATTCGTGAATCCCGTCACTTTCTTGTCTTTTACCAGCGGCTGGCCGTCGCTGCGTTTAACGTGGCGCAACACGCCAGGGGCGTGGCAGACGGCGGCCACGGGCTTGCCGGCCGCGTGCAGGGCTGCGATGAGGGCGATCGAATCCCGGTCTTCGGCCAGGTCCCACAGAGGGCCGTGGCCGCCCGGATAGAACACGGCGTCATGGTCGGCCGCTTTTACGCTGGACAGCAGGACCGTGGAAGCGAGCGCGGCCTGGGCCGCCGGGTCGGCCTTGAAGCGGGCCGTGGCCGCCGTCTGCGAGTCGGGCGCGTCGCTCTTCGGGTCCAGCGGCGGCTGGCCGCCTTTCGGCGAGGCCAGGGTCAGGCGCGCGCCAGCATCCTTCAGCACATAATACGGCGCGGCGAATTCTTCCAGCCAGAAGCCGGTCTTGTGGCCCGTGTCGCCCAGCTGGTCGTGCGAGGTCAATACCATTAAAACGTTCATGCGGACTCCTGTGCAAGCGGTGGGTGGAATGACTTTATGACATCCCCCAGCTTAGTCCTGTTCGCGTTTGCATGCTGCACGCCAGTGCTGCCGTTTTTTTGTGCAGACCCATCCGGGAAATCTCCCTGACGCCCCTGCCCTCGTCGTGTTGCAACCTCCAAATTTTCCGACCGCCGATATCGAAATTGATATCGAAACTGCGGAAAATTTGATTGGAGAGATTATCGCCCAGCCCCTAAGATAAACGCCGAGCATGCGAACGACATGCAAGCAGCATAACAATATCAATACAATATCTGGAGATGCATGATGTCTAGCGCCACCGGCCCGCTCGCGGCCATTTTCCCTCGTCCGTTCACCTTGAAGGCCGCTGTTGCGGCACTGGCCGGTATTGGCTTGCTGAGCTCTGCCTCGGTCTGGGCGCAGGCGGATGCGCAAGCCGCGCCGACCGCCGTGCAGCCCGCCGTGGCCGCGCCGGAAGGCGACGTGGCCGTGGTCACCGTCAGCGGCGTGCGCCGCTCGGCACAGAATTCGCAGCAGATCAAGATGCGCTCGGACCAGGTCATCGATTCCATCGTCGCCGACGACATCGGCAAATTCCCTGACAACAACGTGGCCGAAACCCTGGCGCGCATATCCGGCATCCAGATCCGCCGCGACTCGGGCGAGGCGAGCGCCGTCATGATACGCGGCTTGCGCGATGTCACGACCCTGCTCAACGGCCGCGAACTGTTCACCACCACGGGCCGCTACGTCAACCTGGCCGACATTCCCGCCACCATGCTGCAGCGCGTCGACGTCTATAAATCGCAGGGCGCCGACCAGGTCGAGGGCGGCGTGGCCGGCATCATCGACGTGCGCACCAACCGCCCCTTCGATTTCAAGGAGTTTACCGCCAGCGTGAACGCGCGCGCTGTCTACAGCGACAAATCGAAAGCCACGGACCCGAACATCAGTGCCATGGCGGCGAACCGCTGGAAGACGGGCATCGGCGAAGTGGGGGCGCTGCTGGGCTTGTCGCAGCAGCAGCACCGCTACCACGAGGAGCGCGCCTTCAGTACCGCGCCCGTGGACAAGCTTTACTTTTCGCCGGGCCTGACGGCGCCGGACCAGGTGGGCTTGTTGCCGATCAAGGGCGACCGCCGCCGCACGACCGCCAATGCCGTGCTGCAATGGCGCCCGAACGCCGACGTGGAACTGTACGCCGAAGGCATGGCCACGCGCTTCCTGCTCGACGCCGAGTCCGATTACTTTGTCGGCCTGCCGTGGTGGGGCACGCCCGTGTCCGCCACCAGGATTCCCGGCAGCAACCAGCTGCAGACGCTGACGTCCACCAACGTCAACACCATCATGTCGACGCAGGCAAACAAGAACCAGACGAAGACGCAGCAGTTTGCCGTGGGCGGCTTGTGGGATATCAATCCGGAATGGCGTTTCACGTCGGAACTGGCCAGCACAAGCAGCACGTACAACTGGCGCAATCCGATTCTCGATGCCATCACCGTCGTGCCGAACGCCACCATCAATACCAACCAGAACGGCACCCTGCACGTCGATTACACGGGCAGCGATTTGAACGACCCGGCAAATTACTATCTGAAGGGCTTTTTCGACCGCTACGGCCGCGATGAGGGCAGCGCGAACGACCTGCGCGCCGACCTCGCGTACACGCCCAGTGCCGGCGGCATCTTCAAGGAAATCAGCGTCGGCTTGCGCGGCGTCAAACGCGAAGCGCAATCGATCAAGAGTTTCGAAGGCAATGCGGAAGCACCGGACGTGTCCGGAGCCGCGTTTCCGTTCAGCCGCCAGGGCGTGACGTCGATTCCCGGCCTCAATTGCCTGTCGGAGCCGATGTCCGGCGGCGGTCCCGACTATGGTTTGACGCAGTGGTACACGCCGTGCGCCAGCTTCCTGCTCAATAACACGGCCACGATCCGCGAAGCCATTACGGGCAGCAGCGCGGCGCGCGCCATGGACCCGGGATCGTTCTTCAAGGACACGGAAAAGACATATTCCCTCTACGGCAAGGCGAAAATCGCCTTCAGGCTCGGTGCCTACCCCGTCGACGGCACCGTCGGCGTGCGCGTGGTGCGCACCGAGCAAAGGCTGCAGGGCAACAGTTCACAGGATGGCGTGTACACGCCCGTCGTCAGCGACACGGCCAGCACCGACGTGCTGCCCAGCGTGGCCCTGAAGATCAAGCTGCGTTCCGACCTGATCGGCCGTTTCGCGGCGGGCCGCACCATCAGCCGCCCCGGCTTTTCCCAGCTGAACCCGGGCGTGGCCCTGGTCAACTCGACGGAAACGGTCAAAGCCACGGGCGCGGGCGGCAATCCGGAGCTGAAACCGGTGACGGGCGACAACGTCGATGCAGCGCTGGAATGGTATTTCGCGCCGGCCGGTTCCGTCACGGCCACCGTGTTCCACCACAAGTTCGACGGCTATATCCAGCAGCGCATTGCCAGCGAAACCATCGCCGGCAAGGTCTACGACGTGGACCGCCCCTACAACACGGCCGACGGCAAGCTGCAGGGCCTGGAAATCGGCTACCAGCAGTTCTATGACGGCTTGCCCGGCATCTTGAGCGGCCTGGGCTTGCAGGCGAACGGCACCTATATGAGCGGCACCACCGACGACGAGACGGGCAGCCATGCCATCACGGGCGTGTCGCGCTATGCCTACAACCTGGTGCTGCTGTACGAGAAAGACGCGTGGTCGGGCCGCCTGGCCTACAACTGGCGCTCGAAATTCATCGACAGCTACAACCAGGGCGGCCCCGGCCTGGATTTGAAGGTGGCGGCCACGGCCCAGCTCGACGGTTCGCTGTCGTACAAGCTCAACGACCAGTTCACCGTGACCCTGGACGGAAATAACTTGCTCGACACCAAGTTCAAGGATTACTGGAACGCGCCGGGCGTGTATGCGCGCGATACGCGCCGTTATGACCGCACGGTAGGGTTATCGCTGCGCTGGAAGATGTAAGTTGATCGCACAGTAAAAAATCAAGGGCGTTGCCATGGTTTCGGCCGGCAACGCCCCTGTCAGTTGGGCAGTCAGGCACGATTCATCATCAAAAGAATGGACGGAAAGCATGGAGACGCAAAAATTATCCACCGTTGAAAAGGTCGGCTTCGGCGCCGGCGACATGGCGCTCAATGTCGTCATCTCGTCGATGATGCTGATCATTACCTTTTTCTATACCGATATCTATGGCTTGAAAACCACGGATCTTGCCCTGCTGTTCGTGGCCGTGAAAGTCATCGGCGCCATCGCCGACCTGGTCATGGGCCAGATCACCGACCGCTACAGCTTTGCCTCGGGCCGCTACCGCCCGTATCTGCTGTGGCTGGCCGCGCCGTTCGGCGTCAGCGTCTTTTTCGTGTTTACCACGCCGGCATGGGGCTATGACGCCAAGCTCATCTGGGCGTATTCGACGTACATCTTGATGACCATCATGACGGCCGGCGTGGGCATCCCGTATATTTCCCTGATCAGCGGCCTGACCAGCGACCCGCACGAGCGCCTGTCGGCCAACGGCTACCGTTTGTTCTTCGCCAAGATCGGCGCCTTCATGGTGACCATCGTCGTGCCGGTGCTGTCGCAGCGCTGGGGCGGCGGCAACCCGGCCGTCGGCTACCAGGCGGCCATGGCCGTGATGGCCGTCATGGGCGTGGCCCTGTTCCTGTTCTGCTATTTTTCCACCACGGAGCGCGTCGTGCATGTGGTGGAAAAGCAATCGCTGCTGGCGCAGTTGAAAGTGCTGCTGCAGAACGACCAGTGGCTGGTGCTGTGCGGCGTGTGCGTCACGGGCACGGTGGGCTACGTGGTGCGCGGCTCCGTCGCCATCTATTACGCGAAATACTATCTGGGCGGCAGCACGGAAACGGTGGCCGCCTTTCTCACGACGGGCGTGGTGGCCGCCATCCTGGCCATGGTCGCCTCGACGTGGATCACCAAGTTCTATTGCAAGGTAAAACTGTTCCGCTACACGCAGATCGGCGTCGCGCTGATCAGCCTGGCCATCTATTTCTTTGTGACGCCGAGCGACACCGTGCTGGCCTTCGCCCTGTATTTCCTGCTCTCCTTTGTGGTGGACTTGCATGCGCCCGTGTTCTGGTCGGCCATCGCCGAGACCATTGATTACGGTCAAGTCAAGACGGGCAAGCGCGTCTCCGGCTTCGCCTTCGGCGGCATTTCCGTCTGCCAGAAGGCCGGCATGGCCGTGGCCGGCTTTTTGGTGGGCATGCTGCTGTCGTATTTCGACTACCAGCCCAACCATGAGCAGACGCAATTCGCCCTGAACGGCATCGCCCTGATGCTGTCGGTCATCCCCGGCTTCTTCCACTTGCTGATGGGCTTGCTGATGTTCAAGTACCGCATCAGCGATGACTATTACCGAGGCGTAAAAGTGGAAATGCACAAGCGCGGTTTTGTCGCTGCGTAAGAATCATTGAATGGAGTAAGCAACATGGCAGACGTCTTGAAACCGCTGATCGAACAGCGCGCCGACCCGCATATCACCCGCCACAGCGACGGCTATTATTACTTTACGGCTTCCGTGCCCCAGTACGACCGCATCGAACTGCGCCGCGCCGGCAGCATCGCCGGCCTGGCCGACGCGCCTACCGTCGACGTGTGGCACAAGCCGGACACGGGCCCGTACAGCGAACTGGTGTGGGCGCCCGAATTGCACTTCAACGACGGTGCCTGGTATGTGTATTTCGCCGCCGCGCCGAGCCGCGAGATCAAGCATCAACTGTTCCAGCACCGCATGTATGCGATCCGCAACACGAACGCCAACCCCTTGGAAGGCGAGTGGGAATTCATGGGATCGATCGACACGGGCATCGACACCTTCTGCCTCGACGCCACCACCTTTAGCCACGACGGCCAGCTGTACTACCTGTGGGCGCAGAAAGATATCGCCATCGCGGGCAATTCCAACCTCTATATCGCGCCCATGGCCACGCCGTGGCAGCTGGCCGGCCCGCCCGTGATGCTGAGCAAGCCCGAGTTCGACTGGGAAATCCGCGGCTTCCGTGTCAACGAGGGACCATCCGTGCTGAAGCGCCATGGCAAGATCTTCATCAGCTATTCGGCCAGCGCCACCGATGAAAACTACGCGATGGGCCTGCTGTGGGCCGACGACACGGCCGACCTGCTCGACCCGTTCTCGTGGAGCAAGTCGCCGGAACCCGTGTTTGCCAGCTGCTATGAGCACGGCATCTACGGCCCCGGCCACAACAGCTTTACGACGGCCGAAGATGGCGACAATGTGTTGCTGGTGTACCATGCCCGCACCTACACGGAAATCGTTGGCGACCCGCTGTGGAACCCGGACCGCCATACCTTTGTGAAGCCGCTGCGCTGGAATGCGCAGGGCATGCCCGTGTTTGGCCGTTCATCGACCCTGTAAAACCTGGAAGAGCGCCCATGACTACTGTTGCAGCCGCATCCACCGCCGCCGCCGTCACCGGGGCGCCGTTCGGCGTCCTGCCCGACGGCGACCACGTCACCGTGTTTACCCTGACGAATCGCCAGGGCATGCAAGTCAAGGTGCTCGATTTCGGCGCCATCATCAGCGAAATCCATGTGCCGGACCGCGATGGCCGCTTTGCCGACGTGGTGCTCGGTTTCGAGCGCATCGAGCCGTATCTGCACAACAGCGCTTTCCTGGGCGCCGTCATCGGGCGCTACGGCAACCGCATCGCGCAAGGACGTTTCAGCCTCGACGGCAAGGACTACCAGCTGGCCGTGAATAACCGGCCCAATCACTTGCATGGCGGAAACCAAGGCTACCACCAGGTGATGTGGCAGGCCGAACCGTTCACGAAGGAAGATGCCGTGGGCGTCACGTTCACGCGCAGCAGCCCGGACGGCGAAGACGGCTACCCGGGCAAGCTCGACGTGACCGTCGTGTATGAACTGGACAACGACAACGCGTTGAGCCTGCGCTACCACGCCGTGACGGATCAGGCCACGCCCGTCAACCTGACCAACCACAGCTATTTCAACCTGGCGGGGCAGGGGCATATCCTCGGCCACGAGCTGTCCATCCATGCGGACCGCTACCTGCCCGTCGATGCGGGCGCCATCCCCACGGGCGAACTGGCGGACGTGGCCGGCACGCCGTTCGACTTGCGCCAGCCCACCGTCATCGGCGACAGCATCGACCTGCCGCATGAACAGATCCGCATCGGCCGCGGCTACGACCATAACTTTGTGCTCAATCAAAAGGCGGATCAACTGCTGAACCTGGCCGCCACCGTGCGCGACCCTGCCTCGGGCCGGCTGATGCAGGTATACACGCAGGAACCGGGCATGCAGTTTTATTCCGGTAACTTCCTCGACAGCAGCCAGTACGGCAAGCTGCGCGCCATCAGCTACCGCAGCGCACTGTGCCTGGAAACCCAGCATTTCCCGGACTCGCCGAACCAGGCGCATTTCCCGAACACCATCCTGCGCCCGGGCGAGGAATACCGGACGGAAACAGTGTACCGCTTTTCCGCCGAGTAAGCGCCCCAGCCAAAATCGCCTACGCCCTGCCGCCATGCGCCCGCAGGGCGTTTTCATTGGTGCATGCCGATATCGTTTTCGATATCGGAACGGATTAAAAATTGATTGGAAAGGCATGGCAGGATTCTTTAGTATTCCAACATCGCTGCCCGGGCCGACGACCTTAGATCCGGCATGGCACAACCTGGAGAATGGCATGTCTGAGACAAAAAAGAAGGTGGCCCTGCGCTCGGCCGAGTGGTTCGGCTCGCAGGACAAGAACGGCTTCATGTACCGCAGCTGGATGAAAAACCAGGGCATACCTGACCACGAATTTCACGGCAAGCCCATCATCGGCATCTGCAATACCTGGTCCGAACTGACGCCCTGCAACGCGCATTTCCGCCAGCTGGCCGAACACGTCAAGCGCGGCATCCTGGAAGCGGGCGGTTTCCCCGTGGAATTTCCTGTCTTCTCGAACGGCGAATCGAATCTGCGCCCGACGGCCATGCTGACGCGCAACCTGGCCTCGATGGACGTGGAAGAATCGATCCGCGGCAACCCGATGGACGCCGTCGTGCTGCTGGTCGGCTGCGACAAGACGACGCCGGCGCTGCTGATGGGCGCGGCCAGCGTCGACATCCCCACCATCGTCGTCAGCGGCGGCCCCATGCTGAACGGCAAATTGAATGGCAAGGACATCGGTTCCGGCACGGCCGTATGGCAGCTGCACGAGCAGATGAAGGCGGGATCGATCACCCTGCATCAGTTCATGTCGGCCGAATCGGGCATGTCGCGCTCGGCCGGCACCTGCAACACCATGGGCACGGCCTCGACCATGGCCAGCATGGCCGAAGCGCTGGGCACGTCCCTGCCGCACAACGCGGCCATCCCCGCCGTCGACTCGCGCCGCTACGTGCTGGCGCACATGTCGGGCATCCGCATCGTTGAAATGGTGCACGAAGACCTGCGCCTGTCGAAAGTGCTGACGCGCGAAGCGTTCCAGAACGCCATCAAGGTCAATGCCGCCATCGGCGGCTCGACCAATGCCGTGATCCATTTGAAAGCCATTGCCGGGCGCATCGGCGTGCCTTTGGAACTGGAAGACTGGACGAAAACGGGCCGCGGCACGCCGACCATCGTCGACCTGCTGCCGTCGGGCCGTTTCCTGATGGAAGAGTTTTACTATGCGGGCGGCTTGCCGGCCGTGATACGCCGCCTGGGCGAGGGCGATTTGCTGCCGCACAAGCATGCGCTGACCGTCAACGGCAAGTCGCTCTGGGACAACTGCGTCGACGCGCCGATCTACAACGATGAAGTGGTGCGCACCCTGGACAATCCGCTGCTGGCCGATGGCGGCATTTGCGTGCTGCGCGGCAACCTGGCGCCGCGCGGCGCCGTGCTCAAACCGTCGGCCGCCTCGCCGCACCTGATGCAGCACCGGGGCAAGGCCGTCGTGTTCGAGGATTTCGAACATTACAAGGCGCGCATCGTTGATCCGGATCTCGATGTCGATGCCGATTCCGTGCTGGTGATGAAAAATTGCGGCCCGAAAGGTTATCCGGGCATGGCCGAAGTGGGCAACATGGGCTTGCCGCCCAAGCTGCTGGCGCAAGGCATCACCGACATGGTGCGCATCTCGGATGCGCGCATGAGCGGCACAGCCTATGGCACCGTCGTGCTGCACGTGGCGCCGGAAGCCATGGCGGGCGGCCCGCTGGGCATTGTGCGCGACGGCGACACGATCGCCCTCGATTGCCACGCCGGCAGCCTGAACATCGACATCAGCGACGCGGAAATCGCCGAGCGCCTGGCGAAGCGCGAACTGGGCAGCGCGCCCGGACCGAAGAGCGGCTACCAGCAGCTGTACATCGAACACGTGCTGCAGGCCGACGAAGGCTGCGATTTCGACTTCCTGGTCGGCAATCGCGGGTCCGCCGTGCCGCGCCACTCACATTAAGCGGAGACAATTATGCTGTTGCTGCAATTTACGAATGAAAACGGCGGCCGCCTCGTCGGCCTGCTGCAAGACGACGTCATCCGCGTCATCGAAGGCTACAACACCAGCTATGCGCTGGCGCAAGACGCCATCCGCAAGCGTGTCAACCTGGCGGAACTGGTCAACGCCAGCGTCGGCAGTATCACGCACCTGTATGCGGACGTGGCCGCCAGCGGCCGTTTGCTGGCGCCGCTCGACCATGCGGACGACGCGCACTGCTACGTGACGGGCACGGGCCTGACCCACCTGGGCAGCGCCGGCGCGCGCGACGCCATGCACAAAAAGATCGGCGGCGATGCTGATTCCTTGAGCGACTCCATGAAAATGTTCCGCCTGGGCGTGGAAGGCGGCAAGCCCGCCGACGGCACGGCCGGCGCCCAGCCCGAATGGTTCTACAAGGGCGACGGCTCCATCGTGCGCGCCGGCGGCCAGCCGCTGCGCATGCCGGACTTTGCCCTGGACGGCGGCGAAGAGCCGGAAATCGCCGGCCTGTACGTGATCGGCGACGACGGCCAGCCCTACCGGGTCGGCTACGCCATCGGCAATGAATTCTCGGACCACGTGACGGAACGCCAGAATTATCTGTACCTGGCCCATTCAAAGCTGCGCGCCTGCAGCGTGGGCCCGGCCCTGCTGGTGGGTGAATTGCCCGCGCACATAGACGGCAGCTCGCGCGTGCTCGACGCGGCCGGCAATGTGCGCTGGGAAAAGGCGTTCGTCAGCGGCGAAGACAATATGTCGCACACAATTGCCAACCTGGAACACCATCACTTCAAGTATCCGCTGTTCAAGCGCCCCGGCGACGTGCACGTGCATTTCTTCGGCACGGCCACCCTGAGCTTTGCCGATGGCGTGAGCGTGGCGCCGGGCGACACCTTTGAAATCGAAGCGCCGGCCTTTGGCCCTGCCTTGCGCAACCGCCTCGACGTCTTTCCAACCGCATTTGCGAAAGTGAGCACATTATGAGTTTTATCATTAGCGGTGACGCATTGATCGGCGGCGTCGCCGTCAAGGGCCATGGCGGCTCCTTCGAAGCGTGGGACCCGGCCGCGCGCGCGCACATCGCGCCCGCCTTCCACATGGTTGACGTAGCGCAAATCGACGAAGCCTGCCGTCTGGCGCAAGCCGCGTTCGACCCGTTTCGCGCCACCACGGATGCGGAACGTGCTGATTTCCTGGACACCATCGCCGCGCAAATCGGCGAACTGGGCGACGAGCTGATCGTGCGCGCCATGACGGAAAGCGGCTTGCCGCGCGCGCGCCTGGAAGGCGAACGCGGCCGCACCGTGGGTCAATTGAAACTGTTCGCCGGCTTGTTGCGCGAAGGCTCGTGGACCGATGCGCGCATCGATTCGGCCTTGCCGCAGCGCGTGCCGCCGCGTCCTGACCTGCGCTTGCGCATGATCGGCCTGGGTCCCGTCGCCGTGTTTGCTGCCAGTAACTTCCCGCTGGCCTTCTCCGTGGCCGGCGGCGATACGGCTTCGGCCCTGGCGGCCGGCTGCCCCGTCGTGCTGAAAGCCCATTCGGCCCATCCGGGCACGTCCGAGCTGGTGGCGCGCGCCATCGTCAAGGCGATTGCCATTTGCCAGCTGCCGGCCGGCGTGTTCGCCTTGCTGACAGGCACGGGCAACGGCATCGGCCAGGCCCTGGTCGCCCATCCGGCCATCCAGGCCGTCGGCTTTACGGGTTCGCGCTCGGGCGGCATCGCCCTGATGAAGGTGGCGGCCGAACGCCCGCAGCCGATCCCCGTGTATGCGGAAATGAGCAGCATCAACCCCGTGTTTGTGCTGCCGCAAGCCCTGGCTGCCCGTGGCGCGGCCATTGCCGGCGGTTTTGCCGCTTCGCTGACGATGGGCGTGGGCCAGTTCTGCACCAATCCCGGCCTGGTGCTGGGCCTGGAAGGGGCCGACTTTACGGCCTTTGCCGCCGCCGCCGCCGAAGCGCTGGCGCCCGCGCCGGCCGCCACCATGCTGACGGCGGGTATCGCCAGCAGCTATGCCAGGGGCGTGGCGGCGCTGGCGCAGCACGCCGACGTGACGCCGCTGGTGCAGAACACGGGCGAGGAAGGCAAGGGCGCCGCCGCCCTGTTCGTCACCTCGGGCGAGGCGTTTTTGGCCAGGCACGATCTGCGCGATGAAGTCTTCGGCCCCGCCTCCCTGCTGGTGGCCTGCCGCGACATCGAGCAAATGCTGGCGATCACGGAAAGCCTGGAAGGCCAGCTGACGGCCACCCTGCAGATGGATGCCGGCGACCTGATTGATGCGCGCCGTTTGCTGCCCGTGCTGGAACGCCGCGTGGGCCGCATCCTGGCCAACGGTTTCCCGACGGGCGTGGAAGTGTCGACGGCCATGGTGCACGGCGGCCCGTTCCCTGCCACCTCGGACGGGCGCAGCACCTCCGTGGGTACGGCGGCCATCAACCGCTTCCTGCGCCCCGTGTCCTACCAGAACCTGCCGCAGGACTTGCTGCCGGAGTCGCTGCGCGATGATAATCCGCTCAGTATCTGGCGCCGCAAGGATGGCGTGCTGGGCAAGGACTAAAACCTGCTGCGCGGCGGGGCCAGCGGGCCTTGCCGCACCAGTGTGTGTTGCACGTAGTACATAAAAAATAAACAGGCGGAGACAAGATGAAGCAATTGGCGAAATATGGCAGCTTGCAGGGCAAGCGCGTGTTCATCACGGGCGGCGGCAGCGGCATCGGCGAATCCCTGGTGGCGGAGTTCGCCGCCCAGGGCGCGCTGGTGGCGTTTGTCGACATCGCCGTGGAAGCGAGCGAGGCCCTGTGCCGACGCCTGGCTGAGGCGGGCATGACGGCGCCCCTGTTCCGCCATTGCGACATCACGGATATTGCCTCCCTGCAAGCCGTCATGGCGGAACTGGCGCAGAAGCTGGGCGACTTCGATATCCTCGTCAACAACGCCGCCAACGACCAGCGCCACCAGGCGCAGGACGTCACCCTCGAGTACTGGAACGAGCGCATTGCGATCAATCAACGTCCCATGTTCTTCACCTGCCAGGCCGTGCTGGACGGCATGAAGCGCAGGGGCGGCGGTTCCATCATCAACGTCAGCTCGATTTCCTGGCACATGAAGTCGGGCGGCTACCCCGTCTACGCCACCACCAAGGCGGCCGTCGTGGGCCTCACGCGGGGCCTGGCGCGCGATTATGGCGCCCACAATATCCGCGTCAACACGGTCACGCCGGGCTGGGTCATGACGCAGCGCCAGATCGACCTGTGGGTCGACGAGGCGGCGGAAGCGGAAATCAAGAAAAGCCAGTGCCTGCCGCATAAACTGATGCCGCAGGACATAGCCGCCATGGTGCTGTTCCTCGCCTCCGATGACGGCGCGATGTGCTCATCCCAGGAATTCATCGTCGACGCCGGCTGGGTCTGACAAAACGCCCAGGGCGTTGTTGCCTTGCCTAGCCGTACATTCGTACTGTCTTCGGCAAGGCGCCTAGCCCTGGGCGTTTTGTCGGCCGCGGGCCTTCCCGCTTTACCCCATTCGTGTATGCCTGCCACTCCGTAGCCGGAGAGGCATCGCCACATCCAGATTTTGCCGGGGTTGACCCCGGCCCTTGCTTTTCACTAAAAAAACAGGAGACAGCATGAAATTCATCCATACCAGCATCGTGGCCCTGAGCCTGGCCATGGCCGCCGGCAGCGCCTTTGCCGCGCCCGTCAAGGTCACCATCGACATGGCCAGGCCCGGTTCCGTGATCAACAAGAACATCTACGGCCAGTTTGCCGAACACCTGGGGACCGGCATCTATGAAGGCATGTGGGTGGGGCCGGACTCTGCCATTCCGAACACGAAAGGCTGGCGCAACGACGTGCTGGGCGCCTTGAAACAGTTGCACGTACCGCTGGTGCGCTGGCCGGGCGGCTGCTTTGCCGATGAATACCACTGGAAGGACGGCATCGGTGCGCGCGACAAGCGCCCCACCAAGGTCAACACCAACTGGGGCGGCGTGGAAGAGTCGAACGCCGTCGGCACGCATGAATTCTTCGACCTGGCCGAGCTGCTGGGCGCACAGACCTATATCAACGGCAACCTTGGTTCCGGCACGCCGCAGGAAATGTCCGAATGGCTTGAATACATGACGTCGGACAGCAAATCCACCCTGGCCGAGCTGCGCCGCAAGAATGGCCGCGCCCAGCCATACAAGGTTGATTATTTCGGCATCGGCAATGAAGCCTGGGGCTGCGGCGGCAACATGCGCCCGCAGTATTACGCCGACTTGTACAAGCACTATCACACCTTCATGAAGACGCCGGAAAGCGCGCGCCCGAAATTCATCGCCAGCGGCGGCAATGACGACGACACCAGCTGGTCCGGCACCCTGAGCCGCGAAATCAAGCCGAACATGATGGACGCCATCAGTTTCCACTACTACACGGTGCCGACCGGCGTGTGGGAAAAGAAGGGCGCGGCCACGGGCTTTGGCGAAGATCAATGGATCTCCACCCTGAGCCGCACCCTGCGCATCGATAGCTTGATCAAGAACAATCTCGCCGCCATCGACAGGAACGATCCGTCGAAAAAGACGGGCTTGTACGTCGATGAATGGGGCACCTGGTACGACGTGGAGCCGGGCACGAACACGGGTTTTTTGTTCCAGCAAAACAGCTTGCGCGACGCCTTGGTGGCGGCCCTGAACTTCAATATCTTCCACGCCCACGCGGACCGCGTGCGCATGACGAATATCGCGCAAATGGTCAACGTGCTGCAGGCGATGATCATCACGGACAAGGATAAATATTTCCTCACGCCTACGTATCACGCGTTTGAAATGTATGTGCCGTTCCAGGACGCCACGGCCCTGCCGGTCGCCATTAGCGGCAATGGCAAGTACAGCCTGGGCAAGGTCAGCATTCCTGAAGTGAGCGCCTCGGCCGCCCGTGGCAAGGATGGCAAGGTGTACTTGTCCCTGGTCAACACGAATCCGCACGAGGCCGTCGACGTCAGCGTGGCCCTGGCCGGCAAGCCGGTGGCCAAGGTCACCGGCCGCGTGCTGAGCGCAGGCAAGATGGATGCCGTCAACAGCTTTGCGCAACCGCAAGCCGTGCAGCCGGTGGCGTTTAATGCCCAGGCGCAAGGCGGCAAGCTGACCGTGTCGCTGCCCGCCAAGGCCGTCGTGGTGGTGGCGGTCGAATAAACCTGCCGATTTTGAGGTAGCCAGCCGGCCCGCATGACGGGCCGGCAGGCCATGTGGAGAACACGATGCAATTTTCGACAATGATGGCCTTGGCGGCCATGCTTGCCTTCAGCCCTGTCCGGGCGTCCCAGGTCAGCGTGCACGACCCCGTGATGGCCAGGGAAGGCGACACGTATTATTTGTACAGCACGGGGCCCGGCATCACCTTCTACAGTTCAAAAAATAGGGTCGACTGGCGGCCGGAAGGGCGCGTGTTCGCGGGCCAGCCCGCGTGGGCCAAGACGGCCGCGCCATCGTTTGACGACCATATCTGGGCGCCCGACGTGCAGTTCCACGACGGCAAATATTACCTGTACTACTCGGTGTCCGGCTTCGGCAAGAACACCTCGGGCATCGGCGTGACCGTCAACACCACCTTGAATCCCCGCTCGCCCGATTACCGCTGGATCGACCAGGGCATGCTGCTGCAATCGGTGCCAGAGCGCGACGAGTGGAACGCCATCGATTCGAACATCGTCACGGACGCGGCCGGCACGCCGTGGATGGCCTTCGGCTCGTTCTGGAACGGCATCAAGCTGGTAAAGCTCAACAAAGACTGGACCCGTATTGCGGAACCGCAAGAGTGGCACTCGCTGGCGCGCCGCGCGCCGCTGCCGCCAAGGGCGGGCGAATTCAAGCCCGCGCCCGAGGAAATCGAGGCGCCGTTCATCTTCCAGCGCGACAACGAATACTTCCTGTTCGTCTCGTGGGGCTTGTGCTGCCAGAAGGAAAAAAGCACGTATCACCTGGCCGTGGGCCGGTCAAAAAGCGTGACGGGGCCGTATCTGGACAAGGAGGGGCGCGACATGGCGCAGGGCGGCGGCACGGTGGTCTTGAAAGGCGACAAGGACTGGCAAGGCCTGGGCCACAACAGCGCCTACACGTTTGACGGCAACGATTACCTGGTGCTGCACGCGTATGAGACGGCGGACAACTACTTGCAGAAGCTCAAGATATTGCCCATGACGTGGGACAAGGACGGCTGGCCGCAGGTGGACCCGCGCGACTTGAACCGCTACCAGAGCCGCGAATTGCCGGCTGCCAAACGGTCAGCGGACCAGGGGATGGGCGGCGGGTGATACGCAAATCGGTATCGCAAGCGAAAAAGAATTGATTGGATGGCTATGTTGCTTTCTCCTACCATGGGTTCATAAAAAACCGCCCATCCGGCATCCGGCTGTGATGGTATTCCAATAAAAAAACTGGAGACAAGAATGACCTTGAGCCGCCGCACCCTCCTCGCCAGCGCCATGCTGCTGGCCGCTTCCGCCGCCACCTTCGCCACGCCTTCCGCGTTCGCCGCCAAGCCCCTCGTCATGGGCTTTTCGCAGGTGGGCGCCGAGAGCGAGTGGCGCACCGCCAATACCGTCTCCATCAAGGATGCCGCCAAGAAAGACGGCGTCACCCTGAAATTTGCCGACGCGCAGCAAAAGCAGGAAAACCAGGTCAAGGCGCTGCGCTCGTTCATCGCGCAAAAGGTCGACGTCATCGCCTTCTCGCCCGTCGTCGAATCGGGCTGGGATACGGTGCTGCGCGAAGCCAAGGCCGCCAAGATTCCCGTCATCCTGACGGACCGCGCCGTCAACGTGGCCGATAAGTCGCTGTACGTGACCTTCATCGGTTCCGACTTTGTGGAAGAGGGCCGCCGCGCCGGTCAATGGCTGCTCGAATACGCCAAGAAAACCCCGGACGCGCAACTGAACATCGTCGAATTGCAGGGCACGGTCGGCTCCGCGCCCGCCATCGACCGCAAGGAAGGCTTCCAGGAAGTCATCGGCAAGAATCCCAAGCTGAAGATCATCCGTTCGCAAACGGGCGACTTTACGCGCGCCAAGGGCAAGGAAGTGATGGAAGCGTTCCTCAAGGCGGAAGGCAAGAAGATCAACGTGCTCTATGCGCACAATGACGACATGGCCATCGGCGCCATCCAGGCCATCGAGGAAGCGGGCATGAAACCGGGCAAGGACATCATCATCATCTCGATCGACGGCGTCAAAGGCGCGTTCGAGGCCATGATCGCCGGCAAGCTGAACGTCACCGTCGAGTGCAGCCCGCTGCTAGGCCCGCAACTGATGTCCATCGCCCGCGACGTGGTGGCCGGTAAACCCGTGCCGGCCCGCATCACGACGGTGGAGAACGTGTTCCCTGCCGAGGTGGCCGCGAAGGAATTTCCGAACCGTAAGTACTAAGCTTGCCGCATGATGAAGACGCAAGCGCATCACACGGCCGCGCCGGCTCCCTTGCTGGAGTTGCGCGGCATCAGTAAAGCCTTTCCCGGCGTCAAAGCCCTCAGCGATGTCGCCCTGCGCCTGTATCCGGGTGAAGTGCACACCCTGATGGGGCAGAACGGTGCAGGAAAGTCGACGCTGATCAAGGTGCTGACGGGCGTCTATACGCCCGACAGCGGCCAGATCCTGTTTGACGGCAAGCCCATCGCTACCGCGTCCACGTCGGATGCACAGGCGCTCGGCATCAGCACCGTGTACCAGGAAGTCAATCTGTGTCCGAACCTGTCGGTGGCGGAAAACATCTTTATCGGCCGCTACCCGCGCCGTTTCGGGGCTATCGACTGGCGTGCCATGCAGCAGCAGGCGCGTGCCTTGCTGCAGCAGTTGCAGATCGATATCGACGTCACGGCGCAACTGTCCAGTTTCCCGTTGGCAATCCAGCAAATGGTGGCCATTTCGCGCGCGCTGAATATTTCGGCCCGCGTGCTGATCCTCGACGAACCCACGTCCAGCCTGGACGAGGCGGAAGTCCACCTGCTGTTTTCCGTGCTGCGCCGTTTGCGCGGGCAGGGCATGGCGATCCTGTTCGTGACGCACTTTCTCGACCAGACCTACGCCATTTCCGACCGCATCACGGTCATGCGCAATGGCGAGCGCGAGGGAGAGTATGCGTGCAGCGAGCTGTCGCGCCTGGCGCTGGTGAACAAGATGATCGGCGTGGCGTTGGACACGCCGGAACAGGCGCTTGATCTGGCGCAAGAAGCCGGCGCGGCCAGCTTCGGTCCGACGGTGCTGGAAGCGCAGGGCCTCGGCCGCAAGGGCGCCTTGCTGCCCATGGATTTCCACATCCGCCAGGGTGAATTGCTGGGCCTGGCCGGCTTGCTCGGTTCGGGCCGCACGGAACTGGCGCGCTTGCTGTTTGGCGCCGACAGGGCCGACTCGGGCAGCCTCATGGTCAACGGCAAGCCGCGCCACTTCGCCGTGCCGCGCGACGCCATCGCCGCCGGCATCGGTTTCTGCTCGGAAGACCGCAAGCACGAGGGGGCGATCTTGTCGCTGTCCGTGCGCGAAAACATCATATTGGCCTTGCAAGCCCGCGCGGGCTTGCTGCGCGCCATCCCCTTTAAACGCCAGCAGGCGCTGGCCGACGAATACGTAAAGGCGCTGGGCATCAAGACGGCCAGCATCGAAACGCCGATCGGCAGCCTGTCGGGCGGCAACCAGCAGAAGGCCTTGCTGGCGCGCTGGCTGGTGACGTCGCCCGCCATGCTGATTCTCGACGAACCGACGCGCGGCATCGACGTGCGCGCCAAGCAGGAAATCATGCGCTATGTGGCCAAACTGTGCCGCAAGGGCATGGCCATCCTGTTCATTTCGTCCGAATTGCCCGAAGTGCTGCGCTGCAGCGACCGTATTTTGGTCATGCGCGACCGCAAGGCCTGCGGCGACTATGCGCGGGGCGAGCTCGATGACAGTTCCGTGCTGCAAGTGATTGCCGGAGAGACCGCATGAGCGTATCCACTTCGTCGCCCGCCGCCCCGGCGGCGCGGGCGGCTGCCACCACGGATTCTTCCATTGTGCATACCGTTTTACACCACCCCCTGAGCCGGCCCCTGGCCGCGCTGTCGCTGCTGTTGCTGGTGGCCTTCTTTGCCATCCCCGGCTTTTTCCACCTGGAAATCCGCGATGGCCATTTGTACGGCAGCGTGATCGACATCGTCAACCGCGCCGCGCCCCTGATGCTGGCCGCGCTGGGCATGACCCTCGTCATCGCCACGCGCGGCATCGACATTTCCGTGGGCGCCGTCGTGGCCCTGTCCGGCACCGTGGCCGCCATGCTGATCGGCGGCACGCTGGTGATGGACAACGGCGTGCCCACTTATGTCAGCAACATCCCCATGGGCTGGGCGCTGGCGGCGGCCCTGGGCGCGGCCCTGCTGTGCGGCGCCTGGAATGGCGTGCTGGTGGCGGGCCTGGGCTTGCAGCCCATCGTCGCTACATTGATCTTGATGGTGGCGGGACGCGGCCTGGCGCAATTGCTGACGGATGGTCAGATCGTCACCGTCTACTATCAACCGTTCTTCTTCATCGGCAGCGGCTATCTGTTCGGCTTGCCGTTCTCGCTGTTCCTCGTCGCGGCCGTGTTTATCATTACGGCCGTGCTGATGCGCAAGACCGCATTGGGCCTGTTCATCCAGGCCGTCGGCATCAATCCCGTCGCCGCGCGCCTGGCCGGCATCCGGACGGCGACCCTGATCTTTTTCGTCTACGTCTTTTGCGCCGCCTGCGCGGGCCTGTCGGGGCTGATGATCAGCTCGAACATCAAGAGCGCGGACGCCAACAATGCGGGCCTGATGCTGGAACTCGACGCCATCCTGGCAGTGACCCTGGGCGGCACGTCGCTGGCGGGCGGCAAGTTCAGCCTGGTGGGCAGCATGATCGGCGCGCTCATCATCCAGACCCTGACCTACACCATCTATTCGCTCGGCGTGCCGCCCGAGGTGAACATGGTCGTCAAGTCCGTCGTCGTCTTCCTCGTCTGCCTGTCGCAATCGTCGCAATTCAAGCAATTGCTGCATCGGAGAAAAGCATGAAGAGCTTGCTGCACACCCCGTATTTCACCTCGCTCGTTACGGTCCTGCTGCTGCTGGTGATGCTGGGCCTGGGCGGCGCCGCCTACCCGGGCCTGCTGTCCACGCAGGTCATTTTTAACTTATTGATTGATAACGCCTTTTTGCTGGTGATTGCCGTCGGCATGACCTTCGTCATCGTTTCCGGCGGCATCGACCTGTCCGTCGGCTCCGTGCTGGCCCTGTCGACCATGATCGCCGCCTGGCTGCTGCACGTGGCGCACTGGCCGCCGCTGCTGGTGATCGCCACCGTGCTGGCGCTGGGGGCCGTATTCGGCGCCGGCATGGGCGCGCTGATCCATTACTTCAAATTGCAAGCGTTTATCGTCACCCTGGCCGGCATGTTTCTGGCGCGGGGCCTGTGCTATTTGATCAGCATCAACTCCATCACCATAGCCGACCCGCTGTTCGTGGCCATGTCGCAGACGCAGCTGGGTTTTCTCGGCGGCGTTGTCTCGCCCGGCGTGGTCATCGCCGTGCTGACGTTACTCTTGGCCATCTGGCTGGCGCACGCCACGCCGTTCGGCCGCGCCGTGTATGCGATCGGCGGCAACGAGCAGTCGGCCCTGATGATGGGGCTGCCTGTGGGGCGCACCAAGGTCTTCATTTACGCCTTCAGCGGCTTTTGTGCGTCCTTGGGCGGCGTGCTGTTTTCGTTCTACATGCTGTCCGGCTATGGCTTGCATGCGCAAGGCACGGAACTGGACGCGATTGCCGCCGTCGTCATCGGCGGCACCCTGCTCAGCGGCGGCTACGGCTACGTGGCCGGCGCCCTGTCCGGCGTGCTGGTGCTGGGCACCATCCAGACCCTGATCGCCTTCGACGGCACGCTCAGTTCGTGGTGGACCAAGATCGTCATCGGCGGCCTGCTGTTCGTTTTTTGCGTCGTGCAAAGATTGATGGCCATGGGCCAGAAAACCACCCAGGAGAGTTAATCTGATGTTCAAGCAACACACACGTGCCGCAGCCATCGGCATGGCGGCGGTGCTCGCCTGCGTGGCACCAAGCCCATCGTGAACAACCTCTGCACGGGCGATCCGGCCGTGTACATCGGCCCTGCACCCAAGTCCAGCGCAGCCCGCAAGGCATCGTGATCGCTGCTTGACGACAAAAAAAGGAGACACACCGATATCTATAACATCGGTATTGAGTTAAAACCGATATCGATCATGATATGATTTATTCATGGATACCCTCAACCCCAACTGGTTCTTGCGAGCCCGCCTGAAGACGCGGCAACTGCTGCTGCTGATCGCCCTGGACGAGCAGCGCAACATCCACCGCGCGGCGGAAGAATTGCACATGACACAGCCGGCCGCGTCCAAGCAAATCAAGGACCTGGAAGAGATGCTGGACGTGCGCCTGTTCGACCGCTTGCCGCGCGGCATGGAGCCGACCATCTACGGCGAGACGATGATACGCCACGCGCGCATGGCCCTGACGAGCCTGTCGCTGGCGCATGACGACATCGTCGCGCTCAAATCGGGCCTGACGGGCCAGGTGGAAGTGGGCGTCATCATGACGCCGGCCATGGCCTTGCTGCCGCGCGCGATCGCCCGCATCAAGCAGCAGGCGCCGCTGATGCGCATCGGCGTGCACCTCGAGCACAGCAATACGCTGATGGACATGCTACAGCATGGAACCTTGGACTTCATGATCGGCCGCATCCTGGAAAAGGAAAGCAGCGCCGGCCTCATCTACGAGGAATTGACGGAAGAGCCGGCCAGCGCCGTGGCGCGCAATGGCCACCCGCTGCTGTCGCGCAAGAATTTGCAGTTAAGGGATTTGGCGGGCCAGCCGTGGATCCTGCCGCCGCAAGGCAGCATCCTGCGCCACCGTTTCGACATGATGTTCCGCCGCGCCAGCCTGGAGCCGCCCGTCGACGTGGTCGACACCACCGCCTTGCTGCTGATCACCTCATTGCTGCAGCAGACGGACTCGCTGCACGTGATGCCGACGGAAGTGGCCCATTACTATGAATCGCTGAACGTGCTGAGCATTTTGCCCATCGAGCTGCCGTGCAAGATGGATGCCTTCGGCATCATCCGCCAGCAGGATCATCTGTTGTCGCCGGGGGCGGATATGCTGCTCAAAGCTGTGCGGGCGACCGCCGCGGACATGTATTAAACCCAACGGCAAATGCTGGGGTCGTACCCTCAGGGTACGACCCCGGATCCTGCTTTTGGGGTTCAATCGGGCACTTCAAAGAAAAACAGCTGAACCAGGCGGCCATTCTCCGGCGTGTCGCCAAACACATTGCTGATCGAGTGAAAGTAGTGCCCCTTGTACACGATCAACCGGTTGTGGCGCATCGGCACTTCCAGCAGCGCTTGCCAACTGTCGCGCTGTTCCTGTAAGTCGTTGAATTTCTGCACTTTACTGTTCGGCAGCCAGCGTTTCTGGAAATCCTTGAAGCTGGCGTAGCCGCCCGCCTTCACGTCCGCCTCGGGCAATCGCCGGTACCAGCCGCTGGGCTGGTGGCGCCAGAATGTGGTGCCGCCCTGGCATTGCCCCGGCGGGTTCAGGTACAGCACGCCCGCATAGAAATTGAAATTGTTGCCTGTCTCGTTGTCCACGTGGATATCCGTGCGCGCCGTCGCGTCCGCATAGCTGAGGCGGCAGGAGCCGTTGTCGGGAGAAATAAAACGGATGGGGCGGCCCAGCGCCGTGGCGATGCGCTCCATGATGGCCTGGCAGGGCTGGCCTTCCGTCTGGCTGCCCGGATAGTTCTGCCCCGCATAGCGCTGCTGTTCAAACGGCAGCGCCAGCGCCTGGGCGCGCCAGGCGGCCGGGTCGGGCAGGAAGTCGTCGATGATGTGCAAATCCGCTTCACGGATAAAGTCGTGCAAGCCAGCCGGCACATTGAGCGTCGTCAAGGTTTCGGCGTGTTCCGCTTGCGGACTGGCAAAGCCGATGCGGCAGCGCTGCGCCAGCGCCGGGTGCAGCGCCAGGCCCTGGGCATAGCGGGCCGAGGCCAGTTCCTGCTGTCCCGTGCGGTAATACAGTTCGGCCAGGCCCTGCAGGTTTTGCCAGCGCTGGGGGCGCAGGGCGTGGGCCCGTTCCAGTTCCGCGATGGCTTCCGGCAGGCGCTGACTGGCCAGCAGCAATTCCGAATGGACGATGGCGAAATCGTGCTCGTGCGGCGCCAGCCGCGCCGCCGTGGCATAGCTGGCCAGCGCCGCCTCGCTGTCCGTGCCGCGCAGCACGTTGCCGAGGTTGTAGTGGAACAGAGGGTTCTCCGGCTGTTGCCTGAGCGACAGCTTTAACAGGCCCAGGCCGAGAGCGCCCTGGCCCAGCTCCAGCATCGCCAGGCCCTGGAAATGCTGGGCTTCGGCCAGGGCCGGATCTTGCTTGTAAGCCGCCTGGTAGGCGTTGATCGCCTCGATCAGCCTGCCTTGCTGCTGCAGTTGCCGGCCCTTGGCCAGCTGTTGTTCCGCCAGTGTCTGTTCGCCCATGTCACTATCCCGATGCAATGTGGCGAACAGTGTAACCGAGCTCGTTCTACAGCGCCTGGCTGACAGGAATTTCCTGCCCGTTCAGCTTGATCGCCACCTTGACGATCTGCGCCTTGACCTGGTTGCTGGCCATGTCCGCTTCCTGGGCGTAGGCGTACACGATGATGGCGAAATCCTTGTAGCCGCTGCGGGCCGCCTCGATCTTGCGCGCCGCCTCCTGGTCCACTTTCAGCAGCGAGTAGCCGTCGCCGTTGGTAAATGCCAGCTTGTAGTCGCCGTTGTCGTACATGTAGTAATACGTGCCCGCTTCGGCGAACTTGGCGGGGAAGGCGGCCTTGTCCATCGCGTACGGCGACAGCGCGCCCTGGCCGTTGATCTGGTAGCGCAAATAGCGTTTCATCCTGGCTTCATTGACCTTGGCGTCGATCTGCGGTTTCAGCGCGTCGAGCACTTCCTGCTTGCGGAAGGCGTCGTTGCTGCCCGCATATTCGCGCGAGATGCGCTGCGCCACGGCCGCATAGTCGGGCGGCACGCCGGACAGGGCGATGTAGCTGTACATCAACTGGTTGCCGCTCGTAATGTCGACATAGCTGGCGCTTGGGGTGGCCGGGTCCGCCTGCGGCAGGCTGGCGGCCGCCGCTTTTACCTGGGCCTTGGCGGCCATGTCGGCCACGCTGGTGGCGGGCGCCGACGCCGCCGGCGCTGCATTCTCGGAGGGCTTGCCGCAGGCGGACAGCAGGATGGCGATGGCGAGCAGGGCGGGGAGGGTACGGTGCATGATATTTCCTTTAGTGAATGTGTAAAAGAGGTGACTTAGCCGATGGTTTTACGTTGGTATTCGCCGACGCCGTAAGCGGCCAGGACGATGGAAGCGGCCAGCACCAGGTAAAAGCCGATGCCGAATGACAGTCCCTGCCACACTTGCCCCAGCATTTCACTGGCCATCTGTTCGGCCATGCGGGCCGCGCGGCTGCCCATGATGCCGCCCATGGCGTTGCCCGCGTCGCTGACGGCGCCCTTGATCTTGATCAACAACAAGCTGCTGTGGACGATGATGAACAGCAGGGGCGCGCACTTGCCCAGCGCCGCTTTCGGGTGGCTGCTGGCCATGGTGGCGCAGCAGCCGGCAATCGCCAGCAGGAAGAACAATTGCGCCGAGGTAAAACCGCTGGCGCCGTCGCGGGCAAAGCTTTCCAGGCTGTCCGCGGACAGGCCCAGCAGTTGCCAATAGGTGCGCGAGACGGAGGCGAACAAACGGATGCCGATGGCGTTGAAGATGAAGGCGCCGGCGAGCAGCACGCCAAGCGCCCCCAGCACGGGGATGCCCAGCGCCGAGACGGCCCGGCCCCACAGCTGCTGGCTTTTTTCGCGCGCCAGTTTCGCCGCGCCGGCCATGTCTTCCTGCGCCAGTTGCTGTGCGGGAATGGCCGTGACGGTGGCGAGGCTGCCGGCGTCGTCGAAGCGCACGTCGACGACGGCATTGATGGCGGGCGCCGTGTCCGAGCGCCAGTGCGTGCTCACGTCGAATGGATGTTGCGTGCCTGCCACGCTGACGCAACCTTGTCCGCTTGCTTGGTAGGCGAGGATGCGGCCCCGTTGGCCGGTGGTAATGGTTGCTGCCGGGCTGGATGTGTGCATAAGATTTCCCTGGTCACTGTCATGCTGTATTGCATGTACCCACGGATAACGGGGGCAGTTCAGGGAAATCCAAAATTATTTCAAACTATTTTTTCGGCGGCTGCAAAACGTCCTTGGCGGCGCCCTGGTAATCCTTCATCAAGCCCATGAAGGCATCCTGCAGATGGCGTGCCGCATCCTGCGGCGGTGCGCCCGTGCGCCGCGCCAGGTCGAATTTATAGGCATGGGCGGGGCTGTAGCCGGCCTGCGAGGCGGCGTCCAGCAGCACGCCCGCCCGTTTCAATGCCGCCGGATCGCCCTTGACCATCAGCAATTCGGCCAGGTAGGTCTGGGCGATAGGAAAGTCTTTCGCGGCCGCTTTTTCCAGCCACTGCATGCCCGCCTTCGGCTGTTTGATGCCCGCATCGCCGCCGCCGATGCCATAGCCGAGCGCCGTCAGCGCCACCAGGTCGCCGCCCCGCGCGCGCTTTTCCAGCTGCTGGCGGGGAAACGGCCGCGCCGCGATCTGCATGCGGATTTCATAGTTGATGTCTTGCAGTACATTGCCTGGCCAGACCTTGGCGCCGGAGGTCACCGGCTTTTCCGCCGCCGGCACGGGTGCGCGCACGCCGCCCTGGCCTGGCGCGCCGGCCAGCACGCCGGGGGCGGGCGGGCTGACGCCCTTGCCGCTGCCCATGTTCAGCACCAGGCGGGCCGACGTTTCGCCGAACGACACGCGCGGCTTTTGCACGTCGTGCGTCATGGCGGCGACCCTGGCCGCCACTTGCGAGAAGACGTCGCTCATGGGCAAGCCCGGCGCGTCGAGCGCGTCGAGCAGGGCGCTCGTGTACGGGCTGTTGCGCGAATCGGGCGACCAGAAATCGCGCGCCAGGGCGCCCGGTCCCGCCGAATAGGCGATCACCACGCCGCGCGGCGCTTGCGTGTCGGCAAAGCCGTGGCTGGCCGCATTGCCGCCGCCAGGGACCATCACGGCGCCGCCGCGCGTATATTCCTGGCGGCAAGCATCGAGGATCAGCACGGCGCCGCGCGCGCCCGTGCGCTGCAGGTCGCCCGCCAGGCTGGACACGGACACGCCCTGCGCGGCGATGGCGGCGGCACTGAGCGCAAGCATGTTCGCGCCCAGCGGCAACACATAATTGGCTTCGCCCGCCTGCGCGCCGTGGCCCGCGTAAAACACCAGGGCGATATCGGCGCCGCGCGCCTGCGTGGAAAACTCGGCCGACGCCCTTTGCAGCTGTTGCGCATTGATGTCCGTGCGCAGCAGTACTTCAAAACCGAGGCGGCGCAGGCGCTCGGCCATGGCGCGCGCGTCGTTCACGGGATTCAATAGCGGCTGCGGATAGGCCGCGTTGCCGATCACCAGGGCGATGCGCTTGCCGGGAGCCGCTGGCACGGCGGCGTGCGCGACGTTGCTGAGCAGTAAAAAGAACAGGCTGAAAAACAGGGGAATCAGGCGGCGCATCGGTGTCTCAGGGGATTGTCGTTGAAGTAACAAAAGTTAGCGATTTCCAGTTTGATATGAGAAAATTGCCTAAATGCATTTTACCTTACTGACAAGTTTCTCTTGTCTGGCCAGCGCATTGCTTGTTTGCCGGTGCGCAGTAGCGCCGGCCAGTGGCGCGTGGCGCCCAACACACGATCGGACCGGCTTTGCAATCGGAACAATTTGAACGCATTCATGACTTCTGGACGCGCCGCCAGCGGCTGTCGCAAGGCGAACTGGGCGAGTTTTACCAGCGCGTCATCGCCGCGCTGACGCCATGCCGCCCGCGCGAGGCGGCCTCGCTCGGCGACTCGCTGGCCGACTTGCGCCACCAGTTCTTCATCGAAAAAGTCCTGCATGGCGACAGCGACGCCGCGCCCCACCACGTCGGCGCCTTGTACCTGTACTTCAAGCGCTTCATCATCGACCAGCTGCGCAAGCAGCGCGATGACGAGGACGCCGATGCGCAGGAAGGCTGCGAGCTGCAGGCGCCCGACGCGTATGCCGCGCCGCTGCGCGACTACCAGTTGACTCCGGCATCGGTGCGCGAGGCGGCCGACGTGTTTATTTCCACCTTGCCCCGCGACTTGATCTTGCTGCTGCGCCACTGCGGCTGCGGCGGCATGCCCGTCAGGGAACTGGCCGAGCAGATCGCTTCCGCGCATTACCACGGCGGCAAGCTGGGCCTCGTGCACCGGCAGAAGGGCGAATCCGCCAGCGCGGGACGGCAGATCGTCGAGCCGGCCCACCGCGCCACCCTGCTGGGCAGCTGGGTCTTGACCCTGCTCAAGCTGCGCGTCGGCGATGCGCTGACCGCGCGCGACATGCAGGCGGCGCAAATAGTTTTGGATATTCTGTGCGTGGCCGCGTTATCCCTGCACCTGGACCCCGTGTCCGCCTCCCCGAACCCTGATGAAAGGCCACCGGCATGACTGCATTGACGCCCACACTGGCCATCGTTGCCGCCCGTTTGCCGTCGCCGCCGCCTTCCATCGAAGTGCTGGACGCGGATGTGGCGGGCACTACACCCGACTGGCGCGGCATTGCCGTGCCGGAGCACTTGATGGAGCGCTTTGCGCGCCGCAGCGACGCCGCGCCCCTGGCCGCGCGGCCCATCGCCGGCGGACAGATCCACCTGCTGGCGCCTTGCCCCGGCTTTGGCGCCGTACTGCTCGATGCCTGGGACAGCGCGCAACAGCGCTGGCGCGGCTGGCTCGTCACGCCGGATGCGTCGTATGCGGACGCCTGCGGCCTCGTGGTCGAGGAGCGCGACGCGCCCGCCGACCCGCGCGCGGGCCTGGTGCTGTGCGACATGCCCGTCACCGTGGCCGTGACGGACCTGGGCGCCTGCCTGGGCGTGTTCAGCCAGGAGCGCCTGCAGGCGGCGCGCTGGCTGGAAACGCATGGCCGCGCCAATGGGGCCGCCGCGGCGCCCGGCGTGATCGCCCGCGTGGCCTTGCCCGGCGACGATTACGGCTTGACGGGCACGCCCCTGTCGAGCGAGCTGGGCAAGGATGCCCGCGTGGTCTACCGGCAGTTGCTGCGCCAGGGGCTGCAGCAGTTGCAGATCGCTCCGGCCGATGCCGCCGCGCCACAGATGACGCCAATCAAGCCCGCCAATGCCAGCCGCTGGCTGAAGATCGTCACGGCCGTGGCCGCCAGCGTGATGGTGGTGCAATCGGCGTGGCTGTTCCTGCCGAAAGATCAGGCTGTCGTCGGCAATGCGGAACGCTTCCGCGTGCTGTTCCGCGCCGAGGCCACGGAGGCGGAGATCCGCGCGTGGCTGCAGCGCGAGCAGCTGGAAATCGTCGCCGGACCGGACACCCTGGGCGCTTTTACCTTGCTGTCGCGCAACCGCCAGAAAGTCTTGCCGCCGCCGGGCCCGGGCAATCCGCTGGCCGTGATCAATCCCTGAATTCAAAAATAAGAGAAAGTTATAAAGCATGACAACGTATAAGAATTTCGCATACGCGCACTGGCGCACACTGGCCCTGGGCCTGGCCGCCGGCGTCCTGTTGACGGGCTGCGCCATGACGCCGAACGGCCGTGGCGGCGTGATGGTGGGCCTCGATACGGCCGAGCTGTTCGGCACGCCGCTTTCCACCTTCCGCCTGCGCGACGGCACGGAAGGCACCTTGCGCAAGGATCCGCAAGGCAAGTATTCGATCAAGCTGTCGCAGGCGTTTCGCGTCGTGCCGCTGGCCAACGCCGTCACGGCCCGCGTGGCGAGGGTGGAAAACGTGGGCGAGCGCACCGTGGTGATCGTGGAAACGCAGGAGCGCAACTGCGCCTACCGCTATGAAGTGCTGGCCTTCCAGGGCACGGACGTGCTGCAGTGGACGGTGGGCAATTGCAACGACCGTCCCCGCGTGGAGCTGGCGGCAGATGGCAAATCGCTCAATATCGACTTTCCMAATTACAACCGCCTGTCGCGCATGATCTACACGGATAACCGCCTGCTCAACGCCAGCGTGCCCGTGCCGCTGGGCGTCGATACGCGCGCCCAGCCGTTTGCCGACGACGCCTTGCGCGCCACCGGCCCCGCCATTGCCACCGTGCCTGGGGGCAGCGGCGACAGCGGCCGCGTGATCCCGGCCCCGCCGGCAAGCGCTCCGGTGCCTGCCGCCGCGCC
>NZ_NEGZ01000030.1 GCF_002127585.1 Janthinobacterium sp. GW458P
CGCCGCCGCGCACGGCCAATGGCGCGCGCCGGCGCAGCAGCGCGTGCACGCGGGCCAGCATCTCGCGGGGACCGAAGGGCTTGCACAGGTAATCGTCGGCGCCGCTTTCCAGCGCCAGCACCTTGTCCTGTTCGCTGTCGCGCGCGCTGACCATGATAATGGGCAAGTCGCACAGCTGGCCATCCTGGCGCACCTGGCGCAGCAGCGCGATGCCGGAAGCGTCCGGCAACTCCCACTCGAGCAGCAGCACGTCGGGCGGGTCGGCCGCCAGCAGCGCCTGCGTCCCGCGCGCATCGACGGCGCAGCTGACGCGGTAGCCGGCGCCGGCCAGGTTATGCGCCAGCAGCGCCTGCATGGCGGGCGCAGGGTCCAGCACCAGGATATGGCCAGGCATCGATGCATCCTCCGAAAAAGTTGGCGATGGTCCGTCAAAAACTAGACGGCTCGACAAGTTTTTCACTATGCATCAAGCGCAAAACGGTGACTAATACAATTTAGTTTCCTGATTTATAGCTATTTCAAATAAATACACGAAACACAGCGGCCCGCAGGCGCGCTGTGTTCTGTTTGGCAAGACTATGCGCGCGTGACAGGCTGGCGGCGGCGCAGGGCAAAGCCGATCAGCGCCAGGCCGCCCGTCAGCATCATCCATTCCGACGCTTCCGGCACGGCTGAAATCGACGCGATGCTCGCATACGTGCTGCCGGCGATGGCAGCCGGCATGCCGCCATTGAGCGGCGTCAGTTCGAATTGCACGAGGTTGCCGTTCGCATTGCCCAGGTAAGCCATGCCCGTGTAGTCGAGCAAGCCCACGCCGAACGTCGTGCCCGCGTTGCCGGCCGTGTGCAGGAAGTCGCCGCCAAAGACAATATTGAAACCGAACTTGCCGCCCAGGGTCACGTTGTGAAACCAGTCGTTGTAGGCACCGCCATTGCCGAAGCTCAAGGTGCCGGGCAAGCTGCCGCTGACATTGCCTTCCTGCGATGCCGGTGCGCCGAACGCGCCCGAGAAATTGCTGAGGGTGGCCGTCGCGCCCGGCGCCGGGTTGTTGCCGGCGATAAAGGCGAAGTCGAGGAAACCGGCGCCCGAGAACTGGCGCGTGTCGATTTCCACGCGGTAGCCGAGCGGGTCCGCCAGCGCCACGCTGGAGCTGCCGGCAAGCACGGCGGCCAGGACGGCGCGGCGCAGGGTCAGATTGAATTGCGAAGCAAGCATGATGAGGTCCTTAGAAGTTGCCGGCAAAAATGCTGGCCGAGTAATTGATCGTCACTTTCGACGGATTGCTGAAACTGACGGCAAACGAGGCCGTCGCGCCCGGCGCCAGGCTGGCCGCGTTGACGGTGACGAAAGCCGCGCCCGCATGGCTGCCGCTGGCGTTGGCCAGGGTCACGCCGGCCGGCAGGCCGCCGAACGCCACCTGGAACGGGCCGCTGATGGCCGCCGCGCCCGTGTTGGTGAACGAGAACGTGCCCGTGTACTTTTGCGTCGCGCGGTTGTACGTCAGGCCGGAACTGGCTTGCGCCACGGCGGCCGTGATGTCGCGGTAGGCGGGCTGCAGGTCCAGGCTGATGACGACGGGGTCATGGTCCGAGGCGCGGTAAGGCAAGGCGTTGTACAGGTCTTGCGGCTTGGCCGAGTCGATGTTGTAGTCGATCACTTCCGGCTCGTCCGCATTCACATGCCATTCGGCAACGCCAGCCACTTGCGGGCTCAGCGACGCGCTGGCCAGCGCATGGTCGAGATAGCCGCTCTGGCCGCCGAACACATACGAGTACGGCATGCCGGACGGGCGCACGAAACGCTCGAGTTCATTGACGAAGCCGGCGCCCGTGATGACCTGGATCGGGTCTTCGGCGCCATACGAGTTCAGGTCGCCGATGACGAGCACGTCCGCGTCGCCGGCGGCGGCCGCCACCTGCGGCACGAAGCTGCCCACCAGGCGCTGCGCCTGCTGCACGCGGGTGGCGTTCCAGCAGCTCTGGCTGTCGTTCTGGTCCGCGTCCAGCCCGCCCGACGGGCAGCTGCCCTTCGACTTCAGGTGGTTGACGATCAGCGAGAATTTCTCGCCATTGCCGGCGCGGAAGGTCTGCGCCATCGGCGGACGGTTGTTGATGGCGTTGGCGTCCGACAAGGCACCGCCCACCAGGCCCAGTTTGGCCGGCTTGTAGATCATGGCCACGCGGATGGCATCCGTGCCCGTGGCGGCCGGCTTCGGCACCACGGCGTAGCTGACGCCGCCGATGGCCGCGTTGAGCTGCTCGACCAGGTAGGTGACGGCCGTTTCGCCATTGTTCTGGATTTCCATCAAGCCCACCACGTCCGCGTCGATGGCCTTGAGTTCAGCGACGATCTTGTCGCGCTGGCGCACGAATTCGGCCAGGTTGTCGGCGCCGCGGCAGTTGCTCTTGCTGGTCGACGAACCCACGGTGCAGCCCTGCCCCGTCTGACCAAACACATTGTTGCCATTGGTAAAGGTCGTGAAGAAATTCAGCACGTTGGCGCTGGCCACCTTGACGTTGCCGGACGGCAGTTCCGGGCTGCCCGTGCGTGGGTTGTCGCGCGAGAATTGCGGCGCTTGCGTCGGCTGCAGCTTATACGCGGCACCGCCACCGCCGATGGCGCCGAAATCCACCACGCCCGTCAGGTCGGACACCGTGTCGCCGCTGCGCACGGTGTTGTCCTGGCCGATGTAGGGTATCGTCGGCGGCGTGACGAAAATGCCATCATCGAGCACAATCAGATTGTTCGCATTGGCCGCGATCAAACTTTGTGCTTCGTTCGATCCCGCCGGATAGCGGTTGGTCGGCACTTCGCGGCGGCCCGCCGACAGGGTCAGCTCGCCGCGCGCGCCCAGATAGGCGTTTTGCGACACGGTCAACGGCTGCGTGAAGCGCACCAGCATGCCTGCGACGGCGGCCAGCTTGTCGTTCGGCAAGGTCACATTCGCCGGCACGATGCCGTGGCCGGCGCTTTGCGTGAGGATGGCCGTCACGTCCTTCAATTCCGTGTAGGAATTTTTCGCGCCCGACGGCGTGTATTCGAACACCGTGCCCGTCACGCGCACCAGTTCGCCCGGCTGCACCGTGGTGACGGCCGCGCCCGTGTACACAAAAATGCCGTCCGACGTCGACGGGTCGCCGTCGCCGGCCGCGTCCTGCATGAAGAAGCCGGTGCCCACTTTCAGGGTGACGACGCCCTCGGTCGTCTGCACGGAATTGGCGTAGGGGCTGCTTGCACCGCTGCCCTGGATCTGCGGGATCGTGTGGCTGATGGCGGCCAAGCCCTGCACGGCCACGTCGATCTTGCAGCTGGCGCTTTGCTGCTGGTCGTTGCTGAAATTGACGATGACAGGATAATTTCCCACCGGCACGCCAGCGGCCACCAGCAGGCTCACGCTGGCGCTCTCGCCTGCCACGCCGGCCGCGCTGAAATTGGCCAGGCTGATGCCGGCCACGGCCGGCGAGCTCAAGGTAGCAGCATTTACCACGCCATCGATGTCGGATGCGCGCAGTACGGCGCTGCCGCCATTGCCCAGGGCCAGGGCCAGACTGGCGGGGCAGCTGGTGATGATCTGGTGCACGACGGGGCCGCCGCAGACGTGGCGTTCGGACGCCGTGTTGCGCGGCGTCACGCTGCCGGCGGCGAAGTCCACGCTGTTGTCATCCGTGTCGCTGCAGCCGCCGTTCGCGCGCGCGATCGACAGGGTATTCGATGGCGCGGGCGCCGCGGCGCCTTCAAAGCCGTTGGCCGTGCCGAAACCCACCAGGTCGACGACGGCGGCGCCCGTGGGGCTGGTGCCCGTCTGCGCCGTCTTGCTGTTGCTCAACAGCACCTTGCCCGCCGTGCCCGACATGGCCAGGCTGCCCGTGGCGTCCGGCGTGGGCAAGTCCTGCGTGCCGCCCGTGCCCTTGGCTTGCTGGACCAGCAAATACTGGCCAGCTTGCAAATCGATAGCGGGCAAGGCGGTCACGGCCCAGTTCGAACCGGCGGCGGACGCGTATTGCACGCTCCAGTTAGCCAGGCTCACGGGACTGGCGCCGCGGTTGAACAGTTCGATGAAATCGTTGCGGTACAGCGCACCCGTGTTGCCGCCGCCGCCATACACCTGGCTGATGACGACATCGGACGCGGCCAGCGCCGGCACGGACAGGCTGGCCAGCAAAGCGGCCATGACGGTCAGGCGCAGGGGCGTGCGCAAGGGGGAGAACGAGGTGTGCATGAGGATCCCGGTCGGTAAATAATTGGCGCCGGTTCCGCATGATGGGCCGGCGCGCCACAATTAACAAAAGTATTTCAGACTTGTTATTTGCATATTAAAGGCCGGGGATGACGACTTGATGACATTTGATTAAGCCGAACGGAGTAAAGGTCCATCTTCCCATCCAGCATGCAAGTAGCAAGTAAACAACATCTGGCCCTCGGGCTTCAGCAAGTACAGCAAATTGCTCAAAGATATGATATATTTCTATTAAATAAGTTTTATTCCTTGCAAGTTTATAAAGCTTGCCCAGTCAGTAGCAACACGCCAGTAAATAGATACGCAATGGGCCCAGTCCACGCCCTGCGCCACGCATTATTCGATGCACTATTTGAATGTACTGCTAATTTTATTGCGTCGAGATCATGGAGCGCACAGCGCCCTGTCGGCATGAAAACCCTAGCGAGATCAAACCATGAAAAAATTCCCCCCCGCCATCCACTTATCCCTGCTGGCCATTGCCGCCACCCTGGCATTGAGCGCAGGCTCTGCTGCAGCGCAAACAGCGGCACCCGCCGCTGCGGACAATAAACGCTGCGAAGCAAACAATGCCGGCGCCAATGGCAATGCCAGTGAGGCAGACATGAACAGCACATATAGCGCTTGTCGTTTGGCAAATGGTGCCGTCGGCATGGGCTGGCGCACCAACGACGGCAAAGGCGCCTTGCCCGAATTCAGCGACGATGAATCCTCACAAGTATTGCGCAAGCCGCAGTTCGACAGTCGCGGCCATGATCTGAGCCAGTTCGGCACGGACGCCGGCACCCGCGCCAAGGGCCTGGGAAGAGGCGCCAGGCAAGATGGCTTTGACTACAGTGCGGGCACGCGCGATTTTGTTGCGCAAGAAAGGCTGGAACCGTTCAGCGGCGGCGAAGGCTATCGCGCCGTGGGACGGGCGCTGCCGGAGCAGTATGCGCCACTGCTGACATCCTCCGACACGCCCCCACCCGCGGCAGCCAGCGGCGGCGGCGTCGGCTCCGGCGGTGCTGGCGGCGGCATCGAAGGCCGCAGCATCGCTCCAACGGCCATATTACCGCCGGTACTGGCCGTGCCCGAACCGGAAACCTATGCCATGTTGCTGGCAGGCTTGGCCATGGTCGCTTTTGCGGGACGCCGAAAGCGGATTGCCAAGGCATAATAAAAAAGGCTCGCAAGAGCCTTTTTTATCGGGTCCGCCGGCGGCGCGGGGTGCCCGCTACCGCTAGCGCCGGAATGCCGCGTACGGCGCGGCCAGCGGATCGCCGATGAACAAGCCTTGGGCAGGCCAGGAAACGCTGCCCCAGTAGGCTTCCACCGCCGTCACGCCGGCCAGGTAGCGGCGCAACAGGACCGTCGGATTGGGAAACTTCTGCCAGTAATTGCAAGGCTCGCTGACGGTGCCGTAGCTGGCGGTTGCCCCTGCCTCCAGCCAGCGCTGGCTGCTCATCTGTGCTGTTCCCTGCAAATCCCCGCCAAATGACGTCAGATGATCCGCCAGGGCGCCCGGCAGAAAATGCAAGGTGGCGAGCTTGGGGACCTTCGCCATGCCCGTCTGGTACACCATGATGTCGCGTGCGCCTTCCAGGCTGTCCGCAGCCATGTTCTTGATGCTCAGTTTGCGCTGCCGCACCTCCCCCGCAGGCGGGAAGAACGGCGCGCGGCTATTGCGCGCCGCTTCACTGGTCCGCAGATAATAGGCGCTGGCCGTTGGCACGGCAAAACCGCTGACTGCCCCGCGGTCGACTACGGCCTTGGCCTCTTCCACAAAATCGATCGGCAACAACATCGACAGGCGCATCCCCATGTCCGTGTATGGCTGTCCCACATTGCTGTTGAAATAGCGGCTGGCTTTGCCGGGATCACACGTCTTCGCGCATTGCGCGCCATCATAGCCCAGCGTGTAAGCGGAGGTGATCGAGTTGCATTCGACGGCGTAGGGCGCACTCCACACCATCAGCACGGCCTGGATCGCGGGCTTCAATTGCGCGTCGATGCGCTCCTTCAATTGCGCGAACTGGTCTGCGCTGAGCTTGCGCGGACGGTTCGGGATATGCACGTGCACGACGTTCGCCGCAGGGATGGCATGGGCCTGGCGGTAATATTCGCCCACCTCGATACTATTTGGCTCCGCATCGTTGATGACGATGGCCAGCTGCGACGGCTGCAATCCTGGCGCGCCAGGCGGCGCCTCGGCATGCGCGATGCCAGCGGCCAGCGCCAGCGACAAACAGAGAAAGTTACGCAATGGTGGATATCGCCCGGTGAGGTGGAATCGAAGCCGCCATGTGGCGGCCGCCAGCTATGCGGATGATTATAGCGCCATGCAACCGACAGGCGAAAAAAATGGAGGCCGCAGCCCCCATTTCATGTTTGCAAAGTACGCGTTCAGGCTTGCAGCTTGCGGCGCCGCGCCGCGAAACCCGCCACGCCCAGGCCGGCCAGCAGCATGCCATAGGTTTCCGGTTCCGGCACCGGCGTCACCGCCAGGTTGCCGCTGTAGCTGCCGCCTGCGGACGAAGCCACGTAGCCGTCGATCTGCAGGAAATAATTACCGGCCGCCAACGGCGTACCGCCCGATGCCAGGCTCCACGCCTGATCTTGCGCCGTATAGTTGATCAGGTCGAGCGTTCCCTGGAACAGCACGCCGCCCGCATTGCGCAGGCTGAAACCGGTCAAGGTCAGGCCGGAATTGGCGCTGGGCTTGAGCGATGTCGCCAGCGCGCTCAGGTCATTGAAACCCGTCACGCTGAAGGTAAATTTGTCGCTGAAAAAGTTATTTTGCGCGCCAGCCAACTGGCCTGCCGCCAGTGTAAAAGAACCGAGCAGTTCAGCGCTCGAATAGTCGAGCAGGTCCTGCGTCAGATCTAGCGGCGCGTGGCTGATATCGACCGGGGCGGCATGGGCCGCCACGCCGCTGCCGGCAAACATGGCCGCCACGAACAGGGATTGAAGAAATTTTTTCATACTTTTCACCAAGAGTGCTGCAGCCAGCTGAGGCTGGCCGCGGGATAAAATGCGAATGGAAGGCAAGCAACCGTCGTTAGCCGTGCTCAGCCGGCGTTCTGGCGACGGCGCGCCATGAAGCCCAGCAGCCCCAGGCCGGCGAGCAGCATGGCATAGGTGCCAGGCTCAGGCACTGCCGACACCAGGCTGCCATTGGCGCCGAAGGCGGCACCCGTGTTCGACACCACATTGCCGCTGACTTTCAGGTAGTAGGAACCGGCGCCCAGATTGGCATAGGACAAGGCCCATTTGTCATCGATGCCGCTCAACAATTGATCGCCGCCCAGCAACAGGGTATTGCCGACACTGCTGTACAAGCCAAAACCCGTCAGGTTCAGGCCATTCGTCGCGCTGCTGCTGCGCGAGGTCAGCACGACGCTCAAATCGCTGGCTTGCGCCACGCTGAAATTGAAGACGTCATTGAAAAAATTGCTTTTCTGATTATTCTTGAATTTGTCGCCGAAAGTCAGCGAACCACCGGCCGACAATTTTACGGCGCCAGGCACGGAACTGATGTCGACAGGCGCGGCAAAGGCTGCCTGCGCGAATAAAGCTGAACCGGCAAAGGCCAGCGCAGCCAGCACCGAATACGTATTTTTCTTCATGCGATTCCACTGAACGTGAATGCGGACACGCCAGCGCGCCCACATGAGTTATCGGATCAAACCAGGCAGAATCATAGCATAAAGTAATTTTTTATGTTAACTATTGTTCAATGGAAAGTTACTTTATAGCATCATTCTTTAAGCCAATAGTTTCGCTATGCGGCGATCGCAAGGCTCGGCACATCAGACGCGCCGGTAGACATCCTCCAGCCGGACGATGTCGTCCTCCCCCAGATAGCTGCCCGATTGCACTTCGATCAGGTGCAGGGGCAGCTTGCCCGGGTTTTCCAGCCGGTGCGTCATGCCGATGGGAATGTAGGTCGATTCGTTCTCCGTCAACAAGGTCACCTTGTCGCCGCACGTGACTTGCGCCGTGCCGCTGACGACCACCCAGTGCTCGGCCCGGTGATGGTGCATCTGCAGCGACAGCTTGCCGCCCGGATTGACGGTGATGCGCTTGACCTGGAAGCGTTCACCGACATCGATGCCTTCGTAGGCGCCCCATGGGCGGTAGACCTTGCGGTGCTGCACGTGTTCGCTGCGCCCCGCCTGCTTCAGGTGGTCGACCACCTGCTTGACGCGCTGCACCTGGTCCTTGTGCGCCACCAGCACGGCATCGTTGGTTTCCACCACGACCAGGTCTTGCACGCCCAGCACGGCCACGATGCGGCTCTCGGCGCGCACCAGGCAATTGCTCACGCCATCGAGATACACGTCGCCGCGCACCACGTTGCCGCTGGCGTCGCCCGGCTGTACTTCCCACAGCGCCGCCCAGGAACCGACGTCGCTCCAGCCTATGGCAGCCGGCAATACCACGGCGTGCGCCGTATGCTCCATGACGGCATAGTCGATCGAATCGGATGGGCTGGCAGCAAAGGCTTTTTCTTCCAGGCGGCAGAAATCGAGGTCGCGGTAGCCGTCGCGCACGGCCGCCTCGCAGGCGGCCAGCATGGCCGGCTGGAATGCCGCCAGTTCGCTCAGATAGCGCCCGGCGCGGAACATGAACATGCCGCTGTTCCAGAAATAGTTGCCGCTGGCAAGGAAGGACTGCGCCGTGGCCAGGTCCGGCTTTTCCACGAAACGCTCGACCTTGCAGCCTGGCGCGCCGGCAGCTACCGGCGCGCCGCTGCGGATATAGCCGTAGCCCGTTTCCGGCGCCGTCGGCACGATGCCGAAAGTAGCCAGCGCGCCGTCCTCCGCCAGCAGGGCCGCCTCGGCGATGGCCTGGTGAAACGCGGCCACGTCGCTGATGACGTGGTCGGCCGGCAAGACCAGCATCAATGCCTGCGGATCGATGGCCAGCAGGTAGTGCGCCGCCACCGCCACGGCCGGCGCCGTATTGCGGCCCACCGGCTCAAGCAGGATGCCCAGCGGCGCCAGACCGATCTCGCGCAGCTGTTCCGCCACCATGAAGCGGTGATCATTGCCGCACACCACCAGCGGCGGCATGACTTCGAGCGCGGCCAGGCCACTGTCGCCCGCGCGGCGGTTGGGCAGGCTGTGCACGCGCAGCGCCGTCTCCTGCAACATGGTTTTATCTGTCACCAGCGGCAACAGCTGCTTGGGCAGTACGGCACGCGACAGTGGCCATAGACGGGTGCCCGAACCGCCGGACAGGATGACTGGATAAATTTTCATGATTTCACTTCACAAACAGTTTATTGGGTAGCATACCGGGCCGGTGGCGTTTCCACGCGGCGCAGGCTGCGCCGGTCGCGCGCATTGCCCCAGGCGCCAACTGCATACTCGGAGGCGTGGCGCATCTGGCCGGCCCGGTCGACACTGAATTCCTTGAAAACGATCATTTCGTCGAGCAAGACATCGGCCAGCACACGCGTGTATTCGAACAGCACGCTGCGCACCACTTCGGCGCCGGCGCACACATGGCTGCCATGGCCGATCCACGTGGGCCCGACGATGACGGCGCCCGCATCGATGCGGCAGCCCGAGCCGATATACACGGGACCTTCGATGCGCGTGCCGCCGCTCCAGTCGATACTGGTATTCAAGCCCACCCATACGCCATCGGCAATCTGCCGCCCTGGAACGTGCAATTGAGCAACTTCTCCCATCAGCACGCTTTGCAGTACTTCCCAGTAATCCTTGACGCTGCCGATGTCGATCCAGTTGTATTGGCGCTTTTGCGCATAGAATGGCAAGCCCTTTTCCACCAGCAAGGGAAACAACTCGGAACCGATATCGAACGGACGCTCGCCAGGAATCAGGTCCAGCACTTCCGGCTCGAAAATATAGATGCCGGTGCTGACGCAATTGGACAGCGCATCGGCCTGGGCCGGCTTCTCCTGGAAGGCGCGGATGCGCCCGTCGGCGTCGCTGACCACCACGCCGTAGCTGGACACCTTCTCCCACGGCACTTCCAGGGTGATGACGGAGGCCAACGCCCCCATGCGGCGGTGCTCAAGCAGGGCCGATTCCAGGTCGAGATCGATCAAGGCGTCGCCGCACAGGACAATCGTCGTCTCGTCAAAGAAACCGCCAAACTCCTGGATCTTCTTCATGCCGCCGGCTGAACCCAGCGGTTGCGGTACGACCTCGCCCGTGCCATTGGTATAGCCTTCGAACGAGTAGCCGATCTGCACGCCGAACTGGTGGCCTTCGCCGAAATACTCCTCGATCTTTTCGTGCAAATAACTGACGTTGACCATGATTTCAGTCACGCCATAACGGGCCAGGTGTTCCACCAGATAAGCCATCACGGGCTTGCCCAGGATGGGGATCATCGGCTTGGGCAAATCATAGGTCAGTGGCTGCACGCGCGTACCCTTGCCTGCAGCTAAAATCATTGCTTTCATCGTCGCACTAGCTCCGTCAGGATGGGGGAATGGATAAGCCGGCTGCGTGCCGCTACTGGCCGTCCTTGCGCAACGTCGCGGGCGCCACCGGCGCGGCGCTGGCGGGCGCGGCGCCGGGAAACAGGCGCGCGTACGCGGCCAGCAGCTTCGGCGCTTCATATTCCCACTCCAGCTCGTTGACCACGCGATGGCGGCCGAAGGCTCCCATCTGCTCGCGGCGGGCGGGATCGTCCAGCAACTCGACGATCTTGCGGGCCATGTCGACAGGATCGTTCTTCAATGCATACAAGGATGCCTGCTGTGCGGAAACCTTGCCCTCGACCAGATCAAACTGCACGATCGGTTTGCCCAAAGCCATGTATTCCATGATCTTGTTCATGGTCGACTTGTCGTTCATGTCGTTGGCCACGTCCGGGTTCACGCAGACATCGGCCGTATTGAGCATTTCCAGCAATTGCTGGTCCGGCACGCGTCCGGTAAACGTCACGTAGTCGGCGATGCCCAGGTCCTGCGCCATCTGCTTCATCTGTTCGAGCGAAGTGCCGCCGCCGACCAGGCCGAAGTGCACGTCCTCGCGCTGCAAGGTCTGCACGATGTATTGCGCCGCCTGCAGCAGCAGGTCGATGCCTTCCTGCGCGCCCATCACGCCCACGTAGCCGACCAGGTAGGCGCGGCCCTTCTTCAGCGCCGGCACGGGCGGCAGCACGCGCAGGCGGTCCAGCTTGGGCCCGCTGCGCACCACGTAGACATCCTCGGGCTTCATGCCGCCCCGCTCGATGGCGATCTTCTTGTACGACTCGTTGGTGGCGATCGACACGTCGGCGCTCTTGAACGACCAGCGCTCGAACAGCACCATCAGCTTGTAGAAGAAGTCGCGGCGGCCGAACTTGGCTTCGTACAACTCCGGATTGATGTCGTGATGGTCGAACAGGAAACGCTTGCCCATCGTCAACTTAAAGAAACCGCCGATGAGGAACAGCAAATCGGGCGGATTGCAGGCGTGAATGACGTCGAAGCCGCGCGCAAAATGCACTTTCCATGCCAGGCGGAACGTGTGGAACAGCGCCAGCGAGTACTCAACCAGGTAGCCCTTGGCCCCTTCCGCTTCCAGCGGCAGGTGGTAGCGGTAGATATGGATGCCGTCGATGGCTTCGTAGCGCGATTCGTAACCCTTGCCCGTGGGGCAGATGATCGACACTTCGTAGCCATTCGCCTGCAGGGTGGTCGCTTCCTGCCAGACGCGCCGGTCGAACGGCGACGGCAGGTTTTCCACCAGGATCAGCACGCGGCGCGGCGCACCTGCCAACTTGTTACCAGCAGATGCCGTCATATTGCTCTCCACTTTGTTCCTTGCTGATGCGTACCAGGTCAACGATATGCTGGTGCGGCTGCAGGCTGGCGGGCACGGTCTTGAATTCGGCCGCGCCATTGCCGATGACGATGGTGTCGGCAAAATCGAGCACATCCTGCATATTCGTCACCATCAGCTTGGAGATGTGCGGGATGTGGTTGAGGATGTAATCCTGGTTGGCGCCCGTCAGGGCGGCCAGGTTGACGTTCTTGTCGTACAGCTTCAGTTCGTAGCCCTTGCCCAGCAGATACTCGATGACGTCGACCAGCGGCGACTCGCGCAAGTCATCCGTGCCGGCCTTGAACGAGAAGCCCAGGATGCCCACCTTGCGCGCGCCTTTGTCGACGATCATCTTGATGCCCTTTTCCACTTGCCGCTGGTTCGACGGCAGGATAGAGTTCAGCAAGGGCAAATCGAGGTCCAGGCTGCGCGCCTTGTAGGTCAGCGCGCGCACGTCTTTCGGCAGGCACGAGCCGCCGAAGGCGAAGCCCGGCTTCATGTAGTACGGCGACAGGTTCAGCTTGGTGTCCTGGCAGAAAATCTCCATCACCTTGTGGCCATCGATGCCGACGGCCTTGCAGATATTGCCGATTTCATTGGCGAACGCCACTTTCACGGCATGCCAGGTGTTATCCGTGTACTTGACCATCTCGGCCGTCTCGACGTCCGTGCGCACCAGCGGCGCGTCCATCTTTTCATACAGCTGCACCAGCAGCGCACCGGCCTTTTCATCGGACTCGCCGATGACCGTCTTCGGCGGATGGTAGTAATCGTAGACGGCCGTGCCTTCGCGCAGGAATTCCGGGTTGTTGCAGACGCCGAAATCGACGCCGGCCACCTTGCCCGACGCCGCTTCCAGGGTCGGGATCACCAGCGCGCGCATGGAACCGGGCAGCATGGTCGAGCGCGCCACGACGACGTGAAAGCTGTCCTTTTCGGCAATCGCCGCGCCGATTTCCTGGCACACCTTGCGCACGTGGCTCAAGTCCAGGTTGCCATTGAGCTGCGATGGCGTGCCCACGCAGATGAGCGACATGTCCGAGCCGAAGACGGCGTCGCGCACGTCCGCCGTGGCGCGCAAATGGCCGCTTTTCACGGTGGCGGCGATCATCTCGCCGATGTCTTTCTCGATGATGGGCGTGGTGCCCTGGTTGATCAGGTCGACCTTGGTCTTGTTCGGATCGACGCCGATCACTTCATGCCCATCCGTTGCCAGGCAACCGGCAGAGACCGCACCCACGTAGCCGAGGCCAAAAATACTGATTTTCAAAATATGCTCCCTTAATAATTAGCCGGCGACGCCTGCGGCATCAGCTCGATGTGCGTCACGATTTCAGTTGTTCCCTGCACCCGCATGCGCCAGGCGGCGCTGGCAATCGGTGATTTCTCGTCGAAGCGGCGCGATATCCAGCCGCCAGGCGGTGTATCGCTGCCGCGCAATATTTCCGGTGTTCCATGCGAACAGCGCATGCGCAGGCCGGAATGCCGGCCCTGTGCCTGCAATTGTCCGTCATGGACGGTGACGAGGCACTGCTCTCCGAACTGCCAATGCACGGAAATATCATGTACATTTGTACATTGTAATATGTCTTTTACAACAATGCATTTATTATTAAAGTTGAATTCGATACGACGCCGGTGCAGCACGGGATCGGCCAGGCGGCTGTAGCCATCGTGTTCGCCCTCAAAAACTTGCACTTCAGAATTCGTATCATGGGCAATCATGCGCGCATTGGCTTTTTTCAGCCACATGAAATTGCCGCCGATTTCAGACTGGTCCAGGCCGTCGACGGCCACCGTGTTATGCGCGGGCGTGCTGCGGAAATAGTCGCGCCATTTTTTTTGCGTGTGATAGGCGTAGGTGCCTGGATCGGTGAGCAGCTCTTCGCCGCCGACGGAGAGGGTAAAGGCCAGCGCGTCGGCATGTCCATGCGCGGCAATGGACAGGTAGCCCAACGGTGCGCAATCGGCCACCAGGCGCACTTCGTCGGCCGTGCCAAACTGGCTGCCAAGCAAAAAGTAGCCGCCTTCCGGAAACGCCATCACGGGCGCCTCCGGCAAGCCGCCATCAAGCGCCTGCCACTGTTGCAAGCCCGCCACACCAAACAGCCAGCGGTTCTTGTCATCAAAATGGCCAGCCTTGCGCTTGAAGTCGGCGCGGTCAAACAGCACGGCGCAGCTGGCCAGCAGCGAACGGTAGCGATGCCAGCCGTCCTCGTGCGCCAGGCGTACCATCTGCGCATCGTCGGCATCGCCCGTCATCGGCACGTTGCCATCCACGTCCATCAGCGCGGCGATGAAGCCGGCCAGGCGCTCCAGGCGCTGCAAGTACGCCGCGGAAAAGCCCGTGCCATTGGCCTGCGCTATCATCTGGCACAGCAGCATCATGTCCATTACTTCATGCTGGTAATAGACGGCTTGCTCGCGGTTCACGCCATCGGGCGTATTTTGCTTGAGCGCCTCCTCTTCCAGCCCCTTGCGCGCCAGCGCCTGCCATTTTCCACTTTCCGGCCAGCAAGGCCAGACCAGGCTGGCCACGAACAAGCCCATGTATTCGCCGAACAGATGATTGTTCGCCGACGAATGACGCGAAAAATAACCGGCGATAAAGTGCGCATGCTGATAGATCGCGGCAAGCCACTGTTGCAGGAAGCGCTGCCCCGCCTCGCCCTGGAACAGCGGCGACGCCAGCCCTCCCAGCAATTCCCAGGCGCAAGCCCAGTTCAGCAGGCGCAGCGCCAGCTCAAGCGAACTGGTCCAGTGCACGCCCATGGGATACGGGCATTGCCCGAACCATGATTGCAGCAGGGTACGCGCGCCGTCGGCGTAGCGCTGCTCGCCCGTCACTTTCCATGCCTGCGCCAGCGCCACCAGTTCCAGGTGCCGGTTCGGTTCCCACAGATACTTGATATCGCCCACTACTTTTTCACTGCGATAATCGATCTGCTTGCCCAGCGTCAGCGGCGCCACGGTACCCGTCTTCGGGTCGCGGTTCCATTGCGGCGGGAAACCCAGTTCCGCGCCACGCAGGGCAAAGATGTTCCAGCGGCCCGCCAGCACGGCGTCGGCAGCCCCGCGCAGGGCGGCGATATCGGTATCATGCCCGTTGCCAGCCAGAAAGGACCGTCCCGTGCGAGACAGGTCAGGCGCGGGCACGCTGCGCAGCAAACCGATGCCCAACTTGCTGGCCTTCTTTTGCAGCAACTGTTGCACGCGCCAGGCGATCTCCGGCGCCCCCATCAATTTCAAGCGGTTGATTTTCCAGGCCAATGATGTCATACGGCACGCAGCCCCAGGTCGTTATAAATTTGTTCCAGGCGCGGCATGACCGCCGCCGTGGAGAACTGACATTCCACCTTGCGGCGCCCCGCAGCCCCCATTTTTTGCGCCAGGGCATCGTCGTCCAGGAGCCGCGCGATCCGGTCAGCAAGTCCCTTGACATCGCCGGGCGCAAGCAGGTATCCCTCCACCCCATCTTGTATGGCATCGGGAATGCCGCCGACCGATGTGGCGATCACGGGCACGCCGCTAGCCATCGCCTCCAGTATGCTCATCGGCAAGCCTTCAAAATACGAGGGCAAGATGTAGATGCGGCAACTATTGAGCAGACGCGTCTTTTGTTCGCCGTGCACCCAGCCCAGCAAGTCGACGTGCTGCGCCACTCCCAGCGCATCGGCTTGCTGCTGCACGGCGCTACGGTCGCCATCGCCACCGAGCGCCAGATGCAGCGCGGGACAACGCTGCGTCAGTTCGGCGCAGACCTGCAGCAGGTCATAGACGCCCTTGGCCCGGCCCAACTTGCCCAGAAACAATACCGTTCCCGCTTGCCGCGCCGGCCATGGCGCGACCATGGGCGGCAACGCCACGGGATTGAGCACGGTCTCGATATGTGGATTGCGGCTCATGCCCCGCACCCAGACATGCCAGCTGCTCGACAGCACCAGGACGCGCGATGCATGGTTGAAAATATAGCGGATATACGCGCGCCGCAAAGGACCGCGCAACCCGTCATAAAAAGCGGCGAAGCCGCCGCCATGCAAGTGCAGGATGCTGGGAACGCGAAACAGGAATGCAAGCAGGAAAAATCCCGACTTGCGCCAGAAGCTCGCGTTCGAGGCGACATGCACGTGAATCAGGCCGACCTGCCCGGCCAGCAGCATGAACAGGCAGCGCGCATAGGCGCAGAGCATGATGCGCAGCTTGGCCAGCGGCCCGCTGTCACAATGCGTGGCCAGGTAATGCACGCGATAGCGTTCAAACAAGCCCGTGCTCTCATACACGCGCACTACGGAAGCAATGCCGCCCATGGTGTTCAGGCTGGTGCCCAGCATCAGAATTTTTTTCATGTCGAATCCAGGTCATTTGTCATTTCCCGCCAGCAGGCGGGGCACTGCCACACATTGCCATGCCGCACGGCCCTAGCGGTTTGCCTGGGTGTTCGTCTCATTGACCACCCAGCGGAATTTTCCCGCCGCCGTATTGGGCAAGGCTGCCTTCAGCACCACCTCCACGCTGACGCCGGAATCGACCATGGTATGGATATTGTCGAGCAGCTTGAGCTTGTCGCTGTCGGAAAAGGCGGGACCAGGCAGCAGGCGCACTTCCCAGCGCGCCGCGCCCACTTGCGCCACCTGCGACTTGAGGATGTTATCGACGCCCTTGAAGGCGAACGTCAGGACCGATGGGCTGATCACCGCTCCGCCGCTGCCGGTGATGCTATCTTCAAATTTGCCGGTAACGGGCTCGATCATGGGAAAGGGCCTGCCGCACGCGCAGCTGCCAGGCTTCCAGCGGCTCCGGTCGCTGAGCCGGTAACGCAGCAGCGGCATGGCCAGGTTATGAAAGGTCGTTCCCACCACAAAACCTTCCCCGTCGGTCGCCTTGCCGTGCTCGTCCAGGATTTCAACATGGGAATAATCACTGTTCACATGCATGTGACCATGTTCGCACTCGGTCGCGAATGCCACGCGCTCGGCCATGCCATACATATCCATGATGGTGGCCCCCAGGCGCTCGGCTATCAATGCGCGCTGATGCGGATACAGCGGTTCCGACGCCGTAAACACATAAGGAATGGATAGCCGCCGCCCGCGCCGCTGCAAGAAGCCGGCCAGCGTGTAGGCCGTCGACGGATAGGCTTGCAACATGGCCGGCGCCGCCTGCTCCAGGCGGTCGATGATCGCATCGGCATGCGCCTCGGTCAGGTGCCGCGACGACAGCAGCAACTGGCGGTTATAGCGGTTCCAGAACCAGAATGGCGGTCTGGTCTGGTTGATCCCGGTCACCATGTCGCCACGCAGCGTGGCGCGCGTCAACCGGGGCGTGTAGCCGGACCAGCTCCAGTGGCGCTGGATGAAGGCGTTTTCCATCAATACCGACTGCATGCTGCGAAAAATCGTCAACGGCGTGCCTGTCGTGCCACTGGTCTGCCCGGCTGCCTGCCACGGCCGTTTGCGGCCCTGATGCGGATACAGCGCGGCACGGTGCGCAAGCAGGGTCGCCTTGTCGATCACGGGAAAATGCTCGTGCAATACCTGTGCCGCCTGGGCCGGCGTAAAACCGCCTGGCATGGCCGCGTAATGGGGCAGCGTACGCATTGCGTGCTGCATGCTCGCATGCAGGCGCAAGCGCGAATAGTGCGCCAGTTCATCCACACTCATGCGTTCATGCGCGGCGAGGCGGCCCATCGCGCGTTGCAACAAAAAATTATCGCGCAGCATGGCTCGCATGCCGAAACGCAGTTCGTTCTTGATTGAAGACATAGTCACAATGGCTCCCGCAACGGGACTTCCGATAGGAGTGGGGTGAAAGGCATCAAAGTAGCAGGAAACGATGGATTTCTTCACCTGGACTGCCGACCCGGGCCAGGCGGGACTCCGCCTGCGCGATCGCATCGCTCAATGCTTTCCGAAATGCAACATCCTCGACGGCACGCTCGAGGGTTGCGCGCATGGCTTCGACATCATCATGCGGGACGAAGCCCGGATAATCGCTGCCCAGATAGGCCTCGATCGCCTCGTGGCGCGTCGCCACCAGCGGCTTGCGGTTGCGCAACACCCGCAACAGCACGCTTTGCCCGCACGCCTCGCCCTGGCTTTTCAAGGGCATGGCAACTACGCGGCTGGCGGCCAGCAGACTCTCGAACTGCGCCTCCGGCAAATCCAGGTGCAGGGTCACGCGCGACTGCGCCGGCACAGCGACGTGGTTGCGTTCCGCTGCCACGACCACCAGCGGGGCACCGACGCCCGCCATGGCCTGCAACAGCAGGTCATAGTCGCGGTTGGAATATCCACCGGCGAACACATAGTCGCCCTCGACCGCTGCCGCGGCGCCACCAAAACCATAGAGCTCCTGCCGCCACAGGTGAAAATGCACATCTTGCGGCGCCATGCCGACGGCCTCGATCAAATTATCGCGCTCCCCTTTCGAGAAGGCGACAAAACCCATCCCGGGAAAGCGCAGCGCGCGCCAGAGCAGGTTGAGACAGCGGCGCGCCCGCAGCGAATGAACGAAACACGCCATCACCAGCAGCTTGCGCGGGCGCGTCACCAGGCCGCAACGTATCATCGCCAGAATGGGTAGCGCCTGCCAACCGATCAGCAGCACGATATCGTCGCTGCCCCACAGCTTGCGCACGCCCCACAGTTTGGGCGACACCATGGCTGACAGGATGGACAGTTTTCCGCGAAACGACGAACCACGGCCACGCTCCGGCCCCATGTTGCTGACGCGGGCACCCTGCTGCTGAAGATAGGCGACAACGTCCTGGTAGCCGCCAGCTTGGGAAAGGATTATTTGAATCATCAGAAAACATTTTCAAAAAAACATTATCACATAGCATAGCGACATCGTCCACCGTTTTGCTGCAGTGCACAGGATTGTTACAATATTATGGTTTTTAAACAATTCTCTCCCGGTAAACGGAGGCGAGCCGCCTGGCCAGAACGCGATAGCTGCGCTGTTCGTCAATAAAGGCCGGACCAGTGGCGGCAAGCAAGCGGGCGGCGGGCAGGTCGGCAAGAATGATGCCGATCTGCTCGGCCATCGCCTCGGCGGTACTGGCGGACAGCCGGCCAGCACCGCTGGCGCGCAACACATTTTCCTGGTCGGGACTATCATTGCCCACGCAAGGCATGCCCAGCGCCAGGTATTCGAGGAGCTTGGTCGGGGAACTGTAATCGAACAGCGCACCGCGCGGAACATAGGAAAGCGCCACATCGGCGCCACAAAGCAGAGCCAAGGCCTGCAGCGACGGCAGCCAGCCCGTCACATGCACCGCGTCAGCAATGCCCAGACGCGCCGCATGGGCAATCAAGGCGGGCACATCGGACGCCGTCGGCGAATCGCCGATGAACAGCAAGCGCGCCGCGGGTTGATGAGTACGCAGGAGCAACAAGGCATCCAGCAACATCGTCAGCTCACGCGAGCTATCCAGCGTGCCGAGATAAGCGAGCACGGGAACACCTTCCCATCCGGCCAGGCGGCGTGGCGCAATTGCGGCGGCATGCAGCACTTCCACGTCTACCCCCATCGGCACGGCGGTTATTTTATCTATCGCAATACCACGTTCCACCATCAATTGCTTCATCGCTTCACTTTGCACAAAAACATGATCCGCCCTTTTCAGCACGACCTTGTACAACAGAAAGCGCTCAACCAGCCCCTTCAGCAACACGAGGTAGTAGCGCTTGCCGCCACCGGCGGCAATTGCTGATCGGGCACGCGCGATACGCCCTTCACTCATCAGAAATGATACCCAATAGGTAAACCGAATACCCTTGCAGCGTGCGACAAGCATCGTCAGCAGACCGATGGAGACCATATCTCGCACCTGGATCAGGTCACACTGCTCTTTACTGGCCGCCAGTACGCGGCCCAGGCACAGCTTGAAAAATGCCCATTCCTGACGCAGGCGACAGGAATACTCGGCGGGACGCGCCTGTGTCCTGTAAGCACCGTCCACCAGTTCCCCCTTGCCTGCCCTGCCAACGATGTCACATATCACGCCATGTTGCGGCAGGTACTTGCCGAACAGCGCAGCCACGTCGACACGGAAGGTGGGCAAGGGTTCAGGTACAAGTTGCAATAATCGAAATACGTTGTGTGATTTCAAGGCAAACATCCTCGATAAGCCCGTCAATGAAAGACGCTGAAAAAAGATCGATGGCAGCGACGCGGCCATCGATCTCAAAGAACAGGCATATCATACCCGCGCCAAGGTAAATAATTAACAAAAAAATAGCTTCATTGACATAAAAATCACTCCCTCTGCCCCCTGCGTTCGCACTACCGCTCCTCATCCGCACATAAAAAAAACCTGCCGCAGCAGGTTTTTTTCAACTGATCATGGATCTCTGGGGCACAAGCTGGATCGGTCAGTTCGGAATAAAGATCGCCTGAGCTCCGACCATCAACTGTTTACCAGTGCTAGTGGTGGTTAGAGTAGTCTTCGGACGCTTGCAGCCGACATCGAGCAAAACAATGAATTCGCCAGTCTGCGCAACACTCGTTTTCACAAATGCACCATGATCCTCGGTTTTACCCGGGGCCGGCGGCGGCCCCGAGCGCGGTTGGTAGCTATTGGCCTCGCCGCCCAAGGAAGTAATGCAAAGGGTGCGATCTACTTTGGTAATCTTCACGGCGGTTGCACTCTCCGTGGCGATCGGTCCAGCCGCATGCAGATTCCATTCGAAGGACAGGGCGGTGGGCGCCGAGAGCCGGTCCACCACCACCACCGCATCCTGACCGCGCAAGTACCATACCTTGCGCACTGCCGAAGTCAACGCGCCACCGTAAGCGGGTGTCGCGTCACCGGCCGCATAATCCAAGGTCGGAGTCGTAGAAAATGCCGTGATCTTGCCATTCCGGCTCAGGTTATTGGAGTTATCGTTGATTAACTGACCTACGCCATTATTGAACGTGATGGCATTATGCGATTTAGTCTGGCGGTACCACGACATTACCAGTGGCGAATAGTAATAATCCTCATAACCGGACTCAATCAACAAACGGCGCCCGCCACTATCGATCACCAGTGCGTTCTGATCGCCATGACCATGATTATACGAACCATAGGGACTGGATTTGAAATAGACGGAGGTACGGGCACGATCCGCCAAATTACTATGCATGGCGACCCAACCGATAGTCGGATACAAGGCGGCATTGGGGGGCGGCACGGGTGTCTCGGTTACCGTTTCAACAGGCAGAGGATAAGGCGCCTGAAACAAAGTCAGATCAGCCTCGTCGCCAACGATATTCTTGACATACCAGGCTGCCTGAGGCGTCTTGAAGCGCGATGAAAAGCCTTTCAACACAAAATTATAGATATCCCCCTCATGCTGATCGCCAAATACCTGTCCTGGCGCACCTGGCGGCAGGAAGTGCATCAAATAACGCGCAAAGCCATTGCTCCACGGCTTGGTGAAGATATTCACGCCAGTCGCTTCAGCCATCGGCTGCCATAACTGCAGGGCATACTCCGTATTAAACATCGCATAGGAGGTACCGTTGGCGTAGCCGCCTTCGGGACCGCTCCAGACATACACCGCATTGACATAGGAGCGGAAAGAAAAATCAAACCAGGTAGCAGCGGCAGGGATATCACCCATCGTGAGCGTGGAAATCACCGCCAGATAGCCGAGCGCTATCACGCCGTGAGCATCAAAGGGGGTTTGATCTAACCTGTAATTGTCTTTGATGAGGTCAGCATACATGGGAGTGACCCGCGCACTAATGGCCGCCATCCAGAGTGCTTTGCGCTGCGGATCCTTGCTCAACTCGACCGACAGCAAGTCCGAGCACTTAGCCAACGTCAACATGATGCTGCGTGTCGCCATATCATGATTGACATAGCTGGTCATGCCCTCAGGATCAAGTGCTGCCAACTGGTTGCCACGTGTCAGTGCTTCCTGCAGATACCTGTTCTCACCTGTAAGCCGGTACAGTAGTGTCGCGCCCAACATTTGATTGGTTGCACTGCCTATGGCTTGAGAAATCTGGGTGATATACGCCGTGCGCGCTGCCGACGGCGTACTTGACGTCAATGGCCAAAGCGAATCCGATGGCGCGGCCAGCGGGTAGGCTCCACCCGGCATGAGACTGGTAACCTGGGCCGTAAGACGAGTCAGGGCAGCACCGCGCGCCGTGCGGATGGCCGGAGTCCAGGCACTCAAGGGCAGAAAATCCGCGCGTTGCTGGCGAGGACGAGGATGGGCCAGAATTTTGCTCTTGATTGACTCGTTGTCGGGTACTTCAAACGTTTGTGACGCACTATCAATCGTAAAGGTACGCGGCGTCGACCAATCGGTACTGGTACTGGGACGCACGCGCCAACTGTACTGGCCCGCGCTGAATGCCGTTGTCGGCAGATAAAAGGTGCGCTTACTCGTGTAAGTGGCAAACACGACACCACTCTTTTGAACCTCAACAACATAGGACGGCGGCGCCACGCTGCCCGGGTATTGTGCCCACGAAAAGGCAGGCGGGTTTTGCGCCTGCGCCTGCCGGTCGACCGGGGCCGGCCGGACAATGAATACCTCTTTCGACTCGGCCCAATCAGCCTGACTGGATCCAGCCAGCATACTCATCGCCAGCCCCAGAGCAACAGAAAAAAGTGACTTATTATTAACCATTATTGGCTCCTACAAAAAACAATCGGATGCTACAGGAAGCGACATCACCTCATCGAGCCTGCCAGGACGCCGCATAAAAATACAAACTACATAATCATCATGCATTAGCACCTAACCGCTATTTCACCTGCGTCTTAATCACCCAACTATACACCGTATATAAGATAATGGCGTTGTCCCAAGCCAACAAACAGTCTTAAGCAGGAAGATAAAATAAAAAAACACCGATACGTCAATGGCCATAAATAAAACATTATTTAACAAATCATGCCAGATGTAATATTTTAAGAAAAATTAAATACCACAAATGGAAACTGATGATTTATTGAAAATATTTATATATTTCGCCACATATTCCATGGCGACCAACCGAAACATACTTTAAAGCAATAAAAAACACACGATGAGAACAATACAACAAGAACACTTAGGCTATCTCAAGCAACGCGCGGGCTGATCAGTTTTGCAAACACAAACCGCCTCACAGCCGCCGTATGCCGCTCGGTTAGTGCCCATAAGAAAATCGATGCGCCATTAATCGCCAGCAGATACAGCATGAAGCGCAGAACCGTATCGTAGCGTACAGGCTGTGGCGCGGCCAGCTGAGGATCAAAACTCATGAGAAAAAAAGTCAATGGCAGATGCAGTGCATACAGCGAAAAACTGTATCCCGAAAAAAAATCTGACAGTCTTTTCAGATAACCAGCAGGAATATCCTTCGAAATCATCACAAGAAATACCGTAAAAAAAGCAAGCGCGAAATCATAACCGATGGCATCAGGATAAATACGCTTAAACAAAATAAAAAAACAAAACCCGGCCACAAGAAAAAAAACCGAAAAATAATGCCGCCATACATTCTCGTAAAGGCAATAAGCAGCCGCACCCATCATCCAAATCAAAAACATCATGAAATAATACAACGACCGTCCCTCATCATTCGGCTTTTCCGAATAAACAAAAAGAAAAACGATAAAAATACTCAAGATCAGACATCCAATTCTTGCATTTTTCCTGAAGAAAAATACGCCCAAGGCAGCCGGCAATAAGAGGTAATACCAGAACTCGTTGGAAATGCTCCACAGCGAAAGATTCGTCCCATATTGAAAACCAATAATCATTTGCATAAAAAATGCATTCAATACAAATGTCTTGACAGAATCTGGCTCCAGGCTGCTCCACCACTCAGGGAAAAAAGGGACGCGACTGGCAAGTAAAGCTTCCCCGCCTCCGTAGTTAAAAGCCAGTGCATCGAGCAAGGCGGTCATGAACAAGGCGGGAAGGATAACTATCCATAATCGGGTCAATCTGTCGATGAAATACTTGAACGAGTCGAAGCGCCGCGATCGCATTGCATCAATGACCGGCCCGCCGATCAAGAATCCGCTCATGACAAAAAACATGATGACCGCTTTGTGGGCCCCGGAGCTGAACGCGCTCACCAACCATGCAAGCGCACCACCGGTACCTGCCGCATGGTCAAAAAACAGGTAATTGGCATGCCCTATGACAACAGCCTGGGCTGCCAATGCACGCATCACATTGAGCCAAATTGATGTATTCGAAGGAATTCTTTGCATGAACTAACCCGACTAACGAAGGTTAAAAAATTCGCCTCTCAAGCCGCCGGCCTTCCAGCCTAGGCGAACAAGGATACCTGGCGACGATAAAGTAGGCGGCCGGGGCAGCATGCTGCCTGCCATCGGCCCGCTGCCGCCCAAGACCATCTAAGCGCGGCTCAATGAGCAGCGAACATCAGCCGCGCCTCGGCCTGTAGGCGAGTTCAGGCACTCGATTTGGCTTGGCTGGATGCCCGGCGAAAATACGCGGCTGCAGCATTGACGTGCCGCATACCCGGCTGCTCGATGAGTTTGAATGTCATGAAACATATGCATACCAGCAGCGGGGTCAACAATAGGATGACGGACCAGTGCAAAAAGGGAGAAAAGGTCATTGCGCGCTCGCGACCGATCACAAAATGAAACGTCACGAACAGCAATAAACCATGCAACAAGTAAATGCTATATGCGAATTCACCAAAAGTGCGCGATACGGCAGTATGCAGAATGCCAAATATGCTCGTCCCTCCGGCAATCATGGCAAAGGCGATGGACAGCAGCAGCAGTGACCCGATCTCATGCGCGGAAGGAAATGCCAGGCAAGCGGTGGCGATACAGGCAAGGGTAAAAATGCTGGCCAGCCGGCTTTGACAAAATCGGCAAAAGGCAGGCGACAGGACTAACACGGCTGCAATCATGCCAGCCAGGAACGCAAAAAAGTGGTGAACGGGGGCGCGTAATATGATCGCGGCGGTCAGCACGCTTACAAATACCACGGCACTGGCCAGCAGATACGGCCACGGCGGCGTGATGCGCAGGGGCAAGGCCAACAATGGCAACAGAAGGTAAAACAGCCATTCGTAAGGCAGCGACCAGGTGACGCCCGCCATAATATGGGTTGTATTTTTGATGCCGTTCAGATCTGGTGCTTCGACGGCGGTAAACATCAACCATTGTGCGGTATGAGTCAGTAACTTGGGCAATGTTTCCTGAATGCGAAAACCAGAAAGACAGGCGACGGTTATAAACAGGAGCACCATGGCGAACAGATACAGCGGTGTCAGACGAAAAATACGGGAAATATACAGTTTTCCCCAGTCTACTCCCCGGCTACGCGCAGCCAGTAATTTTGCATAAAACAGGAAACCGGTAATCATGAAAAACATGGCGACGCTGGCATGCCCAAAATTCGTATAGAGCGGCGATGGCGGTACGTTCCATGCGCCGTAGCGCAAATAAAAGTACCAGATACAACCATGGTGCAGGAACACAAAAAAAGCCAGGTAACCACGCAAGCCATCGATCGCCCCATAACGTCCGGCAAGAGGCGGTGCTCCCCATCTTCTAACGATGAGAGCACAACAAAGTAATGCCAGCAGCAAACTCGCCACGGCAGGCAAAAAACTTACAACGTCCATTATTGCTTTCAGAACAAATATAGAATTACGGCCCAGTGTCGTTACGCTGCATTAACAATACGGTTGACGTGGTCAAATGGACTAAAAGAAATATCCCAACGACGCTGCAGCGCCATGCGTTTGACTATCTTGAAGATCCGTCTCTTTACGCGACTGTCCACCCACGATGCCTTCAGACCATAGTGATGGATCCCGATAGTCTGTGCGGTAATGTCGCTGTACATCAATTGCATCGCATTCTGCGAGTTGCTGCGATCGTAAGGATTAAACGGATAAAAGGTAACCGGGTCCAGTTGCGTGCTATTCCCGCCGAGATCAAGCTCTACCGCTTTTTTTAGCACCACCGGTGAAGTGGCAAAGAGCCGTTGCTTGATCAACTCACCCAAAATCAGCTCGCGGGCAGTCAGCATCACAGGATTGCCGGCCTCGCATGCAAGAAAGCCCGTGCCATAGCCAGCGCCCACATCCTTGCTGGTTTCGCGGGCCATCAGACATCCGTGCAAGTCCAGCAAGAGATCGAGCGAGGCAATCAGCTCCAGATCCGTATCGAGGTAGATACCGCCGTATTGGGACAGCACGTCAAAACGTACCCAATCGGCAACAAAAGCCCATTTTTTTTGAATAATAGCTTCTCGACAATAATCATTGTCGATATCGGCATTATCCTCATTCCATAATTTCAGCTCGTACTCAGGACAATATTTCTTCCATGACTCAACACAGCGGCGATGCAGTACGCTCATCTCACCCCGGCCAAACCAGCAGTAATGTATAACTTTAGGAATCATTGATTTCTCAGAGCAATTTTTCGCAACAGAATAATTTTGATCGCTGCGACGAATGTGACGTGAATCAAAAAGGAAAGTACCGCACCAAGCAGGCCAAAATACATCGTCAATATCGACAACTCCAGCAAATACAGCAGGTTGGTCCCTACCGAGATGATCGTTGATTGACGCAACTTTCCCAACGCCCAATAAAACGAATGTGTTGTCACGAAAGTGCCAGCCATGACAGCCGTAAGGAGGACCACAGCGAACTCTGCCACATAATCTTGCAACACTGGAAACACCAACGGCATCCAGATGAATTTACTCGCGTAACAGATGGCACCAGCAGTGGCCGTAACGACAAACAGCATCTTCATGGTCTTGATCCACAGTGCAAATGCCCCTTTCAGATCGCCAGCATTGGCACAGGCGGCAAACTCGGGAATCGATGTCGAATAAAACGGTGCCGTGGCCATATTTACCAGTGAATAGATACGCTTCAGGATACTAAAGACACCGAGGTTGTAACCCGGCAGCGTCAATCCAATGATGATACGATCGAGCTGCGCCACTGGTAAGTCACAGATTGCCTGCAAGGTCCCCCACTTTCCCGCCTCGACCAGGCGTGCCAGGCGCAAATCAGTTGCGGGCAAGCTGCCTTCAATACCGCTGCGATTGCGAAAAATCAACACAAACAGCACCACACACCGAATGACCTCCGGCAGCGTATAGGCCAGCACCATGCTCGACAGCGTAGGCTGATAGCGAGATACCACGAACAATACAAGCAGTTTGAGCAAATTGGCCAGGAATCCCGCATACATCAACACATTGTATTGGTTGACCAAGCGGAAGTACGCGTTATGTGTACCGATCACTGGGAACACCGCAGCCAGGGACAGCAATAATAAATTTACACTGGAAAACTCTTTTAATTGAGGCAAGGAAAACATGATCAGCCCCCCCACCACCAGTATCACAGCAGCCATAGCGAGCATTTCATAGCGTAGGCTTCTTAAGACGGCAGTACGCAGGGTGGCGGCATCAATTTTGTGCCCCGGCATGGCAACCAGCATGCCCTGCCAGTACTGAAAGCCGCAGACGGTAAATACAGTCAGGGCGATCGATTGCACCAGTACCAAATGACCATATGACTCCACACCCGCAATGGCAAGCATGACTGGAATGGTAATAACGCTCACTCCGGCCCCAGCCACATTCAGCAGGAACATCATTGAGCTATTCTTGACCAGGTTATGAAATGCCTTGCTCGATACCGTCATGACTATGCCAGAACTCCGCGCGGGGTCCGACCCGGCATGGTCTGGGGAGGCGGCTTCGCCGATTCAGCGACAGGCTTGCCATACCGAGAAAACTGGACGATACAGCCTAGCGAAAAATAGCACAGCAACTGAATCGAGGGTTCATCGATCATGGTCCGATTGTAGACCAGCGTACTGACAAGCAATATCAAGGTGATGGTACTGGTATCGGCCATCGCCAGGCGCTCGGGACCGGCTTTGCTGCGCGACACATAACGTGCGCCCTGCAGTATGCCCAGCACAAAAATGGCAAGATAGGCCAAAGTGCCGAGGATTCCCACATCCCAAAGCAGGTTCGCCAAGCCCGTAGTACCGATCTGCAAATTACGATAACGTGCCGCGACATAGCCACGCCCGATGTTCTGGCTCGTTGAGCTTGCGCTGGGACCGTAGCCTATCAAGCGTTCCTGGATACTTGGAACCGGGTCGTGGTACCACAGCGCCAACGAGGCACCGCGGCTGATTTCCCCCGTGACATAGTTGATGCCATTGGGATCGACCACATAGCCACCGACACTGTTGACCTTTTCTTCCATCGTGTCAGTTTTCGTATGACTTCCCCAGTACAAGGAGTGATAAACCATGAAGATGCCGGAGCTAATACTGCACATCAAGGCCACGAACATCACGAAAACCAGGATATTTTTCAGAACTTTCCGCCGCACCACCCAGAACACGCCAAGGGGCAGCCAAATAAAGACAGCCTTCACTTCGCCCAGCAGAATAATAGCCAGGCCTATGATGAACATGCCAACCACATGCGAAACCGGCGTGATGCCTTGTACCCAACGAGCCAGCATATAGAGCATTGCGACAACGGTAAACAGCACCAGAACCGGGCTCATGTTGCCGCCGAAAGAACCGACTACACTATCCCAGCCCATGGTAGCTATATTAAAAAAATGCTGGTATAGCGCTAAGGGCAACTGCGCCACCGCGATCACCACGATCCCGCCCCACAGTACAAGCAAACGCCGATCAGACCATTGAAACCAGTACAGGGCAAAAAGAACGCCAAACATGGGCAAGCAAAAACGTAGGACGGAAATCAACTGAACGGTTGACGCATGCCCCATAAAAATACTGAACGCAAAAAACGCCAGATAAACCCACGCGGCGACAACGATACGCGTGGCGCCAGCAAAGCTGTCACCGAACTGATCCTTGAGCAAGTGATTGGCCAGCGTTTTTTCCAGGATCGTCCGTGCGAAGAAAAGCGCAGCCAAGCCGCTGGCCATCCAGGTCGCCAGACGCAGATTGAAAAAATATTGTGCCGTGCCAGAGATAAAAAACACAACGATAAACAACAGTGGCAACAGTTTTTTAGTGTCGACAAACAGCAGGATGGGGATAAAAATTAGCAAGCCAGCCAACATGATGGTGAGCTGAATCGCACCCAGAGCAATGACCATGCCAAGCAGCAGTGCCGTCGCCAGCCCAGCCAGTGCCAACAGAAAAGCAGTAAAGACAGGCATACCCTGCCTGGCCTTGCGACGCTTGGACTGCGCATCCTGCGCAGCCCCTGCCTTCAAACCCAGCTTCTGGAAAGAAAAACTCATATGTATTCCATGCACAGCGCGAACGCTGGACTCAATAATGTAAAACGCTGGAAGTGCTGTCCGCTGTAGCGGCCGCCTATGCCAGCCAATCGCCCACAACGTCTATGCCGTGCGTACCTCAGTGCGAGGTACCCGAAAAATGCCTGCGCAAGTCCGGGGGCATGGATTGCAACAACTGATCTATAAATGCTTGCTGCAGTTGATAACCTTGTTCGACATCCTCACCGATACTCGACACACGCATCAAGGTCGCATCCGGAATCATGCCCTGCAATGCATAAGCCAGTTTGACTTTCTTGACTTCCCACGAACTCGGTACTGCCTTGTCGCCAACGACAACCCAATATGTAATGGGTTCGACACGGGAATTGAGCGTCGCCACTGTCCGCGACGTCGCAATGCTCCCGCCGACCGTCGGCAAGTCCACCTGGCTGGTTTGAGCGACCGCAAAGCCCTGGCCGCCATAACAACCTTCTGGAAAATGTACGGACAAGTTATCGCGTTGGTCGGTGCCATAGGCAATTGACAACATGATGCGATTGCCTTGCCGATTAACATAAGTGCGCGACAACGTTTCAGCGTAGATTTTATTGAGTTCTGCTACGGTGGTGGGATTGACGACTGCGGCAACCTGACTTGCATCTTCCTGCCAATCGCCAAACTTCGTTGGAATCGCCGTGCTGAGGACGATTTTCGGGCGAGTATCGGACAGACGCAATGTCGGCGTGACGGCCTTGGTGCATAAGGCGGCGACCAGCATCAGCCCGCCCATGGTCAAACCAATCATCGAACTCTTCTTCATGATGCCACCTTTCGGGCGTGCCACAGCCGCGCTAACCATTGCAGTAAAGAATCAAGGCTCAATATCAGCACCAGGGCGCTCACGAACAGCACCATGCCCGCGAAACCATGCAGGAAACCCTGCCCTGCCGCATCGCCAAAATAATAAGTAATCAACGTCAATGCGACGACGCGCATCACATTGGCCGTAAAGGAAATAGGGATAATCAGGATCGCCAGGCCGATATTGCGGATAGCCGAGGTGTGACGCACCAGGTTCAGGTAGAACAGCCCCAGGGCTTCGAGCGTGAGCAAGGTTTGCAACCCTGCGCAAGCATCGGCAACCAAAAGCTGATACTGGCCGATTTGCAGGATCACACCCGTACGCGCTATCGGATAGCCGGCCCAAAACAGAATATGCTCGCACACATACGAAACGGCCATCTTCATCGGCAACGTCAGGGTACTGACGACCGAACTAGGTAGCGGGATCATGAACAACATGAAAAAGAACGGGAACCAGGCGGCGCGTAGCGCGCCCACTCCCAGCTTGAGCACCAGGATGGCGGCCGTGAGCATGACGAATGAGCCAATCTCGAAGGCAAGAATCTGCTGCGAGCGACCGGCAATATAAACCAGCAGCGCGGCGACAAAAATCAGCCAGCCAGCTACCGGCGCACGGTCATGCTCGGCAGCCGCCAATATCTGCTCGCGCTGGCGCCATATGAGCCAGACCGAGAGTACCAGGATAATGGGGCCGTGCGCCTGCTCTTCGGTCATCCAGATACCAGTAAACAAGGTATAAAATGACGGGATATACAGCACCGCGAAACCAATGACGATAGGCAGCCATTCCAGCAACTGGTCGCGCCGAGGCAGGGCAGACGCCAGGTTCAGCCGAGTGCTGGTATTCATCAGAAATCGACCAGTACCGAGCCGACCACCTGCGCACCGCTGTGCAGCATCTGCTCGGTCATGGCGTTGATGTCGCCGACAGGCGTGTGGTTCTTGCGCGCCACCAGCAGGACGCCGCCCGTGCGTGCCGCCAGGGCCAGCGCATCGGATCCCAGCGAAAATGCAGCCGAGTCGTACAGCACCACGTCATACGACGACTCAAGTTCCGTGCGCAGGGCAGAGAACGCGGGGCGGCTCAACAGCTCCTGGGGATTCGGCGGCAGGGTGCCGGCGCCCAGCACGGACAAGTCAACGAACGATTCGATGCGCGTGATCACATCGCGCTCGGCACGTCCGGCCAGGATATCCGACAGGCCCTGGCGCCCGGCAAGGCCGAAGATCTCATGCTGGCTGGGGTTGCGCAGATTCGCATCGACCAGCAAAGTCTGTTCGCCCAGCTGGGAAAACACGACGGCCAGATTGGCCGCGAACAGGCTGGTGCCGTCACCATCGTTGACGCCCACAACCACCAGCGACTTGCGGCCCAGCGCCATCCAGCGCAGCATCAGCTGGCTGCGGATGGCGCGCAGCGTTTCCACCTGCGGGCTGAACGGCTGATAAGCGGCGATCAGCTTGTCGGAATACTTGCCCTCCCCCTGCTGCAGATAGGGATAGTCAAACTGGCGCGCCAGGACTTGCTGGATATCCGCCTCCGTCACCAGACCCAGGCGCTGGGCAGCTTCGCCGAAACGGATACCCAGTTCCTTTTGCATGCGCAGGACACGTTCGGCACTTTCCGGCGTAATCTTGCCGGATGCGAGCAAAAGCCCGCCGATGCTGGAATCGGCGGTCCGCGGCGCCGCGGAAATTAGCGGTTGCAATGCTGGATTCATATTATTTCCAATACTTAATTAAGACGCAAGCTGCGGGGCAACAACGATTTGAAGCGGTTCAAGCGCGGGCGCGTTGGCGCACTCCAGTCGATCGAGCCGAGTACAGGCAACTGCAACAAATCGCTCAAATCGGTTTCTGAACGTACGCGACGGTCCAGCATCTCGGCAAGCAAGGAAAAACCCACGCCCAGCAAGCCGCCCAGAAACAGGGCCAACAGCGTGTTCAACATCACTTTCGGGCCGGCTGGCTTGATCGGCGCCACGGCAGGATTGAGCAGGGAGATATCCGATTGCTCCGATTGTCCCTCGATACGCGTTTGCGAGAAGCGTTGCGAGGCGATATCGAAGGCGCGCTGCGCGCTCTCCACATCCTTTTGCAGTACGCCCATTTCGTCGCGGGTGCGGTTCAATTCCAGAACCTTGTCCTTTTGCGCCGCCAGCGCCGCGCGCACGGCGCCTTCACGCTGTTGCAGGATACCGGCATTCTTGCTCACCGAACTCGACGTCACGCGCGTGCCGTCCGCCAATTCCCGGCGCATGCGCTCGACTTCGGCGTTCAGGCTTTCATATTGCGGATGGTTGCGCCCCAGGCGCTGCGCCATCTCGGCCAGCTTCGATTCGGCCGTTGCCAGGCTTAGCTTCAGATTCTGCACCAATGGATTCGACGCCACGTCCGGCGACTCGGAGCCGGCATTGCCTTCGGCCATACGCTGGCGCGAAGAAGCCTCCATCGCCTGACCTTGCGCCGCTACCAGCTGCGCCGACAGGTCATTCAAGCGGTTCGACTCGACGTCCAGACGGTTGTCGACGCTGACGATGCCGTGCTCTTGCTGGTACTTCGACAAACGGCTTTGCGCCACCTCAAGGTTGTCGCGCAACAATTTCGTTTGGTCATTGAAATATACGGCGACCTTTTTCAAAGGATCGACTTTCAACTGGATGCTGGTACGCTGGTACTCCTCGGCAAAAGCATTTGCAATCGCCGCGACAAACTGCGGATCATTGCCCTTGAAACTGATATCGACCACGCTGCTTTCGCGCGACGGCACGATTTCCAGTTTGGCCAGCAACAGGTCCGCCAGCCAGTCGCGCACGGTCCCCTTGCCTCCCGTGGCTTCGTTGAACTGCGCAACGACAGCCGCGCTATCCGCCAGCTTCAAATTATCAACGACCTTCAGCGCCACATTTTTGCTGCTGATGATATCGATTTGCGTTGCCATATAGCCTGGCAACAACTGCATCGGCAATGCCAGGCCCGTGACGGGATCGACGCCCTTGTAGTTGATCAGGAGGGATGCCGTGCCTTTATACGTCTTGGGCAACAGCAGGCTCACCACCATCGTCGCCCCGACCGTGATGAGCAAAGTGAATAGTAAAATCCGTTTGCGGGCAAGCAAGACGAGCAGAAACTGGTGGAAATTCATGGTCAACTCTCATATTAATAAACAAAGCCAGCCTGGTCATAGCGCCGGAACTACTCAGCTTAGAACAAACTTTCTTTGACATACACGACGTCATCCACCTGAATGATGTCGTCATGCTTGGCGTCGAGTATTTGCATGACACCTGCCGCATCGCGGCGCTTGATGCGCACGCCACGTTCGGTACCGCGCTGCGTCAAACCACCGCCAACAGACAGGGCCTGCAGCACCGTCATCGAGCGTTCCAGGCGAAATGCCCCAGGACGCTGTACTTCGCCGTAAATGTAAAACCGCGGTGCGCGTTCGACGTACAGCACATCGTTGCCGCTCAGGTCAAAGTCGCGGGCCAGATCGGCGCTGCGCATCATGTCGACGATGTCGATGGTTTCCTTGGTCGTGGTACCGTTGCGCTTGCGAATCAGGCTGACCACATCGCCCCCGTCCGCGCCTTGACCACCAGCCATGGCCAGGATGTCGAGCAAGCTGCGCTTGCCTTCAATCGGATACCGTCCAGGACGGTTCACCTGGCCCAGTACGGATACTTGCTGACTCTGCAAGGCAGTAACGATGATATTGACCTGTGCCTTGCGCAGAAAGCCACCGCTCTCCAGGGCCTGGCCCAGCTTCTTTTCTGCCGCGGCAACAGACATACCGCCCACGGCAACGCTGCCTACCAGCGGAAAGGTAATGCTGCCAGCCTCGCTGACACGCGTTTCCAAACCCAGGTCAGGACTGCCATACACGGAAATTTTCAATACATCGCCAGCGCCGAGCAACACTTCGGCGGCCCCAGCCACACCAACACTGCAAGCCATCAGTACGGCGGCTGCCCACATCGCAAGTCGTTTCATGATTTGCTCTATCCTTTTAAAAACTTCTGTTAAATCCGAAAGATCCCTGCCCGCGTTTACTTCAGGCCAGCCACGCCGCGCGCATTCACGTCGCTACTCTCGGCCACCGGCGCCGCCGGCGCCACTGGCACCGACGCGGCAACGGCGGCCGAAGCGGAGGCGGAGGCGGAGGCCGCTGCCGGCTTGTCCGTCTTGTTCAGATACTCGATCTTGGCGCTGGCGCGCAAACGCTTCAACTCGGCGTCCGCTGCCTCCTTGTTCTTCTTGTTGAAAAGAAACTGCTCGATCTGCGGCGCCGCCTGCGCCAGCGTCACCGGGGTGTCCTTGATATCGGCCAGGGAAATCAACAGGGTACGATCGCCTTCACGGATGATGAACAACTGGCCTTTTGGCATCCCCGCCAGTTTGCTGCTCAGTTCAGGCGCCAGATCAGCGCTGGTGCGCGACAATTGCGTACGGACATATTTGACATTGTTGGCATCCAGCCATGCAGCGACCTCTTCCAGCGTTTTCGCAGCATCCATGGCCTTTTTCAAGTCATCTTTCATGTCGGCCGAGGCGATAATCAGTTCTCGCATGTCAAACTGTTTGCGCTGGCTGAAGTACTGCGGATTCTTGTTGAAGTAATCTTCCACTTCCGCCGCGGCAGGTTTGGCGATGACACCGATGCGTTTTTGCATGTAAGCCTGGGCAACAATCAATGCCTTGGCCCGCTCAACGGCCTGAACAACCTTGGGGTCACGGTCTATCTTGTCCTTGACGGCCTCGTTCTGCAGCAACTGACGGTCGATCAACGACTCCAGCAACTGCTTGCTTGCCGCATCCTGCTGCACCGCTGGAACGTTGGCGCGCTGCAATTCCTCATTCAACTGGAGTACTGTAATTTCCTCGCCGTTGACGCTCGCCAATGCCTGGCCGGCCTTTTTTTCTTTTCCTCCGCAAGCCGACAATCCGGCAGCGGCCAGGAGGACCAGCGCAGCGCACAACAATCGGGTATTGACGGCTGGTTTGCGCATAGTCAAACGAGAGTTGTGAAAATGGTTCAAGATTACTCCTTCGATTTAGTATTGAAAACACAACTGCAATAGATGTGTGGTACTTCATGCGGCTTAATTGCCAAAAAACATGTTCCGTAGACAACTAGCGGGTCGGCACAATAATTATCAATATTGTAAATATGATACACAAGATGCAAGGCAATATGGAAACTATTTGCTTAAAAATCTATTAAAAAGCTTTTAATACAACTGTTTCCACTGCTGACTTACCGAAAAGTTACGATGAGTGCATACACTTTTCGTCGATGAATGTGCTCCAGACAACACCTGCGCTCACTATCAATCTTGGCCACAGGAGCCAGGCTGGCAGCCGCAAAGCATGTATGACGGCGAGGATGGGGCCGTCGAATCGGATTCAAGAAAAAAGCAGGAAGGCCGGACGATGGTGGCGCGCTGATGCGATGGACATCTGCCACCAAGCTCTGCCGCACGCGGTTCAATCGCATCATCGGGCCACCTTTCATCTGGTTCGCGCCTGAATGTGTCAAGCACAACCTAGCCAAGCATATTTTATCGCGTATTGACTGGGCGCAAACTAAATTCCATGAACGCGCACCACCGACATCGTCAATGGGCATTCTCGCGCTTCAACACCACCTTTACGGTGCGCATGATGATCCACAAATCGAGCCACAGTGACCAGTTACGCAGGTAGTCGAGGTCGAAATGGATGCGCGCCTCCATCTTGTCCAACGTTTCCGTCTCGCCACGCAGACCGTTGACCTGCGCCCATCCCGTGATGCCAGGCTTGACCTTGTGACGCAGCATATAGCCCTTGATCAATTTACGGTATTGCTCGTTGTGCGCCACGGCATGCGGACGCGGCCCGACAATACTCATACGGCCCTGTAACACATTGATAAATTGCGGCAGCTCGTCGAGTGAGCTGCGGCGCAAAAAACCGCCGATGCGCGTCACGCGCTGGTCGTCCTTGGTCGCTTGCACAACCTTATCGCCATCTTCGCTCACCGTCATCGAGCGGAATTTATAGACGATGATTTCCTCGCCATACAAGCCGTAGCGGCGCTGGCGAAAAATCACGGGCCCTTTGGAGGTCATCTTGACGGCGATGGCGATAAGCAGCATCAGCGGCAACAGCATAATCTGGATCAGCAGGCCCAGCACAATATCGCTGCCCCGTTTGACCATGCTGTTAAAACCGGTAAACGGCGACTCGCGAATGGCGATCACCGGCATGCCGCCGACATTGTCAAAACGCGCCTGCATCAAATCGAAGATATAGATATCCGGCAAGAAGTACACGGACGCCGTCGTATCCTGCAACTCATCGAGCATCTTGCGAATGCGCGGCTGGGCGGAAATGGGCTGGCTGATGAATATCATCTTGATATTGTGTTCGCGCACATACGGCGCGATATCGGCCATCTTGCCCAGCATGGGCTCGCGCATAGTCTCCGGCCAGCGGTCATCGGTACGGTCGTCAAAAAAGCCGCGCACGCTCATGAACAGGTTCGGATTACGCTCGACGGTGGCGGCAAATTTCAAGCTGGCATCATTGGCGCCGATGATGACGACGGAGCGCACTTCGCTGTCGCGCCCGGGATCGGCCACCATGCGCCGCGCGGCCAGATGGCTGAGCAGCAACACAAACGGCGTGAGCAGGAACCAGGCCAGCACCAGTTGCTGATCATAATGAAAAGCCAGGCCGGTGGCTGAGCCGAGGAACACCAGGATCAGGACCGTGATCGCCCAGCTGACGAACACATCGCGCGCGTAGGCGAGCATGCGGCCGCTGCGCCAGGTTCGATAGGGGTCGATATACTGGAAAATCGACGACGAAATAAAGAACGCAAGGATCATCAATACCAGCGAATAACCGGTAAATGGCGAGCCAGACAAGGCGGACAGCAGATACAGCGTGCCCATGATGATCAATGGGTCGAGTATGCGCTGGAAAAACGAAATCAGGGGTATATCATTAACCGTCATGATGCTCTTCAGAACTGGGCGCTGGCATTGAAAGAAATGCCGTTGGCGTGGTAGGTGCTAGTATTGACGATGGGTGCGCCTTTGCGTTCGTCACGGAAAGCGCTGACGCCCAACTGGATATTTGGCCGCGGCGCGTACGTCAAGCCTATGCTGGCCGTCTTCGTGGTGTCCTTGACGTCAATGGGCAACACCAGTCCGCTCGCTGCAGAAAAATCGCGCTTCTCGCGCCGCACTTGGGCGTCCATGCGGACCTTGGCCGAAACATCCCAGGCCGCAGCCAAGCTGGCGCCATTGTTCAGGCTGCTGCTAATCAGGGAATTTTCCACAGCAGCGAACTCATGCCACACACTGCCCGTAAATCGCACCTTGCCAAGCGGGGCCCAATATACCGTGACGCGCCCATTGGCACCACTGGCGTCGCGCCCCGAGAATATCTTGTTCTTGCGCTTCACCCAGCCACCGAGCAATTGCACTTGTGTAATACCGCTGACGCGCCAATAAACGTTGGCCTTGACCTCGTCCTGCTCGTAACCCTGGTCGACGCCCAATCCAGCCAGGTTGGCTCGATTCGGATACTCCCCTTTCAGGTGCCGCAACTGTATCCCGATGCGGCTTTCGCTGGCTGGCAAATAGTCGAAGCCCAGTTCCACGGCATCCTCCTGCCGATCGGAAATTTTTTGTGCACTGGAGTCATAAGTATATTTATCGCGAGAAATGCCGCCCCGCACTCGCCAGCTGGGATGGAAGCGCCAGCCACCATTGACATATTCACGGCGTATCGTACGCAAATTGCGGTCCGTGCTCTGCAGATCGCTGAACGGTGTCAGCGTCTGCGAATAACTACCTCCCACATGCCCCTCAAGATGATTGGCAATATGCCACTCCAAGTCGGCCAGATAGTCTTTTCCCGTGTAGTCAAGCTGATCAAAGTGATCGAAATAGACGCGCGACCACTTCAACTGACCGGTCAGTACTTGCCGGCCGATAGGGCGCTTGATCAACAGCCCTGCCTGTACCTGGCGCGAGGTGTCCGAGCGCTGACCATCGAAACCAGGTACGTTATCACCAAGCCGGAATAAATTATTATCGTAGGAGTACGATGTCGCAATAAAAGGTGAAATCGTATCGCTGATGGCGGCACCAGCCGGCAAACTGCATACCGCACCACCGCCCACCAACAGCGTTGCGGGCAATATGCGTGCCAGAACCGCGGCCAAACGGCTGCGCTGTAATCCAGATTGCCCAAAGCGGGCTTGGCAATGATACGGTGAAGTCAACATGGGCATTGTCTTTGAAAGAGCAAACAGTTAGTTGGCAATATTACCAGTAAGTCCAGTGTCCACCGGAAATAATCCAGAGGCCCAACACGCCATTCGTCACGCCGTGCGCGAGAATGGGCGACCACAGCGACTGGCTGCGCATGTACAGCAGGCTGTAGGCAGCGCCGGCAACGATACCGGCCAGCCACAAATTGTGTTCGAAGCCAAACAGTACCACGCTGACAACAAGGGCCTTCGCACTCGCCAGGCGCGGGTTGAATCGCAGAAAGTCAGGAGCATCGATCCAGCGCAGCAGGAAGGAGCGCCAGAACAGCTCTTCCATCACGGGCACCACCAGCGCCGCGCCGGCAATGCGCAATGCCACCAGCGTCCAGTCGATGCGGCCGTCATTGCGGGGATCGAAACCGTCGGCACTGCCGATCTGCATCCAGCCCGCATTCAACGTAATCCACAGCAAAAAAACAACAAGTCCGGCGGCGATCGCGACAGCTGTGGCGCGCGCACCGAGTCCTGTCCAGGCCAGTTCCGTATAGCTGCGGCGCCAGTACAGCAGCATGCCCAGCACGGCGCCGATCTTGACGGCATACAGCCAGCGCAAATCCTGCGCGGCAAAGCCGAGCCGGCCCAGCATGTCGGCGATAAAAATGAAGGAGAGGTAGACCAGGAATGGCGCTACCCGAGGCAAGGCGGCGCGGTCAAACATATTGACGCGTATCGGGAACAGGCCCGCACGCCAGACGCCCTGGTCCGGCTTGCGTGTTTTTCATGACAAACATGCATCCCCCGATGTAAAAAATATAATTATATAATTATATCAAGCAGAACCGTTGCCGTGGCAAGTAATCCTAACTTAAATTACAACAGGGAATGCGAGAAACCAATCAGGCGTTGCTGCGCGCCTCGATCTGTTCCCATTTTTCCAACGCTTCGAGCAACTCGTTCTCGATTTCCGCCACGCGCGCATTCAGACGCTTGCCTTCGGCTGGCGTCTTCTTGTAGAAGTCCGGATGCGACAGTTCCGCGGCCAGCACGGATTGCTCGTCTTCCAGCTTGGCGATCAATTTCGGCAATTCTTCCAGTTCACGCTGCTCCTTGTAGCTGAGCTTTTTCTGCTTGGCAACAGGTGCGGCAGCCTCGACCTTGACGGCCGGCTTGCTGGCGGGCGCCGTGGCGATCGGCAAGGTGCGCACGCGCTCCCAGTCCGTGTAGCCGCCGACGAATTCGCGCCACTTGCCCTCGCCTTCGGCGACGATCACCTGCGTGACGACGTTGTCGAGGAAGGTACGGTCATGGCTGACGAGGAAAACGGTGCCGGTGTATTCTTCCAGCAACTCTTCCAGCAATTCCAGGGTATCGATATCCAAGTCATTGGTCGGCTCATCGAGCACCAGCACGTTGGCCGGCTTGGCGAACAGGCGCGCCAGCAGCAAACGGTTGCGCTCGCCACCGGACAGCGACTTGACGGGCGAACGGGCACGTTCCGGCGCAAACAGGAAGTCGTTCAGGTAGGTCATCACGTGGCGGCGCTGGCCATTGATCTCGACCCAGTCGCTGCCTGGCGCGATGGTTTCCATCAGGTTCGCCTCTTCGTTCAGCTGCGTGCGCATCTGGTCGAAATACGCCACCTGCAGCTTGGTGCCCAGGCGGATGGTACCGGTGTCCGACTGCTCTTCGCCGAGGATCATCTTCAGCAGGGTGGTCTTGCCGGCGCCGTTGGCGCCGATCAGGCCAACCTTGTCGCCGCGCAAGATGGTCGCACTGAAATCCTTGACAATGACCTTGTCGCCATAGATTTTCGAGACGTTTTCCAGGTCCGCCACGATCTTGCCCGAGCGTTCGCCGGCCGACACGTCCAGCTTGACCTGTCCCTGCTGCTCGCGGCGCGCATTGCGCGTCAGGCGCAGCGCTTCCAGGCGGCGCACGCGGCCTTCGTCACGCACGCGGCGCGCCTTGACGCCCTTGCGTATCCACACTTCTTCCTGCGCCAGGAACTTGTCGAACTTGGCGTTTTCCACTTCCTCGATTTCCAGTTGCTCCGCCTTGCGGGTCTGATAGGCCGTGAAGTTGCCCGGATACGACAGCAGGCGGCCGCGGTCCAGTTCGATGATGCGCGTGGCAACATTGTCGAGGAAGGAGCGGTCATGGGTAATGAACAGTACGCTACCCTTGAAATCGCGCAGCAAGCCTTCCAGCCACAGGATGGAGCTGAAATCGAGATGGTTGGTCGGCTCATCGAGCAGCAGCACGTCAGGCGCCGAGACCAGTGCGCGCGCCAGCGCGACGCGCTTCTGCATCCCGCCCGACAGGGTTTTCATGGCCATGTCGCCCGTCAGGTTCAAACGGTCGAGCACGGTTTCCACCTTGTTCGGCAAACTCCACGCATCGGCCGCATCGAGTTTCACCTGGATGTCGTGCATGCGCTCCATCAATTCGTCGTCATTGCCCTGGCCAAACTGGCCTGTCAGCGCGTCGTACTCCTTCAGCCACGCCTGCGACTCGCCCATGCCGGAAGCGACAGCGTCAAACACGGACATTTCCGGGTCGAATTGCGGCTCCTGCTCCACATAGGCGATCTTGATGCCTTGTTGCATCACCAACAAACCATCGTCGAGCTTGAACTTGCCCGAAATAACCTTCAGCAAGGAGGATTTGCCCGTGCCGTTGCGCCCGATCAAGCCGACCCGTTCCGAGGTTTCCAGTGAGAATTCCGCGTGATCGAGCAGCGCGACGTGACCGAACGCAAGTTGCGCCGATGAAAGAGAAATGACAGCCATAATGAGTAAAGGTGTACGGGCGCCGCCTCGCGCGCACCGCGTGGTGCGCCAAACAGCTGCCGATTGGATGAATGAAGCACGCATTGTACCGACAACTCGGCACCACCAGTGCATTGCGGCCTGCATGAACTCAGGCCACCGGCGCGCGTTGCGTGGAATATGGTGTCGCCAGCAGGAATCGAACCTGCATTTAAGTCTTAGGAGGACCTTGTACTATCCATTGTACGATGGCGACACGCGCAGCGGCATTATACAGGCAAGCGCCCGCCATTAATAGCCTGGCAAGCGGGGCAGCACGACGCACTCGCCGGCCATGGCGCGCATGCTACGGCGCCAGGGCTGTCTGTTTGAGGCGGGACAGGATTTGCTGGGCCGCGAGCGCATGGGACACCTTGTTCCAGTGCGCATCCATGGGAGCGAAGTCCATCCGCTCGCGTTGCGCCTCCCAGTGCCGCGCGAACACAGGTTGCATGTCGATTGCGGCATAACCATGCTGTTTCAAACGGTCGAGGAAAAATGCCCGATCGTCGCCCTGCCAGGATGGCTTACCCTTGTGCGCGTCGTACAACAGGCCCCGCTCTCCATCGACGAGAAATAGAAACTGCACCTTGGAACTACCTTCGATGGCACGCAGCTGCGTCAGATAGTAATCAAGTACCAATGCCTGCGCCGCAGTGTCCCGTACCGGCAATGGCGCCGCCGACGCCGGATTCTTGCCGCGCAGCGTGGACGATAACCAATCGGGCAACTTGAGATTGTAATAACAATACCGCACCAATGCCGAATAAGACACCACCCGCTTGATCCTGGGTTCGATATACGGCGCATGCACGATGTGGAAGCCATCCGGGCCGGGTTCAATCTGATTGTGGCCACGCTTTGCTGGCTCAAGCAAGGTGGCGAGATTGCTGCCATCGACAAATAACACCACGCTACGCGGATGCACGCGCGGCAGATAGTAGCGCGCCATGACGAGCATGTCGGCGAGGCCATTGCCGGAATTGCCAGCCGCATACACTCCGCCGCCAAGGGCACGCTCCAGCTGCCCCTGCATGGTATCGGGATAATCGAGCATCAGGCTCTCGACAAAACTGTCACCGAGCACCAGTACGGCAGCGCCATCCTTGAAGTCGCGCGAATTCGACCACCCTTGGGCATTGATCACGCCGCTACGCGCATTATTAAACGCCCAGCCATACGAATACACATAGGGCTGATGCGCCAGATAGCGGCGAAATGGAATTTGCGGGTCGCTATTTTCCAGCCGCAAGCCGGACGAGACAGGCAGGCATTGCAAAACGGCCTCGAGTATCAGCACCGTTGCCAGCATGCCCAAGCCGATGGAAAATAAAGGACGCATATGGTTTAGAAATTAAAATAAAGAAATTCAGAAATGCCACGCGTTTCACTAATCGCCAGCAAAAGTAAACAAAGGATCAACAGCGCCCCCAAGGCGATATTGCCGCCCTGGCCGGACAGGCGCTGTTCCTGTGCACGCAAAATGCCCCGGCCCAACAGGTCGTAGGCATTTGGCGTCAAAAAGGCAATGGCCGCACAGGCCAGCAACCACAACAGGCAGGTCTGCAGCGCCATAATCCTGTCGGTTCCCAGCATCGCCATCTGCATCGCCGGCGTCAGGGTGCCGCCGCCCATGGCTTGTAGCACATCCAGCGCCACCTCCACGGAACTGGCACGGAAAAAGACCCACGCCAAAACGACCGCCAGGAAAGTGGCGATGCCGCCCGCTACACGTATCGGCAGATTGCTGCGTCCACCAAGAACATGGCGTAGCGCATGATTAACAATCAGATAAATACCGTGCAGCATGCCCCAGACGAGAAAAGTCCAATTGGCGCCATGCCACAATCCACCGAGCAGCATGGTCAGGAACAGATTACGATAACGCTGGAAGGCGCCTTCGCGATTCCCCCCTAAGGGAATGTACAGATAATCGCGCAGGAAAGTGGACAGCGTGATGTGCCAGCGTCGCCAGAAATCGATGATGGACGCCGCCTTGTACGGCGAGTTGAAATTGATGGGCAGTACGATGCCAAACATATAGGACAGGCCGTATGCCATATCGGAATAGGCGGAAAAGTCGAAATACAACTGGAAGGTGTATGCCAGAGCTCCGGCCCAGGCTTCCAGCATGCTCAAGTTCTGGTGGTGCGCATCGAAGACCGGTGCGACATAGCGAGCCACGCCGTCAGCCAAGATCACTTTCTTGAACAGGCCGATGGTGAAGAACGTCAGGCCGATGACGATGCGCCCCCGCCGCAGCACGTGCGATTCCGGCTGTGAAAATTGCGGCATCATATCTTTATGATGCAGAATGGGGCCAGCAATCAGGTGAGGGAAATACGTGACAAACAAGCCATAACTTTCCGGTTGGTACTCTTTGACTTTGCCGGCATGACAATCCACCAGATACGCAATCTGCGTAAACGTGAAGAATGATATGCCGATCGGCAACACGATGCCGATCGGCGTCAGCGGCGCCCCGGTCAGGGCCGCTATATTTTCTATAAGAAAATCAAAATATTTAAAAAAGATCAGCAGGGAAAGGTTGAAAACGAGTCCGCAGACTAGCCACGTCTTCGCACGGCGACGCAGGCCCCGCTCATAGAGCTGTGAAATCCGGCGTCCAACCGCAAAGTTGACACAGACGGACAAGGCTAGCAACGGCAGGAAACGAATATCCCAATAGCAATAAAATGCGATCGAAGCCAGCAGCAAAAAAATAATCGACAGGCGTAAAGAATGCTTTGATAGAACAAAATATCCCAACAGGGCCAATGGCAAAAAGATCAAAAAGAAAGCAAATGAATTAAATAGCACCGCGTCTTCCTACAGGTAATAGATTGGTGCGCAGGGGATTATTGATGGTCTGACATACTTCTGACTGGCTCGGAATCGCCAAGCCGGCAGGAAAAGACCGAAGGCCGGAGCGATCTCGAAATCAGTACTGCACATGTTCCCTTTACCGCCCACAACGAGTAGCGGGCTAGCGCATGGCTGCCGTTTTGCGGTCCCCGCCTGACGCGGCCCGCTACACTTCACAATACTCTCCTCAGCCTCATTTAGCATCCTGCACATTGCCAGCCGCGCACTTGCCGCGGCGGCGCGCCACTATCAGCAGCAATCCCGCCATGAGCATGCCAAACGTTCCCGGCTCGGGCACGGCGCTGATCGTAAATACCTGAATCGCGCCAAAGGTCACGTCGTTGGCATGCCAGGTGGAGCCATCGAGCAAACTGACGCCGGTCGATGGCAGCCCACGATAGTTATAGGTATACAGGAAAGAACTGCCGCCATGCGTGAGGTCTTGCGGCACATACAAATCGTGCCCGTAGCCGAATGTAGGGCCGTAATCGGGCTGGTTGTAGGTCTGGTCCTTGCCGATACCGTCCCCGTTGAAATACTGCTTCAGTTGCGGCAGCATGAAGCCGGCCGTCAGATTGAACAGGAAAGCCGTGCGCTGGCTGTCGTCCATGGTGACATGCGTGCCATCGGTGGAACTCCAGCTTTGCGGATTGTAGCCGCCCACCAGCCACGTCTTGCCCGATGAATTCGTGGCCTCCATGACGGAAAACGTGCGCCCCTTGCCATCGGAGGCCTTGTGAAAATCGAGCGCAGTGTCGCTCGCCGCCTTGCTGTAAATATTCGTCAGCGCCAGGCGGCCTTCGCCAAGCCAGGTTTCCAACTGCGCCTGATAAGCAGGAGACAGCAGCGTCGAGCCGGAGGCCGCCTGCGCTCCCATGCAAAAAAACAGGCCGGCTGACGCCAGCGCCAGACTACTTGCTACTCTGAATTTGTTTTGCATACCTTACCTCTACTGTCAGTATTTTTAGTACCGGCGTATTTTCCGGTTGCCAAATATAACACGATGGATAATGTTTTTATATTTATTATTTAGATACTAGTATGCAATATTTCACAGCAGAAATTCAGCCGGGCAGCACCGCCGTCACTTCGATCTCGACCTTCGCCCTGTCCTCGATCAGACCGGCCACCTGCACGGCCGTCATGGCCGGAAAATGTTTACCGATGATTTCCCTGTAAGCAACGCCAATATGTGGATATGCCGCCACATATTCCTTCTTGTCCAGCACATACCAGTTCATGCGCACGATATGCTCGGGCAGGGCGCCCGCCTCGGCCAGCACGGCGACGATATTCTGCAGGGCCTGGCGCACCTGCCCCGCAAAATCGTCCGTCTGGAACTGGCCCTGCGCATCCCAGCCTATCATGCCGCTGACGTACACCGTGCGTCCGCTCGCGGCGATGCCGTTCGCATAGCCGCGCGGCCTTGCCCAGCCGGGCGGTTGTAAAACTTGCATATTGCTTTCCTCGTTGTTCATGCGGTTCATGCGTCCCCCGTCTCGCGCAGCAGTTCGCGCGCGATGATCAGCTGCTGCACCTCGCTGGCGCCCTCATAGATGCGCAAGGCGCGGATTTCGCGGTACAGGCATTCGACCGGGTGCCCGCTGACCACCCCCAGGCCGCCAAAAAGTTGCACAGCAGCATCAATCACCTGCTGCGCCGTCTCGGTGGCCGTCAGCTTGGCCATGGCCGCCTCCTTCGTCACCTTGCGGCCCTGGTCGCGCTGCCAGGCGGCGCGGTAGGTGAGCAGCGCGGCCGCGTCGATGCCGGTGGCCATCTGCGCCAGCCTGGCCTGCGTCAGCTGGAAATCCGCCAGCGTCTGGCCGAACATCTGGCGCTTTGTCGCGTGGCGCAGCGCTTCATCAAACGCGCGCCGCGCAAAGCCCAGCGCGGCGGCAGCCACCGAGGTACGGAAAATATCCAAAGTCGCCATCGCCACCTTGAAGCCCTGCCCTGCCTCGCCCAGGCGCTGCGACACGGGCACGCGGCAGTTGGCGAAGCGCAGCCGGGCCAGCGGATGCGGCGCGATGACGGCGATGCGTTCGGCGATTTCCAGCCCGGGATTGTCGGCGTCGACGATGAAGGCGCTGATGCCGCGCGCGCCCGGCGCCTCGCCCGTGCGGGCGAAGACCACATAAAAGTCGGCGATGCCGCCGTTCGAGATCCACGTCTTTTCGCCGTCGAGCACATAGTCGTCGCCGTCGCGGCGCGCCGCGCACGCCATGGCCGCCACGTCGGAGCCTGCCTGCGGCTCGGACAGGGCAAAGGCGGCGATGCGCTTGCCGCTGGCCACGTCGGGCAGGTAGCGCGCCTTGTTCCCGGCGCTGCCGAACAGGCCGATGGCGCCCGAACCGAGTCCCTGCATGGCGAAAGCGAAATCGGCCAGCCCATTGTGACGCGCCAGGGTTTCGCGGATCAGACAGATGGCGCGCGTGTCGATCCTGCCATCGATGCCGGTGGCATGCGCGAGCCAGCCGCCCTGCCCTAATTGGGCCACCAGCGCGCGGCAAGCCGCGTCGACGTCGGCGCCGTGCGCGTCGTCCAGGTGCGCATCGGCCCAGGCATCGAGTTCGCGTTCAAGTTCCGCATGGCGCGCCTCGAAAAACGGCCATTCCAGATAGCTGGTGTCGCGCATCTCAATTACCCTCAAAGGTTGGTTGTTCCTTCGCCACGAAGGCGTGATAGGCGCGGTGAAAATCGTTGGTGGCCATGCAGATGGCCTGCGCCTGCGCTTCCGCCTCGATGGCTTCGTCGACGCCCATGTTCCACTCCTGCTGCAGCATTTTTTTCGTCATGCCGTGCGCGAACGTGGGGCCGCAGGCCAGGCCGGCGGCGAACAGCTGCGCCGCCTCGGCCAGTTCTTCCGGCTCGACCAGGCGGTTGAGCCAGCCCCAGCGCTCGGCCTCGGCACCGGCCAGCGAGCGCCCCGTGTACAGCAGCTCGGCGGCGCGGCCCTGGCCGATCACGCGCGGCAGCAAGGCGCAGGCGCCCATGTCGCAGCCGGCCAGGCCCACGCGGGTAAACAAAAAGGCCGTCTTGCTGCGCGCCGTGCCCAGGCGGATGTCGGAGGCCAGCGCCAGCATGGCGCCGGCGCCCGCGCAAATGCCGTCGATGGCGGCGATGATGGGCTGCGGGCAGGCGCGCATGGCTTTCACCACGTCGCCCGTCATGCGGGTAAACGCCAGCAGGCCGGGCATGTCGAGTTGCGTCAGCGGGCCGATGATGTCGTGCACGTCGCCGCCCGAGCAGAAATTGCCGCCGCTGCCAGTGATCACCACGGCCTTGATGTCGTCGGCATGGGCCAGCGCGCGAAACAGCTCGCGCAATTCCGCATACGAGTCAAAAGTGAGCGGATTCTTGCGCTCGGGCCTGTGCAAAGTCAAGGTGGCGACGCCTTCCTCGACGGAGAATAAAAAATGCCGCGCGGCGTAGTGGGCCAGGCTGGCGCGGTTGCCTGGCAGGTCTTGCGGCTGGCCGGGTAGATGGCGCATGCTCAGTCCTTTAGAGGGGTGTTATTCAACTGCTGCTTCATGTGCGACAGCAGGTCGATCAATTGGTTTTTGTCGTCCGGCGTCACGCCGTGCAGCAGTTCGGCGATCCAGCCTTCATGCACGCGCGCCATCTCGTCGAAGGCGCGCCGGCCCGCTGGCGTCAGCTTGACGCTGTACGAGCGGCGGTCTTTCGGGTCGACCACGCGCGCCACCAGCTTTTCCTGCTCCAGCTGGTCGGTGATGCCCGTGATATTGCCGCCCGTGACCATCATGCGCCTGGACAGCTCGCCCATGCGCAAACCTTCGGGGAAGCGCTCGAGCTGCGCCATCAGGTCGAAGCGGGGCAAGGTGATGCCGAAGGTGGCGCGCAAGCGCGTGCGCACCTCGTTTTCGATTTTTACCGTGCATGACAGCATGCGCAGCCACAGCTTGAGCGACTGGTGGTGGTCCTGCGTCAGCCGGCTGGCCAGGTCCAGCACGGGTTCGTCCTGCACATTGTCGGGTTCTTTGTCCATGATCTTCATTCGGTTACATGACTTCGCCGCCGGCGACGGCGATCGATTGTCCATTCATTGCCGACGACGCGGGCAGGCATAGCCAGGCCACCGCATCGGCCACTTCCTGCGGCTGCACCAGCCGCTGCTGCGGATTGGCCGCTGCCAGCTCCGCGCGCGCCGCGTCTTCGCCGCGCCGCGTCTTGCGCACGATGTTCTGCACGGCCTGCGCCACCATGTCCGTTTCCGTGTAGCCGGGGCAGACGGCGTTGACGGTGATGCCGCGCGGCGCCGCTTCCAGCGCCAGCGCGCGCGTCAGGCCGATCACGCCATGCTTGGCGGCGACATAGGCGCTGACATAGCGATAACCCTTCAGGCCCGCCGTCGACGCCACGTTGACGATGCGCCCCCAGCCCGCTTCCAGCATGGCCGGCATGGCGGCATGGCAGCAGTGGAACACGCCCGTCAGGTTCACGGCCAGCATCTGCTGCCAGATGGCGGCGTCCGTCTTGCCGAATGGCGCCGCATGCGCCTGGCCCGCGTTATTGATCAGGATATCGACGCGGCCGAAATGCGCGGCCGCCTGCGCGAAGCCCGCCTGCACGGATGCTTCCACGGCCACGTCGAGCACGCAGATGGCCACCCGACCCGCATGGCCCGCCTCTTCCAGCTGCATGCGCGCGCGCGCCAGCCGCGCGCCATCGCGCCCGGCCAGGGTGACCCTGGCGCCCGCGTCCAGCAAGGCGCCCGCGCAAGCAAGGCCGATGCCGCTGCCGGCGCCCGTCACCAGCGCGTGCTTGCCGGCCAATGCCCCGTCCAGTTGTTCCTTGCTCATGTCATCCTTCCAGCAGCCGCGCGGCCACCTGTTGCGGGGTGAGGCCCGTATTGGCGGCGGCCAGCTGGCGTTCGCGCTGCAGATTGCGTTCCAGCTGCTGCTGGCCCGGCCGGTACTGTTTCGGCCAGACTGCTGCCCCGCCGCTGTAGCCGATGCGCGCCATTTCCGTCAGGGTCCAGGCCGGGTTGGCCAAGTGCGGACGGCCCACGGCGCACAAGTCGGCGCGCCCGGCGGCGATGATGCTGTTGGCGTGGTCGGCTTCGAAGATGGAGCCGACGGCCATGCTGGCGATGCCCGCCTCGTTGCGCACGCGGTCGGCGAACGGCGCCTGGAACATGCGCCCGTACACAGGCTGTTCGAGCTTGCTGACCTGGCCCGAGGAACAGTCGATCAGGTCCGCGCCCGCAGCCTTGAACAGGCGCGCGATGCGCACCGCGTCATCGGGCGTGATGCCGCCTTCGACCCAGTCGTGGGCCGAGATGCGCACGCTCATCGGCTTGTCCTGCGGCCAGGCGGCGCGCATGGCGCGGAACACGCGCAAGGGATAGCGGCAGCGGTTTTCCAGGCTGCCGCCATAGTCGTCCGTGCGGCGGTTGGTCAGCGGCGAGATAAAGCTCGACAGCAGATAGCCGTGCGCGCAATGCAGTTCCAGCCAGTCGAAACCGGCAACGGCGGCGCCCAGCGTGGCGCGCACGAAATCCTGCTCGACGCGCGCCAGGTCGCTTTCCGTGGCCGCGCGCGCCAGCTGCGACACGCCGGCCAGGTACTGCTGTTCGGAAGCGGAGATCAGCGGCCAGTTCCCCTCCTTCAAGGGCAGGTCAATACCGTCCCACATGGGCCGCGTCGAGCCTTTCGCGCCCGCGTGGCCCAGCTGCAGGGCAATCTTCGCGTCGCTGTTGGCATGCACGAACTCGACGATGCGCCGCCACGCCTGCGTGTGCGCTTCGCTATACATGCCGGGGCAGGCGGGCGTGATGCGCGCATCGGCCGAGACGCACGTCATCTCGGCAAACACGAGGCCGGCGCCCCCCATGGCGCGCGCGCCCAGGTGCATCAGGTGGTAGTCGCCGGCCACGCCGTCGACGGCGCTGTACTGCGCCATCGGCGAGACGGCAATGCGATTTTTCAGCAGCGCGCCGCGCAGCTTGAACGGCGTGAGCATGGGTGGCAAAGCCTGGTCCGGCAGCTCCAGGCCGGCCTGCTCGCCGGCGCGCCGCGCCAGCCAGCGTTCGTAGTCGGCCACGTAGGCGGGATCGCGCAGGCGCAGGTTTTCATGCGAAATGCGCTGGCTGCGCGTGAGCATGGAATAGGCGAATTGCGGCGCCTCCATGGCGCTGTAGCGCTCGACGTTTTCAAACCATTCCATGGAATTGCGCGCCGCGCTCTGGATTTTGAGCACCTCGACGGCGCGCACCTGCTGGTAGGCGGCCAGGGCGGCGGTGCTGTCGCCGTGCTGGCCAAAGCAGCGCGCCAGCTCGATCGCGTCTTCCAGCGCCAGCTTGGTGCCCGAACCGATCGAGTAATGCGCCGTGTGGGCCGCGTCGCCCATCAGCACCACGGGCACGCCATCCTGGTGATGTACCCATTGCCGGCAAACGATGCGGGGGAAGGTGATCCACTGCGCCGAGCCGCGCAAATGCGGCGAGTTGCTCAGCAAACCGTGGCCGTCGAGTTCCCCGGCGAACAGGGCTTCGCAAAAGGCGATGCCCTCTTGCTGGCTCATGGCATCGAGCCCTGCGGCGCGCCAGACGCTTTCCGGCGTCTCGACGATGAAGGTCGAGGTCTCGCCGTCATACTGGTAGATATGCGCCTGGAACCAGCCGTATTGCGTCTGGCGGAAGGCAAACGTGAACGCCGCGAATTTCTTGCGCGTCCCCAGCCAGACGAAGCGGCAATGGCGCTGGTCGATCTCGGGCTGGTAGCTGGCCGCATAGCGCGTGCGGATGCGGCTGTTCAAGCCGTCGCTGGCAATCACCAGGTCCGCGCCGTACTGCTTCGCGATGGCCTGGTCATCCTGCACTTCCGTCTCGAACAGCAGCTGCACGCCAAGCTCCTCGCAGCGGGCCTGCAGGATATTGAGCAGGCGCTTGCGGCCGATGCCGCAAAAGCCATGGCCGCCCGAGCGCACGGTTTCGCCCTTGAAGTGGATCTCGATGTCGTCCCAGTGGTTGAACGCCTGCAGGATGGCGCGCGCCGTCGGCTCGTCGGCGCCGGCCAGGTTGCCCAGGGTCTGATCGGAAAACACCACGCCCCAGCCAAACGTGTCATACGGGCGGTTGCGCTCGATGACCGTGATGCGGTGATCCGGGTTCTGCTTTTTCATGAGCAGGCTGAAATACAGGCCGGCGGGACCGCCGCCGATGCAGACAATATTCATGGGGCGTCCGTGCGAAGTTTGAAGCGCTGCAGCTTGCCCGTTTCCGTGCGCGGCAAGGCGGCAAGAAAATGGATGGCGCGCGGGTATTTATAGGGGGCGATCTGCTGGCGCACGAATTCCTGCAATTCGGCCGCCAGCGCCTCGCCGGGCTGGAAACCGTCCTTCAGCACCACGTGCGCCTCGACAATCTGGCCCCGTTCGGCATCGGCGCGCCCGACCACGCCGCATTCGGCCACGGCCGGGTGGCGCAGCAGCGCCTCTTCCACTTCCGGCCCGGCGATGTTGTAGCCGGCCGAGACGATCATGTCGTCGCTGCGCGAGCGGTAATAGAAATAGCCGTCGCGGTCCATTTCGAAGGTGTCGCCCGTCAGGTTCCAGCCGTTCTGCACGTACTCGCGCTGGCGCGGATCGGCCAGGTAGCGGCAGCCGGTGGGGCCTTGCACGGCCAGACGACCCGTCGCGCCTGGCGGCTGCGGCACGCCGGCGTCGTCGACGATGCACGCCTGGTAGCCTGGAATGGCCTTGCCGATGGCGCCGCGGCGGATACCCTCGCCCGTGGCCGATATGAAGATGTGCAGCATCTCGGTGGCGCCAATGCCGTCCGTCATGGCCAGTCCCGTCGCCGCTTGCCAGGCGTCGCGCGTGGCCAGCGGCAGCGCCTCGCCGGCCGACACGCACAGGCGCAGGCTGCGCAAGTCGTGCTGCGCGGCCAGGGGCGCCATCTGGCGGTAAAACGTGGGCGCCGTGAAGCAGATCGTGGCTTGATAGGTGCCGATGGCGCGCAGCAGGGCCTCGGGCGTGAGTTTTTCCAGCAGTACGGTGGCCGCGCCAAAGCGCAGGGGGAACAGCAGCAGGCCGCCCAGGCCAAAGGTGAAGGCCAATGGCGGCGTGCCGATGAAGATGTCGTCGGCGCGCACCTGCAGCATGGAGCGGGGAAAGCAGTCGCAGATGGCCAGCAGGTCACGGTGCATGTGCATGGTTCCCTTGGGCACGCCCGTCGTGCCCGACGTAAAGCTGATCAGGCAGACGTCGTCGGCCGCCGTATCGCATGCCGCAAAAGGTGCGGCATGGGTCGCCATGCGCCGCTCCAGCTCGGCGCCATCGGCGCCAAAGCACAGCATGGCCGGCAGGCCAGACAAGCCGTCGAGCTCTCCGCGCAAGCCTTGCGCGCACAGCACGGCGTTGACCTCGGCCTTGGCGAGAATGGTCGACAGTTCGCGCGCGCGCAGCAGCGGCATGGTGGGCACGGCGATGCAGCCGGCCTTCAGCACGGCCAGCAGGCTGGCGGCCATCATCGGCGTATTCGCGCCGCGCAGCAGCACGCGGTTGCCGGGAATCAGGCCCAGGTCGGCGCGCAGCACGTGGGCGATGCGGTCGACCTGCCGCGCCAGCTGCGCATAGCTCCAGCGCTGGCCGTCGGCATGGATGGCAATGCGCTCGCCGCCGCCGTTGGCCACGGCCGCATCAAGCAGCGCGGCGACGCAATTGAGGCGCGCCGGGTACTGCAGCTCGGGCAGGTCAAAGCACAGCTGCGGCCAGAGTGCGCGCGGCGGCAGGTGCGCGCGCGCAAAGTCGTCATGGGGAGAGGCGGTGGAACCCGATAGATCGCTGTTCATGCTGATCCTGACTGGTGGCGGGCATGGGAACATGCTCCGGAAGCAGATACTTTAAACCTAAAGTATTTTTCCGGCAAGCAGAAAACCCCGTCATGCGTGCTCAGTCTTCGTCGTCGAGCTGGCGCAGCAGGCGCGCCTGTTGTGCCGCGCTGCGCGCCAGCGCGGCCAGCGCCGCCTGCATCTGGCCGCTGTCGAGCACCGCCGCCTGCAGCAGGGCCGCCATTTCGCCGCCCGCCCCATGCAGGCCCAGGGTACGGCAGCCCAGGTGCAGCCGTTCCAGCAACTGGCGCGCCTGGGCCGGCTCACCGCGCGCCAGCAAGGCATCGACCTGCTCGCCGGCGGCGCCGATCTGGCCCTGGAAACCCGTCAGATAGGCCAGCAGGCGCTCGTCATCGATGCCCAGGCGCTGCGCCGTCGCCAGCGGCGCCTCGGCCGGCAGGGACGCCACGTCGAAGCAGGCGTCGATATGCTGGCGCACCTGTTCCGGCTGGAAGGGCTTGACGATGTAGCCGGCAGCACCGGCCTGCACGGCGTCGCGCACGGTGTCGTGGTCATTGGCCGACGACACGAGCACCAGCGGCATGGCGTCGAGCGCGCTGTCGGAGCGGATTTTCTGCAGCAGTTCCATGCCCGACAGGCGCGGCATGCGCAGGTCGCAGAAGCACAGCGAAGGACGCAAGCCGCCTTCGAGCTGCTCCCACGCAGCGGCGCCATCCTCGGCCTCCACGATATCGTGCACGCCGCAACTGTCGATCAGGTGCATCAACACCATGCGCGAAACGACGTCATCGTCGACCACCAGTACTTTCATTCCACTCTCCATTGCCGGCTGTATCGGGGCACCTCTCGCGTATTCTACCCAGTTTCCCGTCGTGTCCGATTGATGAACTTGTATATTTTACATTTTCCTGTCCAAATCGGCGATTTGCGCCAGCAATGCCCGCAAGCGCGGCAAATGCAGGGCCACCTGCTGCCAGCGCCCGCCGTCGGCCGCCTCCTCCAGTTCCGTGCACAGCATGTGCAGTTCCGTCTCGTCGAGATAGGCGGCGCTGCCCTTCAAGCCATGCAGCAAACGTCCGGCGCCGTCCTTGTCCTGCGCGGCCAGGGCGGTATCGAGTTCATGCAACCGGCCTTCCAGGTCGGCCACGAAGGCGGCGCGGATGCGGCGCTGCAGCTCGCCGCCGCGGTTGGACGGGACCGGCGACGGCGCAGGCGCGGGCGCGACGCCGAACAGCGCATCGAGTTCGGCCTGGCCGCGCGCCACATCGCGCGACTCGCCGGACGGCATGCGCGGCAGCATGAAGCCGCGCTGCAGCTGGCGCTCGATGGCGCGCGCCAGCAAGCCATGCAGCGCCGCCTCGTCGACAGGCTTACTGAGAAAATCGTCCATGCCCACGCCCAGGTAGCGGCTGCGGTCTTCTTCGCTGGCATTCGCGGTCAGGGCCACGATCATCAGCTCCTGGTCGCGCACGGGTTGATCCGGCCAGCCGCCCAGGCGGATCAGGCGCGTGGCCGTGGCGCCGTCCATTTCCGGCATGCGTCCATCCATCAGTATCAGGTCATAGCGCGTATGCACGCACGCCGCCACCGCCAACGCGCCGTTGGCGACGACGTCGACCCGGTGTCCCAGCTCTTCGAGCATGACGCGGATGATGATCTGATTGGTGGGGAAGTCCTCCGCGCACAGCACGCGCAGCTGGTGGCTGTGCGGCGCCAGCGCCACCTGCGGCACCAGCGGCGGCGCCACGCCGTCGGCCAGCGGCAGGGTGAACGTAAACACGCTGCCCTGCCCCGGCTTGCTGGCCACTTCGATCTCGCCATCCATCAGTTCAACCAGCTGGCGGCAGATCGCCAGGCCCAGGCCCGTGCCGCCATAGCGCCGCGTGGTGCTGGCGTCGGCCTGCTCGAACTTCTGGAACAGGCGCGCCATGGCCTCCGCGTCGATGCCGATGCCGCTGTCGCTGACGGTAAAGCGGATCAGGTTGACCTGCCGCCCGGCAGCTCCCGCCGCCTGGGTCACGCCGGCCCGTTCCACGCTCACGCTGACGCCGCCGCGCTGGGTGAACTTGAAGGCATTGCCGACCAGGTTGACCAGCACCTGCCGCAAACGGGTGGGGTCGCCCACGACGAAGGGCGGCAGGTCGGGCGCGAAATCGATGGCGAAACCGATGCTGCGCGCGGCCGCCTGCTCCTCGAACAGGCTGACCACATTCTCGATTGCCGCGCCGAGCGCGAAGTCGATGTTTTCGATACTCAGCTTGCCCGCCTCGATCTTGGAAAAATCGAGCAAGTCGTTGATGATCACCAGCAGCGACTGCGCATTGGCCTGGCCGCGCAGGATCTGCTCGCGCGTGGCGTCCTGCAGCTGCCCGTCGCGCAAGGCGAAACCCAGCATGCCGATCACGCCGGCCAGCGGCGTGCGCATCTCGTGGCTCATGTTGGCCAGGAATTCGGATTTCTGGCGCGTCGCGTCTTCGGCCTTGCGCTTGGCCTGGCGCAGGCTTTCCTCGTTTTTCTTCAGGCTGCTGTTGACCTGCGCCAGCGCGTCGGACTGGGCGCGCACTTCGATCTCCTTGCTTTGCAGTTCGGCGTTCTTCTGGTACACCTCGGCCGTGCGTTCGCTGACCTGCTTTTCCAGCTCGTTCTGCTGGCGCCGCAGCGCGCGCACGCGCTGCCGGTAGGTGCCATACACGGCGCCCAGCAGCAGCGCCGCCATCAGGGTGCGGAACCACCAGGTTTTCCAGTACGGCGGCAGGATCGTGATGGCCAGCGTGGCGCCGCTCTCGTTCCACACGCCGTCCTTGTTGGCTGCCTTGACGCGAAACACATAGTTACCGGGATCGAGATTGGTGTAAGTGGCAAAGCGCCGCCCCGCGTCCGTCATGACCCAGTCCTGGTCGAAACCTTCGAGCCGGTAGGCGAACATATTGCGCTGCGGCGCGGCGAAATGCAGGGCCGCGAACTCCAGCGAAAAAACGCTCTCGCGGCTGGTCAGCACCAGCTTGCGCGTATGGTCGATCGCCGCCCTGAGCACCTGGGCGAATTCGCCGCGGCCGATGGCCACCGGCTTGTTGAAGATCTGCAGCTCCGTGATGGCCACCAGCGGCGGCACGCGGTTGTCGTGGATATCCTGCGGCACGAACGCCGTCATGCCGTTGAACCCGCCGAAGTACATGGTGCCGTCGGCCGCGCGCAACGCCGCGCCATCGAAGTACGAGCCTTCCACCGTGCCGTCGGCGCTGTCGTAATTGCGGAACAAGCCGCTGCGCATGTCGAGGCGCGTGATGCCGCTGTTCGTGCTCAGCCACAGCTGCTCGTCGTCGTCGCCCAGGATGCTGGCGATCGCGTCGTCGGCCATGCCATCCTTGCGCACGAAACGGCGGAAACGGATCTCCCCTTTCGCGTCAACGTCCATGCGGTTCAGGCCATTGGCCGTGCCCACCCACAGCACGCCGCGCTTGTCTTCATGCAGGAAGTGCACCTCGTCATGGCTGAGACTATGCGGGTTTTGCGGGTCGTGACGGAAATGGCGGAAATGGCCGCTGGCGCGGTCCAGCAAGTCCAGGCCGTGGAATGAACCTATCCACAGCCGGCCCTTGCCGTCCTCCAGCACGGGCCGCACCATGTTGTCGGACAGGCTGTTCGGATCGGCCGGGTCATGGCGGTAGGTCGTGAAGCGCCGGCTGGCGGGGTCGAAGCGGTGCACGCCGCCGCGCGTCGAGACCCACAGCATGCCGCTGCGGTCGCTCACGATATTGCGGATGGTGTCGCTGTTCGGGTCCCCCGCGGCGAAGCGCATGGTAAAAAAGCGTCCCAGCGCCGGATCGAAGCGGTGCAAGCCCGTCGAGCCGCCCACCCACAGCACGCCGTCCGGCGCCTTGTACAGGGTCGTGACCTGCTCGTCGCGCGACATGCCGGGCGCGCTGCGCAAGTCAAACAGCTGCGACGTGCCGTCACGCGTGTCGTACAGCTTCAAGCCGCCCTTGGTGGCCAGCCACAGCTTGCCGCCGCCCGCATCGGCCAGCGCGCGCACTTTCTTGTCCGCCAGCGCTCCCACGTCGCCGGGAGCGCGCACCATGCGCGAAAAACCGCCGCTGCCCAGGTCGACCCGGCTCACGCCGTTGTACCAGGAGCCGACCCAGAAAGTGCCCGCGCGGTCGCGGAACAGTGACGACAGCTGGTTGTCGGCGACGCTGAACTTGTCGCCCGTCTGGTGGCGGTACTGCAGGAAGCTGTCGCTCCCGGGCAGCCAGCGGAACAGGCCGTCGGCATTGCTGCCCAGCCAGACCGTGGCGTCGACATCCTGGTACAGGCTGGCGACGCGGATGGCGGAAAAACCCTGTTTTTCGCTCAGGCGCAGGCGCGCCTGCGGCGGCTGGCCGGCGGCGCCCAGACGCCAGCGCTCGGCGCCGGCCATGGTGCCGATCCACAGGTTCTGCTGGCGGTCGACCAGCAGCGACTGGATGACGTTGTATTTCGAGCCGGGCTCCGTATCGACGGCGAAATGTTCGAAGCGCTCGCTGCCCGGCGCCAGCATGTCCAGGCCCGTCACGGTGCCGATCCACAGCCGATTGTGCGCGTCCAGCGCCAGCGCCTTGATCTCGTTGTCGCCCAGGCTGTGCGGGTTGCCCTCTTCATGGTGCCAGGTGCGGAAGGCGCCCGTGGCGGGATCGAAATGCTGCAAACCGTCCGAGGTGGCGATCCAGAAGCCGCGCGCGCCATCGTCGAGGATGGCGTGGATATGCCGGTTGCCATTGCCGCGCTTGCTCTTTTCCGCCGGAACGTAATGCGTGAAGGTCTGGCTGGCGGCGTCGAAGCGGTCCAGCCCATTGTCGGTGCCGACCCACAGCTGGCCCTGGCTGTCGACATGCAGCTCGCCGACCCAGTTGTCGGCCAGGCTGGTCTTGTCGCCCTCGACATTCTTGTAGACGACCATGCGGTAGCCGTCGAAACGACTGAGGCCGGACTGGCTGCCGAACCACATATAGCCTTGCCGGTCCTGGGCAATGGCCAGCACGGATTCCTGCGCCAGCCCCTGCTCGACGCTGAGCTGCTCGAAGCGCAGGGTGGGCGCAGGCGCCGCCATGGCCGGGCCGCCCATCAGAAGAATTAACAGTAAGGCAACATCGCAAACACGTCGAAATACCAGCACAATCGTCCTGTCAAAAAAAACGCGAAAACTCCGGCAACTGTTCCGGGGGCCGTCTCAAGAACCAAAAAACGCCAGTACATCGTCCTTGCGGGCCTGCGTATCGCGCTGTCCAAGACGGATCAGCTCGTTAGTATACGTCGATTCGAACAACAAATACGAGGCCAGCGCCGCGCCGCGCGCTTCGGCCGCGCCGATGCCCGACAACATGGTGCGTATGGGGCGGGGCAAACTGCCGATATGCCGGCTGGCGATGGCGTCGAGGCGCTCGGACGGCGCGATGACCAGCAGTTCCACCGGTTTCAGCGCCGTCTTGCCCAGCAATTCGGGCGGCAGCATCGACAAGGTGAGGTTGATGCGGTTCAGCCGTTCGATGTCCACGGCCAGGCCGTCGAGGAAGATCGACGACAGCGCATGGCCGGCGATCTGCGCCAGACTGGGGTAGCGCGCCGCGTCGCCCGGTCCGGGCGCCGGCTCCGTCATGCGCCCCGCGCCCACCACCAGCACCTTGTTTGCGCCCAGGTGGATGGCCGGCGAGATGGGCGCCAGCTGGCGCATCGAACCGTCGCCGCAGTACTCGCGCTGGCCGCCCACATACAGGGGCACGGCGGGGAAGATGAAGGGAATGGCGGCCGAGGCGAGCAAGTGTTCCACGCCGATCTGGTCCTGCAAGGCCAGGCGCTGCGTGCGCACCCAGGGGGCGATCTCGGCTCCCGTCTGGTAAAACGTCATGTGCCGGCTGCCCGAATACGACGAGGCGGTGACGGCCAGCGCATGCAGCAGGCCGTCGGCCAGGGCGGCGTCCAGGCGCGGCAGGTCGAGCATGCGGTGCAGCAGGCTGACCAGCGGGGTATTGTCGAGCAGGGAATTGGGCGGCGACGCATGCCACTGGCGCAGCAGCCAGCCGAACGACAGCAAGGACAGCCAGCGCGCGCCCGAGCGGATCACGCCCAGCGAATCGGCGCGGTAGACCTGCTCGACCTGGATGTGCTGCCACACGTCGAGCAGCTTTTGCACGCCTTCACCGAAGTTATCAGCCCGGCAAGCCAGCGCCGTGGCGTTGATGGCGCCGGCCGAGGTGCCGCAGATGATGTCGAACGGGTTGCGCGCCGGCGCCCAGCCCGCTTCCCACAGAATCGCCGAGATGGCCTGCAGCACGCCCACCTGGTAGGCGGCACGGGCGCCCCCTCCCGTGAGTATCAAGCCTGTTTTATTTTGCATTCCCATGCCGGCAGATTAGCAGGGTCTTGGTGCTTTGTGGAAAAGTTTCGGGGTCAGACCCGTTGGCTCTGCCCCCAGCTTTTGCCTTCGGGCTAAACAACCATAGCAATCAAAAAATCAATCCCCCCTGACCATGCCTTCACGCCGTGGATCGGCCCCGCCAAACCAGAAATCCTTGCCGTGCGCGGACAGGCGCATGACGCCCTGCAAGCCGGAATTCTGCTCGATGACGCGCACTTCGTGGCCCATGGCCTGCAATGCCTCGACCTGGGCGGCGGGCGCGCGGCCCTTTTCCAGCTCCGTCGGGCCGTTGCGGCTGCCGAAATTCGGCAGGCTGATGGCCTGCTGCACGTTCAGGCCCCAGTCCATGGTGCCGACCAGCACCTTGGCCACGTAGTTGATGATGGACGAGCCGCCCGGCGAGCCCGTCGCCAGCACGAGTTTTTGCGTGCCCTTCTCGAACACGAGGGTGGGCGACATGGCGCTGCGCGGGCGCTTGCCCGGCTGCACGCGGTTGGCGATCGGGCCGTCCGCATCTTGCGAGTCGAACGAAAAATCCGTCAGCTGGTTGTTCAGCAAGAAGCCGTCGACCATCTGGCGCGAGCCGAACGCGTCTTCCACGCTGGTCGTCATCGACAGGCCGCCGCCAAAAGCGTCGACGGCCACCAGGTGCGAGGTCGACGGGCGCTGCAGGGCGTTGTCCATGCCCCACGCCACCTGCATGCCGGGCGGCGTGCCGGGCAAGGCCTTGCCCATGGATTTGTCGCCGATCAGGGAGGCGCGCTGCGCCAGATAGGTTTTGTCGAGCATGGAGGCGATGCCCTTGCCGGGCAGCGGCACGAAGTCCGTATCGGCCACGTAGCGGTTGCGGTCCGCATAGGCCAGGCGCCCCGCTTCCGAGAACAGATGGATCGCCTGCGCAGCGGGCACGCCGTCGACGGGCGCATACGCGCCGATATCCTTCACTTCCAGGATGCCCAGCATCTGCGCGATGGCGATGCCGCCCGACGAGGGCGGCGGCATGCCGCACACGGTCCACGCCTTGTAGTCGCTGCAGACGGGCTCGCGCACCTTGGCGCGGTAGCCCGCGATGTCTGCCGCCGTCAGCTTGCCCGGATTGGTCGGGTGCGACGCCACCTTGGCGGCGATGTCGCGCGCGATGCGGCCGTTGTAAAAGGCGTCGGCGCCGCCGCGGGCGATCTCGCCCAGGGTGCGCGCCAGTTGCGGGTTTTTCAGCACGTGGCCGACGGGCCAGGCCTTGCCTTCCTTGTCATAGAAATACGCGGCGGCGACGGGGTCGCGCTTGAGCGCCTGGTCCCAGCTCAACAGGCCGTTGAGGCGCTGGCTGACGGGAAAGCCGCCGTGCGCCAGGCCGATGGCGGGGCCGAACAGGGTCGCCCACGGCAGCTTGCCGTGCTCCTTGTGCGCCAGTTCCAGCATGCGCAGCACGCCCGGCGCGCCCACGGAACGCCCGCCCACGACGCCCGTGGCGCGCGAGACGGGGCTGCCGTCCGCATTCTGGAACAGGTGTTCGTCAGCGGCCGCAGGCGCCGTTTCGCGCCCATCGAAGGCCTGCACGCCCTTGGCCGTCGAGTACAGCAGGAAGGCGCCGCCGCCGATGCCCGACGATTGCGGCTCGACCAGGGTCAGCACCAGCTGCGTGGCGATGGCCGCGTCGATGGCGCTGCCGCCCTGTTTCAGCATCTGGTAGCCGGCATCGGCGGCCAGCGGATTGGCGGCGGCGACCATGAATTTCTGCGCCGTCCAGCCCGACTTTTCCGCATATGCGGTGGCGATTTCCGGCGCCTTTTGCGGCACTTCGGCACATACGGGATTGGCAGCCAGGGCTCCCAGCAAGGTCAGGCTCAGCGCCAGCGGTTTCAATGCGATCATGGATTCTCCGATAAAAAAAGGGCGCACAGCCAGGCAAGGCTGTACGCCCCATACGGGGGTATCCTACATCAAATGCCCATTAGGGGACTGCCTTCGCAAGAGAGCCTGGCGATGTCCAGGTGCACTTACTTTGGCTGCATGCGGATGGCGCCGTCCAGGCGGATCGTTTCGCCATTGAGCATGACGTTTTCCACGATGGCTTTCACCAGTTGCGCGTATTCGCCGGGCTTGCCCAGGCGCGAAGGGAACGGCACCATCTTGCCCAGCGCATCCTGCACCTCGGCCGGCATGCCCAGCAGCATCGGGGTTTCGAAAATGCCGGGCGCCACGGTCATGACGCGGATGCCGTTGCGCGACAGGTCGCGCGCCATCGGCAGGGTCAGGCCGACCACGGCCGCCTTCGACGAGGCATAGGCCGCCTGGCCGATCTGGCCGTCATAGGCCGCCACGGACGCCGTGTTGATGATGATGCCGCGCTCGCCTTCGGCCGTCGCATCCTGTTTCGCCATGGCGTCGGCCGCCAGGCGGCACATATTGAAGGTGCCCACCAGGTTGATGTTGACGACTTTCTGGAACAGGGCCAGCGGATGCGGACCGTCCTTGCCCACGGTTTTCACGGCCGGCGCCACGCCGGCGCAGTTGACCAGGCCGCGCAAAATGCCCAGCTTGCCTGCCGCCGCCACCACGGCCATGCCGTCTTCTTCCGACGTCACGTCGCACTGCACGAACACGCCGTGCAATTCCGCGGCCAGCGCCTGGCCCGCCTCCGTCTGCACGTCGGCCAGCACGACCTTGCCGCCGGCCGCCGTCAGCATGCGCGCCGTGGCCGCGCCCAGGCCCGATGCGCCGCCCGTGATGATGAATACATTGTCCTGAATCTGCATGAAGTCTCCTGAGTGATAAGGGCCGTGTTCCCGGCGCCCGATGGTTGATGCACGATGCCATCATTACGCGCTATTACGTTTACGTAAACGTAATGTCGGCGACAATTGTAGCCACTTTTGCGGCCGCCGAGCGAAAACTTGCAGCGACAGCCAATGGCAGGGCTAAAAACACTGGATGAAAGCGCCGTTGCGATGGCAGATGCGTCCGTTGGCGTCGAGCGTGGCGTTGCCCGCGCCGTTGTAGCGCGCGCCGGACGCGTCGCGGCAACCGCCCGTATCGCATGAACCGATGGCTTGCGGCGCGCCGGGCATGGGGACGGCCAAGCCCGGCGGCATGGGCGCCGTGGGCACGACGGGCGGTGCCGTGCCCTGCGCCGGCATGCGGCCGATCACCTGCGCCACAGGGCGGCGCGGCTGCACGGGTGGCGCCGTCCGGCACGGTTCGACGGCCAGTTTCGTGCTGTCATGCGGATCGAGCCGGCAGACGGGCAGCGCTTCCGGAGCCGCCGGGGCCGCCGCAAAGGCCTGCCCCCAGGCCAGGCCCGCGAGGGCGCAAGCGAGCGCCAGCGCGGCGCGGGGCCGATGGTGTGCTGCTGTCGCGGTATGCATGCTGCCTCCCGAAAAACAATGCCTGCTCCATTATTCGCACACGCCGCCGCGGATGCCAAAGCACGTAACAATTTCTCACGGGTGAAGATGGCGCAGACACGGCCACGCCATCCGGTAACGGTGTTTTATTTCCCGCCAGCACTTTCCTTCTTGCCAGGATGGCATTACAATAAGAACGATTCTTATTCTCATTAGCAGAATTTCAGCGCATTTCTTATATTTTAAACACTTCATACCCGAGCCACCCGGAAGGCAGCCAGGAAATAACAACACTCCGGAAAGATCAACATGACATACCGCCGTCCCGCCCCCAGCTCTGTTCTGCTCACGCGCGTTGCCGCACGCCCCGCCGCCGTCCTCCTGCCCTGCCTGCTGTCGCTGGCCGTCAGCGGCGCCTGGGCCGAAGGCAATGTGGCCGCCGATCCCACCATGAACACGGTGGTCGTCACCGCTTCCGGCACGGCCATCGACATCAAGGATGCGCCGGCCAGCATCAGCGTCATCACGCGCGAGGAAATCGAGCGCCAGCCCGTGTATGACCTCAACACCCTGCTGCGCCGCATCCCCGGCGTGACGGGCGGCACCGGCCCCGAAGGCGAAGCGTCGAAGATCAAGCTGCGCGGCCTGCCCGACAAATACACGCTGATTCTCGTCGACGGCAAGCGCGTGGGCAGCTCGGCCGACACGGCCTACCGTCCCGACCTGGGCCGCCAGGACTTGAACTGGATCTCGCCCGACATGATCGAGCGCATCGAAGTGGTGCGCGGTCCCATGTCCTCGCTGTACGGCTCGGACGCCATGGGCGGCGTGATCAACATCATCACGCGCAAGGTGCCGGGCAAGTGGAACGGCTCGGCCACGGCCAATTACACGCAGCCGCAGGACAGCGGCCGCGGCACGGCGCACCAGCTGGGCGTGAACCTGGCCGGCCCCCTGTCGGACACGGTGGGCATGCGCCTGGGCGTGAGCCAGACGCGCCAGAATGCCGATGAAAAATCCTTCGACAAAGCGGGTGCCATGGGCGGCGAACGCAACCAGACTGTCTCGGGCCAGCTGACCTGGGCGCTGGGCAAGAAACAGAACCTGTCGCTGGACGCCAGCTATGGCAGGCAGGAAGCGAGCACTTCGAGTGCGCGTGATGCGGATGGCGAACCGCTGGTCTACAGCTGGGGCGCCAGCAAGCTGATACGCAAGAGCGCCAGCCTCGGCTACGAAGGCCGCTGGGACTTCGGCAAGACCACGGTCAACCTGTACCACAACGATTTCGACAACGAAGTCGTCGGCACGGTGGCCAAATCCAAGGACAGCACCCTGGACGCCAGCCTGGAAAAACGCGTCGGCTGGGGCGGCATCGAGCAAATGCTGGTGATGGGCGGCCAGTGGAAGCACCAGGAACTGACGAACACGGATACCATCGGCACCGTGCCCACCGATTACCTGGGCAATCCCGTCAGCGGCGCCACCCTGTCCGGCACCACCTCGGCCCTGTTTGCGGAAGATCAATTGTTCCTGCGCGAGAACCTGACGGCCACGGCCGGCCTGCGCCTCGATCACCACAGCAAGTTCGGCAACCATTACAGCCCGCGCCTGTACCTCGTGTACCACCCTGCCCCCGCCTGGACCATCAAGGGCGGCATCTCGCAAGGCTTCCGCGCACCGAGCCTGAAGGAAAACTCGCCGGCGGCGGCCACGCAGTCGGGCGGACGCGGTTGCGGCAGCCTGAAGCCGCTCGGCTACATCACGGGCGGCTGCTACATGGCCGGCAATGCGGACTTGAAGCCGGAAACGAGCACGGCCGGCGAGATCGGCGTGGCGTGGGAACAGAATGGCTGGGACGTGGGCCTGACGTACTTCCACACGGATTTCAAGAACAAGATCGACTACGCGCCGCTGGGTTTTTACCAGAAACAGTGGTGGACCAAAATGACGAATATCCAGAAAGCGCGCACCAGCGGCCTGGAAGCGACGGCGAATATCCCGCTGACGAAAAACCTGAACTGGCGTAACAACGTGACCTACATGGCCGAGGCGAAGAACCTGACCACGGGCGCCAACCTGCTGTCCACGCCAAAACTGTCGTGGTACTCGGCGCTGGGCTGGCAAGTCAACGACCAGCTGTTCGGCGAAGTATCGGCCCAGTACACGGGCAAGGAGCTCGATGCGGGCAAACTGGCCGACAAGGCTTACACCATCGTCGACACGGTCGTGTCGTACAAGGTCACGCCCCAGTGGACGGTGCGCGGCGGCGTGCAGAACCTGTTCAAGAAAGGCCCGATGGCCGATGGCCTGGTCGACTACTACGTGCCGGGACGGCGCATGTTTGTGGGCCTGACTTCAAGGTTCTAATAACGGGGCGGCGGCGTGTCGGGCGGCGGCGTGGCGGCATTCGCCGGCACGCCGCTGAGCATCTGCCCGGCGACGGGTACCTTGTGGCCGCTCGCATACATGCATTGCTGATAAGCATTGTCGTAGCGGCGCTGCATGCCGTACGAGGAACTGTCCGCCGCGCCCGTGCCGGCCAGGGCGCCAAAGACGAGACCCGTGCCCGCCCCCACGCCAGCGCCATGGCCGCCATCGATGGCGGCGCCGGCCGCCGCGCCGANCCGCGCTGCGCACGCCGCTATCGACGCCGGCCTGCTGCGCCGAAGCACCGCCCAACTGGCCTTGCGCATAGCCGCGGCACTGCAGCTCATCGCTGCGGAACTGCTCAAAACTCTTGCCCGTGCCGGGCAAGACCATGACCGACGGCCCTTCCGGCAGCACCGTGCAGGCGGCCAGCAGCAGGGGCGCCAGCATGCCGGCACGTCCCATCAACGTTCTCGTATTCATGTTCGCCTCCCCGTCAGCGCACGCTGGTCGGCAGCACGGCACGCCATGCCGTACTGCAATTTTTCACGTAGGGATAATAGCCTTGCGGATTGCGGCAGTAATACCACATCTGCGCCGTCGGCTCGCCGCCCTGCTCGATGTACACGGGCGGCGGCTGCACGACCACCGTGCGGCCATAGGGATAAGGATAGCCATACCACGGGTCGCCATACCAGCCCGGTCCATAGCCATACCACCATGGCGAACCCACCCATACGCCCACCTGCGAATGGCCATGAAAGTGGCCGTGATGGCCGTGGCCGCCGTGGAAACCGCCGTGCCGGCCCGCCTGCGCCTGGGCCAACCCTGCGATACCGCTCAATATCAGCAGCGCCAGCAGCGCGCCGCCCTTCCTGTTGCTGCTGTCCATGACATCCTCCTGCCATCCATGCCAGAGCGTAAAGCTCACTCCTTCGCTCCATTATTGGCAGGGGTGCGGCACAAGCAAAGGCGCTGTAACAATTGCTCACCTTTGATACGCTGAGGATATGGACGGCAGGAAAGTTTCACAGGCGCAAAACGCAAACAGCCCCGCGGCGCGGGCCACGGGGCTGCAGGGAAGGCGCCGCCTTATTGCGCGGGCAAGCTTTGCACGGGCGTGGCCGGCGCCAGGGTGGCCGGCGCGGACGCGTGAACGGGCGCCGGCGCGGCTACGGCCAGCCAGCCCGTGGCCGGCAGCAGCGGCACCAGCAGCAGGGCCACGATATTGATGATCTTGATCAAGGGATTGACGGCCGGTCCCGCCGTATCCTTGTACGGGTCGCCCACGGTGTCGCCCGTGACAGCCGCCTTGTGCGCATCGGAACCCTTGCCGCCGAAATGGCCATCCTCGATGTATTTCTTGGCATTGTCCCAGGCGCCGCCGCCCGTGGTCATGGAAATGGCCACGAACAGGCCCGTCACAATCGTTCCCATCAGGAGGCCACCGAGCGCCGCCGGCCCCAGCAGCATGCCGACGACGATGGGCACCACGACGGGCAGCAAGGAGGGCACGATCATTTCGCGGATGGCCGACGCCGTCAGCATGTCAACGGCCTTGTCGTATTCGGGCCGCGCCGTGCCTTCCATGATGCCCTTGATGTCGCGAAACTGCCGGCGCACCTCGACCACCACGGCGCCGGCCGCGCGGCCCACGGCCTCCATCGCCATGGCGCCGAACAGATACGGTATCAGGCCGCCGATGAACAGGCCGACGATGACCATGGGGTTCGACAGGTCAAACGTGATGTGCTGGCCCACGGATTCGAGCGCATGCGTGTAGTCGGCGAACAGCACCAGCGCGGCCAGGCCGGCCGAGCCGATGGCATAGCCCTTGGTGACGGCCTTGGTGGTATTGCCGACGGCGTCCAGAGGATCGGTAATGGCGCGCACGGAGTCGGGCAGGCCCGACATCTCCGCGATGCCGCCCGCGTTATCGGTGATGGGGCCATACGCGTCGAGCGCAACGATGATGCCCGCCATCGACAGCATCGAGGTGGCCGCGATGGCGATGCCGTACAGGCCGGCCAGCTGGTACGAGACGAGGATGGCGATGCAGACGGCCAGCACCGGATAGGCGGTGGACTTCATCGACACGCCCAGGCCGGCGATGATATTCGTGCCGTGGCCCGTCGTCGACGCTTCGGCGATGTGGCGCACGGGCTTGAAGTCCGTGCCCGTGTAGTACTCGGTGATGTAGACCATCAGGCCCGTGAGCACGATGCCGACGACGGTGGCGCCCAGCATCTTGTAGCGCATGGCGTCGTCGGGCCACAGCAGCCACGTCACCACGGCAAAGCCCACCAGCGACAGCCCGGCGGCCCACCACAAGCCCGTGTACAGGGCCGACATGATCTTCCTGCCGGGCGCTGTCTTGACCATCGAGCAGCCGACGATGGAGGCGAGGATGGAGACGGCGCCCAGCAGCAGCGGGTAGATGATGGCCGTGCTGCTGGCCTCTGCCATCAGCAGCGCGCCCAGCAGCATGGTGGCGATCAGGGTCACGACATAGGTTTCGAACAGGTCGGCCGCCATGCCGGCGCAGTCGCCCACGTTGTCGCCCACGTTGTCGGCGATGACGGCCGGGTTGCGCGGGTCGTCCTCGGGTATGCCCGCCTCGACCTTGCCCACCAGGTCCGCGCCCACGTCGGCGCCCTTGGTGAAGATGCCGCCGCCGAGCCGCGCAAAGATGGAAATGAGCGAGGCGCCGAAGGCCAGGCCGATCAAAGGCTTGATCAGGTCATGCTGGGTCAGGCCGGGCGCGCCCGTCGTCGCCAAGAGCCAGTAGAACAGGGTCACGCCCAGCAGGCCCAGACCGACGACCAGCATGCCCGTGATCGCGCCGCCCTTGAAGGCCACGTTCAGGGCCTGGTTGATGCCCAGGGTGGCCGCCTGCGCCGTGCGCACATTGGCGCGCACGGAGACATTCATGCCGATGAAGCCGCAGGCGCCCGACAGCACGGCGCCGATCAGGAAGCCCAGCGCCGTATGCAGGCCAAGCAGCACATAGATGGCGATCAGCAGCACCACGCCGACGATGGCGATGGTGCGGTACTGGCGCGCCAGGTAGGCGGCCGCGCCCTGCTGGATGGCCAGGGCGATTTCCTGCATGCGCGCGTTGCCGGGATCCTGACGCAGGATCCAGCTGCGCGACACCAAACCATATACCACTGCGACCACGCCGCAGGCTACCGCAAACCACAAACTGGCTGCCATATCGTCCCCTTCTGTTTTTATCCGACGTCATTGCCGACAGCTGCAGACCGCACCGGGTAGGCACGCGCAGCCAGGAAAACACGACCTGCAAAAAACTTCAACCACGAAAACGTCAAGCACTCAGCGCAAATCGTTCAACATTAATCATTTGGCAAAGCCCTGCTGACAGTCTGCCTGAAAAGCGGGCGAAAAAAAAGCGGACACTGAGGTCCGCTTTTAAATAACTGCTTATTCCGCCAGGGCGGCAAATGCGCTGTCGCGGATTTGCTCGACCGGACCGACGCCGGCGATGCGGCGGTATTTCGGTGCGCCCGGCAGGCCGGACTTGGCCCAGTCATTGTAGTAGCCGAGCAAGACCTTGGTCTGGTTGTGGTACACGTCCAGGCGCTTCTTGACCGTTTCCGCCTTGTCGTCGTCGCGCTGGATCAGCGGTTCGCCCGTGATGTCGTCGACGCCGTCGACCTTGGGCGGGTTGAATTTGACGTGGTAGACACGGCCCGAACCCGGGTGGCTGCGGCGGCCGTCCATGCGCTCGATGATGGACTCGTCCGGCACGTCGATTTCCAGCACGTAGTCGACATTGATGCCGGCATCCTTCATGGCGTCCGCTTGCGCGATGGTGCGCGGGAAGCCGTCGAACAGGTAGCCATTGGCGCAATCGGCTTCCTGCAGGCGGTTCTTGACCAGGCCGATCATGATGTCGTCCGACACGAGGCCGCCCGCATCCATGACTTTTTTCGCTGCCAGGCCCAGTTCGGAGCCTTCCTTGATCGCCGCGCGCAGCATGTCGCCCGTGGAGATTTGTGGAATATTGTATTTTTCTTTGATGAAGTTAGCTTGGGTGCCCTTGCCGGCACCGGGTGCTCCTAAAAGTATCAGACGCATTGAAAGTTCCTAAAAAGCAGATTTTGGATGGTGGTATGTGTAATTTTTTTTAGATGGTGTTGCAATGACTATCTTTCCCTACGAAACTTACCACAAAAAATCCCCGCAACGCCAGTTTGCTGTCGAATTGCTATGCCCTGATTGATCAAAGCCAGCAAATATCGCTGCAGACGTTTCAAAATGTGGTTTTTTGTGGCAGGCCCCGCATAAAATTTTTCTCGCGCACCCGCGGCGCCCGAAAAACGTTCAGGGCAAGGCGCGCCGCCGCATGTATGCAGGGCGGAGCACCGCAGCCATGGGCGTTTTATCAGGTGACGTGCTGGTAGTGCGCCTGGACGCGCGCCAGATCTTCCGGCGTGTCGACGCCGGCGGCCGGCGCCGAATCCGTGACATGCACGGCGATGGCATAGCCATGCCACAGCACGCGCAGCTGCTCCAGCGCTTCGATCGCTTCCAGCGGCGACGCGGACAAGCCCGGATAGGTTTGCAGGAATGCATTGCTGTATGCATACAGGCCGATATGGCGCAGCGGCACGTAGCCTTGCGGCAAGTTTTCACGGGATTGGGCAAAGCCGTCGCGGTGCCACGGTATCGTCGCGCGCGAGAAATACAAGGCGCGGCCGTTTTTATCCAGCACCACCTTGACGACATTCGGGTTGAAGGCATCGCCCACGTCATGCAGCGGATGGGCGCACGTGGCCATGGGGACGGCGGCGCTGATCTGCGCCGCGCAGGCGGCCAGCAGGGCCGGATCGATCAGCGGTTCGTCGCCCTGCAGGTTGACGACGACGGCGTCCGGCGGCAAAGCGAGCGTGCGCGCCACTTCGGCGATGCGGTCCGTGCCCGACGGATGGTCGGCGCGCGTCATGCACACTTCCACGCCATGCGCGGCGCAGGCGTCGCGGATGGATGCATGGTCGGTGGCGACGATGACGCGCGCGGCGCCCGACAAGGCTGCCTGCTCGGCCACGCGCACCACCATGGGCTTGCCGCCCAGGTCGGCCAGCGGCTTGTTCGGCAGGCGCGTCGAGGCCAGGCGGGCCGGGATGATGACGATGAACGCCATCGTTATTCCACTGCGTCTTGCAGTGTGCGCGCTTCGTCCGCCCACATGATGGGGATGCCATCGCGGATAGGATAGGCGAGGCGGTCGGCGCGGCAAATCAGTTCCTGCGCCTTCTTATCGTGTTCAAGCGGGCCCTTGCAAACAGGGCAGACCAGGATATCAAGCAGTCGAGCGTCCACGACATTTCTCCACAATTTGTTGGGCCAGCGCGCTATCGATGCGCGCACTGACCGGGACGACCCACAGTCTCGGGTCATCTTTGAGATGTTCAATTTGCGCACATTTTACTGCATCCTTCTCGGTGATCAAGATCACATCCGCGTCGAGTGCCGCGAATGGCTGGTCGAGAAAGTCGTGATGGTCGGGCAAAGGCAGTTCCGTGAAGTCCAATCCGGCGCCGCGCAGCATGGCAAAGAAACGCCGGGGATTGCCGATGCCGGCTGCCGCCACGATGCGCTGGCCGCCGGCCGCCAAGTCGCTCAGTGCCACGCGTTCGCTGCGGTCCGTCAAGCGTTCGGCCATGCCGCCATCGAGCCGCATCTGCACCACCAGGGCGCCCTTGGGCGCGACCTGGCCCACCAGCGCCGGCGCCAGCTCGGGCGCATTGATCACCGTCACGTCGCGCCGGCGGCGCGGCGATTCGCGCAAGGGTCCCGCCGGCAGCAGCCAGCCATTGCCGGCGCCGCGGCCGTCGAACAGCACGATTTCCACGTCGCGCCGCAGGGCGTAATGCTGCAAGCCGTCGTCCGTCACCAGCACGTCGACCTCGGGGTGCGCCGCCAGCAGCGCCCTGCCCGCTTGCGCGCGGTCGCGCCCCACCATTACGGGACAGCCGCCGCGCTGGAAGATCAGCAGCGGCTCGTCGCCCACCTGCTGCGGCGTGGACTCGCCCGTCACGGCGCGCGCCAGCCGGTCGGCGCTGCCATGGCCGCGCGAAATCACGCCCGGGCGCATGCCCGCGTCGCGCAAGGCTTGCACCAGCCAGATCGTCAGCGGCGTCTTGCCCGTGCCGCCGATAAAAATATTGCCGACGACCACGACGGGCACGGGCAGGCGCGCCGATTGCAGGACGCCGGCACGGTACAAAACGCGCCGCACGGCGCTCAGAGCGCCGAACAGCAGGGACACGGGCCACAGCGCGCACGCCAGCGGGCCGCGCGTCAGCCAGGCGCGGGTGAGAGTGGTTTCAAGCTTGGCGGGGGAGGATGTGGGCATGCGGTGAGGAGTCAAGGGCTGGGGTCAGACCCGGCCGGTCTGCCCCCAATTATGTTGCCGGTAACGGCGGGAATTTACTTGCCGCCCGCCTGCGCCGCGAACGTCAGCTTTTCATAGCCGGCCAGGCGCGCCGCTTCCATGACGTGGATGACCATCTGGTGCATGGCGAACTGGTCGGCGTTGACCACCACCACGGGCGTCTGCGCGGGCGCCTTGCCGCCGTTGGCCGCCTTGGCCGCGTTTTGCAGGGCGTCGGCCAGGCCGGCCACGTCGCGGAACGAGACCGGTTCGCGGTTGACCGTGTAATTGCCCTTGGCATCGATGGTGACGTCGAGCTGCTGCGGCTTGTCCTTGGCCTGCTCGGCGTCGGCCGTCGGCAAGGTGATCTGCAATTCCGTAAACTTGCTGTAGGTGGTGCTGACCATGAGAAAGATCAGGATCACCAGCAGCACGTCGATGAACGGGATCAGGTTGATTTCGGGGTCTTCACGCCCCTTGCCTTTGCGGAAGTTCATTTGCGGCCACTGTGGACGATGTCGACGAATTTGACGGCTTGTTGCTCCATGTCAATGACGAAGCTGTCGACAAGGGCGCGGAAATGGCGGTAGAAGACCAGGGTCGGCATGGCGATGGCCAGGCCGAAACCCGTGTTATACAGGGCCACCGAGATGCCGTGCGCCAATTGTGCGGGATTCGAGCCGCTGGCGTTTTGCGAGCCGAAGATTTCGATCATGCCCACCACCGTGCCGAACAGGCCCATCAGCGGCGCCAGGGTGGCGATGGTGCCCAGGGTGGTCAGGTAGCGCTCGAGCACGTGGGCCACGCCGCTGCCGGCCTCCTCGATCGATTCCTTCATCACCTCGCGCGGCGCATCGACGTTGCGCAGGGCGGCGGCCAGCACCACGCCCAGCGGTGAATTATCTTCCAGCTTGGCCACCGTGTCCGGCGTGATCTTGCCGCTGCGATACACCTGCACCACTTCATCGAACAGCTTGCGGGGCAGGATCTTGGCGCGTCGCAAATACAGCAGGCGCTCGATGATCAGGGCCAGGGCGACGATGGAAGCGATCAACAACAGCCAGATGGGCCAGCCGGCGGCTTGAAATATAGCGAGCAAAAGAAACTCCTGGTAAAGGGAAGGCGGGGAAGCGCCCGGACAGCCTGTATTGTACCGAGCGCCGAACAGCGATTGCATGTCGGCGCAGGAATGGCGCAATGTAGCGCGTTGCCGCGCCGGCGGCAAGTGGCGCCTGCATGGCACTTGTCCACACGGCGCGGCGGGAGCGCAGCGCCGGCGCACAGTTTTGCACACTTTGTGTGGATAAGATTGTGAGCAAGCATGAAGTCCGGCACGCAAGCCATTGATTTACATGAATATTATCAGCCTGCGCAAAATACAGGCATAGCAGCTTATCGACAGTAGTCAATGTCAATAAATTAATACTTGCAGAGTTCTGCACATTTACTGTGGACAAGATTGTGCGCAAAGCCGAAGAATTCACCCAAGCTATTGATTTTAAAGGAAATTAAATCGATGCGCAAAAAAGTGGCAGGCAACCTCAAACAAACCGCAGCCAGAGCGTCAAAGTTCTGCACACAATCTGTGGACAAGATTGTGCGCAAGCGCAAAGATAGGCGCTAAGTACATTGATTTATATCGTTTTTATTGTCTTGCATAAAAATATGGCAAGGACCGAAAAGCGGCGTTTTCAGCACCCGATTTCACGGCTACGGCGTACTTTTCCAGCGCCAGCGCAGTTCCACACATAAAGTGTGGATAAGATTGTGAGCAAGCCGATTGACTCCGTGCAAGAGCATTGATTTTAAAGGAGTTTTTTTCGATGCTGAAAAATGAGGCAGCGCAAGCACCTGTCCGCGCGGTGGAAAACGGGGAGAAAAGGCGAAACGATTTAGGCGGTTTTGCACATATTCTGTGGATAAGATTGTGAGCAAGGCCCACGACTACACGCTAGACCCTTGATCTATATGGCTATTTTCATGTTGCGCAAAATTCAGGCAAGCCTTGCCATGGCCCTTCCGGTGGATAAATCCGGTGCCGCGCAGGAGTTCTGCACATTTTTTGTGGATAAGATTGTGCGCAAGGCCAGGCATGGCATACTAAGCGCTTGATTCCTATGCACTTTATTTCCGTGCGCAAAAATGTAGCAAGGCATTTCTCTTCATCGAAAGGAGTCTGTCCGCTAACGTTTGTCCAAGGCAAAAAGTTCCGCACACTTTCTGTGGATAACTTTGTGCGTAAGTGGCAGGGGCTACACTGATGTGCTTGATATTAAAGGACTTTTTCCCCGTGCACGCAAATCAGGCATACGGGAATTCTGCATGAAATCAAATACTTAGAAATAGAACTTGTTGTTTTGCACGATATATGACATAAGCATGACCTCGCCGATAATATGTGGACAGTTCCCCACCCGCTCCCAGCTTCATGATGACCGACACCCCGACTGACAGCGGCTTTGCCGCCCCGCCCGTGCTGACCGTCAGCGCCCTGAACCAGGCCGTCGCGCGCCTGCTCGAACGCTCGTTTCCCCTGACCTGGATCGCCGGCGAGATTTCCAACTTCACGCGGGCCGCCTCCGGCCACTGGTATTTCACGCTGAAGGATGACGGGGCCCAGGTGCGCGCCGTGATGTTCCGTGGCCGCGCCCAGTTTGCCGGCTTCACGCCGCGCGAAGGCGACAAGGTCGAAGTGCGCGCCCTCGTCACCCTGTACGGCGCGCGCGGCGATTACCAGATCAATGTGGAAGCCATCCGCCGCGCCGGCGTGGGCGCCCTGTACGAGGCGTTCCAGCGCCTGAAGGAAAAGCTGGCCGCGCAGGGCCTGTTCGACCAGGAACGCAAGCGCGCCATCCCCATGTTCGCGCGCAGCATCGGCATCGTCACCAGCCCGCAGGCGGCCGCCTTGCGCGACGTGCTGATTGCGCTCAAGCGCCGCGCGCCGCACGTGTCCATCATTCTGTATCCAACGCCCGTGCAGGGCCAGCAGGCACCGGAAAAGATCGCGCACGCCATCCGCACGGCATCAGCAAGGGCCGAGTGCGACGTGCTGCTGGTATGCCGCGGCGGCGGCAGCATCGAGGATTTATGGTCATTCAACGATGAAGCCGTGGCATACGCGATCGCCGATTGCGCCATCCCCGTGATCAGCGGCGTGGGCCACGAGACCGATTTCACCATCGCCGACTTCGCGGCCGACCTGCGCGCGGCCACGCCGACGGCGGCGGCCGAACTGGCGGCCACGCCGCGCGCCGACTGGATGGCCTCGCTGCGTGCCGACGCGGCGGACCTGCGCCGCGCCATGCGCCGCAGCCTCGACGACGCGGCGCAAACGCTGGACCGCCACAGCCGGCGCCTGCTCAACCCGACAGCGCAACTGCGGCAGCAGCTGCAGGCGCTGCTGCC
>NZ_NEGZ01000031.1 GCF_002127585.1 Janthinobacterium sp. GW458P
GGTCGTATGCTTTGGCTTCGCCGCCGAATTTCTTCGACAGAACCGTTGCGATTGCAGCGGTCAGCGTGGTTTTACCGTGGTCGACGTGGCCGATGGTGCCGACGTTAACGTGCGGCTTGGTCCGTTCGAATTTACCTTTTGCCATTTTATTCTTCCTTAGAACAATGATTTAAATGTAGGGACCGGCATTCTCGTGAAAGCCGGCCCGGAACTTCTATTACTTAGCTTTCGAGCTTACGATGGCTTCAGTCACATGTTTCGGAGCTTCCGAATAGTGCTTGAATTCCATCGTGTAAGTCGCACGGCCTTGCGTCGAGGAACGCAACGATGTAGCGTAACCGAACATTTCCGACAGAGGAACTTCGGCCTTGATGATCTTGCCGCCACCGCCAGCAATTTCATCCATGCCTTGTACCATGCCGCGACGCGACGACAGGTCGCCCATCACGGTACCGGCGTAGTCTTCCGGCGTTTCCACTTCCACGGCCATCATCGGCTCCAGGATGACTGGCGATGCTTTGCGGCAGCCATCTTTGAATGCCATCGAAGCGGCCATGCGGAATGCATTTTCGTTCGAGTCAACATCGTGGTACGAACCGAAGAACAGCGTGACTTTGACGTCAACAACTGGGTAGCCAGCCATCACGCCCGAAGGCAGCGTGTCGCGCACACCTTTTTCAACTGCAGGGATGTATTCGCGAGGAACGGTACCGCCCTTGATCGCGTCAACGAATTCGAAGCCCTTGCCCGGCTCTTGCGGCTCGATCTTCAGAACCACGTGACCGTATTGACCACGACCACCCGATTGCTTGACGAATTTGCCTTCCGACTCTTCGCACACTTTACGGATCGTTTCGCGGTAAGCCACTTGTGGCTTGCCGACGGTGGCTTCAACGTTGAATTCGCGCTTCATGCGGTCAACAATGATGTCCAGATGCAACTCGCCCATACCGGCGATGATGGTCTGACCCGATTCTTCATCGGTACGCACGCGGAACGATGGATCTTCTGCTGCCAGACGGTTCAGCGCCAGGCCCATTTTTTCCTGGTCAGCCTTGGTTTTTGGCTCAACCGCTTGCGAAATCACTGGCTCAGGGAAGACCATGCGCTCCAGAACCACGCTCGCCTTGTCGTCGCACAGCGTATCGCCAGTGGTGGTGTCTTTCAGACCCACAACCGCGGCGATGTCGCCAGCGCGCATTTCCTTGATTTCTTCGCGTTCATTGGCTTGCATCTGCACGATACGGCCAATACGCTCTTTCTTCTGCTTCACGGAGTTCAACACCGAGTCACCCGAATTCAAGGTACCCGAGTAGCAACGGATGAAGCACAGCTGACCCACGAACGGATCGGTTGCGATTTTGAAAGCCAGCGCCGAGAATTTCTCGTTGTCGTCAGCTTTACGCTCGACAGGCTGCTCGTCCTCATCCAGACCTGGTACTGGCGGGATGTCGATTGGCGATGGCAGGTACTCGATCACCGCGTCCAACATTGCTTGTACGCCCTTGTTTTTAAAGGCGGTACCGCACAGCATTGGAACGATTTCGCTGGCGATGGTACGCTGGCGCAGAGCAGCCTTGATCTCGGCTTCCGACAGGTCGCCTTCTTCCAGGTACTTGTTCATCAGGTCTTCCGACGCTTCAGCAGCGGCTTCAACCATGTTCTCGCGCCACTTGGCAGCATCAGCAGCCAGGTGTGCAGGAATGTCTTCGTATTCAAACTTCATGCCTTGCGAAGCGTCGTCCCAAATGACGGCCTTCATCTTGACCAGATCGATAACGCCGGTGAAGACGTCTTCAGCACCGATAGGCATCTGAATAGGCACTGGGTTGGCTTTCAGACGCGAACGCATCTGATCGTAGACCTTGAAGAAGTTGGCGCCGGTACGGTCCATCTTGTTCACGAAAGCCAGACGTGGCACTTTGTATTTGTTAGCCTGACGCCATACCGTTTCCGATTGTGGCTGCACGCCGCCGACTGCACAGTAAACCATGCAGGCGCCATCCAACACGCGCATCGAACGTTCCACTTCAATGGTGAAGTCAACGTGGCCTGGGGTGTCGATGATGTTGATGTGATGCGCTGGGAAGTTGTTTGCCATGCCTTTCCAGAAGCACGTAACAGCAGCCGAGGTAATCGTGATGCCGCGCTCTTGCTCCTGCGCCATCCAGTCGGTGGTGGCAGCGCCATCATGTACTTCGCCCAGCTTGTGGTTCACGCCGGTGTAGAACAGGACGCGCTCGGTCGTGGTCGTCTTACCTGCATCGATGTGAGCGGAGATACCGATATTGCGATAGCGCTCAATGGGGGTCTTGCGGGCCATAATTAATCCTAAATGAATGGACAAAACCGAGCAGCATTTTTTTGCAAAAATGAGCCCGGCCTCGAACAACAGATGCTTGACAGCCGCCTTGCGGAAGCTGGCTTTATATTAGAAGCGGAAATGCGAGAACGCTTTGTTCGCTTCAGCCATACGATGGACTTCGTCGCGCTTTTTCATCGCGCCGCCGCGGCTTTCAGCCGCTTCCATCAGCTCACCGCCGAGGCGTTGTGGCATCGATTTTTCGCTGCGCTTGTTAGCAGCTTCACGCAACCAACGCATGGACAGCGCCATACGACGGACTGGGCGAACTTCGACCGGCACCTGGTAGTTTGCACCACCAACACGACGGGATTTCACCTCAACCAACGGCTTGGCGTTGTTGATTGCGGTAGCAAAAACTTCGAGCGGATCTTTGCCCGATTTTGCTGCGATGTGCTCGAAAGCACCGTAGATGATGTTTTCTGCAACCGATTTCTTACCGGACAGCATCAGCACGTTTACAAATTTAGCGACATCAGTGTTGCCGAATTTTGGATCTGGCAAAATTTCGCGCTTGGGTACTTCACGACGACGTGGCATATCAATTCCTTTCAATCTTCAGTTGAGCGCGCGTTCTTCGCACACTCGCGGACGACCATCATAGTCTTCCACTTACTCGACCAGATGCGGTCGACTACATTCACTTAGCTAGTTGCCACTGAGCGAAACTTGGTTTGCTGCGTACAACTTATTACTTCTTGCCAGCTTTAGCGCGCTTGGTACCGTACTTCGAACGCGATTGCTTACGGTCTTTAACGCCTTGGGTATCCAGGGCACCGCGAACCATGTGGTAACGCACACCCGGCAAATCCTTAACGCGACCGCCGCGCAACAGCACAACACTATGCTCTTGCAGGTTATGGCCTTCACCGCCAATGTACGAAATGACTTCGAAACCATTGGTCAGGCGAACTTTAGCGACTTTACGCAGAGCCGAGTTAGGCTTCTTTGGAGTCGTGGTGTAAACACGTGTGCAGACGCCACGTTTTTGCGGGCTGTTTTCCAGCGCCGGCGATTTGCTCTTGACGCGTACCGAAACACGCGGCTGGCGAATCAACTGATTGATGGTTGGCATCGTTATAAATCCAACAAAAAAATACGATTAATAACCCGGACAAGATGCCCGGCGACTAAAACCTCGTCCCGTTTCTATCTGCTGCGCACCGGAGGCGCCCGCAGCCACTCGATAAGGAGCGGCCATGAAATGCCAAGTAACACGTAAACGATGTGCAGAATAAAATCGAGAACTCGCTAGTTTAGACCTTGTGTTACAGGGGGTCAATCAGTTTACGGCTTTTTGCTATAAAAAAAGGCAAAAAACGGGCCGTTTTGTAGCCTTTTGGCTAATTTTCGCTGCGGGCAACCGGACCAGAGCCGGCCAATACAAATGATTGTTTGATATTTTTTCCTGCGTGCAAGCATCGCGCGAGGCCGTTCTTGTATGACCGCAAGGTGACAAAAGGATTGATAATAGCGGACATTTTTCGCTGCCCTCCCTTATGCGCCCCTTGCTTCGCCCCGCCACCGTGTTCCTGCTGCTGACCTATGCCCTGCTGACGGCCGTGCCCTTTGTCCCTGCGCTGCTGGGGCGTCCACTCGAACATCCCTGGCAGATGCTCACCTTCGAACTGCTGGCGTGGCTGGCCGTCTGGAGCGTGTTCAAACGCCCCGCTTACTTCCACTGGCTGCTGGTGCCCGCCTTCCTGGCCCTGCCGACGGAAATCTATCTGTTCATCTTCTATGGCCAGGGCATTTCCACGCATCACCTGGGCATCATCTTCGAAACCAGCCCCAAGGAAGCAATGGAATTCCTCGGGCAAAAAGTATGGCTGATGGGCGCCGTCATGCTGGGCGTGATCGCCTGGTGCCTGCTCGGCTGGTTTGCGGCCACGCGCACGCGCGACCTCGACTGGCGCGGCAAGACGCGTCCGGCCGCCTTCGTGCTGCTGATCCTGCTGGGCGGCTTCTGGTGGTATGGCTACGAATTCGGTTTCGACGCCAGCCCCCCGCATAGCGCCGTCGCCTCGGCCAAGGCCGCCAAGCCATCGGCCGGCAGCAGCAAGCCGGGCGCGTCCGGCTTTGGCGACGCCAGCTCGGCGGACGACGAAGCGGAAGAGGACGACGAGAGCAGCAAGCCCGAAAATGCCAGCATCGCCGGCGCCGACGAGACGGGCCTGGGCTGGCCCAGCCTGCCCCACTGGGCGCGCCTGCCCTACGCCTTCGATACCGTCAGCAATTCCTGGCCCTTTGGCCTGATGGCGCGCGGCCTCGATTTTTACAAGGAGCGCAAATACCTGGCCGAACTGGGGCAGAAAAGCAGCAGCTTCCGCTTCGGCGCGCACCAGCAACAGCCCGATCCCCACCCGGAAGTGGTGGTGATGGTGATCGGCGAATCGTCGCGCTACGACCGCTGGAGCCTGAACGGCTATGAGCGCGACACCAATCCCCTGCTGAAACAGGAAGCCAACCTGGTGCCGCTGGCCGACGTCATCACGGCCGTTTCCGCCACGCGCCTGTCGGTACCCGTCATCATCTCGCGCAAGCCGGCCACGCAAAGCCTCAAGGATGGTTTTTCGGAAAAATCCTTCCTCACTGCCTACAAGGAAGCGGGTTTCAAAACCTACTGGCTGTCGAACCAGATTTCGTTCGGCCAGTTCGACACGCCCGTCTCCGTATTCGCCAAGGAAGCGGACGTGGTGCAGTTCCTGAATCTGGGCGGCTTTACCAACAACTCGAACTTCGACCAGATCCTCTTCGACCCGTTCAAGAACGCGCTGGCCGACCCGGCGCCGAAAAAACTCATCGTGCTGCACACGCTGGGCAGCCACTGGAACTACAGCCAGCGCTATCCGAAGGCATTCGACAAGTGGCAACCGTCGCTGTTCGGCGTCGACAAACCCGTCTACACGGACACGGCCATCAAGCCGCAGTTGAACAACAGCTACGACAGCTCCATCCTGTACACGGACTGGTTCCTCTCCGGCGTGATCGACATCCTGAAGGACGATGGCCAGCGCAGCGCCCTGCGCAGCTCGCTCGTCTACGTGGCCGACCATGGCCAGACACTGTACGACGGCAGCTGCCGCCTGGCCTTCCATGGCCACAACACGCAGTTCGAATTCCACGTGCCCGCCTTCGTCTGGTATTCGCAGCAATTCCAGCAGCGCTATCCCGACAAGGTAACGCAGCTGCAGCGCCATCAGAAAGCGCGTCTGTCGACGGAAAACATGTTCCACACCCTGCTCGACCTGGGCGACATCCGCTTCGCCGGCGAACAGCCCGAGTGGAGCATCGCCAGCCCCCGCTTCAAGCAGCACAAGCGCTATGTCGACAGCTACGGCTGGACCAACTACGACAACGCCATCATCCGTGGCGATTGCCGCGAAGTGATCGACAAGAGCACGCCGGAGAAGCAGGACAAGTAAGGACAGCCATCAAGCCCCTTCGAGGACGCCGCCGCAATCGGCCGGTTGCGCCATGTGCGTGCTGAGCCAGTCGAAGACCTGTCCCGCCTTCGCCTCGATGGCGCTGCCGAAGCCGCGCTGCGCCAGCAGGGCGATGCCGTTGGTGGCCTGCAGCACGCCAGGGGCCAGCAGCAGCACACCGGCGTCATCGCGGCGCACGCACCAGGGCGCCAGACAGTCTTCCAGCAACGGCCCCAGCACCAGGTTGTGCGACGAGACGATTACCAGGTTGCGTGCCGCCAGCGTATGCAGCACGGCGGCGGCCGCCGCCACCGATTCGAGGTGGTTGGTGCCGCGGAAGATCTCGTCGATCAGGAACAGGGCCGGCGCGGCGCCCTCGGCCAGCGCCAGCAGTTCGCGCGCGCGCCGCAGTTCGGCGATATATAAGCTTTCGCCGCCATCGAACGTATCCTCGTTCTGCATGCTCGAATACAGGGGCAGCAAGGGTACGCTGGCCGCCTGCGCATAGCAAAAGCCGAAGGCGCGCGCACTGATCAGGTTGAGGCCCACGCCGCGCAGCAAGGTGCTCTTGCCGATGGCATTCTGCCCCGAAATAAAGGCGCCGCGGCCATCGAGATACAGCGACAGTGGCACGGCGCCGTCCAGCAGCGGATGCACCATGGCCTCGAACGACAATTGCCGCGCGCCCGCGTCCTGCGCCCAGCAGAACTGCGCACGGCCGCGCAGGTGGCGCGCCAGGGCCAGGTCCGCCTCCAGGTCTGCCAGCAGCAGGAAACTCTGGCGCAGAAAGGCGCGCTCGCGCCGCACCACGCGCAAGCTGTGAAAATAACGGCGGATATTGCCCAGCATGAGCCAGTCGTCATATTCACTCAACAAGGGAATCATCTTGATCCAGCGCAGCGGCGTGATCTGGCGGTTGATCACGCCGGCAGCCCGCCCGCCTTCTCGCAGCTGCGCCGTGAACGCAGTATCGAGCGCGCCCAGGCGGCCATGCACCAGCAGTATCTGCTGCAAGGTAAATACGCTGCGCTCCCACGGTTTGCAAAGGTCGTAAAAGCGCATCTGCAACGCCATCAGCAAGAGCCAGACGGGCACCGCGACGGCCCATGCCAGCGGCGCGACCAGCCATGCGGCCAGCAGCGACAGCAGCAGTGCCACGGTGGGCAGCAGCAGCCAGCGGCTCCACCACGGCACCGCCGGCGGCGGTGCGCCGCACAGCAGCGCCGCCACTTCCATGTCCGCCGTGCGCAAGGGCTGCATGGCTCGCTCGAGCACGGCTTGCTGTGCCGGCGCCGCCAGCAGGGCAGCGATGCGCGCGCGCGAGGCGGCGTCTGCCGTGCCACCCGCCAGACGCTGATGCAGGCGCTGTTGGCCAACGATGCTGGTCTGCGCGGCAAGCTGTGCATGGTAGTCATCGAGCAGCATTTCCTCCCAGGTCTGGCCATCGAGCTGGGCCGGGTCGCCCTCGACCTGGTGCAGCATGGCGATGTCGCTGCGGGCAAACGGATAATCGAATTCGGCCGGCTCTGGCAGGCTGGCGAACTGGCGCAACCAGTGGCGCAGCTTGGCATACAGGGACGGCTTGGGGGGCGAGGCAGGCATCATGCTCCAGAAAGGTGGCCAGCTTGGCGCCGCGCGCCATCACTGCCAGGCACAGATCGGGGCGATTATCAGCTTATCAAGATCCATGCATGCGCGGACGCCCGCTGGACGGTGCGGACACGGCGGACAGCCGGACACTTTATATTTTCCCCTTGCAAATCAACATCTTGAATCTGGCACAGAATCTGCTAGCAAAAGGGTATTGTCCACGAAACGTCCGCCATGATCCGCGATACCTCCTCCCAAGACGCCGTACTGTCCGCCCCGCCGGGCCAGCGCCACAAAAAACGCGCCCTCGTACTGGCCGGCGCCGCCATCGTCATCGGCGGCGCCATCGCCGTGTTCTCCGGCTGGCGCAACAGCGACCACTCCGTCAACGCCAGCCGCCTGCGCATCGCCGAGGTCACGCGCGGCACCCTGGTCCGCGACGCCGCCGTCACCGGGCGCGTGGTGGCCGCCATCAGCCCCACCCTGTATTCCACCACAGTGGCCACGGTGACCCTGAAGGCGAAGGCGGGCGACACGGTCAGGAAGGGCGACATCCTGGCCGTGCTGGAGTCACCCGACCTGTCCGACACGCTGAAACGCGAACAGTCGAGCGTGCAGCAGCTGGAAGCGGAAGTGGCGCGCCAGCAGATTCTGGCCAAGAAGCAGAAACTGCTGGCGCGGCGCGAAGCCGACACGGCGGAAATCGAGCGCCTGTCCGCGCAGCGCACGCTGGAACGCTACGAAAGCGTGGCGCAGGTGGGCATCATCGCCAAGATCGATTACCAGAAGGCCAAGGACGCGCTCAACTCGGCCGAGATCCGCAGCAAGCACGCCTCCCAGGCGGCCGGTCTGGAAGGCGAGGACGTGACTCTGGCCCTGAAGACCAGGCTCAATGAACTGGAGCGCCAGCGCCTCGTCCGCGACAATGCCCAGCGCCGCGTCGACGAACTGACCGTGCGCGCGCCCGTCAACGGTTTTATCGGCACCCTGTCGGTGGCCAACCGCAGCGTGGTGCAAGCCAATACGGCGCTGATGACCCTGGTCGACCTGTCGCAGCTGGAAGTCGAACTGGAAGTGCCGGAAACCTATGTGGCCGATATCGGCCTGGGCATGCGTGCGGAAATCGAAACTGGCGCCATCAAGGCAACGGGAAAACTCTCGGCGCTGTCGCCCGAAGTGGTGAAAAACCAGGTCCTGGCGCGCGTGCGCTTCAACGGCGAACAGCCGGCCGGCCTGCGCCAGAACCAGCGCGTGGCGGCGCGCCTGCTGATCGACGAGCGGCCCAATGTGCTGATGCTGGCGCGCGGCTCCTTCGTCGAGGCCGAAGGGGGACGTTTCGCCTACGTGGTGCTCGATGGCGTCGCCATCCGCACTCCCATCAAGCTGGGCGCCACCAGCGTGGCGGCCGTCGAAATTCTCGACGGCCTGAAGCTGGGCGACAAGGTGGTGGTCGCCGGCACGGAAAACTTTACGAACGCGGCCCGCGTCGCACTCAACTAATTTCAGACAACGAGGAGCATTCCCATGCTGCGCATGCAAAACCTGAGCAAAATCTACCGCACCCACATGATCGAAACGCACGCGCTGCGCGGCTTCGAAATCCACGTCAGGCAAGGTGAATTCGTTACCGTCACGGGTCCGTCCGGCTCCGGCAAGACGAGCTTCCTGAACATCGCCGGGCTGCTGGAGGAATTTACCGATGGCGAGTACATTCTCGACGGCGTCAACGTGAAAGGCATGAACGACAATGCCCGTTCGCGCCTGCGTAACGAAAAGCTGGGCTTCATCTTCCAAGGTTTTAATCTGATTCCCGACCTGTCGCTGTTCGACAACGTCGACGTACCACTGCGCTACCGGGGCTTCAACCGCGCCGAACGCAAGGAGCGCATCGAGGAGGCGCTGACCAAGGTCGGCCTGGCGTCGCGCATGAGGCATTATCCGGCCGAACTGTCGGGCGGCCAGCAGCAGCGCGTGGCGATCGCGCGCGCGCTGGCCGGCTCGCCCAAACTGCTGCTGGCCGATGAGCCGACGGGCAACCTGGACACGCAGATGGCGCGCGGCGTGATGGAGCTGCTGGAAGAGATCAATGCGCAAGGCACCACCATCCTGATGGTCACGCACGATCCGGAACTGGCGCTGCGCAGCCAGCGCAATGTGCACATCATCGACGGCCAGGTGTCGGACCTGGTGCAGCACGGCGCCACGCTGTCGGCCAGGCCGCAGCACGCCGCGACTGCGTAAGGAGAAACCATGTTCCGCTACTATTTCACGCTGGGCCTGCGCAGCCTGCGCCGCAACCGCGCCCTGACCGCGCTGATGGTGCTGACCCTGGCCGTCGGCGTGGCCGCCAGCGTGTCCACCGTCACCATCCTGCACGCCATGTCGGGCGATCCGCTGCCGCACAAGAGCGACCGCCTGTTCGTGCCGATGATCGACATCCTGCCCGTCAAGGGCTACGTGCCCGGCCAAAAGCCCGGCTTCGCGCAATCCCAGATGAGCTATATCGATGCGCGCAACTTCATGGCCAGCAAGATGGGCGTGCGCCGCACCGTCATGTATGGCGTGGCCGGTCCGGTCGAACCGGCGCGCAAGGATATCGGCTCCTTCCAGGCCCAGGGGATTGCGCCCACGCGCGATTTCTTCAGCATGTTCGACGCCCCCTTCCTGTACGGCCAGCCGTGGAGCGAAGCCGACGACGCCAGCGGCGCCGACGTGATCGTGCTGAACCGCGCGCTGGCCGAAAAACTGGTCGGCAGCAGCAACCCCGTCGGCCTGCGCGTCACGGTGCTTGGCCGGCCCTACATGGTGACGGGCGTGCTGGCGGCCTGGGACGTGGTGCCACGCTCCCACCGCATCATCGGCAGCAAAGGCGCGTTCGGCCCGGAGGATGAATTCTTCATCCCGTTTGCCAGCGCCATCCGCCACGAAACGGAGCACGACGGCGGCATGAGCTGCAATGGCGACCAGAATGCCCCCGGCTTCCAGGGCCGGCTCGCCTCCGGCTGCACCTGGCTGCAGTTCTGGTTCGAAATGGCCAGCAGCGGCGAACGTGGCCAGCTGCAGCAGTACCTGGACGCCTATGCAGGCGAGCAGCGCAAGCTGGGGCGCATGATGCGCAATGCGCCGAACCGGCTGTACGACCTGAACGAATGGATGAACTACCTGCAGGTGGTCGACAACGACAACAAACTGGCGGCCTGGCTGGCCTTCGGCTTTCTGCTGCTGTGCCTGGTCAACACCATCGGCCTGTTGCTGGCGAAGTTTTCCGTGCGCGCCAGCGAGGTGGGTATCCGCCGCGCGCTGGGCGCCACGCGGCGCGACATCTTCCGCCAGTTCCTGATCGAAAGCGGCGTGATCGGCCTGGCCGGCGGCGTACTGGGCCTGCTGCTGGCGTTTGGCGCGCTGGCCGTGGTCAGCCAGCAGTCGGAGGAACTGGGCACTGTCGCGCACATGGATGTGCCGATGCTGCTGCTGACGTTTGCCATGTCGGTATTGGCGGCCCTGCTGGCCGGCCTGTTGCCCACCTGGCGCGCCTGCCAGGTGACGCCGGCGATCCAGCTCAAGTCCCAATGACACCCCTTTCCCCAACATGAGGTCCAGCATGGAAATCCGTCCCATCCTGTCGGCGCTGATGCGCAGCAAAACCGGCGCCATCCTGGTGGCGGTGCAGATCGCGATCAGCCTGGCCATCCTGGCCAATGCCCTGCACATCGTCAACCTGCGCCAGGCCGTAGCCGCGCGACCCACCGGCGTGGCCGCTGAAAACGACATTTTTTATGTCAATATCCAGAACATGGACCGCGGCAGCCACCAGCGCCAGCTGTCCGAGCAGAAGCGCCAGGCGTCCCTGCTGCGCGCCTTGCCGGGCGTGCTGTCGGTAGCGCAGACGTCGCAGGCGGTGCTGTCGCGCTCCGGCAACTCCACCAGCGTGTCGGCCAAGCGCAGCCAGGTCACGCCCAGCGCCAACATCTCGACCTACGTCACCCCCGATTCACTGGTCAAGACCTACGGCTTGCAACTGGTGGAGGGGCGCGACTTCCGGCCCGAGGAAGTGCCCGAGATCGACGAGGATGTCGACGACAGCTACCCGAAGGTGGCCATCGTGACGCGCGCGGCGGCGCAGAAGATCTGGCCAGGCGACACCAGCTTTGTCGGCAAGACGCTGTACAAGGGTACCGGCGCCGATGATCCCGAGCTGAGCGTGGTCGGCGTCGTCGAGCGGCTGCAGACGCAGGTCGGCCAGGTCAGGGCCGAAGGCGAATACTCGATCCTGCTGCCGGCGCGCCTGACGGGCGGGCGCGATTCGCTGCTATATGCCGTGCGCGCCGAACCGGGCCAGCGCGACCGCCTGATGAAGGAGGCCGAGCAAGCCATCCGCAGTGCCAGCAGCGACCGCCTGCTGGTGCGTATCGACACCCTGGAACACCATCGCCAGTCACGCTACCGGGCCGACCGCGGGCTGTCCTGGACGCTGATCGCCGTCTCGGCCCTGCTGCTGCTGGTGACGGCCAGCGGCATCGTCGGCATTGCCAGCCTGTGGGTGACGCAGCGCAGGAAGCAGATCGGCGTGCGGCGCGCATTGGGCGCCCGCCGCGTCGACATCCTGCGCTATTTTTTGACGGAGAATTTCATGATCACCAGCGTCGGCGTGGCGTGCGGCGTGCTGCTGGCACTGGGCTTGAACCAGCTGCTGGTAAGCCAGCTGGAAATGGCGCGCCTGCCGCCCGGCTACCTGCTGGCCGGCGCGCTCGTGTTCTGGCTGCTGGGAGTGGGCGCCGTGTATGGCCCGGCATGGCGCGCGGCCAGCATTTCGCCGGCCACTGCCACCCGCAGTACCTGAGCCGGCACCTGAGTGATATGCTGCGCGCATGCCTACCGTACTGATTATTGACGACAATGCCGCCGTGGCCATCGCGCTCGACGTGCTGTTCTCCCTGCACGAGATCGACGCCGTGCGCGCTGCCTCGCCCGAGGAAGGCCTGCACCTGCTCGAGCGCCACGCCATCGATCTGGTGGTGCAGGACATGAACTTCACGGCCGACACCACCTCGGGCGAGGAAGGCAGCGCGCTGTTCCACGCCATCCGCGCGCGCCACCCGGACCTGCCCGTGATCCTGCTGACGGCCTGGACCCAGCTCGACGCGGCCGTCGACCTGATCAAGTCCGGTGCGGCCGACTATCTGGCCAAGCCATGGGACGACCGGCGCCTGATCGCCAGCGTGCAGAACCTGCTGGAGCTGGGACAGGCCAACCGCGCGCTGCGCCAGCGTGTGGTGGCCGAACAGCGCCAGCGCCACACCCTGGAGCGCGACTTCGACTTGCGCGGCATGGTGTGGCAAGACCCAGCCACGGAACGAGTCGTGCATCTGGCGTGCCAGGTGGCGCGTGCCGACGTGTCCGTACTCATTTCGGGGCCGAACGGCAGCGGCAAGGAACGTATCGCCGCCATCGTGCAAGCCAATTCGCAGGTGGCCGCCGGCCCCTTCGTGGTGCTCAATTGCGGCGCCGTTCCCGTGGAACTGATCGAGGCGGAACTGTTCGGCGCAGAAGCAGGCGCTTATACGGGCATTACCCGGGCGCGCGACGGCAAGTTCGATGCGGCGGACGGCGGCACCCTGTTTCTCGACGAGATCGGCAATCTGCCGCTGGCCGGCCAGATGAAGCTGCTGCGCGTGCTGGAAACGGGCCGCTTCGAGCGCCTCGGCTCGAACCGTGAGCGCCAGGTGAAGGTACGCGTCATCAGCGCCAGCAATGCCGACCTGCCGGCCATGATACGCGCCGGCACCTTCCGCGAAGACCTGTTTTACCGCCTCAACGTGATCGAGCTGCGCCTGCCGCCGCTGGCCCAGCGCCCGGCCGACATCCTCGTGCTGGCGCGGCATTTCCTCGGACCGGACAAGACACTCGAAACACAGGCGCAGGCAGCCCTGCTGGCCCATGGCTGGCCGGGCAATGTGCGCGAACTGAAAAACGTCATGCAGCGCGCCAGCCTGCTGGCAGCTGGTCCCGTGATACGCGCGGCCGAACTGGGGCTGCCGCTGGCAACGGTGCCGCGCGCAACGCAGGATGGCGCCGGCACGGAACCGGATCGCGACAGCGTCGTGGCCGCGCTGGACCGCGCGCACGGGGTGGTGGCGCAGGCGGCGCAAGAACTGGGCCTGTCGCGCCAGGCGCTGTACCGGCGCATGGAGCGCCTGGGCATTGCACGCGCCTGATGCCACCCGTCCAGCACACACCGCGGCATCCGCAAGGCCAGCGCCTTTCATTACTCACGCGCTGGACGGCGCTGATCGTCACCCTGCTGATACTGGGCATGGGCATCGCCCTGCTGCTCGCGCATTTTCTGCCAGGCCAGCCATGGCTGGTACTGGGCCTGTCCCTGCTGTGCATCGTGCCGATCGCCATCATCACCATCCGCGCGCAGCTACAGGCGATGCTGTCGCTGTTTCGCGCCCTCTCCGGCACGGTCGCCAGCTACCAGGACGGCGACTTCGCCTTCAGCCTGCGCTGGCCGCAAAATGACGAGCTGGCGGACCTGGTGACAGCGCACAATGCTCTGGGCGACGTGCTGCGCAAGCAGCGCCTGGATCTGGTGCAGCGCGAACTGCTGCTCGACACCATGGTGCAAAACACGCCGGTGGCCATGCTGCTGGTGGCCGAGGGCAATGCCGTCGTCTATGCCAATCTGGCCGCGCGCCATTTGCTCAACGAGGGCCGCCGGCTGGAGGGCCAGCACCTGACCGACATCGTGCAGCAGGCAGCCCCCGCGCTGGCAGAGGCACTGGCGCGCGCCAGCGACGGCCTGTTCACCAGCGGCGATGGAGAACAGGAAGAGGTATATCACCTGGCGCGTCGCAGTTTCAGCCTGAACGGCCGCAAGCACGAACTGCTGCTGTTGCGCCAGCTGACCCTGGAACTGCGCCGCCAGGAAGTGCAGACCTGGAAGAAAGTCATCCGTGTCATCAGCCATGAGCTGAACAACTCCCTCGCGCCACTGGCCTCGCTGGCCCATTCCGGCGCCGAATTGGTGCGCCGCGGCCAGACGGAGCGCCTGCCGCAAATCCTCGCCACCATCGAGGAACGCACGCGCCACCTGGAGACATTCATTCTCGGCTACGCCCGCTTCGCCAAACTGCCCGCTCCCCGTCTGGCCCCGTGCGAGTGGCAACCGTTCCTCGACAGCCTGGCTTCGCAGGCGGTCTTCACGCTCGACTGTCCGCCGCCGGCGCAGGCAGCCGTGTTCGATGCGGCGCAAATGCAGCAGGCGCTGCTGAACCTGCTCAAGAATGCGCTGGAATCAGGCTCGCGGGCAGAGCAGATCGGCCTGCACGTCAGTCAGGCGCATGGGCAGCTGCGCATCGAGGTACACGACCGCGGGCCAGGCATGAGCGGCGCCGTGCTGGAAAACGCGCTGGTACCGTTTTACTCCACCAAGCGCAGCGGCACGGGGCTGGGCCTGGCTCTGGCACGCGAAATCGCCGAAGCGCATGGCGGGCGCATCACCCTGGCCAACCGCGAAGGTGGCGGCCTGGCGGTGACCTTGATTTTTCCCTTACTGGACAGAAATTAGTTCCTAAAGTAACGATTTTTACATCACAAAATCCCAGACTATTTTTGAGTGCGATATTGATAATAATAATTTTAAATATCGCAACTTTTCGCGGCCCATGCCCGTGTGTTAGAAATAAGCTATTTAAGTTTGCATAATGATATAAAAATAGCTCGTTGACAACGAATTATCTTGGCGATAATTTATCACTGCGGTACGGTTTTTTTGAAACATTAATCGTTTTTTCGCGGGGATCAACATGAAACTAAAATCACTCATCGCAGCGGCAGTACTGAGCGCTGCTTCCATCGGCAGCGCCAGCGCCACCGCCTACGTGGTCAACCTCGTCAATACCACGGGCAATCTGTGGACCAGCGGTTTCAACGCCGTGCCCAGCCCGCTTGGCGACTTCACGGATACCTTCACGTTCACACCGAACGCGATCTTCGGCTCCACCGCGCAAGCCTTCCTGGCCAACCTGTCCGTCACGGGCACGGACAGCTCTTCCATCCACTTCACCGCTGCCGACCTGAACGGCATAGGACTGACCGGCTTTGGCGGACCTACCGTCTTTGGCTATGCCCAAGGCGAAGTCCTGGCGCCGACGAGCATCCTGTTCAATGGCCCGCTGGTCCTCACCGTCATGGGCAACACCAAGGGCGGCAGCTATGGCGGCGTCTTCAACCTGAACCTGGCTCCCGTTCCTGAACCGGAAACCTATGGCATGCTGCTGGCAGGCCTGGGCATACTCGGCTTCCTGGCGCGACGCCGCAAGCAATCTTGAGCGCACCACCCAAAAGACGCTGCGGCGTCTTTTTCTTTGACGGCTGCTAAACTGGCGCCATGACAACCGATTTTATCTCCACCAGCCACACCGCTTTCAGCCACCCGGGCCACCCGCCCGCCACCACCACCGAACACCGCGGCATCCGCTACCTGCATCTGGGCACCAAGTGGGTGCAGGGCGCCATGCGCCTCGACAAACCCGACGCCATCGAGCTCGAATACGTGCAAATGATGATGATGTGGATGCTCTTCAAGACGCAGCCGAAACGCATCGTGCAGTTGGGCCTGGGCAGCGCCGCACTGACCAAATTCAGCTACCGCCGCTTTCCTGATGCCTCCGTCACGGCCATCGAGCTCAATCCGAACGTGATCGCCATCTGCGGCGCCCAGTTCGCGCTGCCGCCAAACGACACGCGTCTCGACGTGCGCGAAATGAACGCGCTCGACTTCGTGCTCGACATGGCCAACCACGGCACGGTCGACGTACTGCAGGTCGACCTGTACGACGAGGAGGCGCGCGGCCCCGTGCTCGACACGCCCGAGTTTTACCAGGCCTGCTTCGATTGCCTGACGGACGACGGCATCATGTGCACGAACGTGTTTGGCGACTTCCCCAACTACGACAAGAATCTGCAGGCGATGGAACTGGTGTTCGACGCCGTCGTGTGGGTGCCGGAAATGGAAGATGAAAACATCGTCGTGCTGGCCTTCAAAAAGTCGCCGTCGCTCGACTTCAGCGAGTTGTACGAACGCGCCGCCAGCATCAAGAAACAGTTCAACCTGCCGGCCAAGAACTGGGTCAACGGCTTGAAGCAGTGGATGCTGGACCAGCAGTAGGAGACAGCGGGCGCAGCGCGTCTGCATCTCATTCCAGAACGGGCTGCCAATTTCCTTCGGCGCGATAAAACCCCAGGTTCCTGTCGCCCTTGAAGCGCCCGGCCCTGATGCGGCCTGCCAGTTCGCTGGAGATCAGCAGGTCGCCCGATTGCGCTTCCCTGGCAATATGCCTGGGCGCCAGCCCCTCGTCGCGGAAAAATGTCCGCGTGAAGTAGATGACGTTGCCAACGTCATCCGTTTGCGCTATTGACCGCGCAAGATCGACGACCTGCGCCTGGTGCATCGCGTTCAAGATGTAGAACGGCTCGCCCACCAGCTCCCCATCGGCCATGATGCATGCCGGGCGTATCAATTCAACGTCCTGATCGCCCGCGCCGGCAAGAAAGTCCGCCAGACGGGCCGAAATCAGCGGCACGTTCCCGAGCAGCCAGAGGCAGTCATATTTCAGGAGTTTTGCCTGGTCGCAGACGACATGCACGGATGGCCTGTCCATGTCGAACGGATACGGCGCGCCCTGCAGCAGCGCCAGGTAGTCGAAGTTCGAGCCCGCGGTCTCATACGAGCCACGCGTCGTGTCGTAGGAGCCGATCAGTTTGTCATTGTAATAAACAGGGGCTTTCCAGCTCAGTATCATGGGCAGTCTTCTTCGGCCTGGCAAAGGTCTATTTTGCCCGCTTTGTCTGTCCAGCCGCGCCAGCTTGCGCAAGCAGCGTCCCAACGCGACGCGCCAGGCCATCCATGTGCTCGGCCGGAACCTGGGCATAGCCGAGCAAAAAACCGCTCCAGCCGGCCCGCTCGCCGGTACCATGCGCGGACAGCGCCAGCGCCACGATGCCGTCGTGCGCGGCGCGACGGCTCAATGCCAGATCATCCCAGCCTGCATCGTGAAAACGCAGCGCCAAATGCATGCCGGCAGAGCCGCCATGGATGGATGCGCCCGCACATGCATGGCGCTGCAATGCCGCGCTCAAGGCGTCACGGCGCTGGCGATACAGACGGCGCATGCGCCGCACATGGCGCGCAAACAGGCCGCTGCGCAGGAACTCGGCCAGCGCCAGTTGTTCGGCTACGCGCCCCCGCGCGGCGCCTTGCGCCTGCATTTGCGCAAATGCAGCGGCCAGCGCGGCCGGCACGACGATAAAGGCGATGCGCAAGGCGGGAAACATGGTCTTGCTGAACGTGCCCAGGTACACGACCGGTGCGTCGGCTACCAGTCCCTGCATGGCGGCCAGGGGTGGCCCGCCATGACGAAACTCGCTGTCGTAATCGTCTTCGATGATCAGGGCGCCCGCCGCCCGGGCGCGTTCCAGCAGCGCCATGCGGCGCGCGGGACTGAGCACGCTGCCGGTCGGATACTGGTGCGACGGCGTGGTGTAGATCAGGCGCGGCGGGGTATCCTGCCAGTCCCTGTCCGTCGGCGCGATGCCATCCATGTCGACCGGAATACCCACCACGTGCAAGCCGGCAGCGCGCCCCGCCGCCAGCGCCCCGCCATAACCGGGATGCTCCATCCACAGGGTTTCCCCCGGATCCGCAAAGGCGCGCAAACACACATCCAGGCTGCTTTGCGTACCATCCGTGATGAACACCTGGCCCGCATTGCACACGACGCCGCGCGAGGAGCGCAAATGGTCCGCGATGGCCATGCGCAGCTGCGGCTCGCCGGCAGGATCGCCGTAGTTGAGCTGACGCGGCGTCAACGCGCGCCAGGCGCGATCCAGCACGCGGCGCCATTGCGCCAGCGGGAATTCGTCCAGCGCGGGCACGCCAGGCGCGAACGCCGCCATCGCATCGGCGGGAAACACCACCGCCGCATTCACGTCCTGTCCCGCCACGCCGCGCAAATGCCGGGCACGGAATGACAAGCCATCCTCGTCGCCCTCGGCCAACGGTGCCATTGCCGCACCAACGCTGCCGGCGACCACCGTGCCGCGCCGATCCGGCAAGACAAACCCTTCGCTGGCCAGCTGCTCATAGGCATACAGCACCGTATTGCGCGCCAAGCCCAGTTCCGCCGCCAGCACCCGCGTAGCGGCCAGGCGCGTGCCGGGTGCCAGCTGGCCATCACGGATCGCCGTACGCAGGCATTCATGCAGCAAACGCTGGCGCGACCAGCCCCGTTCGCGGTGCCTGCCTTCGAACGCATTCAGCAGCAAAGCAAAATCCATGCGTGCCCTTCCATGTGGCTCTAAATTATTTGTCGACTCTGGATCTTTTTTCAGAACCAGATGCCGATTATAGTGCGGCCAGCCTCTTCAACCAACCGGACTTCCGCCATGACCGCCACCGCCCTCCCTCCCAGCCCCCGTACCCGCGTGCGCCGCGTCGCCGAACTGGCCAGCTACGAGCAAGCCACCCTGTACGCCATCCTCGATGCCGCCTACCTGTGCCATATCGCCTTCCGCGACGACAAGGGCAGCCATTGCATTCCGACCGCCTGCTGGCGCATCGGCGGCTACCTGTACATCCATGGCTCGAACGGCAGCCGCATGCTCAAGCAACTCGTCAACGATGCCGACGTATGCGTGACGGTCAGCCATCTCGACGGCCTGGTGCTGGCGCGCTCCGCCTTCAATCACACGATGAACTACCGCTCGGCGATGGTGTATGGGCAATTTGAAAAGGTGGCCGACATCGGCCAGCAGCATGCGGCCATGGATGCGCTGATGGAAAAGCTGGCGCCGGGACGCTTGGCGCAGGTGCGTGGCGGCAGCGCCAAGGAATATGCGGCCACCACAGTGCTGCGCATCGCGCTCGACGAATGCGCCGTCAAGCAGCGCACGGGCGGCCCGCTCGACGACGCGGGCGACATGGCGCATGTTGTCTGGACGGGCGAACTGCCCTTCACGCACGGCCGTGGCGCAGCCATCGCCGACGCGCAAAACACCAGCGCATTGCCCGCGTATGCCGCCGCATGGCAAACGGAATCCGCTTGACCGGCCAGCGTGCTTGGCCGATGATCGGCATTGATGGCGATCGCCACCAATTCACCAACCGATCCAATCACGCATGGAGCATATGATGATGAAGCGAGTATCCCTGGCTGCGGCCCTGACAGTCATGCTGGCCTGTGGCGGCAGCGGCGCGGCCCTGGCCGCCGATGCAGGTGACGCGGCCCTGAAGGCGGCCATTGGCGGCAGTGCGCGCACGCCAGCCAACGTGACGCGCGACAGCGCCCGCCACCCGTATGAAACGCTGACGTTCTTCGGCATCAAGCCGAGCATGACAGTGGTGGAACTGGCGCCCGGTGGCGGCTGGTACACGGAGATCCTGGCGCCTTATCTGCGCGAGCATGGCAAGCTGATCGCCGCCGGCAATGACCCGCAGTCAAGCAGCGAAGGCGCGCGCAAGGGCGCCGCGCGCTTCCAGCAAAAACTCGACGCCAATCCGGCCGCTTTCGGCAAAGTGGAAATCGGCGCCTTCGCGCCCCCCGCCACCTACCGTATCGCGCCCAGGGGCACGGCCGACATGGTACTTACCTTCCGCAATATCCACAACTGGATACCGATCGGCGAAGCGGGCATGCAGGCCCTGTTCAAGCAAGTCTATGACAGCCTGAAACCGGGCGGCGTCTTCGGCGTCGTCGAGCACCGCCTGCCCGCCAGCAAGGTGCAGGATGCCACGGCCAGCAGCGGCTACATGCACGAAGCGTACGTGATCAAGCTGGCTGAAGGCGCAGGCTTCAAGCTGGCGGCCAAATCGGAGATCAACGCCAATCCGCGAGACCATGCCGACCACCAGGGCGGCGTCTGGGCCCTGCCACCCACCTACGCCAACAAGGACGTGGAGCGCGACAAGTACACGGCCATCGGCGAGAGCGACCGCATGACCCTGAAGTTCGTCAAACCCTGAGTCACTAGAAAAGCCAATGGCGGCGGGCCGATACGGCGCGCCCCAATGCCTTGTGCGCGCAGCGCGCCTTAAAGGTAAATGCCGTACACGCCGCAAGAGCGCGAGACAAGCATGCACTGGCTCGCCGTGCCATTTTCGGTGCAGTCAATCAGGGCCTGCATGCACTCCCGGCGTGTCGGCTGCGCATACGCGGTGCTCACGGCACCAGCCAAACCAACGGCGGCGCAGAAGACAAATACCGCCTTTTTCACATGGATCATTTTTATTCCACTCCCAAAGAGTTGAGCCGATCTAGAAACTAGTGAACTGGAAGATCACAACAGCGCGTGCACGCAGGCAGCAACACGCTCAGACGTGAATGCCGTACACGCCGCACAGGCGACGCACCAGCGCGCAGTCGTTTTCATTGCCATCGGCGAGACAGGAATCGCGGGCTTCCTCACACGTTTCACGCGACGGCAAGGCATATGCACTCGAACTGACGGCACCGGCGAAACCGACAGCGGCACAGAAGACAACTACGGCTTTCTTGAAATTGATCATTTTTATCCCGTTAGCAAAAAAGTTCATCGTTATAAAAAACCAGGGCAGACCGCCAGCCGCCAACTTCCACCTATCGATAGACGTATAGCGCATAAAAATAGTAGCACCAAAGAAAGTTACCAAATACGCAAACAAGAAAACAAGATAACATTTTCATTTCACGCCCTTTCATGGAATAAAAACCGGCCTGCGGCCATTCCGACTCCCACTTGCATGGAAAGGCGCGAAAAAAAACCGCAGGCCAGGCTGCGGTTTTTGTATCGACAGTTTATTTCTTCGCTTCCTTGGGCTTCACCGGCACCAGGCTCAAGTCCTGAAAGTCGTAGCTGAAGTCCGTCTCGGCCGACACGGGCGCCATCTTCACCCGGTCGATACTGGCATCCGGGTTCAACGAAAACGTCACGTAGGCGTCGGCATTGAAGTTGCGCTCTTTCCAGCGCACGATGAAGGTGTCGTGCTGCCAGTGTTCCAGCTCGCCCGTCAGGTCCGGCGTGCGCGTAAAGCTGAGGATATGTTTTTTCCCTTCCGGCTTGATCACGACCTTGCCGTACCATGCGTCCTCATACTCGCCATCGTACGCGGCCAGCGGCAGCGACGGCTGCGATTTCGCCGCGCGCGCGCTCGACGCCTTGCCCTGCTTTTTCACTTCTTCCGCATGCTGGTCCTGCTCCACCTTGGCCACCAGCGCCAGCCAGTCCGACGGCGCCGCCTGCAGGTAATGGTCGAGGATGCGCCATTGCAGCGCCGTCATCGAACCGCCATTTTCCGCATTGGTGAGGATGGCCACGCCCAGTTTCGCTTCCGGCACCATCAGCACGCGCGAATAGAATCCCTGCAGCGCGCCGCCGTGCATGGCGACCTTCATGCCCTTGTAGTCGCGCAGCTGGAAGCCCAGGCCATACGCGCTGAAGTTCGGTTTCGTCGCGGCCAGCGCCGGCTTCGGCTCGGGAATCTTGATCGGCGTTTGCGCGGTCCACATTTCACGGCCCTGCTTTTCGCTGAACAGGCGCGCTTCCTTGCCGTCCTTGCCCTGCACGCCGGCGATCTTGCCGCCGTCGAGCAGCACCATCATCCACTTGGCGATATCTTCCGCATTCGTGTTGATGCCGACGGCGCCCACCGCGTTCGGCACGGGCATCGACTTGACGGCGGCAATCTTGCCGTCGATCTTGCTGTGCGCATGGGCGACGTCGGGATTACCCGCATTCTCGGCCAGGCTGGTGGTGGTGCCCGTCATGCCCAGCGGTGCCAGGATGCGCTCATGCATGGCCTCGCCCCAGCTTTTCCCCGCCTTGTCGGCGATGATCTTGCCGGCCACGATGTACAGCAGGTTATCGTAGGCATAGCTGTTGCGAAAACTCGTGGCCGGACGGATGTAGCGCAGTTTCTCGATGATCTCGTCGGTGCTGAAGGTGGTAGTCGGCCACCACAGCAAGTCGCCCGCACCCAGGCCCAGGCCGCTGCGGTGCGTCAGCAAATCACGGATGGTCATGGCGCCCGTCACGTAGGAATCGTGCATCTGGAAACCGGGCAGGTGCTTGGTGACGGGATCGTCCCAGGCCAGCTTGCCGTCGTCGACCAGCATGGCCAGCGCAGCGGCCGTAAAACCCTTCGAATTCGATGCCACTTCAAACAAGGTCTGCGCATCGACGGCGGCCGGTTCGCCCAGCTTGCGCACACCAAAGCCCTTGGCGGTGACGACCTTGCCGTCCTTGACGATGGCGATCGCCATGCCGGGCACGTCGAACACTGTCAGGGCGGTGGCGACGTCGCGCTCAAGATCGAAGGCAGGCGCAGGCACCGGCGCTGCGGCAACGACGGGTACTGCATCGGCTGCCAGCGCCGGCACGGCGATGCTGGAAAACGCCAGCACGATGGCGGCGGCGAGACGGTTCATGGTATGCATGGTCAGGATATCCAGAGAAAGTTCAATGCGCTTGCGCGGCCATCAATTTATCAACGCTTTCCTGCGTCACCGGGTGGTAGCGTTCGCGCGCCTGCGCGTACACCTCCTTGGCCCAGACATGGCCTTGCGGCGTCTTCATCAAGGCGCTGTACAGGGGCACGACGAACTTCTGGCGGCCCACGCTCAGCAGGAATGCCTGCAAAGGCTGCCGCACGTCGTAGCCGGCGTTCACGGAGGCCAGATAGAAGCGGTACGCCACTTCATTGTTGCCGCTCTTGCCCACGCCGTAGACCTGGTCCAGTTCGCGCAATTGCGCCGCGCTGGCCTTGTTGTTGACATCGTTCAGGAAATGCATCGATTCGATGGCGATCCACTTGTCCATGCCCAGGTCTTTCGTCGCCAGTTCACCTTTCAGCCAGGCGTCGCGGTGCTGGTCGAGCAGCGCCAGGCGTGGCGAGACGACGCGCTGTGCGCTGGCCGGCACGCCCGTGCCATACAGCCATTCATCGAGTTCCGCTTGCGGCATCACGTCCGGATGCTGGGTCAGCAGGTTCTTGCGCAGATAGGCGATGAACTGTTCCGTCGTGACGCTCTGGAACGCATGCTGGTCGAACCAGCCGCGCAGGAAAGGATCGAACACGGCGCGGCCCGCGCGGCGCTCCATGGTGGCCAGGAACCATGCGCCTTTCGGGTAGATGATGCCGTCGTCCGTGTACGTTTCCGCGGGATTGGCATCCGCATCGCGCGTGACCAGCGCCGTTTTCGCGGCCGGCAATTCGCGGATCGAGGCGGCCAGTTCTTCCTGGTCGACCTGCACGCCCATCTGCGCCACTTCGCTGCCATACAGCTGCTCGACGATGCGCGTCGTGACGTACGTGGTGAAGCCTTCGTTGAGCCACATATGCTTCCACGACGCGTTGGTGACCAGGTTGCCAGACCACGAGTGGGCCAGTTCATGCGCAATCAGGTCAACCAGGCTGCGGTCGCCCGCGATCATGGTCGGCGTAAGGAAGGTCAGGCGCGGATTTTCCATGCCGCCGTAGGGGAACGATGGCGGCAGCACGATCATGTCGTAGCGCCCCCAGCCATACGGACCGTACAGCGCTTCGGCTGCCTGGATCATCTTTTCCGTATCGGCCAGCTCGTATTCAGCCGCTTTGATACGCGGCGGTTCCGCATACACAGCGGAACGAGGGCCGAGTTTGCGCACTTCCAGTTCGCCGATGGCAATGGCCAGCAGGTACGAGGGAATCGGCTGGGGCATCCTGAATTTCCAGCCGCCCTTGCCGGTCGCCTTCTCGTCGTTCTCGGCGCTCATCACGACGCGCATACCCGCTGGCGCATCGATGCGCGCGCTATATGTAAAACGCACGGCCGGCGTATCCTGCGATGGCACCCACGAGCGGGCGTTGATGCTTTGCGACTGGCTGAACATGAAAGGCAGCTTGCCCGACATGGTTTGCTGCGGCGTGAGCCACTGCAGCGCGATGGCGTTCGGGGCCGTGTGATAGTAGACGCGCACCTTGCCCGGCTGGCCCGTGGTGGTGATGCGCAGTGCCTGGCCCTTTTCCGGATCGGCCTTGTCCAGCTGGTACGGCGCCATCTGCCATGCGCCGCGCTTGTCCTGCACCTGCACCTTCGCGATCGACAGGTCGCGCGTATCGAGCACCAGGGTGCGCGCCGCCGGATCGATCCAGTTCAAGGACAGCTCGGCATAGCCGGACAGGGTCTTTTGCTTGAAATCGGCTTTCAGGTCCAGCTGCAGGTCGCGCGTGCGCACCTGGTCGTAGCGCGCGTAGCTGAGGGGATCGGCGTGCGCGGCCAGGGTCGCCTGGCAAAGTAGCGCACAGCCCAGCGCGCGCAGGAAGGTCATAGTTTGCATGGTCGTCTTTTGAATGATTTGCGAAAGCCCCGGTCCGTGTGCGCCGGGGCGTCGCGCAGAATAGCACTTCCGGCGCTGGCCGGCAGAAAAAAGCGCCGGGCTGGCCGGCGCTGCTTCCCTATTTCGTCTCCGGCCTGGCCTCCGGCTTTGGCTCGGACGCCTTCAGCGGTGTTTTGACATCCTTCATCAGGTTGTTCTTGTCGCGGTCCAGCTTGAACAGTTCCAGGCGCGATGGCGTGATTTTCCTCGGCCAGGAATTATTGCTGGTGTCGATATCAGCCGTCTCCCAGTACGGGTCCTGCACCAGCCCCACCATCGGTTCGTCCGCGATGATCACCTTGCTGATCTTGTGCGGCGCGTAGCGCCACACTTCGGCCGGCACGCGCTCGGTGATTTTCCTGCCGCTTTGCAGTTCGATTTCCAGGATCAGCGGCATCACCAGACCGCCGAGATTCGAAAAATCGACCAGGTACAAATGCTTGCCCATGTTGTGCTGTTCCAGCAGTTTACGCTCCCATGGTTCCAGCGTTTCCTGCTCTTCCGCATAGCTGTTGCGGTCCTTGTTGGTGACCGTGAACTCATCGTGCTGGTTATAGAAATCCTTCAGCGCAGGATCGGTATCCACCTTCTTCGGCAGCGCCTTGTTGCGCTGGTCCGAGATCGAGATAGGCTGCGCCGCCTTCTGCGCCTTCTTCCACGCCTTTTCCGTTTCCGGATTCTTTGTACTCACGCCATATTCGCTGATGCCGTCGATGCTGATGTCGACCGCGTCGGTGGTGTAGAACCAGCCGCGCCAGAACCAGTCCAGGTCCGTGCCGGAAGCGTCTTCCATGGTGCGGAAAAAATCGGCCGGCGTCGGGCGCTTGAATTTCCAGCGCAAGGCGTACTGCTTGAAGGCGAAGTCGAACAGTTCGCGCCCGAGGATGGTTTCGCGCAGGATATTGAGGGCGGTGGCAGGCTTGTCGTAGGCATTCGCCGTAAACTGCAGCAAGGATTCTGAATTGGTCATGATGGGCACCTGGTTCTGACTGCGCATGTAGTCGACGATCTTGCGCGGCTCGCCATTCCAGGACGGGAAATGCTCTTCCCACGCCTGCTCGGCCAGGTACTGCAGGAAGGAATTGAGGCCCTCGTCCATCCACGTCCACTGGCGCTCGTCCGAGTTGACGATCATGGGGAAATAATTGTGCCCCACTTCATGGATGATCACGCCGATCAGGTCATATTTGGTCGTCTTCGAATACGTAATTTCCCCCGTCTTCTTGTCCTTCACGGGGCGCCCGCCATTAAACGCAATCATCGGATACTCCATGCCGCCCACGGCGCCATTGACGGAAATCGCGTTCGGATACGGATAGTCGAAACTGTATTTGTTGTACTGCTCGATCGCATGCGCGACGGCGCGCGTGCTGTACTGCTGCCACAGCGGATTACCCTCGTTCGGATAGTAGGACATGGCCATTACGCGCTTGCCGCCGCTATTCAAACCCTGCGCATCCCAGATAAACTTGCGGCTCGATGCCCACGCCACGTCGCGCACATTGGCCGCCTTGAAGTGCCAGGTTTTCATGCCCGCCGCCCGGCCCTTTTCCGCCGCCAGCGCCTCGGCGGGCGTGATCACCAGCAGCGGCGTAGCGCTGTTTTTCGCCCTCGCCAGGCGTTCGCGCTGCGCCGTGCTCAACACGGTGGCAGGATTTTGCAATTCTCCCGTGGCCGCCACCACATGATCGGCCGGCACCGTCAGATACAGCTCGTAATCGCCAAACTCCAGCGTGAATTCACCCGAGCCAAGAAACTGCTTATGCTGCCAACCGACGGCGTCATAGTAGGCGGCCATGCGCGGGAACCACTGCGCGATCTGGAAAATCGCGTTCTTGTCGTCTTCAAAATACTCATAGCCGGAGCGCTCGACCAGCACCTTCTGGTCATTGATCTGATACGACCAGTCGATATTGAACGTGATGCTCTGGCCGGGCGCCAGCGCCACCGGCAAATCGATGCGCAGCATGGTCTGGTTGACAACATACGGCAGCGGCTTGCCGCTGGCCGCTTTCACGGCGGTAAGCTTGAAGCCGCCGTCAAATTCGCGGCCCGCATGGATGGCCCGCAAGTCCTCGAACTTCAGCGCTTCTTCTTCGCTGCTACCCAACCAGGCCTGGCGCGAGGGCGCGCTCAGGACGCGGCGCTGGTCAGCGTCCTTGCGCAAGCCATTCTGGTCCAGTTGCAGCCACAAGTACGCGAGGCTGTCGGGCGAGCGATTATGGTAAGTAATCTGTTCGCTGGCAGTGATCTCGCGGCGCGCTTCGTCCAGCGTGGCGCGGATCACGTAATCGGCGCGCTGCTGCCAGTAAGCGTGGCCGGGCGCGCCCGATGCGGTGCGGTAGGCGTTCGGCGTGGGCAGCAGTTCTTCGAGCTGGCGGAACTTGTCGTCGAAAGGCGCGGCGGCGCACATGGCGGTCAAGGGGGAAATCAAGGTCAGGCACAGGGCAAGCAAGCGGACAAGAACCGGCATGGCGCATTCCATCTGGGAGTCGTGGACAGAACTGCATTCTAAGTCGAGTCTGTTTGCAAATCGATCATTGTTGTGGAAGTCCCACACGCAGCACAGCGCCGGCGGCCAGTGGCACTGGCGCAGAAACAGGCATTGGCGTATGATGCGCCTCGAACATTGGGGAGTAGTCGTCCCGCGGTCCTGCCGCAGGAACCTGTATCAACATAATTGGCCCGCAGGCCATGGTGCAGGTGGTTGAAAAACTTGACGAGACCATTGATCCAGGGCGGCCGCATGGGCCGGAGTCGCCCGTGGATCATTGGTTAATTCGTCCGGCCCACGTACCTCTTGCAATCTCATGGAAGCATTTCTCATCTCCACCGGCATCGTCGGCCTCGCTGAAATCGGCGACAAAACCCAACTCCTGGCCTTTCTGCTGGCCGCCAAATTCCGCAGGCCCCTGCCCATCGTGCTGGCGATTTTCGTCGCCACCGTTGCCAACCACGCGTTCGCCGCCGCCGTCGGCGCCTGGATCACCAGCATGCTGGGGCCGGACGTGCTGCGCTGGGTGCTGGGCGTGTCCTTTCTGGCCATGGCCGCCTGGACCCTGATCCCCGACAAGCTCGATGAAGAAGAGACCAGGCTGGCCAAATATGGCGTCTTCCTGACCACCCTGATCGCCTTCTTCATGGCGGAAATGGGCGACAAGACACAGGTGGCCACGGTGGCGCTGGCGGCGCGCTACCACGACATTGTCTCCGTCGTGCTGGGCACCACTCTCGGCATGATGCTTGCCAACGTCCCTGCCGTGTACTTGGGCGACAAGATTGCCAACCGCGTGTCGCTGCGTCTGGTGCACGGTATCGCGGCACTCGTATTTGCCGGGCTGGGCGTGGCCACCCTGCTTGGCGCCGGTGCGCGCCTGGGTTTCTGACACAGGGCTGAATAATTCCTCATTTACAATGTTCATGCTCATAATTACAATATCGCCGACATAAACACAGGCGCGCCGGTCCCGCAAGGTCAGCGCGCTTTTTTGAGGAATCTATGCAGTTAAATGGAAAAGTGGCGGCGCTGTGCCTGGCCGCCTGTGCCAGCCATGCTCCCGCCGCCACGGCCGCACCCACTCATCGCCAGGCGCCTCTCGCTGCGGGCCAAGTCAGCCACGAAGTGCGTACCCGCGACCTGCTGCTGTTGGGCGCAGGCTTGATCCTGCTGGCCGGCCGCCGCCGCCCCGGCTACGAAAAGTGGCAAGATCCGCTACAGGATTACAGCAACAATAACACCGCGTACTCGCGGCTTTCGTCGCGCAGGACAATGCTGCCGTCCGCTACTGCCACGCCATCGAGCGACAATCCGACAGGTCGTCCCTGCGCCTTTTCCACCGTGATCGCGTAGCTGCTGGCGCCGAAACGGTAGTGCAGCTTGAAGCTGTCCCATTCGGCCGGCATGCGGGGAGTGAGGCGCAGCACGTTCGCCTCGCGTGTCAAGCCCAGCAGGGATTCGACAATCAACCGGTACAACCAGCCCGACGACCCGGTATACCAGCTCCAGCCGCCGCGCCCGACGTGCGGCGCGACAGCATACACATCGGCCGTCACCACGTACGGTTCCACCTTGTAGCGCGCCACCGCCTGCGCGTCGGCGCCATGGCGCACGGGATTGATCATACGCAGCAGTTCCCACGCCTTTTCGCCATCGCCCATGCGGGCAAATGCCATCGCCGTCCAGATGGCCGCATGCGTGTACTGGCCGCCATTCTCGCGCACGCCAGGCACATAGCCGCGGATATAGCCAGGATTGAGGCTGGATTTATCGAACGGCGGATCGAGCAACTGGATCACGCCGGAATCGCGCCGTACCAGGCGCGCATCGACCTGGCGCATGGCACCGGCGACACGTTCCTTGTTGGCGGCGCCCGACAGCACGCCCCAGCTTTGCGAAATCGAATCAATCTGGCATTCCTCGTTGGTATGCGAACCGAGCGGCGTGCCATCGTCGAAATATGCGCGTCGGTACCACTCGCCATCCCACGCATGCTCCTCGATACTGGCCGCCAGTTTCACGGCTTCGTCACGACAGAACTGCGCGAAGGCCGCATCGCCGCGCAGCACGGCTACCTCGGCGAAGCGCAGCAGCACCTCATACAGGAAGAAGGCCAGCCACACGCTCTCTCCCTTGCCGTGTTCGCCCACCTTGTCCATGCCGTCATTCCAGTCACAGGAGCCCATCAGCGGCAAGCCATGCACCCCCAGTCTCAGGCCATGGCGGATGGCCCGCACGCAGTGCTCGTACAAGTCGGCCGATTCGCCCGAACGCATAGGCAAGTCGTAGTACGAATCCTCTTCCGGCTTGACGGCGCGCCCCTCGATGAAGGGCGCCACTTCCGACAGCACGTTGACGTCACCGGTGGCAATCACATAACGGCAGGCGGCAAGCGGCAGCCACAGGTAATCGTCGGAGCAGTGCGTGCGCACGCCGCGGTCCGAGGGCGGATGCCACCAGTGCTGCACGTCGCCTTCGACAAACTGGTGCGCCGAACACAGCAGCAAGTGGCTGCGCAGCAGTTGCGGCGCCGTGTGGATCATGGCCATCGCATCCTGCAGCTGGTCGCGAAAACCGTAGGCGCCGCCAGACTGGTAATAGCCGCTGCGCGCCCACAGACGACAGGCGATGGTCTGGTACATCAGCCAGCCGTTGGCGATGACATCGAGCGAAGGATCAGGCGTCTCGATACGCACGGCGCCCAGTGTCGTCTCCCAATGCGCGCGCACCGCTTCCAGCGCGCTGCGGGCCGCCTCTTTGCCAGCATGACGCTGCACCATGGTGCTGGCATCGGCATTGCGGCGCCCGCCCACGCCAAGGAGGAAGACGATTTCACGCTCCTGTCCCGGTTGCAGCTCGAACGGCACCTGGATTGCTGCGCACGGGTCCAGTCCCGTACCGGCCTTGCCGGACAGGCGCACGCGGCGCAGGGCGGCCGGCTGCGCCAGGCTGCCGTTGCGGCCGATGAACTCATTGCGGTCGCAGGTGATCGAGCGGATGCTGGCATCGGTATTGAAAAATCCGACGCGGCCCGAAAACTCCGTATTGTAGTTATTGCGCGCAAACAGCGCGCCGCTGATCGTATCGACCTCGGTCGCCACATGCATGCCGGACTTGGCGCGCAGGTCTGCCATCACCCATTCCACGTAACCGGTGACGGACAGGCGGCGCGGCACGCCGCTGTCGTTGCGCACCTTGATCAGCGAGTATTTGACGGCTGCGTCCATCGCCACATAGGTACACAATTCGGTGACGATGCCGCCCTCGCTGTGCTCGAAAATGCTGTAGCCGAAGCCGTGGCGCGTGACGTAGTCGCCGCTGCCGCGCGCCGGCAGGGCTGACGGCGACCAGAACTGCCCGCTGTGCTCGTCACGCACATAAAACGCTTCGCCGGACAGGTCGGACACGGGATCGTTCTGCCATGGCGTGAGGCGGAATTCATGCGCATTCTCGCTCCACGTATACGCCTGGCCGGCTTCCGACACTACCGTGCCAAACTGTGCATTGGCCAGCACGTTCGACCATGGCGCCGGCGTCTGTTTGCCCTCGCACGTGGTGATGACATATTCGCGTCCATCGGGCGTGAAACCGCCCAGGCCATTTTCCAGTATCAGTTCACGCGGCGCGGCGCGGTGCGGCACGCCGCCATGCTCGCGAGCAGGGTCCTGCAGCAGTGGCGGCATGCGCAGCACGGGGCTGGGTGGCCGCTTGACCTGCTCGGCCAGGGTGCCGCGCAAGTCACTGATGATGGCGCGCGCCACCGACTGCAGCAGGATGCGGTCTTCATTGGCGATCTGCTCGGCCAGGCGCACGAAGATGCCGCCCGGGCGGTCGATCGCCTGCGCGTCGATGCCCGAGGCAATCAGACCCATGATCTGGTCGTGCAGCAGCTGGCGGTAGCCCGACTGCTCCTCATACCAGATCACCAGGTCAACTATCAGTCCTTTCAGGCGCCAGTAGGCATGTGCCTGCACCATCTGGCGCGCCAGTTCGATATTGGCCACGTCGCGTATCTGCAGCAGCACGATCGGCAAATCGCCCGAGATGGCATACGCCCACAGGCCGGACTGGCCGCGCTGGTTCTTGATCAGGATGCCGGCCTCGGCGCGCAACGACGCGTTCGGATAGATGACAGCATTGGCCAGGCGCGCATACAGCTGTGCATCCGCTTCGCTGGCATTGAGCTGGCGCAGTACCACCTGGCTGTGCGTCCAGGCCAGTTCGAACACCCGGTCGGCAAGGTGGCGATCCTGGTACTTGTCGATCAGGTGCAGCGCCGCCTCCCGCTGTTCCACCATGCCGGTCACGCTGTCGACCGTCACAGCCTGGTCGGGTTCGAGCGTGATCACATAGCGGACGGCCACGATGGGGTCGAGCACGGAGCCGTGGCCGCCACTGAGCGGCCCGCTGTCCTGCAGCGCCTGCGGCAGTTGCGCCGTGTTGCCGCGGCCGATGAAGCGCGCGCGGTCCGTCTCGAACGAGACTTCGTAGCGGTCCACGTCGTGCACCGTCATCACATGCAACAGCCACGGCATTTGCTCATCCTTCGAGCGGGGCCGGCGCGTGCACAAAATCGCGTTTTCGTGCGGCAGGATTTCCGTCTGCACAAACAATTTGCTGAACGCGGGATGGGCCGCATCGGCTGCCGCCGGCGCCATCACCACTTCGGCAAAACTGGTGATCTCGATGCGCCGCTGGCGGTTCGAATTATTGCTGATGCGCGTGCGGCGGATTTCGATGTCGTCCTCGGGCGAAACGACGATTTCCGTGTACAAATCGAGGCCATGATCGGCGCGGCGGAACTCGGCCCGCCCTTCCGAGAAAATCACCTCGTATTTCTTCGGTTCCGCCAATGTGGGCTGGTACATGGTGGACCAGACAGCGCCGTCATCAAGGTCGCGCAGATAGCAGAAATTGCCCCAGTTATCGCGCGTGCTGTCCTCGCGCCAGCGCGTTACGGACAGGTCTTTCCAGCGGCTGTAGCTGCCGCCCGCATTGCTCACCATGACGTGGTAGCGTCCATTCGACAGCAATTGCGTTTCCGGCACGGCGCTGTTGGCCTGCGTGAGGATACGCATCGGCATGGCCTGCTCGGGCGCGCCGCTGCGCAGCACCGCCAGTTCAGCCGTATTCGAGTAAAACGCCCCCGCTTGCGGCGTGCGCTCCTGCAGCACCAGCAAGGCCGATTGCAGCAGCGGATCAGACTCGAAACGGCGCTGCATCGGGCGGTCGTGCAGCAAATAGCTGAGGGCCAGGAATCCCATGCCCTGGTGATGCACCATGAAGGAACGGATGACGGCGCTGCCCTGCCCGCGCGGCAGGCGCGCCGTGGTGAAGTCGACCGCCTCAAAAAAGCCGTAACGCCCCATGTAGCCTGCCGCCTGCATGCGCTGCATGTTCTGGCACGACGCTTCCGGCTGTACCATCAGCCCCATCATGCTGGCGTACGGTGCCACCACCAGGTCGTCGGCCAAGCCCCGCTTCAGGCCCAGTCCCGGCACGCCGAAGGCGCGGTACTGGTAATTCAGGCTGGCGTCGACGGTGTTGTAGCCGGACTCGGAAATCCCCCATGGTACGTCGCGCTGGCGGCCATAGTCGATCTGCGCCTCGATGACCGAGTGGTAAGTCTGGTCGAGCAGGGTATTCGGATAGTTCGGCATCACCAGCAGCGGCATCAGGTACTCGAACATCGAGCCGCTCCACGACAGCAGCACGGGCTGCCCCGCTACCATGCATAGCTGGCGCCCCAGGGCGAACCAGTGTTCCTGCGGCAGCTGGCCCTGGGCGATGGCAATGAAGCTGGCCAGGCGCACTTCGGAAGCCAATAAATCGTAGTAGCTGGGGTCAAGGCGCCGTTCACTGACGTTGTAGCCGATGGCCAGCAGTTTTGTCGACGGGTTGTACAGGAACGCGTATTCAATCTGCGCGAAGTCGCGTGCCTGGCCCGCCGCACGGGCGATGTCGCGCATGTGGCGGCCCGCCTGCTCGCGGCCCTGCGCCAGCAATGCAGCCAGCTCGGTGGGCATGCCTTCGGGCGCCTCGAGGTTCGCCAGTTGGCGCAGGGTCGGCACGCGCGCCAGCGTCACATCGACGCCCGCCTGCGCGACCCACGGCGCCAGCTGCAGCAACTCGGTCAGCGCTGCGCGGCACTGGCGGGCCAGCGCGCCGCTCCACATGGGCAGCTCGCCATCCTCGCTTTGCAGGGTCAGCGACAGCAGCGCGTCGGCCGCGCCATTCGCGGCGCTCAGGTAGGCATGCCATTCGGGCAGGCTCGCTGGCGCGGCCGGCATCTGCAGCAGCGCCAGCGATGCGCGCACCTCCTTGCCTTCGCCTTCGGCGGCAATGAACTCCTGCAGCACCTGCGCCGTCGTGCGAATGCCTTGCACGATCTGCGCGCCCAAAATGGGCGCGTCGTACAGTTCCACCAGACCAGGCTGCAAGGTCAGCAAGTGGCCGGCCAGGTTGCCGCTGTCGACCGTCGAGATGTACATCGGCTGCAGCGCCTTCAGGGTCTGCGTGTCGTACCAGTTATAGAAATGGCCCTGGAAGCGCTCCAGCTCGCTCATGCTGTGCAGGGTGGCGCGGCTGCGCTCGATCAACTGCCCCATGGTGACATAACCGAAATCGTAGGCCGTCAGGTTGGCCAGCAGCGCCAGTCCGATGTTCGTCGGCGAGGTGCGGTGCGCCACCACCAGGTTCGGATGCTCCTGCATGTTATCGGGCGGCAGCCAGTGGTCGTCCGGTCCGACGAAGGTATCGAAATAGGCCCAGGTCTTGCGTGCCACGCCGTGCAAAAACCTCCCTTGCTCGGCTGACAGGCGCGCCACCGCCCGCTCGATGGGGCGGCTGATCCACCAGGCGATGGCGGGAGCCATCAGCCATAGCAGCAGCACCACGGCGGCGGCCGGCAACGCTGCCGGGCGCCAGGTCAGCAAGGCGGCAAAAGTGGCCAGCGCCAGCGCGGGCGAGCACCACATGGCGCGCCAGCTGTCCGCTTGCGAGCCTGTAGACACATGCAGGTTCGAGGCACGCCAGTCGAGCAGGTGTTTATGCGATACGCCCAGGCGCCACAGGGTGCGCGCGATGGCGTCCAGGCTGATCCAGGCCTCATAGGGCAGGAAGACGAGAGTCAGCATGGCATGCGAGAACTGCACGCCGCAGCGCCGCTCGAACGCCGCCAGGTGCTGGCGCCACAGCGTGTCGCGCGGCTTGCGCAACAAGTCGTACAGCGCCGAAAACACGGGCGGCAGGAAGATGATGGCCAGCACTGCCGCACTCCAGAACGCCACGTGCGGCAGGAAGCCCCACGCCAGCAGCAGGGACAGGGTGGTGGCCGGCGCCACGACGCTGCGGCGCAGGTTGTCGAACAGCTTCCAGCGCGACAGCATGGACAGCGGATTGCGTTCGCGCTTGCCGGCGCGGCCCGGCACCCGCCCCAGCAGCCAGCCGATCAGCTGCCAGTCGCCGCGTATCCAGCGCTGGCGACGGCTCACGTCGGCGTCATAGCGGGCCGGATATTCTTCATACAATTGCGAGTCGCTGAGCAGGCCCGCGCGCAGGTAGCAGCCTTCGAGCAGGTCGTGGCTGAGGATTTTATTGTCGGGCAGGCGCTGGCCCAGCACGCGCTCGAACATGTCGAGGTCATAGATGCCCTTGCCGATGAACGAGCCTTCATAAAACACGTCCTGGTACAGGTCCGACACAGTGCGCGTGTACGGGTCGATGCCCGGTTCGCCGCCGCACAGCAGTTCATAGCGCGAGGCGTTCGCGCTGGGCAGCGCCACGGCCACGCGTGGCTGCAGGATGCCGTAGCCGGCGACCACGCGCGTGCCGGCCGCGTCGAGCACGGGACGGTTCAGCGGATGCATCATGGTGGCGATGAATTCGCGCGCCGCGTCGCGCGGCAGCTGCGTATCGGTGTCGAGCGTAATCACGTATTTGATCGTGCGCAAACCGCGCAACTCGCCTTCCACCAGCGAGAATCTGTCGCGCGCGCCGCCGCGCAGAAAGGCGTGCAGGTCGGACAATTTGCCGCGTTTGCGCTCCTGCCCCATCCACGTATTCTGCTGCGAATTCCACAGGCGCGGACGGTGCAAGAGCAGGAACGGCCCCACATGGCCCAGCTCTTCACGCTCGACCGGGTCGCCATTATCCTTGAACTCGGCACCCTCCACGCGGTATTTATCGTTCAAGCCGCGGATGGTGTCCTGCGCCTGGCGCAGCAGGGCGTCGTCGCCCGGCATCGTTTGCGCGTCCGCGTCGACGAAGTCCGTCAGCAGGCAGAAACGCAGGTTCGGGTCGCGGTTGGCCAGGTAGCGCACTTCCAGCGCCTCGCACAGGGCGGCCACGTTTTCCGGGTTATAGATCAGGGTCGGCACCACCACGATGCCGCGCCCGTCCGACGGAATGCCGGCCTGGTAATCCATGCGCGGCAGCGGATGCGGCGACGTCATCAGCGTCGCCAGCCAGTTCACCACGGCCACCGCCAGCTGGCTGCTGCCCAGCAGCGCCAGCGCGCCCAGCGCCGCCAGTGGCCAGCCCTGCACGCCATGGCGTACGGCGCGCTCGAGCAGCAGTGCGCTCGTCGCCAGGGTCAGGAACGAGATGGCGCCCAGGTAGACGGCCAGCGGCGCGGCGCGCGCCGTATGCTGCAGCGCCTCGATAAATGGCAGTTTCGCGCCGGCCTGCTTTTCCAGCACCAGCACGCCGCGCCCGACCAGGTAAAAGCCGATGTGGCCACGGCGCGCGTCATTGCCGTTGCCGTGTGTGTGCGCCAGTTGCACCACCATCTCGGCCACGTCCACTTCGCTGCGCGCGCTGCGCTTGGCGATGCGTTCGATGGCGTGGCGATAACTGTCGCGCGTGGCGAAATCCATCAGGCCATAGGTGCCGGCCGGGTCGAGGCGCAAGGTCTGCTCGACCACGCTCATGGTCTCGACGAATTCCTGCCAGTCCATGGTGCCGAGAAAACGCAGGCTGCCAATGCTGTTGGCGATCGATACCTGGTCAGCCGCCTGCTGCCCGATCTCCGCTTGAATCTGCTGCTCGATGGTGAGGCCCGATTCGGCCAGCTTGTGCGTCAGCCACGACAACGCCAGCGTGAGCGACGGACTTTGCCCCTGCAGGCGGCGCGACAATTCCGCCACGAAGGCGCTGGTAATCGGCGGATTCGAGCGCGCCATGTCAGCCACCAGCAGGATCAGGCCGCTGGGGTTGCGCTCGGCGATGTCCGTCATCTGGTCGGCCCAGGTATTGGCCAGGTCGCGCTGCATGCGGTCGTCGGCCACGCGCGCGGCCACGCGGCGCAGATTTTCGATCAGGGCCAGGCGCAGCATGATGGGCACGGCCCACAGTTCGCCCAGGGTCAGGGTGGCGACATCCTGGTAAGCCTCGACGAAGTGGCACAGGTTTTCCAGGTCGACGCGGCCGTCGCCATGCGAGATGATTTCCAGCGCGATTTTATACACGCGCGGGCATCCCGCATCCGTACCCGAGGTCAGGCGCGGCAACTCCTTGCTGTAGTTCTTTGGCAGGTGGCGCCGCGTGGTGCGGATCTGTTCTTCGATGAGATAGAAATTGTCGAGCAGCCATTCCGAAGCGGGCGTGACCTGGCGCCCGCTCTTCACGGTAGCCGTCAGCTCGTTGACGGTGGCCGTGATCAGGGCCGCATTGTCGGCCAGGCGCGCCAGCAGGCGGTCGCGGCCGTGATGCCGCCCCACCGCATGGCCGGCGGCCACGTTCTTGCCGTGGGCAGCCATCTGCATGGCGCTGAACAATTCCGAACGCAAGGGCAAGGCATCGTCGCGCGCGGCGTCAAACGTGTCCTGTGCAAGGGAATGGTCCCGGAAGATTTCTTTGAATTTGGAAATCTGTTCCTTGATCTGTTCCGCGACTACTGCTGTGTACTCTTTCAACTTGGGCCTCGCTAGGTGCACGCATGCAGCCAGCGACCGCCGTCACGCCGGCCCAGTCAGGAGGAACAAGATCGGACACTGGCGAAGACGGAAAGCGAAGCGCCGGAGCGTTGCGACGAATCTCAGGGTATAGGGAGATTTTCTGAACTTCATCGTAGGGGCGCTGCGCTGGCAAGACCGTGCGCTAGCGTACATAGCTGGCGCTTTGGCGGCGTGTCGGCCAAGAAATTAGCGGACTGAACAGCATAAAAATGCCACAAGGAAATAAATCAATTGCCCCACACCAATGATGATGCAGGGCAAGATTTCAAAGATGAAACTTTACCTCGGCTCAGGCCGCAATGGCCAGCGGGTGGCGCGTCGCTTCCGCCATCGCCATGCCGCCGCTGAGCTGCCACGCCGCACCATGGCCCAGGCGGCGCAGGCAGGCGGCGGCGCGCGCGCTGCGGTTGCCGCTGCGGCAGAAAAACACCAGCGGACGCTGTGGCTCCTGCAACCAGGCGCCGACCTGTCCCGCCAGGCGGCTCAGGGGTACGCTGTGCACCTCGCACCCTTCAAATACCGTGCCGGCGCAGGCCGCATGTTCATACGCTTCGCGCACGTCGACGAGAATGGCGTCAGGATGCTGGCGCAGCAAGGCCGGCAAGCCGGCCGCATCAATTTGCAGCTCGCTGGCGGAGGGCACGCCATCGCACACGGCGCGCACGGTGCTGCAGACGCTGTTATCGTCGCTTGATGCGCACAGCACGGTCTCCGGCGTCACCAGGCCGGCCTCCAGCAAAGGGGCGATGGCGTGCGACGCCAGGGCGCCGACAAAAGCGAAACGCTGCCCCAGCAAGTACACATGCGTTTCGTGGTTTTCGCCACACTCGATGCGGCGCAGACGCTGCTGGCCCAGCGGCAGTTCGCCGTCGATATCGACGCGGCCCACTTGCTCGATATCAAGTTCCTGCAGCAGCGCCAGGCGCGCGGCGCCATGGTCGCCAGGGGCCGTCGTGTGCACGATGGCGCGCAAGGCCAGATGCTGGCAGCGGATGAAGGCGGCCAGCCGCGGCACAAGCGCGGCGGCGGGGTCGATGACAACGCAACTGGCGCTGGCCGCATCGCTGAGCAGCCAGGTGTTCTGGCCGTCGACGCTCAGCTGGATCACGCCGTCATGCGGCGAGGGCGCCAGCGCCGACGGCAGCAAACAGCTGCTGCGCAGCGCTTCGCCGCAGCGCTCGATGCGCGCGCAGGCGGCAGCGACGGTCGCCGCGTCGATCAGGGGGCCGAACGACAGGCGGATGGCCGAACTGGCGCGCCATTGCGGCACGTGCATCGCTTCCAGTACATAGCTCGGCAGGGCCTTGGCGGCGGAGCAGGCGCTGCCCGAGCTGACGCGCACGCGCGCCGCGTCGAACAAATCCAGCAATTCCTTCGAAGATAGCCCCGGCACGGAAAAATTGAGCGTGGTCGGCAGCGACAAGTCAAACGGCATATTGAACACGATGCCGGGGAAAGCGCACTCCAGGCTGGCCACCAGCTGCTCGCGGAACGCGGCCAGGTCGGCGTGACTGCGGAAGGTCTTGCCGTCTTCCAGCGCGGCCAGGACGGCGCCCAGCGCGGCGATGCCGGCCATGTTTTCCGTCCCCGAACGCAGGCCCGCCTCCTGGCCGCCACCCATCATCAACGGCGTAAATGGCGCGCCGGCGCGCACGTACAGCATGCCGATGCCCTTGGGCGCATACAGTTTATGACCGGAAAACGGCGCGTAATCGATGCGCGTGGCGGCCAGGTTCAATTTCAGCTTGCCCAGCGCCTGTACGCAATCGACCATCCAGTAGGCGTCCGCACCGCGCTCCTGCAGCAGCTGGGCGATGGCCGACAGGTCGCTGATGACGCCCGTTTCATTGTTGGCCGCCATCGTGCACAGCATGGCCGTGTCGCCGATCAGCGCATCGAGCGCCTGCAAGTCGTGGCGCCCCTGCGCATCGACGGGCAGCTTGCGCACGTCCAGGTTCAGGCCCAGCAAGCGGTTCCAGTGCGCCAGGCTTTCCGGAACGGCCTTGTGCTCGGTCGCACCGTACAGCAGCAGGCTGCCGATGCGTTTGCCCGCATCGCGCCGTTCGCGCAACGCGTACAGGGCCGACAGCACAGCCGTCTGGATGCCCTCGGTGGCGCCGCTATTGAACATCAGGCGCCCGTCGCCCACGCCCAGCAGGCGGCTGGCGCGCTGGCGCACGCCATCCATCATGGCCTTGGCCTGCAAGCCTGTCGCGTGGGTGCTGCTGGGGTTGCCGTAACCGTGCTCCATGGCTTGCCGGGCGGCGGCAACGGCGGCGGGCAGCACGCAGGTGGTGGCGTTACTGTCGAGGTAGATTTCTTTCATGATGGCAGTCTGTCAGGGCAAGGGTAGAAGGGGCGTCGCGGCTGCGGCTCGGGCATGCCCATTAGTCTAGCGGCACGCCACCGTGAAGATATGCCAAAAGACACTGCAAACACGGTAATATGCAGCATGAATATGCTACAAAATTGGAGATAACAAAATGAATTCACCTGGCACCCCGCTCGACAAATTCGACTGCGCCATCCTGGCCGCCCTGCAGCAGGACGGCACCTTGTCGATCGCCGCCCTCAGCGAAAAGATCGGCCTGTCCAGCACGCCGTGCTGGAAGAGGGTCAGGCGGCTGGAAGAAGAGGGCTATATCGAAAGCCGCGTGGCCATCGTCAACCGGCAAAAAGTGGGCTTGCCCGTGACGGTGTTCGTCAGCGTGCGCACGGGCCAGCACGATGAAAAATGGCTGCGCCGCTTTGCCGCCGCCGTGATCGTCCTGCCCGAGGTACAGGAATTTCACCGCATGAGCGGCGACATCGACTACCTGCTGAAAGTCGTCACCACCGACATCAAGGGCTACGATACCTTCTATAAAAAGCTCATCAAGGCCGTGCAACTGACGGGCGTGTCGTCCGCCTTTTCCATGGAACAAATTAAGTGCAGTACGGAATTGCCGCTGGAATTGATCGCTCACGGCTTGCCTGCTTGAACGTTTTTTCACCCTGTGCGAGGGCGCATGAAAAATACGCATATTAGCACCATGAAATCGTTGCCATATGGCAACACCCATGCATAAAATACGGCATTCTCCCCCAATAGCCTCCCTATCCGTCGCTATACTGCCCACTTGCCTGTGCATGTCCGGCAACCTCTGCCAGTCGCACGGGCCCACGCCCAGGGTCTTCCATGCATCTGCTCCGCCGCCTCTCCATCCAGAAAAAATTGATGTTCAGCATGGGCTTGTGCCTGCTGCTGTTCATGGCGATCTCGTCCTTCCTCAGTGTGCGCATGAGCAGCGCCTATGTGCGCGAACGCGTCGTCGGCCAGGAACTGCCGGCCCAGGTGGGCGAGATCCGCAACGATGTGTTGCGCCAGATCAATCAGCCGCTGTCGGTGGTGCAAACCATGGCCAACGACATCTTTCTGCAGGACTGGGAAGACGCGGGCCTGGCCGATGGCGGCCTGCCCACCTTCCAGCGCTACGCCAGGCTGCTCAAGGAAAAGAACAAGGCTGCCGTCGTCAGCTGGAGTTCGCAAGCGGCGTCCCGCTACATGACCGACGCAGGACTGATCCGCACGCTGGACAAGCAACAAGCAGCCGATCACTGGTTCTTCAGCATGCTCGACGAAAACAAACTGCATACGGTGAATCTGGACCGCGATCCGGCCTCGGGCAGCTTCATGCTGTTCCTGAACGCGCGGGGCCAGACGGCCGGCGGCAAGGCCGTCATCGCCGGAATGGGCCTGAGCGTCGACGCCATGGCCGAAACCATCCGCAGCTACAAGGTCGGCCAGACGGGCTATGTCTACCTGGTGCGTGCCAACGGCAGCCTGCTGATCCACCGTGACCCGGCCCTGGCCGACGGCAAGCATCAACTGAAGGACTTGCCTGGTTTTGACGAAGCATTGAGCAAGACTCTACTGACCGGCAACAAATACACGTATGCCAGCTATGCGGCGCCCAGTGGCAAGCAACTCGTGGCGGCCTCTTTCGTACCGGAATTGAACCTGTACGTGGTGGCCGAAGTGCCGGAAGCGGAGGTGCTGGGCAATGTCATGCGCTCGGCGCTGATCGCCGCATTGATCGCCGGCCTGGTGGGCGGCGGCATCGCCCTGCTCATCATCTATGTCATCAGCCGCGCCATTGCCGCCCCGGTGGCGCGGGCGGCCGACATGCTGGGCGACATCGCCAGCGGCAATGGCGACTTGAGCCGCCGCATGGCCGTCGAATCGGACGATGAAGTGGGAGCGCTGGCCTCGGCCTTCAATCGATTCATCGCGTCGCTGAACGTGACGATACGCGAAGTTCGCGACAGTACCGAGGCCATTGCCGGCGCATCGAGCCAGATCGCGTCGGGCAACCTGGACCTGTCGGCGCGCACGGAAGCCCAGGCGTCCAGCCTGGAAGAGACGGCGGCGGCCATGGAAGAACTGACATCGACCGTAAAACAGAACGCGGACAACGCGCGCCAGGCGAACCAGTTGGTGGTGTCGGCATCGGGCCACGCCGTCAAGGGCGGCGACGTGGTCGGCCAGGTGGTACAGACGATGAGCGAGATTACAGAAAGTTCACGCAAGATCGCGGACATTATCGGGGTAATCGACGGTATTGCGTTTCAAACCAACATCCTGGCCTTGAATGCGGCAGTCGAGGCGGCGCGTGCCGGCGAGCAGGGCCGCGGCTTTGCCGTGGTGGCGACCGAGGTGCGCAACCTGGCGCAACGGTCGAGCCAGGCAGCCAGGGAAATCAAGGATTTGATCGTCGACTCGGGCAGCAGGGTGGAGGCGGGCAGCAAGCTGGTCGATTCAGCCGGTGCCACCATGCAGGACATCGTCGTTTCCGTGCAGAGAGTTGCCGACCTGATGGGAGAAATCGCCTCGGCCAGCCAGGAACAAAGCCAGGGCATCGCACAAGTCAATGCGACGGTCACGCAGATGGATGATGCAACCCAGCAAAATGCGGCGCTGGTGGAAGAAGCGGCGGCCGCAGCCCAATCCTTGCAGGATCAGGCCGGCAAACTGGCGCAGGTGGTCAGCGTGTTCACACTCGACGAATCGGGCCAGGCGGCCGCACCGCGCCCGGCGCCTGCGGCCGCAGGCAAACCGTCACGGCCCGTGTCCAGGCTCGCTGCCAAACCTGCGGTGCCGGCCAGGCCCGCCCCGACCGCCAGCCGCAAGGCAGCGGGCGGCGATGAGTGGGAAGCGTTTTAAGGCCATTAAATGGCAGGCGACTTGACGCTGGCCGCCTGCTTGAAGAAGTCATAAATGCCGCTCTCGCTCATGCGGCGTGCATTCGCCAGTTCGCCGCCCTTGGTGGCGTACAGCACCTGGTTGTTGTCGCTGGACACGAGCACGGCGGCGGGGATGCCTTTCTTGAGCGGATTGCCATAGGTTTGCGCCACGTCAAGGTTATGGTCGAAGTTGCCCACGTCGACCTTGACGACCTTGAACTCCGTTTGCATCAGCTGCGCGTTCTTGCCTTCCTTCAAGGCTTTGTCGAGCGCGCGGCAATCCTCGCACCAGTTGGCGCCAAAGATCAGCAATACGGGCACGCGCGCCGCCTTGGCTTCGGCCAGCGCGCGGGCCACGTCGGCCTTGGCATCGGCCGCCGCGTTGTACGGCAGATGCGGCGTGGCGGCCGTGGCGGCAGGCGGTGTCGGGGCGGCGGCAACGGCGGCGGCGGCGAACAACAGGCTGGCGAGCAGGATGGGTGGGCGCATGCGGGGCTCCTGAAAGAAAATCGTGAGGCCAGCTGGACAGGCGCCAGCGGGCGTGACTGTCTAGAATATGCCTGCTTCCAGGAAATATCTACAATTTAATTGCACTGTGCTTATGCGGAAAACGTATAAGCAAGAAGAGGAGAAACGATTTGAGCATGCAAGCTGGCCTACCCCCTGTGCTGTGGCGCGCCGCGCGCATGCTGCACAGCGCCTATCCCGGCGGCATTCCCGAGACGGCGTATGTCGCCGTACTGGTCTTGCTGTATGAATACTTTTCCGACCGCAATCTGACAGAACTGATGGCGGCCGTCACGGGCAAGGATGCGGCGCAGATCCTCAACGACATCTATGCCTGCGCCGGCAGCAAGCCGGAGCCATCCGCAATCGATGCGGCCAGACAGCGGCTGGAGCGATACGGCTTGCAGGCCGTCTGCGCGGAGGACGCGTAGTGCCCGCCGGCAGCGAATTGGAACGCATGGGATAATGCCAGGCTCACACTGAGCAACGCGGCCCGAACGCGCCCTCCTCCATGACGACTTCTTTCCTGGCACGCTGGCTGCCGCAACCGAACAACGGCAGCCGCCGCGAACAATTGCGCGCCTGCGCGGGCGCCATCTGCGGCTTGCTGCTGACGGGACTCATCTGCCATTTCCTGCTGGCCCCCGACAGCGCCAGCGTGTACCTGATCGCGCCCATGGGCGCCTCCGCCGTGCTGCTGTTCTGCCTGCCGGCCAGCCCGCTGGCACAGCCGTGGTCGGTAGTGGGCGGCAACGTCGTCTCCGGCCTCGTGGGCATGGCCTGCGTCAAGTGGCTGGGACCCAGCGTGGGCGTGGCGGCGCTGGCCGCCTGCCTGGCCATCGGCGCCATGTTCGCCCTGCGCTGTCTGCATCCGCCAGGCGGCGCCGTGGCCTTGACCACCGTCGTCGGCGGCGCCAGCGTGCACGCGGCCGGCTTTGAATTCGTCTTCATCACCGTACTGTTCAATTCCGCCGTGCTGGTCGCCTGCGCCGTGCTGTACAACAATCTGACGGGGCGCCGCTACCCCCACGTCCAGCAACTGGCCGCGCCGCATCCGCACGACACAAAGGATGAGGTGCCCAGCAACCGCCTGGGCTTTTCACCGGACGACCTCGATGCCGTCTTGCGCCAGCATGGCGAAGTGCTCGACATCAGCCGCGACGATTTGCAAGCGATCTTCGTGCAGACGGAAATGCGCGCCTACCAGCGCCGCTTCGGCGTCGTCACCTGCGCCGACATCATGTCGAAAGACGTGATCAGCGTGGAATTCGGCACGCCGCTCGATGTTGCCTGGCGCACCATGCGCGAGCACGATGTGGGCGCCCTGCCCGTTGTGAACCGGGCGCGCCGCATCATCGGCATCATCACGCAGACGGATTTCCTGCGCCACGGCGGGCTCGACGATTACCAGGGCGTGCGCCAGCGCCTGCGCAGCCTGCTGCAGCGCAGCGGCCTCTCCCATGACGACAAGCCGGAAGTGGTGGGCCAGCTGATGACGCCATCGCCGCACACGGCGCGCCTGGGCACGCCCATCATCGACCTGGTGCCGCTGATGGCCGATGCCGGCTATCACCATATCCCCATCCTCGACGATGAAGAACGCCTGGCCGGCATCATCAGCCAGTCCGACCTGATGGCGGCCCTGTACGAAAGCCGCTTTGCCGAGGCCGCCACGTGACGCCATTCCAGGCCCTGCTGACCGGCCCCGACGGCGACTCCGCCGGGACTGCCGTCAGCGCGCGTTTTTTTGACGGACAGTTGCTCGTCGATGCGCCCCGCACCACCGTTGATATTGCGCAACTGGTCGTCAGCGTAGGCGGTGTCGATGGGCCGGAACTGTTCCTGAACTGGCTTGATGCGCAAGGCAGGCAAGCGTCGCTCAAACCGCTGACAGCGGACGACATCGCCATCGTGTTAAACGAAGCGCCGGCCGCGCTGCAACCGCAACTGCAGCGCCTGTGGCGCGAGCGCCAGCGCAACCGCCGGCAAGTATCGGGCTGGCTGGCCGGTTTGACGGGTGCGGCCGTCGTCGCCACCGCGCTGCTGTGGTGGCAAGGTGGCAACGCCATCAGCGCGCTGGCGGGGCTGATACCGTTGTCGACGGAGAAGCAGCTGGGTGAACTGGCGCTGTCGCAAGTGCGCGCGCAAGGCGGCATCGCCGAAAATGGTGCGACGCAGCAAACCGTGCGGGACATCGGCCAGCGCCTGACGGCCGGTTCGCGCTACCAATACCGCTGGCTGGTCAAGAATGACGACACGGTCAATGCGTTTGCCATGCCCGGCGGCATCATCGTCGTGCACACGGGTTTGCTGCGCCAGGCGGGGGATCCGGGCGAACTGGCCGGCGTGCTCGCGCATGAGGTGCAGCATGTGGAGCAGCGCCATTCGCTGCGGCAGATGATCAGCAGCCTGGGCTGGGGCGCCCTGGTCGGCGTGACCATCGGCGACATCAGCGCCGTGGCCGCCATGCTGGCGCACCAGGCCGGCACCCTGTATTTCAGCCGCGACATGGAGGATGAAGCAGACCGCCTGGGTTTGCTCGCCTTGCAGCGTGCGCGCATCCATCCCGACGGTATGCTGAGCTTTTTCCAGAAACTGGGCAAGACAGATGGAGCAACGCCGCCGGACTGGCTGTCCTCGCACCCGCAAACGACGGCCCGCGCGCAACAGATCCGCAGCCTGATCGCCGCCACGCCCTGCCCTGCCTGCCAACCAATACATAGCAGCGGCTGGCAGCAGATGAAAGCCGCCTTGCCTGCCTCAACAAAATAGCAACATTCCCCTCGTACAATTTATCCAAGCACGCTGGGCAATGGCGTATGCTTACGCCCCGGCTGCTCCTACACGACCGGCCACCCCGATCCGCAACGCCTCCGTTCATTCCCTCCTTACAAAGGACATCGCGCATGAAGCATCGTTTTGCCGCCGGTACCCTCGGCACCCTGGCCCTCTCCCTGTTACTCGCCCATGCATCGATGGCGCAAGCGGCCCAGCCCGCTGCCAAGGCAGCCGTCGCACCAGCCGCGGGCGCGCCGCAAGCCAAACAGCAACTGCAAGTGCTGGCCGACCAATACTACGATGCGCAGGCCCGTTTCGAGCCGATCAATGCCACCGAGAGCGGCGACAACCGTTTTGACGACCAGCTCGGTTCAGCCATCGTACCCGCCGCGCGCGCGAAACAGTTCGCCCTGTACCGCCAGTACCAGAAAACCCTGCGCGCCATCGCGCGCCAGCAACTGTCGCACCAGGACCAGATCAACTACGACATTCTCGACTATGAACTGGCGACGGCGCTGAGCTTCGAGCGCTTCCCCGAATATCTGCTGCCGCTGAACCAGATGGACAGCATGCCCGTCACCCTGGCCAATTATGCGGGCGGTGAGGCATCGCAGCCTTTGACAAGTGTCAAAGAGTATGACGCTTACCTGAGCCGTATCGGCCAATTGCCGGGCTGGATAGACCAGGCTATCGCCAACATGAAGGTCGGCATGCAGAAGGGCATCGTACTGCCGAAGGCACTGACGGAATCGGCGCTGCCGCAATTCAAGAAACTCGTCAGCGCCACGCCGCAGGACAGCGTCTATTACACGCCCATCAAAAAGCTGCCTGCCAGCTTTTCCGATGCGGACAAGGCTCGCCTGACGCAAACATATACCGTTGTCATCGAAGCCAGGCTGATGCCGGCCCTGCAGCGCCTGGCCACGTTCATGGAACGCGACTACCTGCCGGCCAGCCGCAGCAGCAGCGGCTGGAGCGCCCTGCCCGATGGCGCTGCCTGGTACCAGGCGCGCGTGGCCAGCAGCACCACCACGGACCTGAAGCCGGAACAGATCCACGCCATCGGCTTGCGCGAAGTGGCGCGCATCCAGGAGCAGTACGCGATCGTGGGGCCGAAGATGGGCTACAACGGCCCCGCCGCCGGCTTGCCCGTGTGGGTCTCGCAGCAGGAGAAATTCCGCCCGTTCAAGACGGAGCAGGAAGTGCTCGACGTCTACCGCAAGCTGAACGTGCTGCTGGACAGCAAATTGCCGGCCCTGTTCACGCTGGTGCCGAAGGCGCCGCTGGACTTGCGTCTGGAGCCTGAGCTGAGCCGTGACACGGCCGCCGACCACTACACGGCACCAGCCGCCGACGGTTCGCGCCCCGGCGTGTTCTGGTCCGTCGTCACCGATCCGAAACTGTATGGCGACACGGGCATGACTACCTTGTTCCTGCATGAAGGCAAGCCGGGTCACCATTTCCACCTGGCGCTGGTGCAAGAGATGGACTTGCCAAACTTCCGCCGTTTCGGCGGCAACAATGCCTTTGCGGAAGGCTGGGCCCTGTATGCGGAGACCCTGGGCAAGGAAATGGGCCTGTTCGACGATCCGGCCCAGTATTTCGGTCACTTGAACGACGAAATGCTGCGCGCCGTGCGCCTGGTGGTCGACACGGGCTTGCACACCAAAGGCTGGACGCGCGAGCAGACCATCAAGTACATGCGCGACACCCTCGGCTATGACGCCGTGGCGAAAAGCGAAACGGAGCGCTACATGGCCTGGCCAGGCCAGGCGCTGGGCTACAAGATCGGCTCGCTGAAGATCGTCGAACTGCGCCAGCGCGCGCAAAAAGCCTTGGGCGACAAGTTCAGCCTGCCGAAATTCCACGAAGTGGTGCTCGGCGACGGCACCCTGCCCCTGAAACTGCTGGAAGCCAAGGTCGACCGGTGGATCGCCCAGCAGAAGTAAGCGGCGACGCTTGACGATAAAACGGCAGCACCTTGACGGGGCTGCCGTTTTTTTTCGCCTGCCCGATGTGCACTTACACCAGCAGCGCCGCACTCATCGAACGCACTTCCTCGGCCGATTCGGCCAGGATGCTTTGCAAGGTTTCGTTGTCGATAATAAAGTCGATCACGGAATCGGAGGGCGTGAGCATTTCCACGAACGTCGCCTGCAGCGGCGAAGGCACAGGAGAGAGTTGTTTTGCCAGCAACAAGGTGTCGAGCAGGGAATCGGGCGGAATGGACAGCAGGCCGTCGCGCAAGCCCTCGATCGCTTCGCTGACGGCCAGCGGGATCAGCAGCTTCTTCATGACTTCGCGGGAAATGATTTCTTCGGCAGATTCCATCCAGTGATCGGCATCGTCGTCGAGCAGGCCGGGGAACTCGTCCGCGCGCGACAGCAAGTAAAAACCGCCCACCTCATGCACGATGCCGGCGAACAGGGCCGTATCGGGATCGACGTGGGTGACCCTGCGGGCAAGCACATGCGCCAACGCCGCCACATGCGCCGTGTGTTCCCACAACTGTGTCGCCTTCTGGCGCAGGACGGGGTCGATGATCTTGCTGCCAAACTGGCGCACCACCATGGCCGCCACCAGCGCATACAGGTTGCGGTAACCCATGCGCATGACGGCGGCGCGCACGCTGGTGACGGGCGCCGCTTCGCCGCGGCTATAGACGGCCGAGTTGGCCAGCGCCACCGTGCGCGCTGCCAGCAAGGGCTCGGCCAATACCAGCTTGATGGCGTGATCGATATGGCAGTCCGGTTCCGCCAAGGCCAATTGCAATTGCAACGCGGAATTCACACTGGTGGGAAAAGTTAATTCTCCCCGCACTGCCTGGGAAACGATCAAGCCAAATGCCTGCAATTTATTCATCATACGATCAACCCGCCTCAGATATTATTCCAGCAAACAACTTCACCTTATATCAGAAAATGATTATCAGCCCCGGCCTTTAGAAAACGGATGGCAATCCATTTGCCTGCCATGGCTGATCCGCAAATTCCAGCGCCTGCAAAGCCGATTCATCGCCAATTACAAACAGCTTTGGCTGCTGTAATACCTGCAGCAGGAATGGTTGTCCCTCACGCAAGCGGCGCCGATAATCCGACAGCGTATAGAGATTGGGATTGATTTTACGCCGTAAGGTTCGCTCGGCCGGGGCCAATCGCGTCAACAGATCGCCATAATTGGCGTCCTCGCCCACCAGCAGCAGGTCGATGGCACTGCCTGGCAAGTCCTGTCCCTTCGCCGTGGCGCCAGAAACGAAGGCCAGTTGCAATTGCGCCCGCAGGGGTGCCAGAGTCATGCTGAGTACGCCAACGATACCGAAGGTCTTCTGCACCAGTCCGCTCAACTCCGGATACACGAGGCTTTCCTTGTTCGGCCAGAAGCGGCGCACGTTGCCGATGCGCTCGGACGTGATCAAGCCGGAATCATGCAGACGGCGCAGCTCCCGTTGTGCCGACGCGCTGCCAAGTCCCGTCAGGCGCATGATCTCGTTCAAATGAAAGCCTTCATTCACGCGAACAAACAGCAATCCCAGCAATTTTTGCTGGGCGGGAGTAAACAGGGCTTGGGCAATCATGCGCCAAATCTTAGCATGAATAAACTGACAATTGGCGTAGCGCGGTCGTAGCCAGGCATTTGTGCAACACGTGCCGGTCGCCAGCAGAGTCAGCCGTTGCGGCTGCACGCGGCATCAGCGGACAAGCCTCGGCATGCCCCGCAATGGCGCCAGTGAGGAAGGTCGGAGTGAGTACTCACTAAAATGTGAGCAAGGAAGCAGGGAAATTCGCGCAAAAAGAATGAGAATAATTGAACATGCTCGACAATCCAATAGTAGCGGTGCCGGGGAAATATATTATATAGACCTTTAGCCCATATTTATTTTCACCTGTAAGCCGATAATCAGCAAATCGAGTCCGGCATTAAAACGGTCATCAATTTCCGCATCAAAAATGGCATCCATAGAAGCGAGCACATGCGGATAACGATCGGCCGCCATGGTAGCGAAATCGGCACGCCGGTTCGATAAGGCATTCATGGCAGCACTTCCCGGTCCCGCGCCTTGCGCTTCCATGACAAAGCCGAGCACATAATATAACAGCGTAAATGCGCTCCAGCTGGCCAGTTTCTCCGATGCCCCGGCAGCGCGCATGGGGCCAATTAACGCTTCCGCTACACGAAACACGTTTTCCGAAATGACATAGGTGCCACCAAAGACGCGCACGCCATCGCGGCGCGCCGACAGCGCCGCGCGCATTTGCGCCGCCACCTGGCGCAGCCGCGCTTCCCAGCCCGCATTCTCATCGATGTTCCTGGCAACGTCGTCGATCAGCACGTCAGCCATGCCATCGAGCAAAGCCTGCTTGTTCGCAAAATGCCAGTACAGCGAAGCGGCCTTGATGCCCAAGGCATCGGCCAGACGACGCATGGTCAAGCCTTCGATGCCCACGTCGTCCAGCAACTCGAGTGCCCTGGCCACCACGGCTTCGCGTTGAATTTTCATTGTCCTGTCATTTCTCTTGAAAGTCTAACGTCGTTAGTTTACCATTTTGCGCAGACTAACAACGTTAGATTGAGAACAGCATGAACAACAGTGATACCGAAGTCATCATCGTGGGAGCGGGCCCCGTCGGCCTGACCCTGGCCTGTGAACTGCGCCTGGCGGGCATCCGCGTGGCCATCCTCGAGCGACGGCAGGAACGCAGCGTGCATTCGCGCGCGCTGACCATCCATGGCCGCACCCTGGAAATGCTGGGTTTGCGGGGCCTGGACCAGCGCTTTGTCGCGCTGGGCACGGCCGTCTCCAGCGGCCACTATGCAGGCCTCGATACCCGGCTCGACTTTTCCGGCTTCGACACGCCCCATCCCTACACCTTGTTCCTGCCGCAAAACACGACGGAATGCTTGCTGGAAGAGCAATTGCTGGACGACGGCGTGGCGATTGCGCGCGGCGCACTCGTGGAACAGACGCAGCAGGATGACGATGGCGTCACGGTAGCCGGCACGCGCGACGGCGCGCCGTTCTGCCTGCGCGCCCGTTACCTGGTCGGCGCCGATGGCGGCCGCAGCCTGGTGCGCCAGCAGGCGGGCATCGCCTTCGACGGCGTGGCGGCCACTTGCAGCATGCTCATGGGAGATGTACGGCTGCGCCATCCGCCCGCGTCACCCATGCTGTCGCTGACGAATGCGGCTGGCAGCCTGATGATCGTGCCGCTGGGGCAAGGCCGTCACCGCGTCATCGCCATGAATGCGCGCCGCCCCCACGCTGCGGCAGCGGAAGTGGCCACCCTGGAGGAATTGGCGCAGGCCTGCACGCTCATCGCGGAACACGATTTCGGCCTGCATGACGCCAGCTGGCTGTCGCGCTTCAGCGATGAAACACGGCTGGCCCGGCGCTACCGCCAGGGCCGTGTCTTCCTGGCCGGCGATGCCGCCCACATCCACATGCCGGCCGGCGGCCAGGGCATGAACGTCGGCATGCAGGACGCAATGAACCTGGGCTGGAAGCTGGCCGGCGTGCTCAACGGTTACGCGCCGGACAGCCTGCTCGACAGCTACCATGCGGAGCGCCATCCCGTTGGCGTGTCCTTGCAGCACAATACCCTCGCGCAAACGGCCATGCTGACGCGTTTTGACGCGCGCACCCTGGCCCTGCGCGCCACCATCAGTGACATGCTGACGCAACCGGAAGTGAACCGCGCGCTGGCCAGCGAACTGTCCGGCTTCGGCGTGCGCTATCGCGCCCCGCTAAGCGCCGGTACCGGCAGCACAGACTGGACGGGCCGGCGCGTGCCCGACTGGCTGCTGCGCCTGGCCGACGGCACGGCCGTGGGCATCCATGAACTGCTGCACGCGGGAAAATGGCTACACCTGGCCGTCGGCGGCGCCGCCCCCTCGGCACAGCCGTATCGTTTTGATGCCGCCTGGTTGACCTCGCTGACCATCAAACCCGGCTGCCCGCAACTGGCCGGCATCAAAAGCTTGCTGATCCGACCCGACGGTTACGCGGATCACGCGGTCTGATTGACTGATCTCAAGACGAAAAAAAACGGCACCCGAAGGTGCCGTTTCTGTCAGCGGGAAGCTTACGCTTCGTCGCCGTGGTGTTGCTGGGTCTCGATATCCTGCAGCGCTTCGGCAGCTTCGCCAGCCATCGAGGCTTTCTCGGCCAGCAGCAGGGCTTGACGCTCTTCCACTTCCCACGCTTCTTTCTCTTTGCGTGCGCGGTGGAAGGCCAGGCCCGTACCGCCAGGAATCAGGCGGCCGACGATGACGTTCTCTTTCAGGCCGCGCAGACCATCGCGCTTGCCCATGATCGCCGCTTCGGTCAGCACGCGGGTGGTTTCCTGGAACGATGCGGCCGAGATGAACGAATCGGTCGACAGCGATGCCTTGGTAATACCCAGCAAGACGTTCTCGTAAGTCGCAGGAATCTTGTTCTCCGACGTTACGCGATCGTTCTCGTCCAGCAGTTCCGAACGCTCTACCTGCTCGCCAACGATGTAGTTGGTGTCGCCGGCATTGACGATCTGCACGCGGCGCAGCATCTGACGCACGATCACTTCGATGTGCTTGTCATTGATCTTCACGCCTTGCAGACGATACACGTCCTGCACTTCATCAACGATGTAGCGGGCCAGCGCTTCGATACCCAGCAGGCGCAGGATGTCTTGCGGATCGGCCGGGCCGTCCACGATCATCTCGCCCTTGTTCACGACTTGGCCGTCATGCACCAGCACTTGTTTGTCCTTGGTGATCAGGAACTCATGTTTGTTGCCGTCCATGTCCGTGATTTCCAGACGTTGCTTGCCCTTGGTTTCCTTACCGAACGCAACCGTACCCGTGACTTCCGCCAGCATACCGGCATCTTTCGGCGAGCGCGCCTCGAACAGTTCCGCAACGCGCGGCAGACCACCGGTAATATCGCGCGTTTTTTGCGATTCGGTCGGGATACGTGCCAGCACTTCACCCACCGATACCTGTTGACCGTCCTTGACCATGATCAGCGCGCCGACCTGGAAGCCGATCGCCACCGAGTGTTCGGTGCCGGCGATCTTGACTTCTTCGTTCGCGTCGTTGATCAGCTTGACTTGCGGACGCAGGGTCTTGGTCAGCGAACCGCGACGTTTCGCATCGATCGCCACCAGGGTGGACAGACCGGTCACTTCGTCGACCTGACGGGCCACGGTGACGCCTTCTTCGACGTTCTCGAAACGCACTTGACCGGCGTATTCGGTAATGATCGGACGGGTCAGCGGATCCCACGTCGCCAGGGCCGTACCGGCCTTGATGACCATGCCGTCCTTGACGATCAGGGTCGCGCCGTACGGCACTTTATGACGTTCACGCTCACGGCCATGGTCGTCGGTGATCAGCACTTCGCCGGAACGGGAAATGACGATTTGCGCGCCCTTGCCGTTCGTCACGTAACGCATGGTTGCCGTGAAGCGGATGGTACCGTTCGACTTGGCTTCCACCGACGATGCCACTGCCGCACGCGATGCCGCACCACCGATGTGGAAGGTACGCATGGTCAGCTGGGTACCAGGCTCACCAATCGACTGCGCTGCCACCACACCGACAGCTTCGCCGGCGTTGACCAGCATGCCGCGGCCCAGGTCGCGGCCGTAGCACTTGGCGCACAGGCCGAAGCGCGTGTCGCAAGTCAGCGGCGTACGGACCTTGACTTCATCGATGGACAGACGCTCGATCTCTTCGACCATGTCTTCGTCCATCAGGGTACCGGCGTCATACAGGGTTTCCTGGGTTTCAGGATTGACGACGTCATGCACCACCACGCGGCCGAGGATACGGTCGCGCAACGGTTCGATGACTTCACCACCTTCAACCAGGGCCTTCATAACGGTACCGTTCATGGTGCCGCAATCGTCCTCGATCACCACCAGATCTTGCGTCACGTCGACCAGACGACGCGTCAGGTAACCGGAGTTCGCCGTTTTCAGCGCCGTATCGGCCAGACCTTTACGCGCACCGTGGGTCGAAATGAAGTACTGCAACACGTTCAGGCCTTCGCGGAAGTTCGCGGTAATCGGCGTTTCGATAATCGAACCATCCGGTTTCGCCATCAGACCACGCATACCGGCCAACTGGCGAATCTGGGCTGCGGAACCGCGCGCGCCGGAGTCGGCCATCATGTAAATGGCGTTGAACGATTCTTGCGTCGACTTGGTGCCGTCGCGGCGGATCACGTCTTCAACTTTGAGCTGGTCCATCATGGCCTTGCCGACTTCATCGGAGGTCTTGCCCCAGATATCGACTACCTTGTTGTAACGCTCGCCGGCGGTCACGAGACCCGAGGCGTATTGCTGTTCGATCTGCTTGACTTCCGACTCGGCCGTCGCGATCAGGGTAACTTTTTGAGGCGGTACCAGCATGTCGTCGACGCAGATCGAGATACCGGCGCGTGTCGCCAGGCGGAAACCCGATTGCATCAGTTTGTCTGCGAACACCACGGTGGCGCGCAGGCCGCACTTGCGGAACGACGTGTTGATCAGCTTGGAAATTTCTTTCTTTTTCAGCGCGCGATTCAATACGGAGAACGGCAGGCCTTTCGGCAGAATTTCCGACAGGATCGCACGGCCGATCGTCGTTTCGTAGCGGGTAACCGTTTTCTCGAATTCGCCCGTTTCGGCGTTTTTCGGGTATTCGGTAATACGCACGGTGACGCGAGTCGTCAGTTCGACTTCCTTGTTGTCGTAGGCGCGGATCACTTCCGACACGTCAGGGAACATCATCCCCTCGTTCTTCGCATTGATCGCTTCGCGGGTCGCGTAGTACAGACCCAGCACGATATCCTGCGACGGCACGATCGACGGTTCGCCGTTCGATGGGAACAGGATGTTGTTCGATGCCAGCATCAAGGTACGTGCTTCCATCTGCGCTTCGATCGACAGAGGAACGTGGACCGCCATTTGGTCACCGTCAAAGTCGGCGTTGAATGCGGCGCAGACGAGCGGATGCAGCTGGATGGCCTTGCCTTCAATCAGGACTGGCTCGAAAGCCTGGATACCCAGGCGGTGCAAGGTTGGTGCACGGTTCAACATGATCGGATGTTCGCGAATCACGTCTTCCAGGATGTCCCACACGACCGGTTCCTGGATCTCGACCAGCTTTTTCGCGGCCTTGATCGTGGTAGCCAGCCCCATCAGTTCCAGTTTATTGAAAATGAATGGCTTGAACAGTTCCAGCGCCATCAGTTTCGGCAAGCCGCACTGATGCAGTTTCAATTGCGGGCCCACGACGATGACCGAACGACCGGAGTAATCGACGCGTTTGCCCAGCAAGTTTTGACGGAAACGGCCGCCCTTGCCCTTGATCATCTCTGCCAGCGATTTCAGCGGACGCTTGTTGGCGCCGGTCATCGCTTTGCCGCGACGGCCGTTGTCCAGCAGCGAATCGACCGCTTCTTGCAGCATGCGCTTTTCGTTGCGCGTGATGATCTCTGGAGCGCGCAGCTCCATCAGGCGTTTCAGACGGTTGTTACGGTTGATGACGCGGCGATACAGATCGTTCAGATCCGAAGTCGCGAAACGGCCGCCGTCCAGCGGTACCAGCGGACGCAGTTCCGGCGGCAGCACTGGCAGCACTTCCATGATCATCCAGTCAGGCTTGATGCCCGAACGTTGGAACGCTTCCAGCACTTTCAGGCGCTTCGCGTATTTCTTGATCTTGGCTTCGGATTTCGATTCCTTCAGTTCCACGCGCAGGGTTTCGGCATCGCGGTGGATGTCGATCGAGCGCAGCAGTTCACGGATACCTTCGGCACCCATGAAGGCTGTGAAGTCGTCGCCGTACTCTTCGTACTTGGCGGCGTAGTCGTCTTCCGACATGATCTGGCACTTCTTCAGCGGGGTCATGCCTGGGTCGGTCACGACGTATGCTTCAAAGTACAGCACGCGCTCGATGTCCCGCAGGGTCATGTCCAGGACCATGCCCAGACGCGACGGCAGCGACTTCAGGAACCAGATGTGCGCGGTTGGCGAGGCCAGCTCAATGTGGCCCATGCGCTCGCGGCGCACCTTGGCCAGCGTGACTTCGACGCCGCACTTTTCACAGATCACGCCACGGTGTTTCAGGCGCTTGTACTTGCCGCACAGGCACTCGTAGTCCTTGATCGGGCCAAAGATCTTGGCGCAGAACAGGCCATCGCGCTCAGGCTTGAAGGTACGGTAGTTGATGGTTTCCGGCTTTTTGACTTCGCCGTAGGACCACGAACGAATTTTCTCAGGCGAAGCGAGACCGATCTTGATTGCATCGAAGGTCTCGTTGGTCTGTACTTGCTTGAATAGATCGAGCAGTGCTTTCATGTATCACTCCAGAGGTGATTAAATTTCTATATTCCTGAGACTACATTGCCCGGCATGGTTTCCCAGCCGGGCTTTGTGTTTCCCAAACCAAATGACGCTTATTGGGTCAATAAGCCTGTCGTTTAGTTGCGTTCGAGGTCGATATCGATACCGAGCGAACGGATTTCCTTGACCAGCACGTTGAACGATTCCGGCATGCCGGCGTCGATCACGTGGTCGCCCTTGACGAGGTTTTCGTACACTTTGGTACGGCCATTCACGTCATCGGACTTGACGGTCAACATCTCTTGCAAGACATACGACGCGCCATACGCTTCCAGTGCCCAGACTTCCATCTCACCGAAACGCTGACCACCGAACTGGGCTTTACCACCCAGCGGTTGCTGCGTCACCAGCGAGTAAGGACCGGTCGAACGCGCATGCATCTTGTCATCAACCAAGTGATGCAGTTTCAGCATGTGCATGACGCCGACAGTGACCTTGCGCTCGAATGCCTCACCGGTGCGACCGTCATACATGGTCACCTGGTTTTTCGATGCGGTCATGCCCAGGTTCTTGGCGATGTCGTCCGGATACGCCAGGTCCAGCATGCGGCGGATCTCTTCTTCATTCGCGCCGTCGAACACTGGCGTGGCGAACGGAACACCTTTTTTCAGGTTTTCCGCCAGCTTCATGATCTCTTCGTCGTCGAAGTTGTCCAGCTCTTCCGCACGGCCGTTGTCGTTGTAGATCGTCGTCAGGTACTTGCGCACTTGCTCGACCTTGGTTTGCGCCTTCAGCATTTCGCCGATGCGGATACCCAGACCCTTGGCAGCCCAGCCCAAGTGCGTCTCGAGAATCTGACCAACGTTCATCCGCGAAGGAACGCCCAGCGGGTTCAGCACAACGTCGGCTGGCGTGCCGTCGGCCATGTATGGCATGTCTTCCACAGGAACAATACGGGAAACCACACCCTTGTTACCGTGGCGACCTGCCATCTTGTCGCCCGACTGCAGGCGGCGTTTCACGGCCAGGTACACCTTGACCATTTTTTGCACGCCTGGTTGCAGCTCATCGCCTTGCGTCAGTTTCTTGCGCTTCTCTTCGAAAGCCAGGTCGAACTGGTGACGCTTCTCGTTGATCGATTCCTTGATCGCTTCCAGCGCTACCGCGGCATCGTCGTCCGCAGGACGGATGTCGAACCAGTGGTATTTGTCCAGATCGGCCAGATATTCCTTGGTGATCTTGGCGCCTTTGGCCAGCTTTTTCGGGCCGCCGTTGACGACTTTGCCGATCAGCATTTTTTCCAGACGCTGGAAGGCATCGCCTTCCACGATACGCATCTGGTCATTCAGATCCAGACGGAAACGTTTCAGTTCGTCATCGATAATTTGCTGGGCACGCTTGTCGCGCACGATGCCTTCACGGGTGAAGACTTGCACGTCGATCACGGTACCGATCATGCCCGAAGGCACGCGCAGCGACGTATCTTTCACGTCCGAGGCTTTTTCGCCGAAGATCGCGCGCAGCAGCTTCTCTTCCGGGGTCAGCTGGGTTTCGCCCTTCGGCGTCACTTTACCGACCAGGGTGTCGCCCGCTTGCACTTCCGCGCCGATGTAGACGATACCGGATTCATCCAGACGAGCCAGCTGGTTTTCAGCCAGGTTCGAGATGTCGCGCGTAATTTCTTCCGCGCCCAGTTTCGTGTCACGGGCCACCACCGACAACTCTTCGATGTGAATCGAGGTGTAGCGGTCGTCCTTGACGACGTTTTCCGAGATCAGGATCGAATCTTCGAAGTTCAGACCATTCCATGGCATGAAGGCCACGGTCATGTTCTGGCCCAGCGCCAATTCACCCAGGTCGGTCGATGCGCCGTCGGCGATCACGTCGCGCTTGGCAACACGGTCGCCCACTTGCACGATAGGACGCTGGTTGATGTTGGTGTTCTGGTTCGAACGGGTGTACTTGATCAGGTTGTAGATGTCGACGCCCACTTCACCAGCTTGCGCTTCGTCATCGTTGACGCGAATCACGACACGGCCCGCGTCGATGTAATCGACGATACCGCCACGCAGCGCTTGCACGGTGGTGCCCGAGTCGACCGCAACGGTGCGTTCGATACCAGTACCGACCAGCGCTTTTTCCGGACGCAAGCAAGGCACAGCCTGGCGTTGCATGTTGGCGCCCATCAATGCACGGTTCGCATCATCGTGTTCGAGGAACGGAATCAGCGAGGCAGCGACGGAAACGATCTGGCCTGGCGCCACGTCCATGTACTGGATGCGCTCCGGGGAGACCAGAATGGTTTCGCCGGCTTCACGGGCCGAGACCAGTTCATCGGACAGCATGCCTTCGTCGTTGATGGTCGCATTCGCCTGAGCGATGATGTAGCGGCCTTCTTCGATGGCGGACAGGTAGTCGATCTGATCGGTAATCTTGGAGCCTTCGACCTTGCGGTACGGGGTTTCCAGGAAGCCGTATTCATTCAGGCGGGCATACAGAGCCAGCGAGTTGATCAGACCAATGTTCGGACCTTCCGGTGTCTCGATCGGGCAGACGCGGCCGTAATGGGTCGGATGCACGTCGCGCACTTCAAAGCCGGCGCGTTCGCGTGTCAGACCGCCGGGTCCCAGAGCCGATACGCGGCGCTTGTGGGTAATTTCCGACAGAGGATTGGTTTGGTCCATGAACTGCGACAGCTGGGACGAACCGAAGAACTCGCGAATCGCGGCCGAAATCGGCTTCGAGTTGATCAGGTCGTGCGGCATCAGGTTGTCCGCTTCGGCTTGGCCGAGGCGTTCCTTGACGGCGCGCTCAACACGCACCAGGCCGGCGCGGAATTGATTCTCGGCCAGTTCGCCCACGCAACGTACGCGGCGGTTACCCAGGTGATCGATATCGTCGACTTCGCCGCGGCCATTGCGCAATTCCACCAGGATCTTGATCACGGCCAGCACGTCTTCGTTCGACAGGGTCATGGCGCCAGTCAGTTCATCGCGGCCAATGCGGCGGTTGAACTTCATGCGGCCCACGGCCGACAGGTCGTAGCGGTCCGAGTTGTAGAACAGGCCATTGAACAGCGCTTCAACGGAGTCTTCCGTTGGCGGTTCGCCTGGACGCATCATGCGGTAGATCGCCACTTTCGCAGCCATCTGGTCGGCGGTGTCGTCGATACGCAGGGTTTGCGAAATGTAGGCGCCTTGATCCAGGTCGTTGGTGTACAGGGTCTGGATTTCGGAGATGTTGGCATCGCGCAAGCGACCCAGCAGGTCTTCCGTCAGCTCATCGTTCGCGGAAGCGACGACTTCGCCGGTGTCGCCATCGACGATGTTCTTCGCCAGTACGCGGCCCAGCAGGTAGTCTTCCGGTACGGAAATGTGCTTGATGCCGGCAGCTTCGATATCACGCACGTGCTTGGCATTGATACGCTTGTCTTTCAAGACCAGGGTCTTGCCCGACTTGTCGACGATGTCGAAACGCGCCACTTCACCGCGCAGACGCTCGGCAACGAATTCCATCTCCGCGCCTTCGGAGCGCAGGTTGAAATTGTCGAAGACAAAGAAATTGGCCAGGATTTGCTCATGCGACATGCCGATTGCTTTGAGCAAAATCGTCACGGGCATCTTGCGGCGGCGGTCGACGCGGAAGAACAGGATGTCTTTCGGGTCGAACTCGAAGTCCAGCCACGAACCGCGGTAAGGAATGATACGCGCGGAGAACAGCAGTTTACCGGACGAGTGGGTCTTGCCGCGGTCATGCTCGAAGAACACGCCTGGCGAACGGTGCAGCTGGGAAACGATAACCCGCTCCGTGCCGTTGATCACGAACGAACCGGTGGTCGTCATGAGCGGCAATTCGCCCATGTAGACTTCCTGTTCCTTCATCTCTTTGACGACGGGCTTGGTTGGCGATTCCTTGTCCAGGATCACCAGGCGCACTTTCGCGCGCAGCGGCGACGCGAACGTCAGGCCACGTTGTTGACATTCTTTGACGTCAAAGGCAGGATCGCCCAGAACGTACGACAAGAATTCGAGACGCGCAAAACCATTGTGCGACACGATAGGGAAAATCGAAGTGAAAGCCGACTGCAGGCCATCATTCTTGCGGCCGGACGGTGCTATGTCCTCTTGCAAGAAGCTATGATAAGACTCGAGCTGGGTCGCCAGCAGGAACGGAACGTGGTGAACGTTGGCGCGCTTCGCGAATGATTTGCGAATGCGTTTCTTCTCAGTAAATGAGTAGTGCATGGACACTCCGTGAGTGACAGAAAGGATAGAAAATTCAGGTTTTGCAAGTGTTCGTTTGCACCGCTGCGTGTGACACAGACGAAACCTCAAGGCTCTGCTTTCCGGCTTGAATCGAATAAAAACTGCTGCTACAACTACATGACAAATACGATGCAGACGACAAAGGAGCCAAAGTCGGATTTCCCCCCTTGCGAGGGGAAACCTCAGACTTTGACTCGGGCGCTAACTGCCGCCGGTACAGATATTACTTCATCGAAGCGGTTGCGCCGGCTTCAACCAGTTTCTTCACTGCAGCTTCAGCGTCAGCTTTCGACACTGCTTCTTTCACAGTTTTTGGTGCGCCATCGACCAGGTCTTTAGCTTCTTTCAAGCCCAGGCCGGTGATTTCGCGAACTGCTTTAATGACGCCAACTTTGTTTGCGCCGAAGGTGTCCAGCACAACGTTGAACTCGGTTTGCTCTTCAGCTGCTGCGCCGCCTGCTGCTGCGCCGCCGGCTGCAGGAGCAGCCATAGCTGCTGCCGACACGCCGAATTTTTCTTCGAATGCTTTAACCAGGTCGTTCAGGTCCATTACGGACATGGCGCTAACTGCTTCCAGGATATCGTCTTTGCTAATTGCCATTTTGAAACTCCTAAATTTATTACGTTAGTTACATCAGATTGGTACTGAGAGAAAAAAGTGCGCGCAATTAAGCGGCTGCTGGGGCTTCTTCTGCTGCTGCTTCTGCAGGAGCGGCGCCTTCGCCTTTTTTCGCTGCCAGGGCAGCCAGACCACGTGCAAAGCCCGAAACCGGAGCCAGCATAACGCCCAACAACTGCGAAATGAGAACTTCACGGCTAGGAATGCTCGCCAACGCGGTGACAGCAGCTGTATCCAGCGGCTTGCCTGCGTAGTTACCTGCTTTGATGACCAGTTTGTCATTGGTTTTAGCGAAGTCAGCGATGACTTTAGCTGCTGCAACGGCATCGGCCGAGATCGAGTAGATCAACGGGCCGGTCATGGCATCTGCCAGGCTGGCGAATGCGGTACCTTCAACGGAGCGACGAGCCAGAGTGTTTTTCAACACACGCAGGTACACGCCTTGGGCACGCGCTTTAGCACGCAGTTGCGTCAAGTGACCAACCTGGATGCCACGATATTCGGCCACGACGATCGTTTGCGCATTTGCTACTTGTGCGGAAACTTCGGCGACGACGGCCTTTTTGTCATTCAGATTGAGACTCACGGTCAACCTCCTTAAATGATGTTCGGCAATCACAACCGAGTGGTTGAGCGCCTTGCATCGGTTCGAACACGGCGTCCGAAGTCAAGAAGTACTAAACTGAGCGGATGGATTCACGCAGCATGAGGACTACAAAACTTGTTCGGGTACACCATCTGCGTTGGGCACTTGCCGTTGCCGGCAAGCCTATTAACCTTCTGCATGTGCCATCGCAGTCGGCCCAACGGTCTTTGATTGTCTGCCTGCCCGGTGCGAACACCGCGCAGACAGCCCAAAGATGCGCCTATAGCGCCCGAAGGCGCTACAGGACTTGATTCTGTTACTTAAGCTGCCAGGCTAGCCTGGTCAACACGGACGCCAGCGCCCATGGTCGACGACAGCGAAACTTTGCGCAGGTACACGCCTTTGCTCGATGCTGGCTTGGCTTTGTTCAGTGCGTCGATCAGTGCGACCAGATTCGACTTCAGATCTGCGTCAGCGAACGATTTACGACCGATGGTAGCGTGGATGATACCGGACTTGTCGGTACGGTACTGAACTTGACCGGCTTTCGCGTTTTTCACGGCGGTAGCGACGTCAGGAGTAACAGTGCCGACTTTCGGGTTAGGCATCATGCCGCGTGGGCCCAGGATCTGACCCAGGGTACCAACGATACGCATGGTATCTGGCGAAGCGATAACGATGTCGAAAGGCATGTCGCCGGCTTTGATCTGCTCAGCCAGGTCTTCCATACCAACGATGTCGGCGCCGGCTGCCTTGGCAGCTTCCGCTTTTTCGCCCGACGCGAATACTGCCACGCGTACGGTTTTGCCGGTGCCAGCTGGCAACACGACGGAGCCGCGCACCACTTGGTCGGATTTCTTAGGATCAACGCCCAGTTGTACCGATACGTCGATCGACTCATTGAACTTGGCCGTTGCGCACTCTTTGATCAGAGCGACAGCGTTGTCGAAAGCGTACACTTTGGTACGGTCGACTTTGGCTTTCAAAGCCTTGATACGTTTGGATAACTTAGCCATTATACAACACCTTCCACCGTGATACCAATCGAACGAGCGGAACCAGCGATGGTGCGTACAGCAGCATCCATGTCGGCAGCGGTCAGATCAGGGGTTTTCAATTTAGCGATTTCTTCAGCTTGTGCGCGGGTCAGCGTACCGACTTTGTCGGTATGTGGCTTCGGCGAACCTTTGGTGATCGCAGCAGCTTTTTTGATCAGGTAGGTTGCTGGAGGCGTCTTCATCACGAACGTGAAGGACTTGTCAGCAAACGCGGTGATCACGACTGGAATCGGCATGCCTGGCTCCAGACCTTGGGTCTGTGCATTGAACGCCTTGCAGAATTCCATGATGTTCAGGCCACGTTGACCCAGAGCTGGACCGATTGGTGGGGATGGGTTTGCTTTACCAGCTGGCACTTGCAGCTTGATAAAACCAATGATTTTCTTTGCCATGATGGCTCCTATCTTGGATTGAGTAGTAGCGCCCCGCCGATCCTACCCTGGCGGGGCTCCTCTGGCCGGATTTCGCTGAGACTGCTGCGGCGCTCCTGGTGGCGCTGATACAACTTAAACTTTTTCGACCTGGCCGAATTCGAGTTCCACCGGAGTAGCGCGGCCGAAGATGGTGACCGAAACGCGCACTTTGGATTTCTCGTAGTTGACTTCTTCGACGTTGCCGTTGAAGTCGGTGAACGGACCATCCTTGATGCGCACTTGCTCGCCCACTTCGTACAAGGTCTTCGGACGGGGCTTTTCAACGCCTTCCTGCATCTGGCGCATGATGGCATCGATTTCGCGCGCGGAAATCGGCGTCGGCTTGTTCGATTTGCCACCAATAAAACCGGTAACCTTGCTGGTATTCTTGACCAAGTGCCAGCTCTCATCGGTCATTTCCATTTCGACCAGCACATAGCCAGGATAGAAACGACGCTCGGTGACCGACTTCACACCATTCTTGACTTCGACCACTTCTTCGATCGGCACCAGGATCTGGCCGAACTGGTCTTGCATGCCCGCGCGCTCGATGCGCTCGGTCAGTGCGCGCATGACGCTTTTTTCCATGCCGGAATAAGCATGCACGACATACCAGCGCTTGCTGCTCACTGGCACGCTCAGCGCTGCACCAGTATCCGCTACCGGAGCGTCGCCCGGAACGGATTCGTCCGCCGCTTCATCATGCACATTTTCGCTCATTATTTTTTCCAACCCAGAATTACGTCATACAACAAAAACTCGAGCAATTTATCCGTACCCCACAGGAAAATCGCCATGACCAGCACAAAGGCAAACACGATCGCAGTAATCTGCGTGGCTTCTTTGCGGGTCGGCCAAACGACTTTCTTGGTTTCGCGCACAGCTTCTTTGGCGAAATTGAGAAATTCACGGCCGGTCGTCGAGACATACAAGAGCGCAACAGCAATAACCAAACCAGCCACAAGCGCGCTTGCACGCACCAGAGCTGGTTGGCCTGCCAGGTAATAAAACCCGACTACTCCTGCAATCGCAGCCACTATTGCCAGCGCGACTTTTATCTTGTCACTCGACGTGCTAACGGTTTGCACGGATTGATTTGACATTTTTCTACTTTCGGTGCCCTGCACCTTGACGGTGGCAGGGACGGAGGGCATCGAACCCCCAACCTTCGGTTTTGGAGACCGACGCTCTGCCAATTGAGCTACGTCCCTACGTAAAACTTTCGAGGAGTGCTATTCTACCACCCAGGACGCCCCGGGTGGAAGCATAACATTTCCTTATGCGAGGATTTTTGCAACCACGCCGGCGCCGACGGTACGGCCGCCTTCACGGATAGCGAAGCGCAGACCCTCTTCCATCGCGATCGGGTTGATCAGCTTGACGGTGATCGACACGTTATCGCCTGGCATGACCATTTCTTTGTCTGCTGGCAACTCGATCGAACCGGTCACGTCCGTCGTGCGGAAGTAGAACTGTGGACGATAGTTGTTGAAGAATGNTCTTCCATCGCGATCGGGTTGATCAGCTTGACGGTGATCGACACGTTATCGCCTGGCATGACCATTTCTTTGTCTGCTGGCAACTCGATCGAACCGGTCACGTCCGTCGTGCGGAAGTAGAACTGTGGACGATAGTTGTTGAAGAATGGCGTATGACGGCCGCCTTCGTCTTTCGACAGAACATAGATCTCGCCGGTGAAGTGGGCGTGCGGCTTGATCGAGCCTGGCTTGGCCAGAACTTGACCACGTTGCACGTCTTCACGCTTGGTGCCGCGCAGCAGCAGACCAACGTTGTCGCCAGCTTGACCCTGATCCAGCAGCTTGCGGAACATTTCCACGCCGGTGCAAGTCGTTTTGACGGTATCGGTGATACCGACGATTTCGATCTCTTCGCCGACCTTGATGATGCCGCGCTCGATACGACCGGTCACAACGGTACCGCGACCCGAGATCGAGAACACGTCTTCCACTGGCATCAGGAAGGCGCCGTCAACAGCGCGCTCTGGCGTTGGGATGTAGGCATCCAGGGCATCGGCCAGACGCAGCACTGCGTCAACGCCCATTTCGCCTTCTTTGCCTTCCAGCGCCATACGTGCCGAACCTTTGATGATAGGCAGGTCGTCGCCTGGGAATTCGTACTTCGACAACAGCTCGCGCACTTCCATTTCAACCAGTTCCAGCAGCTCTGCGTCGTCGACCAGGTCGCACTTGTTCAGGAACACGATGATGTATGGAACGCCAACTTGGCGGGCCAGCARGATGTGTTCGCGGGTCTGTGGCATCGGGCCGTCAGCTGCGGAGCACACCAGGATCGCGCCGTCCATCTGCGCGGCACCGGTAATCATGTTCTTGATGTAGTCGGCGTGGCCTGGGCAGTCAACGTGCGCGTAGTGACGCGTTTCCGTTTCGTACTCGACGTGGGCGGTGTTAATCGTGATACCGCGCGCTTTTTCTTCTGGAGCCGCATCGATCTGGTCGTATGCTTTGGCTTCGCCGCCGAATTTCTTCGACAGAACCGTTGCGATTGCAGCGGTCAGCGTGGTTTTACCGTGGTCGACGTGGCCGATGGTGCCGACGTTAACGTGCGGCTTGGTCCGTTCGAATTTACCTTTTGCCATTTT